>MWDI01000030.1 GCA_002070475.1 Firmicutes bacterium ADurb.Bin146
CTCATGTCAACACATTTCTCGCCCGTTTTTCGACAGCTTCTAAATCTTAGCACAGCGGTTTTGACCTGTCAACATATTTTTTTATTTATTTGTAAAATTCTATACACCAATAAATAACTGACAATTTTACACTTTTTTTAATAAGAAAAAATCCGGTAAACACCGGATCTTTTCATTGCTGTCTTTAATGTATTGTTATTTGATTTCTATTGTCTTGCTTGGAATTTCTTCTTTATCCTTCTTAGGAAGGCTTACTGTAAGTATTCCATTTTCATATTTTGCCTTGATGTCTTCCTGCTTAACTCCCTTAGCATAGAAGCTTCTGGAAAATTCACCATAGCATCTTTCTCTTCTGATGAAGTTCTTTTCTTTTTCTTCTTTCTCGCAATCCCTACTAGCCGAGATTGTAAGATAGTTATTCTTCAATTCAACAGATATATCTTTCTTATCAAATCCTGGGAGTTCTGCTTCAAGAACATATTCCTTATCATTCTCTGAAACGTCAATTCTAAAACCCTGGGTGCTTGACATAACATCTGTGCTGAAGAACTCATTCATCATATCCAATACACTGTAATCGTTTCTTCTATTTCTTGTTATTAAGTCAAACATTTTTGTCACCTCCATTTAACTTTGACTTTCCTTGACCTACCTATATTCTATCATACTTAAAAATATCATCAAATGCATATTTTGACCTTATCTGACCATTAATTAAAAATAAACTGATATAACTCTTTATATCTCGTTTTTCCTTAATATATCTTCGTTTTTCTTGAAATTTAACTTTTATCTGTTTGTAAAATCAACTTTATACAATTGTTTATATCTTCTAGTGATTCAGCTTTAAATATAATTTCTCTGAATTTAGCACTATTTTTCAAACCTTTAAAATACCATGCGCCATGCTTGCGCATTTCAATAATTCCCTTCTTTTCTCCATTATATTCTATCTGAAGCTCAACATGCCTCATAAATACTTCAATCCTCTGTTCTAATGAGGGTATGGTATTTAAAAAGATCCATGGATTACCTAAACTTCCTCTTGCAATCATTACATCATAGCAACCAGTCTGTTTTCTAATATCCTTTATATCCTGTTCGCAGAAAACATCACCATTTGCAATAACCGGTATATTTATATTCTCTCTTAACTTAACAATATGACTCCAATCAGCTTTACCTGAATAAAACATATCTCGTGTCCTAGGATGTAAAGTAATACATACTGCCCCAGCAGCTTCCATCGCTTTTCCAAATTCAATATAGTTTAAATTCTGATTATCAAAACCTGAACGGAATTTTACGCTTACCGGTACTTTTGAAGCATTTACAACTGCTTTAGTGATTTTGTAAGCTTTACCTAAATCCTTCATTAATGCGCTACCCTCGCCATTTCTTACTACTTTTGAAACTGGACAACCCATATTAATATCTATTAGTACTGGATTTAAAGAAGATACATATTGAGCTGCATACTTCATAGGTTCAATTTCCGATCCAAATATCTGAATCGTGAATGGCTCTGTCGGATTTGTTTTGCTTAGTAATTTTTTTGTTTTTTTATCGTTGTATAAAAGGCCTTTTGCACTTATCATTTCGGAATATGTTAATTTTGCACCGTGTTCAATACATATCGTTCGAAATGGAGCATCGGTTATTCCCGCCATAGGAGCCAAAAAAAGTCCTTCTATATTTTTTTCTTGTATAATCAAAAGGTTTTATCCTTTCATATATTATTAATGTGTATTATATACTATAACTCTTCTTTATCAGACTTAGTTTCACAGTACGCACACCTGTATATCCTATTTTCACTATCAGTTAGATTAAAAATCTGGTCTATCTCCTGCTCTGTCGAAGTAATACATCTGGGATTATTACACTTTATAACATTAACTAGCCTTTTTGGCAGTTCTAAATGCTTTTTTTCAGATATCTTTCCTTCTCTTATTATATTAACAGTAATATTAGGATCTATGTATCCAAGGACATCAAGGTTCATATCTATGATTGAGTCTATCTTGATTACATCTTTTATGCCATATTTCCTGCTTCTACAGTTCCTTATTACTGCCACCGAGCATTTAAGTTCTTCAAGATTAAGATATTTATATATCCTCATGCTGTTACCTGCTTTTATATGATCTAGTACAATACCGTCAACGATGCTATCTATTTTCATATTTATCCTCCATTATACTTTAATATCTAAAAGCATAAGTATAAGTGCCATACGTATATATTTACCGTTTTTAACCTGTTTAAAGTAACAGGCTCTCAAATCATCATCAACTTTAACTGATATCTCGTTAACTCTTGGAAGAGGATGCATTATACTAAGGTCTTCCCTAGCTGATTTTAATTTATCAGGAGTAAGTATATAGCTATCTTTCAAGCGTATATAGTCTGCTTCATTGAAGAATCTCTCTCTTTGGACCCTGGTCATGTATAATATATCCAGCTTTGGCAAGAATTCATCTATATTCGTTGTTTCGACATATTTTATTTTATTATTATCTAGCATACCTGCTTTCACATAATCTGGTATTACAAGCTCTTTTGGAGATATGAACACATACTCTATACCTTCATATCTTGACAGTGCATTAATGAGCGAATGAACAGTCCTGCCAAATTTCAAATCTCCGCAAAATCCCACTGTCAAGTTTGCAAGCCTTCCTTTTTCTCTTTGAATAGTAAGCAGATCGGCAAGCGTCTGAGTAGGATGACTATGTCCTCCATCTCCTGCATTTATTATCGGGACTGTAGTTCTTTTTGATGCAGCGAGCGGAGCGCCTTCTTTAGGGTGTCTCATTGCGATTATATCTGCATAATATCCTACTGTCTGTACCGTGTCAGTTACACTTTCGCCTTTTACAGATGAAGAACCGTCTGATGTTGAAAACCCTAACACGCTCCCTCCTAATTCAAGCATTGCCGCTTCGAAACTAAGTCTGGTTCTTGTGCTTGGCTCAAAAAACAAAGTAGCCAGTTTTTTTCTCTTACATGTGTCCTGATATTTTTCAGGGTCAGATATAATTTTGTTTGCAGTGTTTATAAGCTCATCGATCTGTGAAGTTGTAAGATCAGTAATATCCATCAGATGCTTCATAGTTGGTCTCCTTATACTTTAATCCATCCTTCATCAGAAGGATTATCACGAAATGCCAGTAATCTGTTTTTATCAGCCTCTTTTATATACCCTTTATCGCAAGCTACTTCAATAACAGTATCAAAATCCGTCAAGCTAATATTCAACACATCCGCCTGTCTAAGTCTTTCAATCCCTTTTTTCATACCATATGTGAAAATGCTGGCTATGCCTAGAACCTGAGCTTTTTCTTCCCTAAGCGCTTCAACTGTATCTATAACACTTCCGCCAGTGGATATCAGGTCCTCTATTACAACGACCTTCTGCCCAGGCATAAGTCTTCCTTCTATACGATTACCTCTACCGTGGTCTTTAGCTAAAGAACGCACATACCCCATAGGCAGTTTAAGTAAATGCGCAGTAATTGCTGCATGGGCTATACCTGCTGTGCTTGTTCCCATAATTGCTTGGCAATCAGGATAATTTTTTATTATTAATTCAGCAAGCCCTTTTTCAATATCCAGCCTTACCAGATGATCAGATAACGTAATTCTGTTATCACAGTAGATAGGGCTTTTAATGCCGCTTGCCCATGTAAATGGTTTGTCTGGGCTCAAAAATACTGCTTGTATATTCAACAAATGTTCTGCTATTTTTCTTTTCATTAGCTTTCCTTTCCTTCTACAAATTCATACAAACATCTTGCGTATGCTGCCACAGGGTCTTGCGCTTGCGTTATAGGCCTTCCGACCACTATGTAATCGCATCCTATCGTAGAAGCTTCAAAAGGGGTTGTTATTCGTGACTGATCATCCTTTTTGCTGTCTTTAAACCTTATACCCGGTGTTACTGTAATAAACGACTTACCACATGCTGCCTTGACTTTTGCAGCTTCCAATGGCGAGCATACTACTCCATCTATTCCAGCCTTCAATGCCAGGGTAGAATAATTCATGACTACTTCATCCATAGTCCCACTTATCATCAGCTCTTCATGAAGCTCCTGATTATTTATTGAAGTAAGCATTGTTACGCCTATTAACAGAGGACGGGTTCCATCTTCCCTTGTAAGACCTTTAAGCGCAGCTTGCATCATCTTTACAGTACCTAAAGTGTGAAGGTTCACCATATCCACATCTAGAAGCGATAAGCTTCTCATTGCTCTTTCGACAGTATTAGGTATGTCATGAAGTTTAAGATCTAAAAAAATCTTATGACCTTTTTTCTTTATCTGCTTTACTATATCCGGACCTTCTGCATAAAACAGTTCCATACCTATTTTTACATATGGCTTTTCCTTTCCGAACAAATTTAAAAAATCCATTACTTCCTTTTTTGACGGGAAATCACATGCTATAATTACATCCTTTTTCATTTATGAGCTCCTCCGATTATTTCATTTATATCTTCAATACCCAGCTTGTCCAGCTCGTCTGGCAGTTTATCTATAATTGTCTTGCATATATATGGATCCGTAAGGTTCATTGAACCTATCTGTACCGCTGTTGCTCCTGCCATCATCATTTCTAAAACATCCTTCGCTGAGCTTATTCCTCCAATACCTATTATTGGTATGTTAACCGCTTCATATATTTGATACACCATGCGAAGCGCTATAGGAAAGATTGCAGGACCTGATAATCCTCCTGTTATGTTGGCTAGTACAGGTTTTCTCTTTTTTATATCAATCCTCATCCCCAATAAAGTGTTAATTGCGCAAATTCCCGAAGCGCCTGCATCTTCGCATGCTTTTGCTATTGATGCTATATCTGTCACATTAGGAGATAATTTAATATAAACAGGTTTATCTGCTGCCTTTACTACAGCCTTAGTTACTTTTGCAGCCATATCCGCGCTTGTACCGAAACTCATTCCCCCATCGTGCACATTGGGACAGCTTATGTTGACCTCAATAATACCTACATTATTAATCCCTTTTAATCTTTTTACACAATATTCATATTCCTCAATAGAAAATCCAGATATATTTGCTATGATAGGTTTAGAATAATATGATAATATCTCTTTCATTTCATACTCAACCACATGATCAATACCCGGATTCTGCAAGCCGACACTGTTAAGCATACCACAATTGCTTTCGGCAATCCTTGGAGTAGCATTCCCGAATCTTAAATCTTTAGTAGTGCCCTTAATACTGAACGAGCCTAATATGTTAATGTCATAATAGTTAATGTATTCCTTTCCATACCCGAAACATCCGCTAGCTGGTATTATTGGGTTTGATAATTCTAATCCGCTAAGGTTTACTTTTAAACTTACCATATTATCTCCTCTTTGAACAAAACCGGTCCTTCTTTACATATTCTTTTATATCCATATCGGGTTTTGCATGTGCATCCCATACAAGCTCCGAACCCGCATCCCATCCTCTCTTCAAAAGAAAACTGGCCTGATGTTTCACAATTGTTATAAACGGCCTTTAGCATGGGTTCAGGCCCGCATGTGAAAACATAGTCATAATCAATTTCGCTAAGCACATCAGTTGCATAACCTTTGTGTCCGTAGCTTCCATCTAAGCAACAGACATATACTTTACAACCAAGAGCTTTAAACTCCTCCTCGTAAAAAACATCATCTTTTTTATTAAAACCTAAAATAACATTTGGCGTAAAACCTTTCTTTATTAAGATTTTTGCCAGATAGTACAAAGGAGGTACACCGCAACCTCCACCTATTAAAAGAGGCTTTTCTGTTACAACATCAGTGTCATAACCATTACCTAGATCACATAATACATCCAACTGCTGTAATGGTTTCATAGATGAAAGTATTTCTGTACCCTTTCCTACTGCCTTGAATATGAGGGTAATATTATTTTCAGATATATCACATACCGACAAAGGTCTTCTTAGAAAAAGACCATCAATTTTTATATTAACAAACTGCCCGGGTGCTTTTATCCAAGTTGTATCTCCGGATAATTTCATTTCATAAATATCATATGTAAGCTGCTTCATACTTGTTATTGCGTAAATTCCCATACGATTTTCCCTTTGCATATTGTCTTAATTATTCTTCCTTTCATGCGCATTCCCTCAAAAGGAGTATTCCTTCCTTTTGATAAAAAGGTATCTGCTTTAACTATATAATCAGCATCTGTATCAAGCACGGTAAAATCAGAATATCCAGGTATCCTATATGTCGTTGCAGGATTAATTGCCATTAGCTCAACCAACCTTTCAAGATTGATTAATCCAGTCTCAACCAAGTAAGTATACATACTGCTAAATGCAGTCTCTAATCCAATAACACCCATAGCTCCTGATAATTTATCCTCATGAGTGTGTGGGGCATGGTCTGTCGCAATCATGTCGATTGTCCCGTCACAGATTGCTTGTAATAATGCTTGTTTATCTTCTTTATCCCCCAAAGGAGGATTCATTTTAAAGTTTTCTGATATAACATCTTCATTAGTGAAGATAAGATAATGAGGAGCAGTCTCGCATGTTATGCTGATTCCCTGCTTTTTTGCCTCTCTTATCAGTTCGATACTTTTTTTAGATGACACATGACATACATGGTACCTACATGTTATATTCATATCCTTAATGAGTTCAATATCTCTTTTTATATTCATATACTCGCTCATCCTGGGGTCATCATATGAAAAATCCTCACAGTGTGCAGCTATGAGGACATCATTAAAAGATGCTTTATTAATGGCTTCTTTCATTACTAAGTCTGATGAGACAGGGTTTCCATCATCAGAAAAACTTGTTACATAATCTTTCAGCATGGAAAATTCTGTTGTTTTCTTTCCTTGCCTATTTTCTGTTATACAGCCATATTGATATACATTAATACACGCGTCTTTGTTAATAATATCTTGTACCATCTTTATGCTATTAATATTATCAGGTGCAGGAATGACATTTGGCATTGCGCATATTGATGTAAATCCTCCTTTTGCAGCACTTTTAGAACCTGTAAGTATTGTTTCTTTATAATCAAATCCCGGTTCTCTAAGATGTACATGAACATCCACAAGACCGGGTATAATATATTTTCCAGTAAGATCGATAACCTGCTTGCTTTCAATAGATGAAAGATTTTTACCTACTATCCATTGTTTTTCATTAATTATTAGCAAGTCGGAGGAATTGAAGCTTCCATCTGTATATATAAAAGCGTTCTTTAATAACATGTCATCCTCCTTTTAAACAAGCTGCCCCCTTTTTCAGAGGGCAGCCGTAATTAAAACCAATTACTTGTTAACTGCTTCGTCTTTCTTGTCAGCAGGTATTACTAAATTCAATATTATTCCTAAAAGGGTTGCTACTGCAAGAGGAGAAATTTCTACTGCACCGATCATAAGTTTGTATGCTGTATCACCGGTAACATCACCTGCAAGGCTCATAGCTCCTAAACCAAGACCCACTGAAAGTATTACTGATACTACCAATATGTTCTTTGTATCAGAGAAATCGACTTTCCCATCTACTAATGCCCTAAGTCCAGCTGCTGAAATCATACCGAATAGCACTATTGATGCACCTCCTATTACTGCAGAAGGTATTGTACTTACTGCTGTCCCGAATATTGTAATAGAACCGAATATTACTGCCATAATTGCTGCGTAGAAGATATTTTTAGGGTTATAGTTCTTTGTTATTGCAAGAACAGCTGTATTTTCTCCATATGTTGTGTTTGGAGGTCCGCCTAAAGCTCCTGCTATAAATGTTCCGACTCCATCACCCATTAATGTTCTATGAATTCCCGGGTCTACCATAAAGTCTTTACCACAAACTGTGCTATTAGCTGCGATATCACCAAGATGCTCCATAAATGTAACTATAGCGATTGGCACAACTGAAAGTATAACGCCTAAATCAAATGACAGATACTTATAAAAGCTAAATGTCTTTCCAAGGTCCTGGAATATAATTATCTGGCTCCAGTCAACTGTTGAATAATCTATTAAACCTATTATTAATGAATAGATATATCCGACGATAAATCCCATTAGAATCGGTATTACTTTTAAGAAACTTTTTGGTTTCGCAACCGCACTGACAACAAGGATAGTTAAAGCTGTGATTCCTGCTGCAGTCCATTCTTTCCATGCTGGTACTCCAAACCATATCGATTGACCTATAATGTTGTTATAGAACATCTTTGGTGCAAGAATCATACCAATTACTATGATTACCGGACCAACAACTATCGGTGGGAATAATTTTCTTATTCTGTCTACACCTATCTTTTTAAGCAATAGAGAGAATACGATATATACCAGACCTGCAAGCATAACCGCCACACTTGTTTTTCCCATTGCAACATTCCATGTGTCTGAGCCGATTGCACCAGAACCTGCCATTGATGCTATCAATGCTGGCAGGAATGCAAAACTGCTTCCTAAGAAGACCGGAACTTTCTTCTTAGTTATGAAATAGAATGCTATTGTTCCAAGTCCTGCTGAAAGCAGTGCTACTGATATGCTCATGCCTGCTAAAATCGGTACGAGCACCGTTGCTCCAAACATTGCGAACATGTGCTGAAAACTTAGCACAGCTGTTTTTAATGTGAAGCGTTCATTTACTGTTTTTCCCATTGTAATTTCTCCTCCTAGTTTATTTCCTCAATATCTATATTCGATAAAGGCTCACGCCAGTTATCCCGTCTGTTTCCAAAAGCTTTACTGCTATCATCTCGCCTTTGGATGATGGAACATTTTTCCCTACAAAATCCGGTCTTATTGGCAATTCTCTGTGCCCTCTGTCGATGAGCACTGCCAATTTAATCTTTGCCGCTCTGCCTATTGCGAATATCGCATCCATTGCAGCGCGTGCAGTACGACCGGTAAAAATAACGTCATCGATAAGGATGACGTTTTTTCCTGTTATTTCAAATTGGATATCTGTCGCATTAAGTATCGGGTCATCAGAATATTTGGATAAATCATCACGATACAATGTTATATCCAGCACTCCTACCGGTATTTTTTTCCCAGATATGTTTTCTATATTCTTAGCAATCCTTTCAGCTAATGGAATTCCTCTAGTTTTAATGCCTACAAGACAAATCCCTTCAGCACCTTTGTTGTCTTCTAAGATTTCATGCGATATGCGAATTAACGATCTTTTTACCGCATCTTCATCCATCAAAGTAGCCTTGAATTCCACATTCGCCTCCTCATAAAAATCTCTAAAAAAAATCCTTGCCTGCGTATGCATACAAGGATAGATGAATCTTGTTAATTCTTCTTTATAAACACCTTGTGGGTATCTCTGCACCGCACTTAAAGTTCCTTTAATATATTACCATTTATATAAAAGTATGGCAAGTGGTTTTAATAAATTAACATTAAAAATTTATGGATAAAATAAAAATGAATCCCTTGCTATTTAATCTTGATGGCGGTGCCATATGCAACTACTTCAGCTGCACCTTGTGTAATAGCTGCTGATACATATCTTAACCCTATAATTGCATCTGCACCAAGTTTTTCCGTCTGCTCAACAATTCTTTTGGTTGCCATTGCTCGTGATTCATTCATCATTTCAGTATAACCGAACAGCTCTCCTCCAACTAAAGTCTTAAAGCTTGCAGCTATGTCTTTTCCAATGTGTTTTGATTGGACCATTCCTGCATGCACTAGTCCTAAATATTCAATTTCCTTGCCTGGCACATAATCAATTGTTAACAGTTTCATTTTTTAGTAACCTTCTTCCAATGCTTTTTCAGCAGGATCCTTCGGCATCTCCTTTATATTAAATTTATTTCTTACCTTTATAATTAAAACAGATGATATAACTGCAAATGCAGATAAGACTATTAAACTAATCCATATATTCTGTGTTAGTGCATTTACTGCAACAACAGTAAAATCCAGTAATGTATGCATAGCTACGCATAATATAAACCCTGTAAGAGTCTTCTTCTTTGACATCATATACGCAAAAAGTATTGTAAGGCCAATATGAAAAACCACAGTAAGAACCCTTTCTATACCTGCAGCATAGAACAGCGAGGAAGATGTAGATAGAAATGTCTCTTTTATAAATTCGTATTCATCACCAGTTGGAAGCGAGCCTGTATTGATCATAACTGCAAAAATTAAGTTGTTAACATATGTTAAGCCTATAAGCCCGACTGCTTCAGCTGCTCCATGTCCATATCCAGCTCCTAATGAACTGTAATAGGATAGTTCATTTCTCGAAAGAACCTTAAGTACAATCAACCTTCCTGTTGTTTCAAAAAGTCCTGCACTGAAAGCAAGGATTAATAGGAAAAGATATTTATTATCCTCGCTGAACTGTACAACTGATTGATTAGTACCCAGTAACTGCAAAATGGGAATTCGAATAAATAACTGAGGGATTATAAATCCCAAAGCTCCTGCTATTATTGCCCTAGATATACCTTTAATTTTTTTCGCAAAAATTATCCAGATTGCTACAGGCAGTATTAATGTAATAATAAGAGTTAATACTATTCCTATTATTGCTGATAAAGATACCATAACCCCCCTTTCGTTTCTTCAACTCTTTCTCAAATAAATTTTATATCACATTTATGTAAAAATAAACCCCTTAATATTTAAGGGGTTATAGTTGATATCTGTCAACATGTTATGCTTTAAGAGGTGCTTTTCTCATCGCAACCCATGATAACAGACCGCTAATTAAGAATATTACCATGAATGATATTACTGCCATATATGGATTTTGTGCTGTAGCGCCGAATATAAAATCCATGAATCTTATCAACCACAATGTTATTCTGCCACCAAAAGCCAACACATCCACTACTGGCATAAACACACTGAAGAATACCGGTATGCCTATTGCAAGAGCGACTTTGCCACCCTTATTAAGCCTATAGAATATGACTCCTATAAGGTACCCAATACCGACAATAGCAAGCATCATCACAAAGTACAGCATGAAGGATTCAAGTAAAACTAGAATGCTATTCACCTTGTTGACATGTACAGGATACATTGTCTCAAAAAAACTTTCTGAAATAATATTTTTTTCTATTTGAGACATTAACTTGGTTATAAGAATAACAACTATACTGATTGCTGATAATATTCCAGATGTAGTGACGAAACCTAGTATAGTTGCAGCAAATGTACCTTTCCTTGATACGCTGTTCTGCATCAGCATATGGAAGTTGTCCTTAAAGGATGTAAGCCCTGCAACGAATATAAATATCATTGAAGCTATTTCCATACCGCCTATCTGCGAAGTATTGTTTCCATTTGACCATGATATAGATACTGTACATAGCAATACGGTTACAAGGATTATTATTAAAGAATATATGAGCAGAGCCCTTTTGTTATCATACATTACATATTTATATGATGCTTTTAAGTTCATTTTGATACCTCCTTTTCATTTGTCATCTTTATGAACATTTTTTGAAGATCCATCTTTGTTATTTCAAGATTCTGTGGAACATCTTGTGGAACCTTACCAGAAACATAAGCAGTCTTAAGGCCGCCAAGCATATCATAACTCATAACATCCTTATCAGATATGAACAAATCAACAGCACTAGCTGGACCTGTTATGGTATAGCCTTGCGATAATATGCTTTCTAGAGGCTCATCTTTTATTATCCTACCTTTGTCAATCATCACTACATGCTCTATTACAGAGGACACCTCATCAATAAGGTGTGTGGATACTATTGCAGTGAAAGGCTTTTCACTATACTTTTCTATTAGCAGTCTATAGAAAAGATCCCTGTAATTCGCATCTAGTCCTAATACAGGCTCGTCAAAGAATACATATGGAACATTGACGCTCATTGCTGTTACCAGCTTTAAAATGGATCCATATCCTGTTGACAATGAATCTCTTTTCTTTTTCAGATCCAGTTCGAATTTTGATGCGATTGCGAATGCATATTCCATATCAAACTGAGGATAAAATGCAGCGGTCCATTTAAAAACATCTCTGACTCTCATTTTTTCCGGGAATAAGCATTTCTCGCTCATCATGTATATCTTGGATAAAGCAATGTCATTTTCCTGTATAACTTTTCCATCCAATGTTACTTCTCCAGAATCAGCGAATAGCCTGTTAGTGATTATGTTCAGCAGTGTTGTTTTTCCTGCCCCATTTCTTCCGAGCAACCCATAAATTCTGTTTTCTACGAAATTAATGCTTACCTGGTTTAACGCTTGAGTCGAACCGTAACTCTTACTTAAATTTCTTACTTCAATACCACTCATTTTGAATACCCTCTTTCTATCATTTCCAAAATATCTTCTTTATTTAGATTCAATTTTCTAGCTTCTTCTAAAAGCGCTTCTATATAGCTTTCATAAAATCTATTTTTTCTTTCTTTCATCAGCTTCTTAACCGCTCCTTCTTTTACAAACATCCCTAATCCCCTTTTCTTGTATACTACCTCTTTATCCACCAGCATGTTTATACCTTTCAAAGCCGTTGCCGGATTAATCTTACATATTACAGATATCTCTGTTATGGAAGGGATCTGGCTTTCTTCTTCAAATGCATTTGATAAAATAGCGTCTTCTAACCACTCTGCTATCTGAACAAATATTGGCTTATCTGATTCAAAATCTATATTCACAGTATCCTCCTTTCGCATCTTGGTTAATTACTATACTAATTAACTAATACAGATTATATACCCTTAAAAACTGTTGTCAATAGGTATTTCAAAAAATTTGTAAATATTTTTACTTTACGAATTTGTAAATTATTTTAATGCGTGAATCAAAGCCATGGATATTTCACCCATGGCTTTGATAATATATTAAATAACCTTTTTAGTAATTATTTACCACATCCATAGCTATATCAGCCCATCTTGTAAGCCTTTCAGGCTCGCATTTTACAGTGGATATGTCCTTAAGTACGATTTCTAGATTCACATTATTTCTTTTTGCTGCCTTTACAGTCCATTGCAAGTCTTTCCTTATTTCCTCTTCATCCAGTGATGCTGTCGCTACAAGTGCAGGAGTAGGTTTATTGCTCATTATCACTTTTGGCCCTATTTTCTCTGCAAAAGCATCTCTGTCAGCCCATGGGCTACAAGATACTTTCTTAAGATTAGGTATAGTAAGAACCATATCTAGCCTGTCATCAAGTCTGTCACAGCACCCATAATATATCATACCAAAATGTTCAGCCGTCCTTTTTATATAAGGTATTTCAAACTCTTCAGTAATAGCAGGTGAAACTGAGGAGAAAAGCTGCGCCATTCCTAATGCCCAGCCGTTCTTTGTGTATGGCCCTTTACTCATCCCGCTGTCGGGTAACAACTCATCAGTATAAATATATGCGCAGTGACAGGTATTTGCTTTATCATCAAAAATCCCTAATTCATTTGACTGTTCTATTCCTTTAATTACTGAGTTTGTTATTCTTTCCATAAAAAAATGTATTTTCTCAGGTTCATCAATGAGATCAAAATAGATGTTTTCCACTCCCATTAGTTGAGATAACATATCCCAGACTCCCAAATGGAACGACATACCCTCCATCTCAACAGGAGCTATTCCTTTAAACATTTCTTTTGCAGTCTCATATCTTCTTTTGGTTTCCTGTATATCATGCGTTATAACCATGTCTTTTATCTTCTTCCCATCTTCCATGGTTACTAACTGGTTTTTGTACTCATGAGAGCTAACACTGCCAGAAGCATACAGAGTCTTTTGCTCTACCCCAATGCCATATCCTGTGTTTGTAATCGCTTTTGGAACCCTGATAAACGGATCAAGCACCATATCTACAGGGTAATGCTTGAACTTATATATCTCTTTTTTTAGGTTGTATTCAACTTTTCTGAAAATAGGATCCTCTACAAATAAATCCATCTCATGGTTGTTGTTCATCTCAATCCATGGAATCTGGTCTATTACAACCATAGGTCTTTCCATTTGGCTTCTATTCAGAGCCTTCCAAAGATTGATCTTCTCTTTCTGTATAGGCAAAGAGGCATATTCCATGTATTGTTTTGCTGTTTCCTGTAAGACTGATATCTCTTTTTTAGTAAGTTCCATATTATCCGCCTTTCGGTTTGCTTTAAAAGCTACTTGTATTATACAGTAATAATTTCAATTGTATAGCATTACTCTCATTCATTAGTAAGAATTCTGTAGCATAATAAAGCCGTATGCATGCATACGGCTTTTGGCGTCCCGAACAGGAATCGAACCCGCATCTGAGGAACCGGAATCCCCCGTTTTATCCATTAGACTATCGGGACATGGGGGTAATTTACATTACCCTTTATTTAATAATTATTTACTACATCCATTGCAATTTCAGCCCATCTTGTCAGCCTCTGCGGTTCGCATTTTACTGTGGATATATCTTTAAGTATCATTTCAAGATTAACATTATTCTTTCTAGCTGCATCAACTGTCCTTTGAAGATCTTTTCTTATTTCTTCTTCATCCAGTGATGCTGTCGCTACTAATGCAGGTGTAGGCTTATTGCTCATAATCACTTTTGGCCCTATTTTTTCAGCAAACGCTTCTCTAATAGACCATGGGCTGCAAGATACTTTCTTAAGGTGAGGTATTGTAAGAACCAGATCCAGTCTGTCATCCAACCTGTCACAGCATCCATAATATATCATTCCAAAATATTCAGCCATCCGTTTTATATATGGCAACTCAAACTCTTCTGTCACACCAGGAGATACTGAAGAGAAGAGCTGAGCAAGACCGAAAGCCCAACCATATTTGGTTATAGTTTCTTTTCCCATCCCACTGTCAGGTAATAATTCATCTGTATATATATATGAGCAATGGCAGACATTGGCATTCGTGTCATATATCTTCAACTGATTAACCTGTTCTATTCCCTTAATAACTGATGTAGTCATTCTTTCCATGAAAAGATGCAGTTTTTCAGGTTCATCCACAAGATCAAAATATATATTCTCGACACCCATGAACTGTGACAGGTGATCCCATACTCCCAGATGAAAAATAGTACCTTCCATCTCAACTGGAGCTATACCATCAAATACTTCGTTTGCAGTCTCATATCTTCTTTTTGTTTCTTGCTCATCATGAGTTACTATCATGTCTTTTATTTTCTTGGCATCTTCCATTGTTGCAAGCTGGTTTTTAAAAACATGGGAACTCACATTACCTGATGCATAAAGAGTCTCTTCTTCCACTTTCATTCCATAACCGGTATTACTTATTGCTTTAGGCACCCTTATAAATGGATCTAAGACCATATCGACAGGATAGTGCTTGAATTTATATATCTCTTTTTTCAAATTCAGCTCTACCCTTCTGAAAACAGGATTGTCAACAAAAAGATCCAGCTCATGATTATCATTCATTTCATTCCAGGGAATTTGGTCTATAACAACCATAGGTCTTTCCATCTTGCTTCTGTTCAATGCCTTCCAAAGCGTTATTTTTTCTTTTTGAATAGGTAATGATGCATACTCCATATATTTCTTAGCTGTTTCTTGTAATACTGATATTTCTTTTTTGGTTAGTTCCATAATTATCACCTTTCTGCCTTGTTATGGTAAGTTAACTAAATTATACCTTAATACTTGATTTTGTATATGTAAAACATAAAATCCTTTTAACATATTAACACTTGAATTAAGAAATTAGTATCTTTTTCTTAATTGTAAAAAAACAGGACCGGTTAAGAGTCCTGTTTTCAATATACATATATTTAATTAACTTGCATATTATTTGTAGATAGGTCCGAAATTCTTACATGCCCTGAAATCTGCACCTTCAAGGTCATTTGTGCCAAATGACGACCATGCGCTAGGCCTGTAAACTCTTTCAACCTCAACATTATGCATATTTACAGGAATCCTTAACATGGAACACAATGTAATAAAGCGGTCTCCAACATGTCCATATGTCAGAACACCATGGTTTGCACCCCATTTTGCCATTACCTCATATACGCTGGTAAATGCACCCTCTCCTGTAAGTCTTGGAGCAAAATATGTCGTAGGCCATGTCGGATCTGTCCTGTTAACAAGTATCTCATGAGCTTTTGGATCTATATCTACTGTCCAGCCTTCTGCTATCTGGAATACTGGCCCAAGACCTTCCACTATATTCATCCTGGTCATTGTAACAGGCATTCCGCCTTTGGTAAGGAAAGTTGACGAGAATCCGCCTCCTCTGAAATATCCTAAGCTTCCTGGCCCCCATGTGGTATTATCCAGACATGCTTGTGCTTCTTCTTCAGTTATTTCATAGAAAGGCTTCATAACAGGGTCTCCATTATTCTCGCATCTTCCTGTACCGTCCAAAGCAGCGGCTCCGGAGTTTATGAGGTGGATAATGCCATTCTTCGCATGACCTTTCAGTGTGTATCCTGTAACTCTCTTTACTGCTTCGGGACTCCAATAAGTCCTTACATCAGCAAATATTTGTGCAGTTCCAGAGGTAAGCAGATGGCCAAATAGCATTGCAGTTCCATTTAAACCATCATTTTCTGTTGCAACAATATATGGCTGGCGTATACCGGTCCAGTCAAAAGAAGAATTTAAGATGGCTTCCATAAAGTCACCATTCGGCATAAAGTCTGTCCATTGTCTCTGTCCCTGGAAACCTGCCATTATTGCATTTTTCCCGCAACCCTCTTCTTCGAATCCGTTCTTTGTCAGATAGTCGCTTCCGGTCATGATGTCTTTCGTTATCATGGCCATTTTTACACATATCTCCCACTCTTTATCCTTCTGTTCACGGGTATGAGGAACCTTGTTAAAGTCCTTACCTTCCTTGCAATTCTTTCTTGTCCACTCTAAAGCTGTCTTATATTCCTCTTTATTATATATACCTTCATTCATCCTGCGGATAAATTCAGACATATCGATGTATTCATTTCTAATACCAAGATATTTCTGGTAGAAATATGGATTAGCAATCGATCCTGCTATACCCATAGAGACATTACCCATGCTAACATAGGATTTGCCTTTCATATAAGCTACAGCCAATCCTGCTCTTACAAAATTGAAAATCTTTTCTTTTACATCATCAGGAATTTCGTTATCATTTGCATCCTGTACGTCTTTGCCATATATTCCGAACGCAGGCAATCCCTTTTGGCTATGTGCTGCCAAGACTGCTGCTAAATATACAGCTCCCGGTCTTTCGGTTCCGTTGAATCCCCATACAGCTTTTGGCATATGTGGATCCATGTCCATAGTCTCGCTTCCATAACACCAGCAGCGTGTTACTGTCAGTGTGAGGCCTACTCCTTCCCTTGCGAATTTCTCCGCGCAAGCTGCTGCTTCTGCCACATTACCGATACAGGTATCAGCGACAACACATTCAACGGGTATTCCGTTTGGATACTTCAGGTTTTGTGAAATAAGTTCCGCTGCGGCATAAGCCATCCCCATTACAACAGGCTCAAGCTCTTCTCTGACGCCTCTTCTTCTTCCATCGATTGTTGGCCTTATACCGACCTTCGGTAAAGTGCCTTTCAATCTTTCCACATTACTGTTCATCATCATTTCGTATACCAATTCCTTTCATATATATTGAATAATTATTACCAGCTTGAACCACCGCCGCCGCCACCGCCGCCGCCGGAAAATCCCCCTGAAGAGAATCCGCCTCCGCTGCTAGTGCTAGGGGCCTTTGCCATGGATGCAGCAGTCTGATTGAGACAACTGTTCATTCTTGAAAGCAGATATACTGTTGAGAATGTCCTCATATTATATCCATGATACCATTGAGGCGGTTCTACCACTATGCTTTCAAACTTTCTTCCCCATTTCTTTTCTAATCCTAACACGATTGCATAAGGAAGTATATTGTAAAAGTATTTAGGGTCTTGGTCTATTAGCGTTTTGATCCTATCCATTTCAGCATTTGCTATAAAATCTTTAAATCCTAAATAATATTCCATAACATATTGTCCGTATTCAGACCTTTTCTTCATAGCAAATGAATATGCTAAAGATATCGCAGTTATAAATGCGATTATGAAATATGCAATTGAATATGTCGTTATATCATAAAAAGGATATATTCCAGCAAGCATAACATCAGTCAGCAGTGTCGTTATAACAAGCATCAATGTGACCAGTATAGCTGTCATAAACTTTCTAAATTTTCCGATAATATTCCACTTGTTTTCTGCAGAAATGTATAATCCGCAAAGTAATGCGAAATAGAAGCCGTAAAATATAGTCAGCGGTATCATAATAGCTGCTTCTTTGAATTCAATCCATGAAAGTATCAAAAACACTAAGAATGGCACTACAGACAGCAACGCGTATTTCCCACGGTTTTTTAGAGATTCTTTTGAAACAAGTTCTCTGTCATTTCTAAAAATCTTCTTTATTTTCTGTTTGATAATAGGAAGCGCTGTATAGAAATGGTCTTTAAGGTCATTAGTGGATACAGTATTATCAATTCTATATTCGAATAGTTTGTCAAACATGTACTGTTCATATTCATTATCGAATTTCGGTTCTACAAGCTTAGTAAACTCATAGTCCCAACGCTTTTCTGTAATTTCAAGATACCCCTTATCCGCCCAGTAGAATATGAGGGAAGTTATATCTTTATTATCAATTACACCATCAATTATGTATCCTGCTTCTGCTGGAGACTGGCCTTTAATCGGATAGAATTGCGGTGAAGGGAAAAGCTGCTCATCTTTGCCTTTCTTTATCCATGCTATTATTACAAAAACAAGAATAAGTACAGCAATCGGAGATACAATAGCTATAACAGGAATGTCTATACCATCAATTGGGTGTTCATTCACAAAGTATCCTTCTGGTAATTCTAGAGCCAGAGTAATACCTTGATACGCATATAATCCTGATATTTCGCCTTTTATCACATTTTCGGTAACTGTATAGCCTGTATACTTACTCGTGCTATATCTATCTCCGTACGTGATGCTTATGTTATCTTCATCAAATGATTTAGGCATATTTATCGTGAATGTAACATTGTTGACATCGCAATCCCAGTCTGTACCCAGTATATTGTGATAAATCTTATCGTAAGCATCCTCGCCGTCATCACCATAATCGTAATAGTAGCTTATTTTGTAATTCACTTCGCCTTTTACATATCTATCAGCATCACCTATCCGTATAGCTACATATTCCCTCGCTGATTCAACAGAATATGTAGCATTTACATTTATATTGTCGATGTGGACTTTTTTGTTTTCAAAAACAGTAGGAATGGTACGTATTATGCCATGTTTCCCGTCTGCAGTAAAAACAGCGGTAATGTTCTCAGTTATATACATTACGTTATTTTCGCCTACATCAATAATTGTATCATAATTTGAAATATGATATCCGTTTACATCATATGCAAAAACTGTTGAAAAAGCGCATATCAGTAAAACTGACAGCGCTATTACGGCTATACTCCTATTAATAACTGCCTTTTTCATTCTCTTTAAAAACTCACTTTTACATTCTCACGCTCTTGTTCTGCAACTTCATAATATGGCTGCTTCTCAAATTTGCATATTGCTGCAACTATAGAGCTTGGTATTGTTTGTGTCCTTGTATTGAAGTTCTTTACAATC
The DNA here is from genome assembly GCA_002070475.1 of Firmicutes bacterium ADurb.Bin146. Classification (GTDB taxonomy): domain Bacteria; phylum Bacillota; class Clostridia; order DUPQ01; family DUPQ01; genus DUPQ01. The sequence goes on from MWDI01000030.1 coordinate 19,618, forward strand.
GCATTATAGTACTTTCTTGCGCTTGCAATCTCTCCTTCAATAGAAGACAGTTGAGCCTGCAGGTCTAAAAATCCCTGATTGGCTTTTAAATCCGGGTAATTCTCAGCAATAGCAAAAAGGCTTTTAAGAGCATTCTCCAAAGCAGTTTCATTCGTCTGTGATTCAGCTACAGATTTACTCTGCATAGCTTTTGCTCTGGCTTCTACTACCTTCATAAAAGTCTGCTCTTCATGTTTCGCATATCCTTTTACAGTCTCAACAAGATTAGGTATAAGGTCATATCTTTTCTTGCAATACACGTCAACCGTTGCGTATGCTTCCTCATATTTATTTCTTAATCCGACAAATCCATTGTATGCAGCTATGAAATAAACTGCTGCCAATAGTATTACCCCTAATACTACATAACCTAATATCGTCCAACCCATTTTATTTACCTCCGTTCATTTCAATTATATATTACTTGCAATAATCATACAAATAATATTTTATATATTTCAGCAATGTGCATTCTTATATATATAATATCCTTGAAATAGGAATATACTGCCTTTTTGATGTTGACGAATATATCCCTCGTGCTATAATTCCTATGAAAGGCGAGTAACCAATGAAGAAATATTTTAGCTTAATATCCGATCTTGCAGATAAATACATACATCCGTCGATAACCATACCCTCGACAAAAAAAACAGGCTTTTCTGATAGAGGATTCTCGTGCCCGTCATTATATTACGTAAAAAAAGCTTTTATAATGATTAGCGCATGTTTTAATTCTTTTTCAACATATTACAAATCTCCTGTATTACTGAATAAAGTTCAGCAATATCTTAATGAGGCAACAAAACTTGCTGATAAAGGTTCTTATGAACCTGAATCCTTCTGTTTATCCATAATGAATGTATCTTATATATACCGGATGGCTAAAATATATACTAAAATATTATCCTCATGTGACAGATACATCGGTAATGAAATCCAAAAAGCTGCTTTGAATTATCTTGAAATTTCAAGAAATGTTGTTGCTAACTTAAAAGAAAACACTGCATATAAGTATTCTGCGATGCTTCACTGTGCGAAGGATCTTAAAGATGACCAGTTAAAGCAGCATGCTGAAGAAATTAAAGACAAAATTCAGGAACCTGTTCTTCTTACAAATCTGCATATACATACGCTAAGTGATATATATCGTGAGACTAAGGATAAAAAATATTTGAAAGCCGCACAAAATGATATGGTTTCAGTATTAAAGCTTATAGAACCGGATGATACAATAGTAAATCTTGCAAATGAAAAGGAAAATTTAAAAACCAGAAGTAATCCAATATACCTTCAGGATTATTTAGGTTCCTTAATTTATCTAACTTCTGTTTTAAAGAATGAAGATTTCGAAAAAGCCCTTTCATATGCTATGAAAGCTCTTGTAATTGATGAAAACCCAGATACTGATGATAATGACAGCCTACTTGCTATACCTTCATTAGTGTTGCTCAACAGAGGACTTCTAGATATCGAGCTTTTTGAACTTGACAGAAAGGAAGCTTTATCCGCTTTTAACGGTTTTATTGATGAAAATGACATATACCGTCATGGCACAGGCTCTCATGTTTCACAGACAATCTTTACAAAACAGGATACCTTCTATTCTATACAGTGCGGTACGCTAAAAATGAGGCTTCGTTTCAATGCGACATTCTTCGGACCTAAAGGACGATTTAAAAGCGAATACATAGAAAAAACAGAAAAAGGTTTCAGACTTTATTACACAAGACAATGGGGATACTTTCTTCCTTTAGAAGACAGATCCATCCCGCCAATTATAGGATCAGACGTTAATAAAGATGACCGGAAGATGACACAGTTGCAATATATCGATATTGAAGCAGTAATTAACCTATTAGATAATGGTGCGGATATAACCCTTACAGTTTCAAGAATTGATGATTTGGCCTGTAAACTTGATTTAATATTTGACAAACACGGTCTTTTTGATTCTGAATTCGCGTCAATTCAGGCTGTGGGAAATGATTTTATACAGCTGCAGGAAGGTTATTTCACATATTCTGTAGGTTCAGACTATATCATAGCAGGTCCTGCATTTAACGGCTCTTCAATAAGCAGTGAGACTCTAAGAGGAAGTAATCTGCCAATTGAAGACACTTTCACTGTTTACTTCACAGATATGACACCAGTAAGCCATACAATCCAGATTAGAGGAGGCAGGGCATGATTGAACTAATTAAAGAAAGAACAAAGCGTTCTGATGATGTAATTGTAAATCTTTTAGAAGGGCAGTGCATGGATCCTGATTCTGTATATTATGGAAGTATAGTTGATCCTGAAACAGGTTATTCAGAGCCTTCAAGAGGTGTTTCAATTGCCGGATATTTTATACTTAGATACTGTAATCCCTTCTCCAGATTCTATGGCAACGAACTATTTTTAGAACGTGCTTTTATAGCTATGAAATATTCATTGAGCAGGATGCATTCAGATAATACATTTGATTTGACATGCACAAATCCTCATGACCCCACAAGCATTGCATTTTCTGTAAGGATTGTAGCTCCAGCTTTACGCCTTTTGAAAAATCACATGCAGAAAAAGTCACCATCCGAACTTGAAGTAAAAGTGTATAACATAATAATTGATTTTCTCACTAAATCTGCTGACGGGATGGTAGGTAACGGTTTTCACACTCCTAATCACAGATGGGTACTTGCAAGCGCTCTTGCCCTTGTAATGAACATACTTGACATGCCTGAACTGATGGATGAGATAAATTCTTATCTGGTAGAAGGAATAGACTGTGATGAGTACGGCGAATATGCTGAAAGGTCTATATCTATATATAATCTGACAAATAACGAATCCTTAATAATACTTGCACATGAATTAAACAGGCCTGATTTTTTAGAGCATGTCAGACGCAATCTATATATGTCAACAAAATATTTCGAACCTGACGGAACCTTATACACGCTTAATTCAACAAGACAGGATTTCGGTACTAAAACATATCCATTCGCTCTATTTGAAAGCTACATGGTTATGGCTCATATTGACAAGAATCCTCAATTCGCATATATGGCTAAAGTAATATATGATATGTCAAGCAGTAATCCTTATGATATAAATGACCAAGGATATTACTCTTTTGCAGGAAGGCATGTACAGCATATGGAGTATACCAGCCTGTATTCCGGTGATGTTGCTATCGAACCTTTTGATTACACTCATTATGATGCATTCTTCCCTAATTCTGATATCGCACGTATGCGTGATGGTGAAAATTCCATGACAGTACTAGCAAAAAATGTGATGGCTATTAAGTATATGCATAAATTCCTTAGCATACACATGATGTTTTTATCTGAAGGATTTATTGAGTTTGATAGTATTGAAAAAATACCTGGCATACCATTTGGATACAGGATGCATGGGAAAGATACAAAAACCGAAGTTATTCTTGAATGCATTTTTCAACCTGATGGAGCAAGAATATCACTTGAAACAAAAGCTGACCAGCTGTATCCCTGCGCTGCTGTCTTAATGTTTGATAAAGAAGGTATTTTACAAGGCAATGGTTATTCTCTAAAAACAAAAAAAGGAAAGAATCTTCGAGTTAAAAATAGCAAATTCAGTTATTCACATTTCGTAAAATTCCATCCATACTTTCTCAATATTGAACATGATTTTGTAGATGATAGTTTTTCTGGAATATGTGTAAATAAAGTTATGCCTACAGATAAGAACGCTTTCACTGTATTTTTAACTGCGGAAGCGCCCTTTAAAAAGACTATATTTATAAAAAAGGGATAATCTATTCCCAGTATTTATCTATAAGTTCCCTTAAGAGCCTGACGGCTCTTTTTGCTTTTGATGGATTCCCGCCTAAAGTATATACATCTCTGTATATTATCTCTAAATTACATCCTTTTGCAGCATTCAGTGTATTAAGCATATACTTTTTATATTCATCATCATCAAAATCATATCCCACACCAAGAAAATGAGGAGAAGGTTTCCTTGAATAAATTATTTTAGTCCCTCTGAGCCTTTCGCCCATAAATTGTTCATCGCACCATGGAGAAATTGACACTTTACGCAAATTTGATAAATCCTTTAAGCATGTATCCCATGTTGGATGTACTGCCTCACAGCAACCATAATAAACCATCCCGTACTCCTTTGCTACACGGTCTATATAAGGGAACACAAACTCTTTGTACATTTCAGGAGATATACCTGTCGATTCCTGCGAATTTACATTTACCCATAAATCTTTCAAGCGTATATGCCCGTCTGCAGGCTTTTTCAACTCATGAGTAAATCCCCTGCTTCCTGCTCCAGCATAATGATTGCCGTTATTCATTGTAAGCAAACCTTCATCTTGAAGCCATTGCTGATATGAAATTAGATTGGATGTCAGATAATCCATAAGTTTATGCACTATTTCTGGTGTTTCAATCATTGCTATCATCCATTTTTCCATTCCAATAAGCTGTATTACCTTCTGGGTTATCATATTGCCCCATCTTTGGAAACCGTTTTCCATTTCTACTTTTAATATATCTCCGACTATATCTTTTGCAGCTTCCAGTCTTGCAAATGAGTTGCTCCTATCAACAGTGTATGTAAATGGTTTTAGAATGTGAAAATCCTGTTCTAGATCATTTAATGGATGCTGATATTCAAAGCCTATCTCTCTACCGAGAGCATCTTTAGACTTTTTCACAGGGATATCCACTCCGAATTCTCTGTATTTTATATCCCAGCCAAAAGATATAGAATCCGGACATACCTCGTCATCATCAAATAGTTCATGAATCTGTATGTTGTTTTGGATTGCGCTTTCAATATTCCTTGCAAAATCTGACTGTGTCTTCAAAGGAATCCTTACATCATCCTTGAATGATGCAAGTTCGATAACAATCATGGGTTTCCCTTTTTTGTTTTCATTGTGGTCATACCAGCGTTTTATTCTTTCTTGCATTATGGGAAGATTGGCTATCTCAAGCTGTTTTTTAGCATAATCTCTCAGATATTCCCTTTCCCATTTTTCTATTTTATAGTTCATAGTCCCCCCTTGCCTGTTATCTATTATCTTAGCCAATCACCGCTCATTAATCAATGGAAAAATGAAGAAATAAAAAGCACCTCTTTAGGGGTGTTCACACAGGGATTAATTAAAAAAACTTATGTGACAGCTTCAAGCGAGGCAAAAGGAGACCGCACTGAAGGAGTAACTTTATTGTAGTCTTTTTCTATATAGTAAAGGCTATAATGTTCGTGAACTCGGGTCACTAACTTGAAAACAATAATGACACCTGATGCAATAAAAGTGCACAAGAAAGGTAAGGATGTCAAAAATGGGAAAGAGAAAATTTTTGCACCGAGTATAGGGTGAAAATCGTGATTGAAATTCTGCTAGAAGAAACACAGTGTCATAGGGACAAACAAGGAAAAAGGAAGCTAAATACGGAAAAGCAAGGAGAGAAACCGGCATCAGTTTCACCCCTTGCTATATCTATGCGCTGATATTCGCTTCTGCTTATCCCATGATCGCTCATTATATTGCCTTCAATCTTAACCTTTTATAAAGGGAACAGGGTAATTGCTCACATTTCTAATTTGCCGGGATTATCAAATAAAGTGAAATATCTGCTGTCTGTGGCATCCATGGCTATTCTCCAGCTCCAACGCTCTTCATTAACACAGATTATGACTGCATCAACATCATTGTTGAAGATAGAGATGAAGGTACAGCAAGCATAATTCTTCACTTCAAATGGATTTACTCTGAGTGCCGCAGTATAATATCTCAAAGCCTCTGTATACTCATTTAGTTCCTTCTCCAAAACATCTTTTACCTTAGCCAACAAATATTCGTCATTGAAGTTCATAGGATGACGTTCCAAACCATAGGGTCTCGGTGTAAAAACTTCATAAAGATCGGATTCTATCACGGCAAGCTCATCCCGTATGGTAGAAAGCTCATCTATGCTAGCTCTCTCAGATAGTAAAAAGCTGCACTGTTCTCAGAAAATAGTGGATTACTCAGAGCCTTCTGATAGGCTTCCTTTGCTCTCATTGTCCTGAATGTGGTTTATCAGTCCTTCAAAATAATAAGGGTACGGCGAAGCAGGGATGATAGCAGCGATAGATTCCCAATCCTTATATGTAGGCTTCGCCATATCATCCGTATCCTCCGTATCTGCCAAATCCTTCAATTACTTGCTTTCACCCTGCATATCAAGGATATGGATGAACCATAAGCCTTATAGCACTGACGCTTGAACCAGCTATGCTGTAGTAATGCAGCGCCTGCAATTTCATATTATTTTCAGCATAATCATCGCCAATTTTTTTAATTTCGAGCGTAACCTCTTTGAATTCAGTGTAGGCATACATGGAGCTGATGCTGCTGCGATGAGCAGTGCGGTAACAATGATAATTGAGAGAATACGGCCTCTCGGTTTTTGTTTTATTTTTTGAATGTCTTTCATTGGTAAATACCTCCTAACAAACACGCACTATATTGTTCAATTTACAAGCATAAAGGGAAGCAAAAGCGAGAGCTTTGCCCAATCGGATGCTTTGATGTATTCTACCTGATTACCTAAGGTTATGATGTTGGAATACGGGGATGTGATATCTTTGAAGTTCTGATGGGATTAAAAATATACCCGGAAGCTATTCACCTATGCTTTTTACATTGACGCTCCCTTGCGCATACTCCACTTCCGCTGGATAATAAGCATAGACATTACCACCTTCAAAATAATCAGCGACGAATGCAAACGATGTTTCCTTCCAATCATTATTCCCGGTCTTGTGTTCGATTTTTATAATCGGGGTAAGGCAAGTAAAACCGGAAAAAGCTGCGGGTCATTACCTAAAATATCGACAAGTGCAAAACACTTTGGGGTTCATCCATCTTGATATCGTAGCAAATCCTGTCATTTTGGTCACGCTTCAATTCGACCGTCAAATTTGTAAGTGCCTAATCCAGTGTAAAGGGTGCCGAATTTGTAGCTATGGCGCTAAGGAGTATTAATCCAAGAGTTAAGAATAGTGCCAATTTAAACGCTAAAACTTTAGATTTCATAATCTTTACCGCTAAAGATTTAAATTTTTTTCAAGACGATTTCTACTGCTACTGCTGACGGGCAGTCACAGTAATCGTCAATACCTCACTCATATACACAAGACTTACATTAATGCCTTCACCATCATAGCCGCTGACGGTGATGAAATCCGTTACTATCATCTCATATACATCTTTAAGCAAGTTTTTTTTGATTGTTTCCCAATAGAGGAGCACATCCTCTTCTTTGACCGACTCCAATGTGATTGCTACGGAGTCAGCGGATTCCATCACACCATTTATCGTTCCGTCCTTAAATTCGGGAATGATGCTTGCCAGCTCCGACGTAGGCCATTTATTGTCGCCAAAGGTCACTGTCTCTCCATTATCACCCCTGATAGTGATCTTATCCCCATCTATATCCAAGTCTCCACCGCCAGCCCCTTCAAAGACTTTTTCTGAAATCTTTTCCTCCAATTTTCCTTTCGCACCGCATCCGGTAAACGAAAACAATAGCACGAATGCTAAAAGACAAACTAGGATTTTATTCATAATATCAACTCTCCTTTTGGTTCAATGTGTTGGTTAACAATCCGTTCCTTAATGTTTATTTACCCAATTTGGAACGCCATTTTCGTCCGTTCCATCTGGGTTTTCAGGATCAAAAAACGAGTCCACATAAATCTGGATTTTTGCTACATTTGTACTAGAATCGTGCTGTGCGGTAAATACCAAGCCTTTATTGTCGTACCCCGTAACGCTATACAGTTCGCCTTCATCAATCTTGGTTCGCTTGAGAGGGAATTTCTCTATGACACTTTCCGCGTACTCGCGGAGGTCTTCTTTGCTCGTCTTGCACTCGATTATAAACTCATCAGAACCGAGGATATTCATATCGGTGACTTTTAACTCCGAATACTTCCCAAGTTCAGGGATGTTCGCCGCAGCACCGTGGGTCGGCCATTTATCGGAGGTAGATGCTGTGTCGCTGTTCTGTTCGTCCCCCTCTGAATCTACGGAGTCACTCTCTCCTTTTAGTATAGATACTGTCACGCAAATCTTACCATTATATAGCAAATGCCCCTCATAGGTATCTGCGCTAATCAGAGTTGTGTAGAGTAAGCCATCTTTCCTTGCGGAGATATAGTAGCCATCATCCCTGTCTTCAATTTTTACAATCCCTTCGCCAAAAATCCGCTCGTAATGGTCACGCAATCCGTTTATGCTCCCATCGCTTGCGAGCACGACATCAACGCCCTTAGCGCCTTCTTTCTCACGAACGGCGACGATTTCGGCATAATCCGGAATTAGTCCCAAGTCCTTTGAGAAATAGTCAGGTAACGAGTTGCTATTATCACTTATCTTGCTTGAAGAAGCATTTTCCTCGTCATCCGAATTCTGCGTGGGCTTGTTTTTGGATTCAGACGAGGTGTTCCTGCTGTTATCTTTTCCAGCTGGCGGAGTCACCGCACACCCAACCAGCGTTAATATGAGTACAAATGTTAAAATTAAAGATAAAATCCTTTTCAAATCAATATCCTCCTATCACTTTTTAAATTAAATTCTCCATTCGGGATTTATTTCAGGATGGTAAACTTGCCGATAATGGGCAGAGAATTACTTTCCCTCCAAATCCATTGATGAGGCCCATGATACCCAGTATCAAAAGACCAAGGACAAAGACGTTGCACATCCGTCGCAGAGCTTTACTGATTCAGCAACTTCTTTTCCGCAGTTTGTGCAATCCATTTAACACCTCCATTTTCTCATGGCTTGTTCTGACTATTTTTTTGGGTCGCCCGCCTTGCAGCCTCCAACCTTTTCTGGATCGGTCGCTGTATATCCAGCCACGCTTCTTCAAATTGCGCGCTTGTCAGTCCGCTTATACCTTGTGCCAAAGCGCAAGCGGTACAAATACCGATGCCATTGCCTTTTCCATCGTCAATAAAAAAGCAGTCCTCACATACCCATTTGCCACAACTGCTACAGAACAAAAGCTCCCACCGCAGATTTAGGAGAGTTTTTTTACGACTGCGAAGCCATGTTGCCCTTTGCTTCTTCTCCTGCCCGCAGACAGCACAATGTGCTGTAAAGGTTTGGGTGGCAGAGTCATATCGGGTTTGCTGCTCAAACGCTTGCTGTGATGGCTGCATGGGGGGCAATAATTCTTTACAATTCAAGGGTACTCACCTCTCTTTCCCGCTGGAATACTAAGCTCAGAATAGTGCATTTCCCCAAAACTTCATATCCATAAGGTATGGATGAAAGACAAAATTCTTTGAAAAAACCTATACGCCGTTGACTGAACATGCTAAGCTCACTATAATACAGACATTGAAAATGATTGAAAGGGGGATGAAGAATGAATCGCCATCCGCTAATCGCCGAAAATGAAGAGAAGCAGATAAGCGTAGGGCTACCTTTGCTCCTTTGCCTTTCTATGTTTACAACTTGGCAGATGGGGGTCATGCTTTTTTCCGGCAAAACCCTTTCAATTGGGGCAAAAACACCAATCCCCTTTGCTCTCGATAGCAACGTTATCACCGCTCTTGTTGCAGCGGGGTTTATTATAGATATTCTGTTTCTAATTTTTTTACAGCGTCACAGTGTTATGACGGCAAGATTGAGCATCAGTATTGCCTTGCTTTCCGCACTGATGTTTTATTTGCCGTTCCCTCCACATATAGCAGCTATGCTTTTTTACATACAAGCCTTTTGCTGTGTCTTTTTAATCGGCAGCTTAATCGCGGTCATCGTCAATCTGCTTACAGAAAAGGCAGCGATGATGGAGTTCATCATTTCCCTCATTTCCTCCGGGTGCTTAATTGCCATTCTGCAGAATGATGTGATACCCATACCCTTCGGTGTATTTCGAGGCTTCACGATTGTTTCCCTTGCGATGCTTTTGCTGTTTTTCTGCAAAATGCCGAGAAACACTTGGCCGGTCTATGTGAAAAAATCTGACGGTCTTGTCAAACCAAAAACATTAATGGTTCAGCTTTTTACCTTAATCGGGTTCTCGTCCGTCATCGCCTTGTTTGGCAGCGCTGTTGCATACAGCGTGGAGCATGGCATTTCCGTATATTATCTTTCCTCCGCTGTGTGCGGCATCATACTAATGGTGCTTTGGGAAAGGTTCCATATCATGCCGCTGAAAAGTGCGTCGGTGATGCTCGCCATAGGAGCACTTGGTTTTCTCCTTGCTATTGCCTCCTTGTATGTCCCGAAGCTTTCACTTCCTGCTTGTGCCTTACTCGGTGCGGGCGCAATCAGCGGTATATCCTCCTATCTTGGCGTTGTCATGACAAAGCAGTATCCATCCCGGTTCATTACTCCGGGTGTCATAGTGCTTGGGTTTGCAGCATCACTGGTACAAACGGTACTGCTTCACGCATTGCGTGACAATCTGACTTTGCTGTATGTCGTGTATCTCGTCATTGCCGTCGCGCTTGTGATTCTATATCTGCTGTTAGAACCGTATTTAGGATATAGCCTCCGTGGCCGCACCTTGGAAGATTTGATTATGGCTGTCGCAGAGGAAACGGACGAAACCGCTGTGCCGGAACCTGTCGCTTTACTTGCGACTGTCAGTGGAGTAGCTGACATATCGAAAATTGGGGCAGAGCTAGAAGCAGAGTGGGCAGAGGGAGAGAACTCCCCTCACGTCCTGCGTATGAGAAACTTATTTCAGCACAAGCTCTCTCCGCTAACTCGCCGCGAATATCAGCTAGCTGATTGCATCATGCGGGGGCAGCGCCGCTCTGAGATAGCAGAGGAAATGGGTGTAAAACCCGAAACTGTCACAAAGTATACAAACCAGCTGTATAACAAGTTTGGTATCCACAGGCGGCAAGACCTGTTTCGGCTTTCCGAACAGCTTGACCGCGAATGGTTGGAAAATGAACAGTTGTGATATCCCTTGCCAATGTGTCAAATCAAAAAAGGCTGGATAGAGCGTTTCCCTCCTGAATTACAGCGTTGCTAATTACTACTTGAGCATATTTCCTTTTACGGATGAATTAAAAAATTTTTAAAGCTGTGTAACGGGACATCGCGCTTCACGATTCCTTATTCTGTGCTTAATACGGCATCCACAATAATAGCAGGTGTCGTATTTTTTTGTCCTTTTTTATTTAGGGAGCTACAGTATGGACGCTTTTCCACGTTATCTATAGGAGGACAGTGCACAAAAATAACACTTACAATTTTTTTTAACACTGGGTGTATAAAAGTGCCCTCCATTCTCCGCATATTAAAAGGACAAAAGAATTCTCTCGTTTCACTAAGGGTTTTGCTATGTGCCTGTCCAGTAGGAAGTGAGGAATAGGAAATAAAGGTCGTCACGTAGGGGTTAATTATTTCGGCTTATAGCAGAGGGACAAAAAAGAAACTTTCAAAAGTTTCGTCCGAAACATCTGTTTTGTTCCAGTGAGTATTTAAGAACACCTCTCCAAAACAGCCGACAAATCTCTGTATGACAAGGGTAATTTCTGTTTGTGGAACTACGAAGAGTGCAAAGGAAAGGTAAAGCCGGATAAAGTGTCTTATCAAATCAACGATAGGCGGGTGAAGTCAAACAACGAAAATACATTTACCGATTATTCCGACGCAGTCGCGGTGGAGAGTAGATATGACGGTCTGGGGCTTGGCATTTTTCGTAGTTTAAGTGCCATGGATATAGATCATTGCGTCAATACGGACGGTACGATGACCGTTATCGGTCAATCCATCGCGGACATTGCAGGCTACCACATCGATAAAAGTCCATCTAGCTCTGGCTTGCGCGTCTTCTTTAAGGCAATGGGCTTCAAATACGATATCGCAAAATACTACATTAATAACACCAAACTCGGCGTTGAGGTGTATGTGTACGGCGCGATAAAAAAATATGTCTCCGTTACGGGTAATGTCTATCAGCAGAGCGGTGTTCTTGAAGCCGCACCACAGCTGCAACTCACGACTATACAGGATTTTTCAGGGATATAAAATCCCTATATGAGGGCAGCTTTAGAAGTGCCTTTTAAGAAATAATATCACATTTCATTTTTATGCTATATCTTTGGTATTTCTATCTCGATTTCTCTTCCAAGCTCAGCAGATTTATTTATTCCGTCAATAATTGCTTGGTTATACAGTATCTGGCTTGATGGAATAGGAGATTCAGATCCTTCTATAACAGCATCTAAAAATGATCTTATCTTCATATCAAAAAGGTCATATTTTGTCTGGATTATTGGTATAACAGTCTCCACTTGCTTTCCACATACCTCGTGATAAAGTTTCATAGGACCTCCAACAGTACCATTCCAGCATTCTGTTGATGGAATTCTTAATCCTGCTTTTGTACCAAGAATCAAAGTATCTCCGGCTGTATCCATGTTCATCGCCCATGATATACGGAAATCCAGTATTATCCCTCCTTCGAGCCTTATAAACGCAGCAGCAAAATCATCCACTCCGAAAGCTTTCGCATATTCTGGATGATTAGGATAATATTCAGGCCTTTTTCCGAAGAAATCTGATTTATATCCTGAAACCGTTAAAGGTTTCGGATAACCTATAGCATTCAATACCATATCTAGTGAATAGCATCCGATATCTCCTAATGCTCCTATACCGCCTGTATCTTTTGCTATAAAGGATGTTCCGAAGGGAGTGGGTATTCCTCTTCTTCTTCCGCCACCAGTTTGGATATAGTAAATGTCTCCAAGCTCACCGCTTTCTACAATCTTCTTTATCATCTTCATGTTCTCATCGAATCTTGGCTGGAACCCTATGGAGAGAAGCTTGCCTGAAGCTTTCTCTGCTTTCACAATTGCTATTGCCTCATCTAGAGTCACGCACATGGGTTTCTCAAGAAGAACATTTACTCCTTTTTCTAAAGCATATATTGCGCATTCAGCATGAGTACAGTTGTATGTGCAAATACTTACCGCATCTAGTTCTTCATTATCTAAAAGCTCTTTATGGCTCCTATAAAAGCGTACATCCTCTAAACCCATCTTCTTACTGAAAGCTTCTGCTTTTCCTTCTATAAGGTCTGCGCATGCGACTATTTTTGCATCTTGGCATTTCAAGTATGCTTTAACATGCGGTTCAGCTATCCAGCCTGTCCCAATGATACCTATTTTAAGAACTTTATCCGATTCTGAGCTCTTTTTTTCATCCTGAATCTGTTTGAACTTGTTGAGAATATCTTCTGACATTTCTTCCTCCTGTTTTTACCAAATAAGATTATTTAAATACTTAATACTTAATCTTGCACATTCCAAAGCGGTCCTGCCGCTTTGCGGCATATCTTGTTCAACTACAACCCATTCTGCACCGGCATCTTTTGAAGCCTGTAAAATTGCTGGTATATCCTGTTTCCCAAAGCCTAAAGGCATAAAGCTGAAAGAGTCCTTATCAGCAGGTTTACCATCTTTTGAATTGATGCCTATAAGATCATACATCTTACCTTCCTTACCTGTTTCGTCTTTGTAGAAATCCTTAAGGTGTACAACTGGAGCTCTTCCTTTATACTTCCTTATATACTCAGCAGGGTCCTGTTTTGCAACCTTTACCCAGCAGGTATCAATTTGTGTCATAAGAAGGTCTTTCGGTACTGTTTCATATATGACATCCAGACCAAACTTTTCGCCTATTTTTACAAATTCGAAGTCATGGTTATGATAAAGAAGCTGCAATCCTGCTTCCTTTGCTTTTTTTCCTAGTTCTGTTATTTGTTCAAGCGTATTATAAAAAAGAGGTTTTCCAGGTCTTTTGTCTTCAGGAAGATAAGGCACTGCAATATATCTGCATCCTATGTATTTGTATGTAGAAAACACCTTATCCGGATCATTTTGCATCTCATCCAATGAAACATGTGCTGATATTGGGATTAATCCTACATCATCCAAAAGGCTTTTTATATATTCAGGTTTTTTGTTATACAATGAAGCGAACTCCACGCCTTCATATCCGAATTCTTTTACTTTTCTGATTACATTTTCAAAATCTTTATCTAGATCATATCTGATCGAGTATAACTGAAGTGCAACTGGTAGAGCCATATTACCTCCTCCTCAACACTTTAATAATTGTATCATTATTAAGCATCTGAGACAATATATACAGAGTGAAGTTAGCAGATATTATACTTTATTTAATATAGTGACAGATATCCAGTATTACATTCCCTTTATCATCAGGTGTGGTAAAACGAGGGCAGCCGTATCTTTCAAAGAACCAGTATGCGCCTTGATGATCCGCTGTTATTTCAAACCCGTTATTTATAAGCTCTTTTGCGCATTCTTCCTCGTGCATATATAAATCTTTTTCTTTACCATAAACCCAGCAGACACCAAGCCTGCTTCTGTTAAAATCAATATATGAGAAATCTTTCGATACCTCTGTGCCTTTAGGCATGAAAATACCTATCCAGTATTCAAACTCCTCGTTCTTTTTGCATCTCATCAAACCGATATACGCATCCGAATCCTCATAATCCTGTTTCTTATCTGTCATTCTTTCCACCTGGTCAAACCAGCCGTTCTGAAACCATTCACTCCATTTTGCCCCATAATTGCCATTTACCCTATCTTTATTGGTATATTTCTTGCCAATAAACCTGACTGCAGGGACATCCTGTGAGTATGTTTTTATTATCTGTGCCATAATATTTCCTCTGTTCTTTCTTGTTTATACTGTATGATAGCATTTTATCAGAATATATGTTCGCTGTAAATGAGTAGATTTGCTAGCATTAATTCTCATTTGGTTGTAATATAATAGAAACAGGAGGCATTATGGATATAAGACTAATGACATATAATATCTGTTCTGGCATGAGTTACGGAAAAGACAGAAGAAGAGATTTATCACAGGCAGCTGAAGTTATAAACAAGTACTCGCCAGATATTCTAGGCTTGAATGAAGTACATTACAATATCGGTTTTTCTAATTTTGAGAAGCAGGCTGAGGTACTTAATAAGATGTTAGATTATAAATATATGTATTATGGAAGAGCAGGAGCTATAAAAGAAGGTTACCAGGGAAATACTTTGTTTTCCAAATTTCCTATAAAGACTGCATATACTGTTCTAGTTGACCAACCTGCTATATTCGATGAAGATACATATTATGAACAACGTTCCTTTATTGATTCAGTTATTGATATTGGTATTGATATAAGAGTTATAGTAACTCACTTCGGTCTTGCTAAAGGCGAAAGAAAAAATGAGTTAGATATGCTGATACCGATATTCAAAGATTACGAAAACCCTCTAATATTTATGGGAGACTTAAATGTAGAACCTGAAGATCCTCAGCTTAAAATGGTAGCTGATATTCTATTTGACACTGCCAATACAAGCAAAGAGCATTTCTACACATTCCCTTCAGATGCGCCAGATAGGAAAATCGACTATATATTCGTATCACATGGTATGAATGTAAAAGAAGTACTAGTCCCTTTCACCCTTGCGTCTGATCATCTTCCGTATATAGCGGATATATCATTATAACTCGTAAAATAAATTCATAAAATTATCGTAAAGTATACTTTGGTTTTCCTTTTCAGTAAGATGTAGATTTAGAAATCTTTCCAATTCCAGTTTATGATCCCACATAGGAAAATCAGTACCGAATAAAAATTTATCGCTTCCGAAAGCTCTAATAATATCACGTGCTGTATGCGGTTCTAGGGCATAAAGGCTTGACGATGTATCGAAATATAGTCCTTCTACTCCACGCAATGTCATATAGGCTTCCTCCCAGCATTTATATCCCCCGAAATGTGCCGCTATACATTTTAGTTTAGGAAATTTTTCCTTTATGGATATAAAGCGTTTTGGTCTTGTGTAATCAAACCTTTCATCGCCTGCATGCAGCAAGCATATCATTCCCATTTCTTCAGCTTTTTTATAAGTTCTGAAAAACCTAGAATCATCAGCATATGCTATTTGAAAATCATGATGCATCTTTATTCCTTTAAGGCCCTTTTTTGCAACTCTTTCCATCTCCTTCTCTACATCATTAAAATCTTGATGCATTGAAGCTAAGCCTGTAAATTCATTATGTTCAGAGCATTGTTCTATAATAAAATCATTAATACTTGTTACCTGATGATCATTTGTGGCAACGGAGCATATAAGATACTTTTGAACATTTATCTTTTTACCATTTTCAATGAGTTGATTTGAAGTACCTGTATAAGCCATAGGCAGGTTATAAAACTCGCCTATGCTGTTTGATGCTCTTGTAGCAATTTTGTCCGGATAAATATGTGTATGTGAATCCGCTATTTTGTATAGACTGTCCAATAAAAATGCCTTTCTTTATACAATGGCTTTATTTTACACCAGTATTTAATTAATTCAAGCATTTTTATCTGTTTGCAAATTCATCAAGGATTGTTTTATACAGCTGGTCAGTAAGCTCTTCGGTTTTCTGGTTTATTACGACAAATCCGTTTTCATACTGTATAACTATATAGTCCTTGATATCCTTATATATATACAGTTTATATCTTCCGTATTCATCATTCTTGAACGTTCCGCTATATATTTTTATCAGATCGGCACCCATTACCCTGCTTCCGACATTTATACTATCAGCCTTTTCGACACTCATCACATTATCATAATCTATAACAACCCTTTCAAGAGCAGACTTAATCGTAATCGTCTGCCCATCTGTTATTACGTTTACTTTACTAAATATTAAAAGCGCGGCAATTGCCACCACAAGAACAATTGTAATAATTAGGCTTACTTTGTTTTTTTTAAATAATTCTTTCTTTTCCATAAATCTCCCCTTTATAATAGTGTATCTGTTAAAAAGATGTTATTTCATCAAATAACTTTTTTGCATACATATCGGTCATAGATGATATATAATCGATAACTGCCAAAGTATAATCTTCTTTGTTTGAAAGGTCATAAAGCATTTCATTTTTTAGATTATCCGCTCTATTATCTATTTTAGAATATTTTCTTAGCCGGTCCGAAAACGAAGATGCAAGTTCAGGATAAATCGTAGAGAATTCAGATTTTATATATGGTAAGGTATCACCATTCCTATAAAAAGACATCAAAGTTTCAAACAGTGATTCGATTATTAACTTAGCGTAATCTTCATATTTTTTAAGTCTTTTGTTTCTGTATATATGCTCATAATTAAATGCTTTAATTTCTTTAAGTATCATAAAACCTTCCTCAGAAAAACATATACCGTGTTCTTTCTTGCTGTTAAGACAAAGATCAGTTACAAGACTGTTTATTATTGTACTGTTGTTCATTGTCTCTTCTGCCTTTTTGTATTGTTTAAGTATCTCGTCAAGACTCTGTATATCCTGTTGATTTAGTATTCTCAGTCTTAAAGCATCTTCAATATCCCTACCAAGATATGCGATGATATCCGAAGCTTTTACAACGCAACCTTCATATGTATAAGGAGAGGTCGTTGAAGCATTTTTAATGTATTCAAGATCATAATAA
Source organism: Firmicutes bacterium ADurb.Bin146 (assembly GCA_002070475.1). Classification (GTDB taxonomy): domain Bacteria; phylum Bacillota; class Clostridia; order DUPQ01; family DUPQ01; genus DUPQ01. The sequence continues at coordinate 37,186 of MWDI01000030.1, forward strand.
TCCTCTCTGGGTATGAGCTGTTTTTTTTCTATTTCACCGCAGTGAGTTACAATACCATCTCTTACTGCATATGTCAGGTTAAGATTTTCTTCTTGCCCGGATGCATTCTGGATAGTCTCACAATAATCAATAAATCTTAAACTGTTTTTTTCATGCCAGAAATCTGTTTTAAGATAATCTTTTGATATCATGTTTATAATTCTTTCGCCGCTGTGTCCAAAAGGAGCATGTCCAAGATCATGACCTGCAGAAATAGCCATTACAAGCTCTTCATTTAATCCAAGATATCTGGCAATACCAAAGCTTATTGATGAAACATTGTTTACATGTTCCATTCTCGTACAGACATGGTCATTCCTAGTAGCAAAAAAAACTTGGGTTTTCTGTTTGAGCCTTCTAAAAGCCCTGCTGTTTATTATCCTGGTATAATCCCGATAAAATTCTGAGCGTATGTCATTTTCTCTTTTACTGATCTGTTTTTTTCTTGTGATCATGTTTTCCCATTTGGGATTTATATCTATAGCAGATACGTTATATAGTTCTTTCATTTAAAACCACCAGCTTGGAAGCCATCTTAAAAGCTCGATATAATCGACGCTGACCTTTATCCCTGTCATTGCAGGATAGAATGCTGCAAATATAAGGATGCTCAATAGGACATATATATTTATATATTTCTTTATCTTTGGGTTATCTTCCATAAAATATGAGGCTATGTATACGATTGAGAGAATCATGAAGGGTACGCATCCAAAATAATGGTATAGAAATGTTATGCTTCTAGGAGCTACTGCCCATGGAAGCAATATGGAAAGATATCCTGCAAAAATAAATAACCCTCGCTTGTCACGTCTTTTTATAGATACTATTGCAGTTCCAATAAGCGCGGCAAGGCCAGTCCACCATATTAATGGGTTTCCAATGGCTACTATTGTGCCCCACTGCCCTTCTGCTTTGATAGGTGCAGAATAGTAATAGACAGGTCTGTACATGATAGGCCATGTGTACCATCTGGATTTGAATGGATGATCCTGTGTAACCCCTTTATGGTATTCAAACATATGCTTCTGGCTTGCAACTATATTATCTGCCATTTCCATGACAGTAAATTTCTCGTTATCTATAGCAGCGGATTGTATTTGGAATATTGGCGTATATGAGGCAGCATATATCAAAGCTGGAATGGCTATGAAGAAAAACAAACATAAAAAACAAGTCAAGAGGGTATTCTTTGCTACAAGAGCTTTCCCTCCATGTATTATCCTGCCATATCCGAATGACTTCCACTGCATAAATATTTTTATGAAAAATAACAGTGCTATACCAGCACCTGCATAAAATCCAATCCATTTTACTGATATCGCACATCCAAAGAAAACACCGGAAAAGAATAGTGGTACAAGGGTTTTTATATAGCTTGTCTTGCGAAGATCCATATCCAGATAACTTGCCATGAAATAGAAAGTAAGCATTATAAACAAAACAAGATAACTGTCGACTGTACCCAGTCTTGTCTGCACAAAATGCATACACTCAAATGCTAATAGAGTTGCTCCTAACATAGCAAAGTAGTGGTTCTTAAACAGTATCTTTCCAATTGCGTACATTACAGGAAGCATCAAAGCTCCGGCTATCGCTCCCATAGCCCTATAACCAAAAGGATTAACTCCAAACAGCTTGTACGACCACATTATTATTATCTTACCAAGATGAGGATGAGTGTTTTCATAAATAGTGTCATTCTTAATTAAAAATTCATATGCTGTTCTTGGAAAATATATCTCATCGAAATAAGTGCTATTCATATAAGATGGTTCATAAACATATAAATCCTGCTCATCAAAAAGATTCACGGATTTTTCATCTTTATATGGATCTGACAAAGTTACTTCAATAATCGGTATTGGAGTATCCTTGCCTGAAGCAAAGAAACATACTTCCATGATCTCCCCTCTTGTACCCCGTATGAAATTCTCTTCCTTGTCCTGATAAATTCCTGATACTACTTTTATTGAATCAGTTATGACTGGTTGTTCCAACTCTAAATAAAGCCACTTAAGAAATTTACTCGGACCTCTTTCCAGTGTTGCAAAATATATGTATCTCCCCGAAAAATCCTTGTAGTATAAATCAAGCGCAGTTACGTTATACCAGGTATCTCCTAAACCGCAAAGATATGTAATCCTCTCAATAGATTCCTGTTCTTCGAAATCTACATAAACGACAGAGCCAGCTCTTTGAGGAGTCCATCCGTTTACAGGTCCTTTTGCGTCTCCAAGATTAGCTAAAGCTAATACAAGGTAAAAAATGGTTAGTAATATAATAGCCAGCTTTTCCTTAAGAGATTTTCTTCTCTGCTTTTTTAATTTCTTTTTCATAAGTGTCTTATCCGGAATATTTTCAGGTCCGAAGTATTTATCTTTCATTTTACCCGCCAAATAACCTCATCTGCTATACTTGTGTAATATGCATATAGATTATATCCTTACAGGACAGCAAATAAAAGGCTAAAAACTGTTTTTTTGAATTTTCATTATTGTTATAAGAGTTTTTGGATTGGCCTGCTGTTTAACTTCTAAGGCTTCTTTCTCAGATCCTCCTATGACTCCGTAATGCATTGGCACTATGACTCTTGCGTTTAAATAGAAAGTAGCTTGTGCTGCCTCTTCAGGATTCATGACATATTTATTATCAGGATATACAGGTATAAGCGCAACATCCGCTGTAATATGCTTCATTTCTTCAATAAGATCGGTATCACCAGCATGGTATATGGAGACATTATCCATTTTAATAAGAAAACCTAGCCATCCATTTTCCTTCGGGTGATTGGGTTTTGTAAGGTTATATGCAGGTAGGGCTTCTATCTCAATACCATTAATTGCAAATTTATCATATGGTTTCACGATAATCATATTATCTAGACCAAGTATTTTAGCGCTGTCCGATTCTGTCACTATCTTTGTATCAGGTTTCAGTATCTTTAGGATATCTTCTTTTGAACAGTGATCATAATGCTTATGTGAAACGAATATTATATCTGCTTTCCTTCCCGCATCTATCCTGAACGGATCAAAATATATAGTTTTGCTACCGTCCACTCTGAAGGCGGCATGACCAAGCCACTTTATTTTATCAGTCAACATCTTTTTTTACCTCTACTCTGACCTTCTCAACTCTCATGTTGCTTACTTCAATCACTGTTATTAAATAACCGCCAAACTCAAAGTTGTCATTAATATTTGGAATATGCCCCAGCATTTCCGTAACAAACCCACCTACAGTAGTATATTCTGATTCATATTCATCTTCTTCATATTCTATTATATCAAAAAAGTCATCTAAAAACATGTCTCCGACGACTTCATAGATTCCAGTTGATGTTTCTATAGTGCCTTCATCAAGATCGTCTGTTTCGTCCCATATATCCCCAACAAGCTGTTCCAGTACATCCTCAAGAGTGATAATACCCATCGTGCCTCCAAATTCATCCAGCACTATTGCCATATGAGCTCTTTTTGATTTAAACTCTTCCATAACTGCAGATATGCTCATAGCCTTATAAATATACAGAGGCTCACGCATCATAGTACGTATATCTATCTGCGCTCCTTTCTTGACTGCTGCTTTTAGTAGCTTCTTGGTGCTTAATATGCCAACTATATTGTCTATCGTCCCTTTATATACCGGAACTCTAGAATACTCTTCTTCCAGAACTGATTGAATTATGTCTTTCGGGTCATCATCAATGTTTATTGCAAAAACATCCACTCTTGGGGTAAGTATTTCAAATGCAAGATCATCAGAAAATTCTATCGCTGATTTAATAAGGTCACTTTCCTTTTCAGTAAATCCGCCTTCTTCCTCAATAGTCTCAATAATACTTAAAAGTTCTTCTTCAGTAACAGAAGGTTCCTCTTTTTTAGGCTTCCATATTCTGGATAGTTTTTCCGTCATCTTGGTAACAATAAAAACAATCGGTTTAAAGATAAATATAAATACTTTTACGAGCCATGTCACACTGACAGCAAACTTGTTAGGATTGTCATTAGCGACCAGCTTTGGTGTTATTTCTCCAAATACAAGTATTATCACAGTGGTAATAGCAACTGTAATTGCATGTATTGGTATGTTTGAACTAGTTTTTTCAATTATTCTCATTGCTATTAGAGTCGTTAAAGAGGAAAAAGCTATATTTACCAGATTATTGCCAATAAGCACTGTATAAAGGACTGAAGAGAAATTTTTAGCAAGATCATATGTTTTTTTCTTTTTCACATCCCCAGATTCCGCTTCTAGCCGGATTCTGCCAATATTAAGCGAAGTAAAAGCGATTTCAGTACCTGAAAAGAAGAAAGAGAGAATTATCAAAATTATAATGCCAAGATAGATAAGCCAGTCCATTATTCAGCTACCTCATCTTCTGCTTTAATAGCTTTGACAGCAAGCTTTTCAATTCTCATTCCGTCTAGTTGCTTTATAGAAACTGAAAGACCGAAATCCTCAAAACTATCCCCTACAGCTGGTATGTTTTGAAGATGTTCCATTGTCCAAGCTGAAACAGTTTTATGCTCTATAATATCATCATTGTATGGAATATTTAGTATATCCAGAAGCTCATCCATCCGCATTTCGCCAGCAATCTCCAATACGCCATCTTCAAGATAAACATAATCCTCTTCAACTATATCATCTTCATCATATATATCGCCTACCAGCTCTTCCATAATATCTTCCATTGTTATAAGGCCAGCTGTCCCGCCATAATCGTCGGTAACTATTACCATATGCACTCTTCTTGCGCTCATCATTTCGAAAAGCGTATTCACAAGCATACTCTGGTGGACGAAAATCGGCTTATCCATTATAGCTCTGATATCTAAAGCAGAGTTATTAAGCATTCCCTTCAAATACTGTCTTGACTGCAATACTCCAATAATTTTATCTATTGTGTTTTCATAAACTGGCAGTCTTGAGTATTTTTCTTTTATTACTGTGCTGTCAATTTTTTCTTTACGCCAATCTATATCAACTGCAACTATATCCACCCTCGGTGTAAGTATATCTGCAGCAGTTGTGTCTAAAAAATCTATAGCAGACTGTATCAGCTCGCTTTGATCTGATTCCAGGACTCCTTCTTCTTCAATGGTCTCAATCATGCTCTGAAGCTCATCTTCTGTCATTGTGGGTTCTTTTGTTTTTGTCCCAAATATCTTCCTTAATAGTCTTCCAGTAGCAGAAAGGACATAGGATAAAGGTGTAAAGATTATAACAAGAAACCTTAGTACACGAGCTGTAGCTATGGCATATGAGTCTGCGTTATCTTTTGCAATGCTTTTTGGCAAGACTTCGCTAAAAGTAAATATAATTAGCGTAAGCGCTATAGTGGATACTAAAGAACCTATCTCGCCAAGTATATTCACAGCAAGAACTGTTGCAATAGAAGCTGCTAAAATATGAACAATATTTAGCAATATAAGAATAGTCGTGATTGATTTATCAGATTGTTCTATTATCTTGAGGACTCGTTCGGATTTGATATCGCCGTTTTCTGCATTATATTTAAGTCGTATCTTATTACAAGATGAATATGCCGTTTCCATACCCGCTAATAGACCGCCCACGACGACAAGGACGATCAGGGTGATACTTCGGTATATACTGTCACTATCCATTAAGGATTTTCACGCTCCATTAATCAAAATATATCGATAGTTTAATGCATAATATATTTATTGTCAAGGGAGCCTTTTGTATAAATATTCTTCTTATCTTTAATGATGTAATAACATCAAGGTAACATATGGCAATAATGACTAGCATTTTATGATTGATTAAAGTAAAGTACAAAGATTAATTTACGGGTATACTTCACCGTTTATCATAACATTTTTAACTGTGACATCGATTTTCAGCATATTAAGAGCGGTCGTAAAATCCAACACATCATATATCTTCTGTTGAACCTGTCTTAAAGTTTCAAGTATGTCATATTCGATGTTAACAGTTATATTCACTTCCAAAGCTATACCTTCCGGTTTGTTGATAACTCTAAAGCGGGTCATCCCTTCGAAACCATTTATAGCCGTACATCCGTAATTTGCAATCTGGAAAAGTGTATTATTAGAAATGGTATATCCTCCAAGGTAGGAAAATGTAGGGCGTACAATTGTCTTTGTACCATCTGGCTCATACTTTGCTTTGTCTCTTCTTCTGAAAATATAAAGCGGATCAAGAAGATAACCTGCAAAATCTTTTTTAATTTCAAATGTCGGTACAGGTATTACATGCTTACCTTTTTCCTGCCTGCTTTTTGTCGCAATGGCTATTTCTTCTTCATCTGATATATCAGTTATTCTTACAATTTTCTGGACAGGAGGTATTTCAAGTTTTTGCGCTATATCATTCACCATCTTGTCTGAAGTGCCAAGTATAAGGATGGATTCAACCTTGCTGGCTTTTATGGCTCTAGCTACTTCCTTGCGATGGTCATTGTCATCAAAGATAGCACGCTTTATTGAAGCTATTTTTGTAGCTTCTTTCTTTGCGCTTTTTCCTGCTATGACCCTGTTCTCACTTATTAGCAAACCATCATCAATTATATGGGTAATTCCCATATCCGAAGCTAAAAGTGTGGATTTATGACTTTTGCCAGTCCCGCTCGGACCGACTAGTGCATATACTTTAATGTGAAACCTCCATGTTTAATATATTATGATTATAACATACCAATAAGACTTGTAATATGTAACAGATACTCTATTTAATGCATTTTAAGATATGATATCCCGAGCTTCTGTTAATTGTATCCACATTTGGAAAAAGCTCAGAAAGCTTTTTTTTCGTGCTGTCCAAACCTTGCTTCTTTTGTATGACACAGTAAAAAACACCACCATCATTCAGCATCTCATAAGCTTTTTCATAAAAAGCAAATACTACAGCCTTACCAGCCCTTATTGGAGGATTTGTCACACAAATATCAACTTTTTCCAGTATGCTATCTTTAGTAATATCCAGTTTTTTAACATATGTCCTTTTAGACATATTCCTGTCAATATTAATTTTAGCAAGAGCCACTGCTCTTTCATTTATGTCATAAAGATATGAATTATTTATCTTTAAAAGCCTGTTAAGTATTATACCTATTACCCCAACCCCGCAACCAAGATCAGATAAAGAAGGCTTTAGTTCACTGGGCAAACCGTTTTCCAGTTTATCCGCATCTAAAAGAATTGAGTCTATAAGCAACCTAGAACCATAATCAATACCCTGTTTGGAAAAAACTCCGGAATCAGAGTAAAATCTGAAATCAACTTCATTTATTTTAACTTTGTATTCGAATATATCCTCTTTTGATTGTGGCTTATCTGCAAAATAATGATCTGTCATAATAATCCTTCCTGCCTTTTAAATGAAAAAGGGCGGTCTAGCCGCCGGTTCTCAGTAATTGAATTCCTGTTATTCCTCAATTGGAGCATCAACAGGGCATACATCTGCACATGCTCCGCATGATATACACAGCTCTGCATCTATAACATAAGTATCATCTCCCTGAGAGATAGCGCTTACCGGGCACTCTGCCTCGCATGCGCCGCAGCTGATGCATTCATCAGTTATTCTATATGGCATGTTACACCTCCTATAGTATATTAAGAAAAATTATATAGCCATGAATTTTAAAAAGCAAGGTCACAATGGCAATTAGGATATATGCATTTAGAATATGCCTATATCAATTCACTTATGGCTGAAAATATGATTTGCATCAGATAACCTGAAATACATAAAACTTCAGATAGTCAGTTTCCGGAACATTCCATAATATAGGATGATCAGGCGCTTGTTGACGTTCCTCAATCTGCTTCAGCTGTACGCTTGCATCATGCGCAGCTTTTTTCAGCATCTCGACAAAAAGCTCATTGCGCATAAAATGCGAACACGAACAGGTCGCGAGATATCCTCCTCTTGGAAGCAGTTTCATTGCTCTGAAATTAATCTCATAGTACCCCTTTGAAGCATTATATACAGTCTTGCTGCTTTTGGTAAAAGCAGGCGGATCAAGGATTATAAAGTCATATGATGACTTTCTGCTTTGCGCCAAGTCTTTAAGAAGATCAAAAACATCACAAGTTATAAAATCAATTTTATCCGCAAAGCCGTTTCTCTGTGCATTCTTTTTAGCCATGGTTATAGCTGATTCAGAAATATCCACAGCTGTTACATGATCAGCTCCGCCTTTAATGGCATTTAAGGCAAATGATCCTGTATGCGTAAAACAGTCAAGCACATTCTTGCCCAACGCTAATCTTGCAACAAGCTGCCTATTGAATTTCTGGTCAAGAAAATATCCTGTCTTCTGCCCGTTTTCAAAGTCCACTTCATATACAATTCCATTTTCAATTATTTCTGTAACAGTCGAATTCGGATGCTTAAGGTAATCTGCCTCATACCATCCTTTGTACTCCAAAAGCCCTTCGAGCTTCCTTATGGATATATTGTTCCTTTCATAAATTCCTTCTATCTCAATACCTATTTCCATTAGGACCTTTATCAAAAGCCTGTACAGCATATCCTTAATCATATCCATTCCGTATGACAGCACTTCTGCTACAAGTATTTTCCCATAACGGTCCACAGTCACTCCAGGAAGCCCGTCAGCTTCTCCAAAGACAAGGCGGCAATTTTCGAAATCTTCCCTCATTACTGTTTTTCTGTACATGACGGCATAACGCAGTCTTCTTTCAAAGAACTGCTCGTCAAATAAATCATTAGTATTTGATGAAAGTACACGTACCCTTATCTTGCTCTTTTCACTGTACAAGCCAGTACCGAGATAAGTGCCGTTATCTGAAAGAACATCGACAAATGACCCGTTTTCCGGCATTTTGGAGACTGACGTAATCTCTGCATCATAAACCCAGGGATGACCCTTTTTTAATGAGTTTTCAGCCTTTTTTGTCACTTTAAATATTGGAAATTCCCTGTTCATAATATATTCCTGATATTGAATATCAATTTTCTTCAAGCTTTGTAAGCTCGTTTATGTCTAGAGAATCATTTTCCACATCCGTTAAAACCTTATATCTGCTGGATTTTTTCAATACCGTCACATCCTGTGCATTGTATAGTCTTATGTCTATCTCTTCACCTTTATCCAGTTTTACTTTTAATATGCCTTTAAGCATGCTGACATCAATAACTTCCCCTTTTCCGTCAGCTGTCTGTACAATGGCTCCTATACCAGGAGTCTTCTTTATAAGGTCAGTATATACTTCGTGTTCATATTTAAGACAGCACATAAGTCTTCCGCATACTCCCGATATTTTAAGCGGATTTAGTGACATTGCTTGATCTTTAGCCATTTTTATAGAAACAGTCTGGAATTCGTTTAGGAATGTCTTGCAACAGAAAGGTCTTCCACATATACCAATACCACCAAGAAGCTTTGCTTCATCACGAACCCCAATTTGCCTTAATTCAATTCTCGTACGAAATGTTGAGGCAAGGTCCTTTACAAGTTCCCTGAAATCCACTCTTCCATCAGCCGTAAAATAAAACAATATCTTGCTCATGTCAAATGCTGCTTCTACTCCAACAAGTTTCATAGCTATCTTATGTTCCAATATCTTTTTCTCACAAATACTGAAAGCTTCACATTCCTTACTTTTCGATTCTTCAGCTTTTGCCAGATCTTCTGGTGTTGCTTTTCTGACAATCTCCTTAAGAGGAGCGACAATAGCAGATTCCTCAACCTCAGCAATTGCAGTTGCTACCGTTCCCATTTCTGTTCCTCTGACTGTCTCTACAATTACTTTATCATTTATATCAAGCTTCCAGTTACCTGGAGCGAAGCTGTATATCTTGTTCGATTGTCTGAACTTTATTCCGACAACTGTTATCATATGTTTAATTCCTCCATCAATTCTATATTCATAGTACCTACTGCAATGTTTGCAGATACATTATCTTTTATGTATTCAGCAGCTTTTACAACCGCATTATATGCATTAAGAAGACTTATACTGCTGCATTTTACTGCTGTGCTCTTTATAATATCTGAAATATCAGCATTTATCAAGTTTGCTGTTTCTTCTGTTTCTTTATATACAATAGTATCTCTAAATATACTTTGCAGTATCTCTAAAAAAATTGTTATATCCTCTATCACATCCTTATCCATCAGATCCGTTTTTATACCATTTAGATAATCCACTGCAGTTTTCCTGCACAATTTGAATTTCTCATCCGTAATCAAGGTATCTGCTTCTCCTATGCATCCTTCGGCAAAACATGCTGCAGAATATATATAGTTCATATCTGCATCGGGATGCTTTTCTTCCAGATATTCAACTACTTCCTGTCTCGTATTAACTCCTGTATACAGTATGACAGTTCTAGACAGTATGGTATCTATTAATTGTTCAGAATTGGTAACTGTTAGTATGAAATATGCGTATGATGGTGGTTCTTCGAGAGTCTTTAAAAAAGCGTTCTGTGCCTGGTCTGTCATTGTGTCAGCATTATGTATTATGTATATCTTACGTTTATTTTGAAAAGGCATGAGCTGGGTATCTGCTACAAGAGTCCTTATATCCTCTACGGTTATCGCCTTGTCGCTTTGTAAAATATACTTCTCCTTATATCCAATACACCCTTCACACATGTTGCATGTATTAAGTTTATTTGGATTAAGGCAAAAAAGAAGTTCAGAGAAAGCGTCTGCTATGAGTTTCTTGCCTGAACCTTTTGGACCTTCAAATATATACCCGTGATTTATCCTGCCCTTTTCAATCAGCTTTGATAGTTGATCTTTTAAAGGTTTTCTTCCTTTGATATCATTAAAATACGTCATTTCATTCCTTGATGTATTTTATTACATCAGTTACAAAAATGGTTGCTCCACCCATAGTTATTTCAATCGGATATCCTGTTAGGACAGCTCCTTGAGATGATCCGATCATAGAAGAGTTTACTATCTTCTTCCTGCTTTTGGATTTTGTCTTGATAATTTCAATTGCATGATCCATTTTTTCATCATCAACACCTATAAGCAGTGTCGTATTTCCGGATTTTAAAAATCCGCCTGTAGAACAAAGTTTAGTAACACCGTAGCCTTCTTGACTTAATCCTCTCATTACGTCTAGTTCATCTTCATCGTTTACTATTGCGAATATAAGTTTCATCTACTCCTCCTCTTTAATTATATTATCTACATATGAAGTTATTTCTTTTGTTATCTCTTTTGGTTCTTTAGTCCCGTCTATCCTTACTATCCTGTCTGGAAATATCTTTAAGAGTTCTTTGTATCCTTCGTATACTTTGTAATGGAAAGACATATCCTCATTTTCCAGCCGGTCAGTTTCCGAAGCGTTCTGTCGTCTCTTTAGAGACTGTTCAGGTGTTATATCAATAAAAAATGTAATCTTAGGAATTATATTCTTTACTGCTGCAAGGTTTATGGACAGTACTGCATCAAAATTTAAATCTCTTCCGAAAGCCTGGTAAGCAAGTGAAGAATCAAAAAACCTGTCCAGTATCACTATCTTACCCTCTTTAAGCAAAGGTTCGACCTTTTCTTCCATCATCTGCGCTCTTGATGATGCATACAAAAGCATTTCTGTTAAAGAGGCCATCTCGGTATTGTTCTTATTCAAAAGTATAGACCGTATCTCCTCTCCAATCTTTGTTCCTCCAGGTTCACGAAGCATAATAGTTTCGTAGCCTTTCTTGTCAAGGTACTCGCTTAAAGCTTTTATCTGTGTCGTCTTCCCGGAACCATCAGTCCCTTCGAAAGAAATAATCATTCCTTTTGCCATAAATACGTTTATACCCTTCCTTCTGTCTTAGGTTTATTCTTATCGTAAACCAGCTTGAGCCCATTAAGAGTTAGCATACTGTCCACATAGTCTATCTGGTCGCTATTTTTAGCAATAAGATTCAATAAACCTCCTGTGGCTATTACTTTTATTTCCTCATAATTCTGCTTATAGTCATCAACAAGCTCCTGTTTCATATACTTGACAATGCTGGCTATCTGTCCTAAGTATCCGTAAATTATACCTGACTGCATGGAATTTATGGTATTTTTACCTATGACTTTTGGCGGTATTATTATATCTATATTTGGTAGTTTAGCTGCTCTTTTATATAAGGCTTCAGCTGTGAGCTTCACACCTGAACAGATGACTACTCCTGGACATTCGAAATCCTTTGTTACACAACTGAATGTAGTGGCAGTCCCAAAATCAATCACTATTGCAGGCCCTTTATATGTCTCATATGCTGAAACCAGGTTAACAATGATATCCGCTCCAAGTTCCTTGGGATTATCTATCTTTATATTTAATCCGGTCTTAATTCCCTGTTCTACCAACATAGCGGGGAGATTGAAATACTTTTCCAGACTGTGCGTAAGAGTATACATTAATCCAGGAACAACTGAGGAAACAATTATTGCGTCAATATCTGACAGTTTCAATTTTGCTGCAGAGAACATATTCATATAGAATACTCCGAATTCGTCAGCAGTTCTTTCTTTGTTTGTAGTCAGACGCCATACATTAGTATATGTATTCCCATCATGCACTCCCATTACAATATTCGTATTTCCTACATCAATCGCTAAAAGCATACCTTACATCCTTATCATCTTTATTTCTTCTATCTCTAGACGGATTTCTTTTTCAATTCTTGTAATGTCTTTCTTAATATCATCAATAGTTTCTATTGTATCACGACTATTTCTTCTATCTTTGTTGTAGCGCTTGTAATTATTATAAACCTTATTCAAAGAAGGTTTTTTGTCTTCCATGTTTTCTTTTTTTTCGGTCTGGACAGGTTCAGGGCATATGCACTCAGCAGTTTCTTTCGACTGGTTCTCATACTGCTTATTGTAAGTATAATTCTTTTTCTTTTTGTAATAATTATTATTCTTTTTTCTTGGTCTTTGCTGATTCCTGTCGTTTGTGGAAGCAGAATTCTGGTTATCTGTCATTATTAGCTCCTTGTATTTTTAAACTTACCTCGCTTGAGTCAAGGTATAATATCTTTCCGTTCTGTTCAATTATAAGCCTACCATCCATATCAATACCTTTTGAAATCGCGTTATATGATGATTGCTCTTTCACGTAGGTTATGACCGCGTTATTCATTAAAGAGTATTCATTCCACTTATCTATGATGCAGGCTGTTTCCCCATATTTAATTTTATCATAAAGGCTTGCTACATTTCCACATATATTTTGTACAAGCATGTCAATAACAATTTCTGTTCCAGTTTCAATAAATAATGAAGTGGCAATATCTGATATTTCCGGATGCATTTCTTTTTGGTTTACATTTACTCCAATTCCTATAACAAGAAAAGATATATCACTTAATGAAATCCGGCTTTCACATAATATCCCGCAAACTTTTTTGTTATTTAATAATATGTCATTAGGCCATTTTATCCCAGGTTTTATGCAATACTCCGATTCTATGGCGGATGCTGTAGCAGCTGCAGCCATTATAGGCATTAATAAACTGGTTTTCGCAGATATTGTGCCTTTTTTGGGTTTAATGACAATAGAGAACCATGCTCCTTTGTTGTTATCTGAGATAAAAGTCCTATTTAGCCGTCCCCTGCCCTTTATTTGGATTTTTGCCTGTACTACTGTGATCTCATTATTAAAATAATGTGCATTATCCTTTGCATATGTATTAGTTGAGTTAGTATATGGAAGTTTAATGTATTCCATATCAAGCATTACTTATTGCCTGGCTTTCTTACTATGTATTTTTTATTATTTAACAAGTACTCGATATATCCGTTCTTTTCACCTATTTTCCGAGCATCTTCTGAAACTGTAAGATAACCGGATAAAGCTTTTTCGTAATAATGATTATCGTTATTTTCTAATTCCTCTAGAGCGCTTTTCAGATAAAGCTCTGAAGAGTCGTCTACAATTATAGGAACATCCATAAATTTGCCTAATACTTTAATATTTTCAGAAAATATTGTTGTTGTAATTAACACTAAAGGTTTTCTATATGTGCCAAGCCTATAATCCGAAGCTTTAATAAGAGAGGCTGCCAAAGCATTGGCATTTTCCATTTCCAGATATGCGCCTTCAATCACATATGTCTTTTCTATAGGCACATCAATACACAAACATGTGTATCCTGGTATATTATATTTTTTTATATCATCCGCAGGGCACAGGTATGAGACAATAACAGTTTTAAGACCGCTACCTGTCTTAATAAACGAATCACCATATTCTGAAAGTTTCATTCCAAAGGCCACTGCATCTTTCACTTTCACATTCGGAACATGAAAATAGGTTATCATAAACCGCCCGCCTCTTTATACATTTTTACAATATTCTCTTTTGTAAGGTTCCCGGGAGTTGCTTTTATACTGGATTGTATTATTGCCAAAGCAGCATACTTTTCGCACAAGATTTCGTCCAGCACTGGTTTTTGAATTTTATTCAGGAAGAAATCACACATAGTATCCAAATCAGAGAATCCCATTAATTTTATAATATATCTGGTCTTTTCTTCTTCGTACTGCATCATATGCTTAAAATAGGGTCTTGAAAAATATAGATTTGCATAACCATGAGGCATGTTATGAAAATATGTCATGGAGTAACCAAGGGCATGCATTGCTGTTGTGCCAGTATGGGATATTGCAATACCTCCAAGCATAGACGCATACATTAAGTCTCTTCTGCTTAGGTCATTGAATATTTGATTCTCTATTGCTGGTACTGCTTTTGCAAAAGAATGTATGCCTTCAACTGAATACATTCTTGATATATCTGTGCTTCTTAAGGAAAAATAGCTTTCAAAAAGATGACTTACAGCATCAAAAGCAGTGGATATCGTATAGTCAGCAGAAAGACTGTATGTGTATTTCGGATCTAAAAAAGCATATTTCGGATAAATCAGATCGCTTGCAAAACTTTTTTTTGTCTGCCACTCATCTACAGTCAGTATTGAATACGGGGTAACCTCGCTTCCAGTCCCGCTGGTCGTTGGTATAGCTATTATCGGCAGAGCTTTATCTATTGTTTTAGAAAATAAATCCATACCTGTCATATTATTAACAGCTAATACAGCTATAGCCTTTGCCGCATCAAGTGCTGAACCTCCCCCGATTGCGATTATATAGTCGCAATTGAATTTCTTGCTCATCATTGCAGCATCTTCCGCAGTTGAAATCTTTGGATTTTCTTCTATCCTGTCATATAGGATGTATGGACTTTTTTCTAAGGTATTTATAACTTCATCAAGCGCTCCGCTTTTTTTAGCTCCAGTCCTGCCTGTTATTATCAAAGGAAATCTTCCTGTATCAGCAAAAATATTTTTGTTTTTTAAGATACAGTCTTTGCTGAATATTATTTTTACAGGCATATAGCTCTTAATTTCCATTTACAGACACATATGAGAAGGAACCTCTGTACATAATAAAGCTTTCACCTGATGTGATCTTGATTCCCCTTCCATCTCCTCTTGGTATTATTACGAAATGATCTTTGCTCAATGTAGTACCAGGAGCTAAATTCTCCCCTGTTGTAATATCGCTTAATCCTTCGTTGCTTTCATTTCCTATTACTGTAGCGCTACCAGTCCTAAGAATAATCTCTGATGTTCCAAGCGCATATATAATATCTCCGTTATATACATGAAGAACCTGCATGCCATAGTTATCTGACATATCCCTTATGGTTACGTCTAAAAAATCCATCCTTGATTTTAAAGTATCTATTTCTTTCAAAGCATTACCCAAAGCTGTTTCCAGCTCTATGATTTTTGCATTATCTATAGGGTTTGCAGTTGATCCTCCTGTGGATCCTGAAGATTGAATCAAAGCTTTTACTTCTGCTATTTTTGCATCGACATACTCAACGCTTGCTATTACCAAGTCCGCTGTCTGCGCTGTAGTGCAGAACATAAGGCTCATTATCAGAACAATTGTTATTATGGCTATTGTGGTCTTCTTTTGCTGTCTCATCTTTTGTTCTCCTTGTTGTTGTGGTTTATGTTTATAATACATTATACATAACCATATGAATTATGGTCAATGAGTATGTCATGTAAGAAGGTTATTTATCTTAACCATCTTTCCTTCTTTTATGTATACCCTTGGAACTCTCGCGCCTATCTTGCATATATATTCATAGTTAATAGTTGAGCATATCGAAGCAAGATTCTCCACCGGAATATTAGGACCAAATAGTTCTACTTCATCCTTGTCAGAAATCCCTATTAATCCTGTAATATCCGCCATACACATATCCATGCATATGCTTCCGATTATATGCGCTCTTTGTCCATTAATATATACTTCACTCTTTTGTGATAATACCCTTGAATATCCATCCGCATACCCGCAGGCTATTGTCGCTATTATACTATCTTTTTCAGTAACATATCTATTTCCATAACTTATAGGCTGTCCTTTTTTAACTTGCTTTATCTGTATAATCCTGGATTTGAAGCTCATAGCACATTTTAGTTCCAACCCCTTATGCTTTTTGCAAAATTCTGATGGATAAAGCCCGTATATTATTATTCCTGGCCTTACCATATCGAGATACTTGTCTTGGTGCAGTATCACTCCTCCGCTGTTACATATATGCTTTAAGGCTATGTCGTAACCTTTAGCTTTAATCTCATTGAGAACATTTAAAAATCTCGCATATTGGAGGTCTGTATATGATGTATCTTCCTCGTCAGCAGTAGAAAAGTGCGAAAATATACCACTATAGTGAATATTGCTTAAGGCTAGAGCAGATAGAACTGATTCCTTATCATCATATGCAAAGCCAACTCTGTTCATGCCTGTATCAATCTTTATATGTGCATATAATATTTTTTCAAGTTTTTTTGCAGTTTTCGAGAAACTTTTAGCCATATCCAAATTTGTAATAGTGGCTGCAAGATTATTATCAATAGCCTTCTCAAGTTTTTCGGAGCATATATAACCAAGCACAAGTATTGGAGCTGTTATTCCATTTCTCCTTAAACTTATCCCTTCATCCATCGTAGCTACCACAAGCATATACACGCCGTTCTCGCAAAGAGTCTGGGCTATTTCAACCGCTCCATGTCCATAACCATCCGCCTTTATCACAGCGGCGATTTTCGTATCGTAGGTCTTTTTTCTAATCTGAGATATATTATGCGCGATGCAGTCCAAATCTATTTCTGCCCACACTCTGTCAGGCTTTTCCACCTGCCACCTCCTTATGTGCATTAGGTATATACTTGATAATGTCCGAGGATACCATGCTTATCATTCCTAAATCTTTCATAGCTAGATCACCAGCTAATCCATGTATATATACAGCTATGCATGCATTTACAAATCTATCCTGGCGTATTATAGAATATGCGGTCATTATACCTGCCAACACGTCTCCTGAACCAGCTGTCGCCATTCCAGGATTTCCAGATAAGTTTACATAAATTGATTCATTACCTGCTACAACAGTGTTATGTCCTTTCAATACAGTTATGCAACCGTATTTTTCGTAAAAAGAATATGCAGTTTTGATTCTGTTTTTCTGTATATCTTCTATAGAAATTCCCGTAAGGCATGCCATTTCTCCAGGATGGGGAAGAATGGTCATTCTGTGACCGTGTTTTTTCAGAATATCCATGTTTTCAGAAAGCATCCTAAGCGCAGTCGCGTCAGCTACTATATTGCATACTGAATTATCCAACACCTTATTTAAAAGCATTTTATTCTCATCACTATTATTAAGCCCACATCCAATGCATATGCAATCCTTACCTTCTATATGTGAAAGGATATCCTCTACCGGCAAAGTTATTCCTTCAGTTGTAAGAAGATCGTATAAGAGTATATCTTTTTTTGGTGCGGTATAATATACAAGTCCTGCTCCACTCCTATAACAGGAATCCACACATAATTTTAATGCTCCTGTCATCCCTGGTGAACCTGCGACTACAAGAAATTTTCCATAATCCGACTTACAGCTTTGAGCTTTCCGAGGCTGGAAATAATCTTTTATATCTTTTTGAGTGTATTTAACAATCTTCATAAAGGCCATTATATCATTTGCATAAGATTTATTAAATAGGTACCAAAACCAGTAATAATATTAATATCCTAGGAGCTTCGGGGCTATATAACAGATTGCTGTTATTAAAATTGCAGAAATAGCAGCTCCAACACTTACGCTTAAGAAAGCCTTTTTCTTATCAATCTGCATAAAAGCAGCAATAGCGCTGCCTGTCCATACCCCTGTCATAGGAAGAGGTATCGCAACAAATATCGCAAGACCCATAGTTTCATATCTTTCCACTTTTTTCTGGCCTTTTTTAACTTTTTTATCTATGAAGTCATAAAACCACTTGAGCACCTTCTTGGTACCAAGCCATTTGAATATAGGAGTGAAACAGTATACTACGAAAAACATTGGTATCAATGAGCCAATATAGGATATTAAGGTTACAAGAATCGGATCAAGATGGAACACAAGTATCCCGACTGGAATCGCGCCTCTTTGTTCTATTATGGGAACTGCTGAAATTGCTAGAATATATAAATATTGCTTTAGCATAAATACCATCCTTTTAAGACTTAGATTATATATTACTATAATTCCACCACTTTGGAAATAGGGATTTATATTTTGAGGTTCCGAATCGCGAATCAATAAGCAGAACAAATCCTGTATCTGTTTCGCTCCTTATGACCCTTCCTGCTGCTTGTAGTACTCTGTTCATACCAGGATAAGTATATGAATAATCAAATCCGCTCATATCATTATCATCAAAATATTTCTTTATAATCTCCCTCTCAGGACACACCATAGGAAGCCCCGGTCCGATTATAGCGGCTCCCGAGAGCATTTCACCTACAAGGTCTATACCTTCTCCGAAAAGTCCTCCCATAACCGCAAAAGCGACTAAAGTATTTTCCCCGAACTGCTCGAACCTTTCCAAAAAAAGGCTTCTGTCGATATCATCCATATTGGAGCGCTGTTCTAGTATAACAGCTTCCGGGTATATGACACTGAATATTTCCATTACCCGTCTCATATATGCATATGAAGGGAAAAAAGCCATATAGTTGCCTGTTTTTCTGGAAAATTCCTTTTTCAGTATTTCAGCTATCCGTTCATAAGACATATCCCTGTCTTTATATTTGGTCGAGATATCCGTAACTAGCTTGATTTGTAAATTTTCTCTTGGAAAAGGGGAGTCTAATGTTATGTAACTGTCCATATTCATGTCCCCTCCCAGAAGGTCCATGTAATACCTCTTCGGTTCCAAGGTAGCAGAAAATAATATTGATGACCTTCCCATATCCATACCTTCTTTTAATAAATATGAAGGGTCAATGCACATCAATTTGACATCCAATCCTTTGCTATCAAATGCGAAAAGTGTAGTAAATCTCTTGTCATAAAAATCCGCGACACGGGCAAAATACAGAAGATTGAACATCCCGTCCAGAAAACCTTCTCTTTTATCCTCCGGTATTCTGGAAAGATCATACATCATAATATCATTTAAGCATTTATTAACCTTTTCGATAAGATTAGAAGGCAGATCCTCCTGAGAAATAAATCCTTCATTTATATCTGAAAAGTGCTCATTTTCTAATTCTTTCATCTCATTTAAAAGGGTATTAACACTTTTCTTCAATGCTTTCCATTCCTTCTTAATACCTGTTTTGAATTCTTGAATCTGTTTCGTATTCAGGGAACAAGAAAACATCTCCCTGCCTCTTTCTACAAGATTATGCGCTTCATCAATCATAAAGCAGAAAGCTTCCTCATTTTCATAATCAAAATATCTTTGCAACCTGATTCTCGGATCGAAAAGGTAGTTATAGTCGCATATTATGAGGTCACAATAATTTGATAAGTCCAAACTCAGTTCAAATGGGCAAATGTTATAACTATTAGCAAATTTAGCAATAATATCCCGATCAAAGAATTGCTCATGCAGCATTTCTTTTATACATGTTCTGGCTCTTAGGTAATACTGATTCGCTCTTATACATTTTTCAGGATCACAGTCTCTCTTTTCCAAAGGACAGACCTTATCTTTCGCATTTATGCAGATAGTTCTTAAGTTAAGCCCGCCTTTTTCCAGCTTCTTATATGCATCCACAGCTACTTTTGATGTAACTGTCTTAGCAGTCAGATACATGAGCTTGTCAACAAGTCCCGCTCCGAGGGCTTTTATTGCAGGGAACAATACTCCCATAGTTTTTCCTATACCAGTCGGTGCAGTCGCAAAAAGCTTTACACCGTCATTTATGCAGTTATATACCTCTTTCATGAGCTTTTTTTGTCCATCTCTATATTCGATAAAGGGAAATTCCAGTGTAGCTATACTCTGGTCTCTTATAACTTTCCACTTTCTTATACCTGTCACCCAGTCAAGATATCTATTTGCAAGTTCATCATAAATCGATTTTATCTCTTCAAAAGTAAATTTATACTCAAAAATAATACTATCCTGGTTTTCTCTATTTATATATACAAGCCTTACTCTTATTGATTCAATATTATGCTTTTTACAGTACATATATGCATAACAGTGGGCTTGACCGAGATGTTCAGGCCTGTTTGATGGCTTTATTTCATTAATATCCCTGTTTGTAGTTTTTATCTCGTATATAAAGATATCGGATGTATCTGATATGTCTGTCTTTAGGATACCATCAATACGTCCGGTAATTACCATATATACTTCATCATTTTCCAGTATGTCCTCTACATATACTTCTTTTGTAAATGCATCTTTTCCGTATTGCTTTATCATTTCTTTCTGGAAACGTATATGATTCTTAGTGCCATCTAAAGCGGATTCTCTGTAACTGAATCCTGCGCGTGTTTCAATATCCCCCTGATTGAGAGAAAAATCCGCAATATCTCTTACTGATACATTAATTCTTTTTTGCATAAAAAACAAACACCTGTTTCTCATTATACACTAACAAACAGATGTTGTATATTAAACTGTTATCGTGTTCTATTCCTGATCCCAATTGTGGTATATATTCTGGACATCATCTAAGTCATCAAGATAGTCTATCAGTTTTTCCATACTTGCGATTTTGTCTTCATCAATTCTAACATATGTCTGAGGAATCATTTGTATCTCAGCTTCTAAGAATTCATAACCTTTCTGCTCTAATGCTTCTCTCACATTAGAGAACTGAGCAGGATCACATGTTATCTCATATAGTTCATCTTCATTTTCAAAATCCTCTGCTCCAGCTTCTAAAGCATCCATCATAAGCTGATCGCCATCTATTTTAGCGTTTTCCTCTATTATCAATATACCTTTTCTGTCAAACAGATATGATACACATCCGTTAGTACCCAAATTCCCACCATACTTATCAAAAAAGTGACGAACATCCGAAGCCGTCCTGTTTCTATTATCAGTCATTGCTTCGACTATGACTGCAACTCCATTAGGACCATATCCTTCATATGTAATCTGCTCATAATTTTCTGCATTGCCTTCTCCTGAAGCTTTTTTTATGCTTTTGGCAATAGTATCATTTGGTACATTATTTGCCTTTGCTTTAGCGATGACATCTCTCAATCGAGAGTTACTGTTAGGGTCTGGTCCTCCAGATCTGACTGCAACTGTTATCTCACGGCCTATCTTTGTGAATATCTTGCCTCTTGAAGCATCGCTTTTTTCTTTCTTGTGTTTTATGTTTGCCCACTTTGAATGTCCTGACATGTTATATCTCCAAATAAATATTATTTTCCCGTTTGATTATACATTTGTTGTTAACCAACTCATATATTCTACCAATTTCTTCCTCTGCTTTCAAGTCCTCTACAGCAAAACGTACCGATACCTGCTCTCCATAGACTACTTCCAGGATAGTATTCTCTTCTAAAATGCGTTTTAGCTTCTCGTATACTGAATAATCTGCATCTAGTTTATAAACTGTGCAATTAATCCTTCTTGCCAACCCCGACTGCCTTATTGCTTCTTTAGCGCTTTGGCTGTATGCTCTTACAAGCCCTCCTGTACCAAGCAGTGTTCCGCCGAAGTATCTTACTACTACAAGCAGTGTATTTTCAATATTATTGTTTCTAAGCACATCAAGAATCGGTAATCCTGCTGTTCCTGAAGGTTCTTTGTCATCTGAATATCTTTGATAAACAACACCATTATCATTTACTGTGTATGCATATGTATGGTGTGTCGCATCAGGATACATGGATTTAATCCTAAAAAGTTCAGATAGAGCATCTTTTTCTGTTTCTGCTTTTATTGCAAAGGAAATAAACCGTGATTTTTTCTCAACAATCTCAGCTTGAGCATTCCGTTTTATTGTATATACTGTCTTATCTGACTCCTGTCGAGCCAAAGCCTCCACCCCTGTCTTTCCCAATATCGGCAACGCTTTCTGTCTCAACAAATTGGATTCTCGGTACCTTTTGAAGAACTATCTGTGCGATTCTGTCACCTTTTTTTATGTGATAAACACCCTGACGGTTCTGTTTTTCCGTTATATCAAAATCACCTTCATTTATGATGGAGCTGTTATGCATTATTACTCCTATTTCACCCCTGTATCCTGTATCTATTGTACCTGGACTATTAGATATCCTTAATCTAGTGTTAAGTGAAAGGCCGCTTCGAGGACGTATCTGGATTTCATAACCTTCTGGTATGGCGACTTTAAGTCCTGTCGGTATAATCTTAGTACTGTTTACATCAAGAACGATATCTTCACAAGCGCAGATATCCATACCAGCATCATAATCTTGTGCGTAAACCGGTATCTTTGCGTCTTGTCTTGTTTTTTCTATATAGACCTTAATCATCGAAATTCATTCTGTGCTTTTTTAAGCTGCTCCTCTGTTTGTGTAAGTGTTTCTTTTAACTCTGTATTAGTCTGAGTCAGCTTTTCAATTTTTGCTTCGAGTATTTTGACGCGCGAGTTTTGTTCCTTGGATTTTTTCTCCAAATCATCTAACAGAGCTTTCTGTTTGTTCGCTTGGTCCCTTTCCTTGAAGTAATCATCAGAAATATTCACTGCGGTAAGCACTGCAGCCATAGAAACGCTTAATTTCGGATTCTCCCTCATAATGGAGGCCATCTTTTTGTCAACAAACAACGCTATCTTTTCCACATACTCTTCAGATTCATTGCCTTTGATTAAATACTCCGTATTACATATTCTTATTTTTGTCGTTTTCATGTTATGCTCCATTGTTTAATGCATAACAAGTATATATTATATGGTTACTTTTTGCAAAAGTTATATGACTATTATACCTTGTCAAATACCAAGCATGCCTTAAACAAGTCACCCTCAATTTCAAGCAACATAACACCTTTCATTATTTCCGTAAGACTCTTAGCTATAGATAACCCTAACCCGCTACCTTCATTGGTTCTTGATGAGTCCCCTCTGACAAAACGTTCCATTAGCTCGTCAGCAGAGATATTCAGTTTATATTTTGAAACATTCTTGAAACATATCCTTATCCGGTTGGATTGCTGTTCCACTGTTATATATGCCCTTGTCCCAGGTTGTGAATATTTGCATATATTTTCCAGCATATTATCCATAACTCTCCATATGAGCCTTCCGTCAGCATATATATGAATGTTATTATCAAAGTCGTTAAGAACTGGTTCTATATCATTCTGTGTAAATTTTGTCGAATACTCCCCTAAGGCCTGATTAAGTATTTCCTTTAAATTAAGCTTTTCCATGCTGACAGTTATTACTCCGGATGTAGCTTTTGAAGCTTCTATGAGATCCTCTGTGAGTTTCTTGAGCCTTGCACTTTGCTTTTTCAATATCTCAATATATTCTTTGGATGTCGCATCATTAATATTCTGTCTGTCTAAAAGGTCAACATAATTAATTATTGATGTCAGAGGGGTGCGGATATCATGGGAGACATTGGTTATGAGCTCGCTTTTGAAATGCTCTGATTTCATTTTCTCTTTTATTGCATTTGACATCCCTTTTGATATATTATTCAGATTCTCTGCATGTTTCTTGAAATCACTTAACATATATCTGTTGTCTATCCTATAATTCAGATTACCAAGCGATATGGCTTCTCCGCCTTTTTTTATCTTTATCATATTAAGAACAGCAAAGCAGGACAATGCCACAACTACTATCCTCATTATGAACCACAAAGCTATCGGTGTAATACTTCCTCTTGTCATAAAAAGCATGAGGATTAGTTCGATAAATGACACGAAACCTATAATAAGCAGAACCTTCCATAAAACCGGTATCTTTGATAGAATTTTCCATATAAATTTGAATACCGCTTTTACACATCTGAATATGAACTTTATGACTATAAATACAAGAGTGTTCCTGAACAAGGTTTTTAGTTTTACTCTTGCAGCAAAACTGACAATTAACGCCATAAGCGACAGGAATATGAACGCGAAACCAAAAGAGAAAAGCATGATAAGTCCTTCAAACATATATTCCGCATACAATGCCATACCTACTTTCTGAACTCCCAAAACAGCGATTACTATTATTCCTCCTATAAGAAGAAACAATAAGTCGAATGGTATCTTGTCTATGAAGCCTGGTTCAAGCTTATCGTGATCCTTCTTTCGTGCTGCAGAGCACATTAGATATATAAATATGAGTATGGATATAACCAGTGAGATTGATGCTAAAGGTATCAGTAAGCTCTTTGTTTTATATGCAAAATTGTATAAGTCATATGGGAAAAGATAATCATCAGATGCTGATATGTCTTTTCTTACATATGCAGTAATAGTATATCCGTCCTTCCCTACTGCAAAAGGTATTTTGTAGCCATACTGATCAGTATAGTTAGAAAGCACTGTTTTTCCGGATTCATCTTTTATCTCAAAAAAGAAGTTAGTGTTTTCTTTTGAATAGTACTGTTTATAGTCCTCCAATGACTGCTGGTCTGCAGAAGATGATATATACTGCATGAAATAACCGTTATATGCCTCCATCGCATAATCTGTAGTTATATCTGAACATAAATTACTCTTAAAAAAAGCCATTTCTGGATTTCTGTCTATATCATATGTTTTTATTAAGACAAAAGATAAAACCGTGACTGTGAAGGTAAGAACGGTAAACGTCATAAGCAAAAATGCCATCACCTTTGTTAATAAACTGTTACTCATGTTCTTCATTGTCATCCCTGCCTTTCCATCTTGTAACCCTGACCCCACACCACTTTAAAATACCTTGGTTCCGCAGGATTAATCTCTATCTTCTCCCTTATATGCCTAATATGTACCGCAACAGTGTTTTCTGCGCCATATGGCTCATCCTTCCATACTTCTGAATATATCTGTTTTGTGGAATACACTTTACCTGGATTCTGCATCAGAAGCTTAAGAATATCAAATTCTATGGGAGTCAGACTTATAAGCTCGTCAGAAACAGTCACTGTTTTAGCATCATCATCAAGCTCTATATCTCCTATCTGTATCACAGATTTAGGCTTTACTTCCGCTCCCAGATGCATATATCTTCTCAATTGTGATTTGACTCTCGCGAGAACCTCTACTGGATTAAAAGGTTTAGTTATATAATCATCTGCACCTAAATTAAGCCCTAGTACTTTATCGTTATCTTCACTTTTTGCTGTTAAAAGAATAATAGGCACGTTACTGATTTTTCTTATTTCTACCATAGCAGTAATACCATCGACATCAGGCATCATTATATCCAAAAGAACAAGATGTATCTTGTTTTCCTTTATGATTTCTATGGCCTTTTTACCGTTATATGCAGTAAAAGTTTTGTAATCATCACAAGACAGGTAAATTCTCAGAGCAGATACTATGTCATAATCGTCATCGCAAATAAGTATGTTGTACATGGCCGTCTCCTTCTTTCTCTATTTTGCACTATTAATGCTTAAGGAAAAAGCCTTAATTTCATTAAAATTTTATTAAGATGCTAAAAATCAGCATTTACATCGTCATAATGGCTTAAAACAACCTTGTTTTCACTATATGATTTTTTTACATCAATTATTCTTTGGTTCTTGGATCCCTTGTATGTAAGCCTAGTATCATGTTCTTCAAGAACAAAAGGACCGTCTACCAAAACATCGATACAATCCAAAAGAGCCTTTTTATTTTTGTCAGAGAGTATTTGTTCGTATGTATAACCTGAATATGCCCAAACATTCATTCCTTTATTAATTGCAGCTTTTGCAACTGGTATGAGTTCTAAAGGCTGCAAAAAAGGCTCACCTCCTGATAATGTGATGCCTCTTTGTATTTTTGAATCATTAATGTATTTAATTACATTATCAATTTCTTCTAAAAATCCTCCATTAATGTCATGAGTATGAGGATTATGGCATCCTTTGCAATTATGCTTGCATCCTTGCGTCCATATGACAATCCTCAATCCTGGTCCATCTACTGTGCTGTCCTTTATGCAATTGCTGGACAACCGTATCTTATGCATGCTTGACCCTGTCTCTTTCCTCAGCGGCTTTTGAATCATTGAAATTGTCTAGTGTTCCAACTAAGTAGCCTGTTATCCTACGGATTCTTTCAAATTTAGGTCCGTCTTTTTCCTCTCTCTTGCAATTGGGACACACTGACCCTTTTATAACTCCTGTGAACCCACATACCGGATCACGATCAACTGGATGATTAATGCTTCCGTACCCTATGTTACATTCTTTCATATACCTTATTATGTCTTCAAACGCTTCCAGATTCTTTAAAGGATCCCCATCAATTTCTACATATGAGATATGTCCTGCATTTGTAAACATATGATAAGGAGCTTCCTTCTGAAGCTTGTCATATGCCGATATTTTGTAATATACGGGTATGTGGAAAGAGTTAGTATAGTACTCTTTATCTGTTATTCCCTCTATTGTGCCATATACTTTTTTATCTAAAGCAGTAAATCTGCCAGAGAGTCCTTCTGCAGGTGTAGCGATTAATGAGAAATTCAAATTATACTGTTTCATATACTCATCACACTTTTCTCTCATATGGCTTATTATCTTCAATCCTAGTTCCTGTGCTTTTTCGCTTTCGCCATGATGTTCCCCGATAAGCGCTTTAAGGCATTCCGCAAGCCCTA
The DNA here is from genome assembly GCA_002070475.1 of Firmicutes bacterium ADurb.Bin146. Classification (GTDB taxonomy): domain Bacteria; phylum Bacillota; class Clostridia; order DUPQ01; family DUPQ01; genus DUPQ01. Next base: position 64,283 of record MWDI01000030.1, read on the forward strand.
TAAAACCAATTGTCAGAGTTCCTTGTTTTACTACTTCCTCAAGAGTATCCTCCCAGTCCAAGTTTTCTGATCCCATCCAAAGGTGCTGACCCATCAGGAATGGAAAGTTCTTTACTTTCTTGCTGCCTTGGACCACTAGCCGGTCTAGAAGCTGTTGCTTTACCGCATCCATTTTATCGTCTAAATCCTTAAAGAATCCCGCTTCATCAAATCTGCCTTTTAAAATGACTCCGTGTTTTAATCCTAGTCTTGGCAGGTTTATGGATGTAAAAGAAATATTCCCTCTTCTGCTTACTACTTCATCTCCGCAGACATTTCCCAAAACCCTTGTACGGCATCCCATGTATGTGACTTCTGTGTCCGGATTACCTGGTTTGTAATATCTTATGTTAAATGGAGCATCTAAAAAAGAAAAATTCGGGAAAAGCCTTCTGGCTGATACCCTGCATGCAAGTTTGAAAAGGTCATAATTTGGATCCTCTGGATTATAGTTTACTCCTTCTTTTACTTTGAATATAAGTATTGGAAATATAGGGGTTTCCCCATTACCAAGTCCTGCTTCTTGAGCAAGAAGAAGATTCTTTGATACCATACGACCTTCTGAAGATATGTCTGTACCGAAGTTGATGCTTGAAAATGGCACCTGTGCTCCAGCTCTGGAATGCATGGTGTTCAGATTATGAACTATCCCTTCCATAGCCTGGAAAGTCTTCTTATCGGTTTCTAAAAGAGCTTCTTCATAGGCAAACTTGTTTATCTTATCTATGTGTTTTGGATCTGCATTACATTCTTTAACTAAAAATTCATTGAACCTCTTGGTAAATTCACTGTGCATGTCGATTTTTGCATACAAGCCAGTTGTTTTTTCAAATTCTTTAATTTTATCTATACAGTCTGAAGTAACGCCTTCCATAATCTTCAGTGCCTTTATGGTATTTTCCCTATAAGTTCTTCTGAAGGTTTTTTCTACTCCATCAGCCAAATAATAGTCAAATGCAGGTATGCTCTGCCCGCCATGCTGATCATTCTGGTTGCTCTGTATGGCTATTGCGGCAAGTGCTGCATATGAACCTATATCCTGAGGTTCTCGGAGATGTCCATGTCCTGTTGAGAATCCATGCTTGAACAGACGTGAAAGATCTATCTGGCAGCAGGTAAGCGTGCCCATATTATAGAAATCCATATCGTGTATATGGATATCCCCATCATCATGCATCTTTGTATGTTTTGGATCTAAAAGATTTGTTTTGCAGAATTCCTTAGATACTGCAGAACCATATTGAAGCATAGTGCCCATAGCGGTATTGCCATCAATATTGGCATTCTCTCTTTTAAGATTACTGTGGTTGGCGTCATGGAAGGTTATCTCCTCAATAGCTTTCATAAGACGCGTCTTCATTGACCGTGCTTTATTACGTTCCTCCCTGTAAATAATGTACTTCTCGGAAGTTTTTGCATGACCTTCTTCTATAAGAACCTTGACTACTGCATCTTGTACATCTTCGACATTAGGAATAGTATCAATGAATCTTCTATTTAACAGCTGCACGACTTTTTCTGTTAACTGCTCAGATATAGTGAAATCCGCTTTTGTATTGTCCTCTTTGGCTACTGCTTCAGCAGCTAAGAATATAGCTCTAGTGATTCTAAGAGGCGAAAAGCTTTCTTCACGCCCATCGCGTTTTATAATTTTCGTAATCATAACTCTCTCCCAATATATAGTATCCGTTGTTAGACTATAAACACAACACTTGGTATTTAGTATATTGCGAGAGTTTTCATTTTGCAATAGAGTTTAAGAAGAAAAATAAAAATTTTCTTGTTTATTTTTTAACATAAGACTATTAACATTTTATGTTTATGAAAAAGAATAAATGGCTGTCAAAGATTTGCATTATTTGGTCTTAAGGTTGTATAGATTCCATGACATCTGTGCAAACTGTTCAATCGATAAGTATTCTGCTCTTGCATCTGCTCTAATATCCATATTAGTAAGCATATCCTCTACTGCTTCTTTGCTTATATTAAATACGGGCATCGCTGATATACAGTTTGAAAGCTTTTTTCTCCTTTGGGAAAATGCTGCTCTCACCACAGAAAAAAAGAACTCTTCTGACGGTACTTCTACTAAAGGCTTTTCTCTTTTAGTAAACTTAAGTACAGTGCTTGTAACTTTCGGAGAAGGGATAAAGCTTTCAGGCGGAACATCCGCTACAAATGAAGCTTGATATTTATAATTTACATATATAGTGAAGCTTCCATATATCCTGCTTCCTTCTTTTTCGCATATTCTTTCCGCTACTTCTTTTTGCATCATAAAAACCATCACATCAGGAAGATTAGCTTCTTCCAAAAATTTGGAGATAACCGGAGTGGTTATATAGTAGGGCAGGTTTGCTACTGTTTTGTATCTGGTGTTGCTATTTATAAGACTTTTAATATTTGTTTTTAGGATATCCTTATTAATTATTTCAACATTATCATATTTACCAAGAACTGATAAAAGAGGTTTTATGAGGTCCTGATCTGTTTCAATAGCGTATAGCTTTTTACATAAAGGAGCTATTAGGGATGTTATAGCTCCCGTGCCTGAGCCTACTTCAATAACAGTATCTTCAGTGCCAAGATCCAACGCTTCAACAATCTTTAAAGCTATGGTTTTATCAATTAGAAAGTTCTGGCCTAAAGCTTTTTTTGCTCGGATGTAATTTGGAAGAGGTATTATGTTATCTATATTCTTCATCTGCTCTCCAATTCCTGTTTGTATCTTCTTGCTTTTTCAAAAAGATTAAAACTGTTTTCCCACAACTGTTCCAAAAGTATATCATATTGCACCTGTTTCACCTCTGCTATTTTCCTTGCAGTATATATAAGATTTTTGGGCTCGTTTCTAGTCCCTCTTAAAGGTTCCGGAGACATATATGGACAGTCAGTTTCTAATAACAGTCTATCTAAAGGAATGGCTTTTAACGCCTCAATTGTCTTATTCGCGTTCTTAAATGTTATGACTCCTGTAAAAGAAATGTATAATCCGAGGTTAAGCAGTATCTTTGCGCTTTCAGCACTTCCGGAATAACAGTGCATTACCCCCTTAATTTCTTTGTTAAATGATGACAGAATATCGATTGTATCCTTATGTGCTTCTCTATCGTGAATAATTACAGGTAAACCCATATTCTTTGCAAGTTCCAGCTGTTTGGCAAAAATTTCCTTTTGTACTTCTTTCTCGCAAAAGTCATAATAATAGTCCAGTCCTATTTCACCGATAGCGAGGGTTTTGGAATCAAGAGCAAGTGTTTCAAGAAGATCCAGATCCTCCTCCTTAAACCCCTTACCATTATGAGGATGTATTCCCACGGAACTGAATATCCTTTCATGCGTATTGGCAAAAATAACAGATTCTTTTGAAGACTTCATATCGTCAGAAACATTGAGAACGGCATGTATGCCGTTCTCTAAAGCTCTTTTTATAACTTCATCCCTATCATGGTCAAACTGTTTTGCAAGCAGATGTGCGTGGCTTTCAAATATCATTGTTTTTTCAATGCCATTGCGATTTTCGCTTTTATAACTATGTTTTCCGCTGTCAGTCCATACATATTTAAAAGGTGTTCAGGTTTTCCCGACTTTCCGAATTTGTCCTCAATACCGACCCTTTTTACTGGAACCGGAAGTTCGTCACATAATACTTCACATACAGCAGAACCGAGTCCTCCTATTATATTATGCTCTTCAGCAGTAACAATAGCGCCGGTTTCCCTAGCAGCTTTAACGATTATATCCCTATCAATCGGTTTGATAGTGTGAATATTAATAACCCTTGCTAAAATACCTTGCGCTCTTAAAGTCTCATATGCGTCTAAAGCAGGTTTTACCATAAGTCCTGTTGCTATAATTGTCACATCACAGCCATCTTTAAGCTGTACGCCTTTTCCAATTTGAAATTCATATGTATTATCATATATATCTTCAACTGCGAGTCTTCCCAGTCTTAAATAAACAGGGCCGTTGTAATCAATTATAGCTTTTACCGCCTGTTTGGTTTCTCTGCCATCGCAAGGTTGGATAACTGTCATATTGGGTAGCGCTCTCATTATAGCTATATCTTCAATTGCCTGATGAGTTGCTCCATCTTCTCCGACAGATATTCCTGCATGAGTTGCGGCTATTTTGACATTTAGTTTAGGATAACAAACTGAGTTTCTTATCTGCTCAGCAGCTCTTACTGCGGCAAATATTGCAAAAGAACTGGCAAATACTATTTTATTGCATGTAGCCATTCCAGCTGCAGAAGATATCATATTAGCCTCTGCGATTCCTGTATTAAAGAATCTTTCAGGGTATAATTCCTTAAAAGTTGCTGTCATTGTGGATTTAGATAAATCCGCATCCAGTACTATTATTCTTTCATTGCTTCCATATTCTGCTAAAGCTTCTCCGTAAGCTGCTCTTGTAGCTTTTTTCATATTACACCCCCAGTTTTTCGTTATACGCGTCTAGTTCAGCAATTGCTTTATCCCTTTGTTCCTGATTAGGAGCCTTGCCATGCCAGCCATACTGGTTTTCCATATACGAAACACCTTTGCCTTTTATTGTTTCAGCGACAATCATAGTAGGCTTGCCTTTGATTTTCTTTGCTTTTTCAATAGCATTGTCTATCTGGTTCATATCATGGCCGTCAATTACTATTACATTCCAGCCGAATGCTTCAAATTTTGCTGCTACAGGTTCTGGTGACATTACTTTCGTTATGTCCCCATCTATCTGCAAGCCGTTATGATCAAGAAATGCTGTTAGGTTATCAAGCTTATAGTGAGCCGCATACATCATTGCTTCCCAGACTTGTCCCTCTTGAAGTTCTCCATCACCTAATATTGCATATACTCTGTAATCCTTCTTGTCCAATTTTCCCATCTGAGCCATTCCGCATGCCGCACAGATTCCCTGACCTAATGAGCCAGTAGTCATATCTACTCCTGGTACGTCCTTTAAGGATGGATGCCCTTCAAGATAACTGTCCGCCTGGCGGAATGTCAGAAGATCTTTTTTTGGTATAAATCCTTTTTCTGCAAGCACCGAATATAATACCGGAGAAGCATGTCCTTTTGATAACACGAATCTATCCCTGTCAGGATCTTTCGGTGTTGAGGAATTGACATTCATATGCTTGAAATACAAGACTGTAAGTATATCCGCACAGGATAACGACCCTCCCGGATGACCGCTGCCGGCTGAAAAAACTTCTTCAATGATGTTCTTTCTTACATCGACTGCTTTCTTCTTTAATTTTAATAATAATTCCTGTTCCATTAACAACTCCTTTTTTGCGCTACATATGTGATTATGGACATTTTATGCAATAGATGCATAACCTAAGTAATTATATCATTTCATAGTTCTTTGTCAAAGGCTCCAAAACCTTCTCCTAGCACCTGATGCGCGGAAGTAACAATAAGAAAAGCCTTGTCATCCATATTCTTAACAAGTTTTTTAAGAGCAGGCAGCTGTCTGTTCTTTACCACACAAAAAAGTGTCTCTCTTTCCTTTCTGAAATACATGCCTCTGCCTGAAAATCCTGTTACTCCCCTGCCAAGGGTGTGAATTATCGCATCAGCAATCTGTTCGCTCTTTTCCGACATAATAAATACAGCCTTGGCAACATTTGCTCCATCTAGGATAAGATCAATCATCTTCATGGAAAGAAAAATAGCAATCACAGAGTAAAGCACAAGCAGAAGATTTTTGAATACTATCAAGGACATTATTACTGATATGCCGTCAAACATGAACATCAAAGTACCTACACTGTAATGTATGCCTTTTCTTCTGAGTATTTCAGCAAAAAGGTCAGAACCTCCTGTACAGGAGTTTCTCGTAAAGACCATACCTAATCCTAATCCCATTAATGCCCCGCCAAAAATACAGAACAGCATTAAATCAGGAAGATTATTGCTTTCCAACACGATCTCCTTGGAAACCCGTAAAAGCCATTTGGAAGTGACATCAATCGCTACAGTATACGCTAAAGTTGAATACAGAGTCCTTAACATAAATGTTTTGCCAATAACCTTGTATCCGATAATAAAAAGAGGAAGGTTAAGAATCACTATGAGGACTCCGACAGGGACTCTGTAATCCAAAAGATAATAAAGGACAGTCGCTATACCGGATACTCCCCCTGAGTGAATTTTATAAGGGACAAAGAACAGATTAACTGCAGCAGCTGATATAGTCACACCTATAGTCATTATTAAATAGTCAAGAACTTTAGGCCATATACCCTTCATGCTTTGTTTCATTTCATGTATTCGCCTGCCTTTTTTAATACTATCTGCTTGTCTATATATGTCATAGTAGTATTTTCGTACTGTAAAGCTTTTACATATAGTTTTTTTGCTGTCTCAAAATCATTGTTCATCTCATAAGCAAGAGCACTGTAGAAATATGCATCCTGTGATGATGCCTTCATATTCTTCTTGCCATTTATAAGTTTTTCTGCAGCTGATAAAGCTTTATCATATTCTGCATTTATGCAGTGAATAATTAATAGGTTCTCCACTGCTACAGGATTAGTCTTAAGATACTCATATCCTTTTATTGCAGCTTCTTTTGCTTTTTCTATATTGCCAGAAAAAATACAGAGTTTAGCATATACATTGTAATACCATTGATTTCTCATGGTTTCATCCATAGCTTCTACTTTTGCTAAAGCCGCAATAAGGTTCTTGTCCCTCTTCCATTTCAATACTGCATTACAAAGCATTAAGGATGTAGCGGCTTTACCCTCGGGTTTCATGCTTTCAAGAAAATTAAGAACTTCCTCAGCCTGGTCGTATTCACCAAGCAGTATTAAAAGATAAGCATAAGAAGCAACAATTGGCAGTTCTTTTACTTTTGCTTCATAGGCTTTTTTATAGTATTTCCTTGCTTTCTTCAGATTGCCTTTCGAGTAATTCTTTATGGCCATGTATGAATATATTTTTGACATCTCGACTATTATCCTGTAAATGAAATATGCTACTGCCAATATAAGCGCTTCAATAGTCGAGTTGAAAATTATTAGTCCTAAAATGAATATAGGTACAAGCCAGTTAATAGTCTTTATTACCGATTTGCTCTTCATAAAAACCCCTTTCCTACCTTTAAATTATATATCATTCCTCATAACCAATACAACACGTAAACAACTGTGCGGTTAATCGGACAGTAAAAAAATAACTATTGAAACATATGTTCGTATATCGTATAATACGACTGTACTCTGACTCTAGTGTGTCAGCAATCAAATCTTTAGCAAGAAGAAATCCGCTCCCCTCGGATTTTTTCTTTATAACCTCTTTTTTTCTTCAAATTCTGTTTATCATCTTATACATATATTATTAATTATATATATAATATCATCTATCTAGAATTTAAATATGCTTATGATATAATGATTCCAAAAAGAAGGTGTAATATGAAATCTTTACAGGAACTATACAGAATCGGAAGAGGTCCGTCAAGCTCCCATACAATGGGTCCAGACAGAGCAGCCAGAAGATTTGGTGCTGAACATCCTGATGCTGATGAATATATGATTACGCTTTACGGGTCCCTTGCAAAGACAGCATTAGGCCATATGACAGACAAAGCCATTCGGGAAGCTCTATCACCAAAACCTGTTAATATAACTATCGATCAGTTTACAACAGACCTACCTCATCCTAATACCATGGATTTCATAGCTATAAAGGATTTAAAAGTTGTTGACAAATGGAGAGTCATGAGTATTGGCGGTGGAGCAATTAGAATTGAAGGCAAACCCCATATGGATTCACCAGATTTCTATAAAGAAAAAAACTTCACCCAGATAAAAGAATACTGTGAGAAAAATCACCTGAGGCTTTATGAATATGTTATGCAGGCTGAAGGTCCTGAGATATGCGATTATCTTGATAATGTATGGCATCAGATGAAGCTGTCCATAAAAGAAGGACTGAAAGCTACAGGAATACTGGAAGGAGGCCTTCAACTGCAAAGAAAAGCCAGGTATCTTTACAGCCAGAAGCATATGGATGAAAGTCCTTCTACTAAAGAAAATCGCCTAGTATGCTCATATGCTTTTGCAGTATCTGAGCAGAATGCTGGTGGGGGTATAGTGGTTACTGCTCCTACATGCGGTTCCTGCGGGGTTTTACCTGCAGTATTGAAATACATGCAGGAAAGGAATGGTTTTTCCGATAAGGATATTGTGAAAGCATTAGCCGCAGCAGGTGTTATCGGTAATGTAATTAAGACCAATGCCTCCATATCAGGAGCAGAATGCGGATGTCAGGCTGAAATCGGGAGCGCATGTTCAATGGCTTCAGCAGGACTTGCTGAACTTTTCGGAATGGATTTGGATCAGATAGAATATGCTGCCGAAGTCGCGATGGAGCATCATTTGGGATTAACATGTGATCCGATTATGGGCCTTGTGCAGATTCCATGTATTGAAAGAAACGCTGTAGCAGCAATGAGAGCTATAAACTCTGTAAGCCTTGCCAATTTTCTTACACACACAAGAAAAATATCCTTTGATGTGGTTGTTGAAACAATGTACGAGACCGGGAGGGATTTATTCAGCAAATATAGAGAAACTTCAGAAGGCGGACTGGCTATTAAATACAATAAAGTTTAATGCTATAGTTTTTTGATATAAAAAATACCGTCTTGCTGTTCTGAAATTATTACAACTTGCTGTTGACAACTAGTTTTGCTTTTAGTATACTTCAAAATGCTGTTACACCGGTACGACTCTTGGGAGCATAGCTCAGCTGGGGGAGCACCTGCCTTACAAGCAGGGGGTCATAGGTTCGAGCCCTATTGTTCCCACCAAGAACGCTGGTGTAGCTCAGCTGGTAGAGCAGCTGATTTGTAATCAGCAGGTCGGGGGTTCGATTCCGTCCACCAGCTCCAAAAAACCACAGTAATGTGGTTTTTTATTACTTTTAAAATGTTAAATTTAATTTCTCACTGACTTAGATTACAAAAAGATATCACATTAATATTACTTCATATCCCTCATCAACATACCTATTTATTGAAGGATGCCCTTTCAATTCTAAAAGCAATGTTAGTCCTAGAGCTTTGTTGTCCTCATATGCTCCCAGTGTTTTAGAACAGGCTTCGCATACTCCATCAATAATGCCTTCCTCCAGGCACTTCTTATACAATGGATTAGATTTGTCAGATAATATTTTTGGCAATCTGACTGCTTCTCCCTCAAATACTATTTTTACTTCCTTACCTTTTTGTTTCATTTCCAGCGCATTAAGAAGGATATGTATAAAACACATCTCATTTCCTCTAAATGCGAAAAAAACTGTTTTTTTCATACTTACCTCCAAAATTTATATACTAACATTATACAACAGAATTAGTCATTACCCATCATAAGATTTGCATCATTATAAATTTCCTTAAGCCTGCCATAACTTATTGAGTTGGCAGTATCTCTCACCGTATAGTCTGCATCATTAACCCTTATGCATCCGTTCTTATCCATAAAAAATGATATATCCCCCACAACCACGTAGAATGCAGAACCAAAATCCAGTTCCTCGTCTGTTAATTCAGTTTTCATATTGTAATAACCGTCATAAAGCTCCTTTACAATTACATCATCCTCCGTAAAGAGGGCATAACTGGAGAAACCATAATATATGGCTGCCTGCATATTTTCATAATCTATCTTCTTTGGCAAATATACCGTACCCTTCTCCATATATGAGTGTTTAGCTGTTGTAGATAAAAAAATGATCTTGTCATTTTTAACTGTGAACACATACTCTATGCCATCATATTCAGTAAGAGTAAGTTTGTTATCGACATTAGTATATGTCCCGGTTATTATCCTACTGGATAATAAATGGAAAAAGGTAAATGTCCCATCATTGTAAAACCTTATTCTGGACATATCATTTTCGTTTTCATATTCGCCTATGCATATATCATATGACTCTATATCACATGAACATAATGTAAACATCATTGTCAATACCAGTAAGATGCATAACAACTTCTTCATGAAACACCTCTATAATTACAGTATATCTACCACAGACACGTTTATACTATAATTTGAAGCCAGTCTTGTCAACAAACCTGTTTGCTAACATTCTGACAAAATGATAAAATCAAAAACCAAAGGTAGGATAAATGAGAACAAATTTCCAAGTCCTTATAAAGCCGGCATCTTCACTATGCAATATGCGTTGCAGCTACTGCTTTTATGAGGATGTAAGCAATAATAGGGGTATAAAATCATATGGTATTATGCATTCGGATACCTCTCATGCTATTATCGACCGGGCGATCCAGGCATGCCCGTCTGGCGAGATAGGTTTTTCTTTTCAAGGCGGAGAGCCCACTTTAGCAAAAATAGACTTCTTTGAAGATTTCACCGATTATGCAAAAAAAATAAAACCTGTTAACCTTAAATATACATATTCAATACAGACCAACGGTCTGAATATAGATGACTCATGGTGTAACTTCTTTAAAAAGCATGATTTCCTTGTTGGAATTTCACTTGATGGTTTGAAAGAAACTCATGATGAGTTAAGAAAAGACAATAGTAAAAAGGATACATTCAATAGGATTATGAACAACATAATGCTTCTGAAAAAATACAACATTCCGTTCAATATCCTGACTGTAGTAACTAAATACAATGCTAAGCATCCTCAGGCTTTATGGAATCTGTATGAAAAAAACGGATTTGATTTTGTACAGCTTATACCTTGCTTGACTCCTCTTGATAATCCATATCAGAAGGAGTCATACACTCTCGAACCACAGGCATATGGCGATTTTCTTAAGGCTTTCTTTGATATATGGTTGAATAAGTATACCAAGGGGAAGTATATAAGCGTAAGGATATTTGATAACCTTGTAAAAATGTATCAAGGGCATATAGCTGAGCAGTGCGGCATGATGGGATTCTGTCAGGCTCAGTTCGTAATAGAAGCAGATGGTTCCGTGTATCCATGTGATTTTTATGTACTTGATAAGTATTGCGGAGGCACAGTTCAAGCGAACAGCTTTGAAACCATATTCAAATCAGACGGATTTAAGACCTTCATTACAGATAATTCAGATAAAAATCTCATGTGTGAAACATGTGAAGTAAAGAGCTTCTGTAACGGCGGATGTAAAAGATACAGGTACTTCTATTTCCAAAAAGAAGGATACTGTCCGCAGAAGGATTTTCTCATGCATGCAATACCCAGCATGAAACAGATAGCGGCTTCACTCAGATAGTATAAGCTTCTAGCTTTTATTTATTAGTTAATTATTAAGTATCAGCACACAATTAGGTATTTATTGTTCGATTATTTTTACATTCATTAAGAAATTGTATAAACCGATAATCAAAATTCCATCATCATTATACTGTGGGTTCTTAAATCCTTTTACGATGATAATCTTTCTAAAATTATCACCTATTTTCATTAATGACTTTTGCTCTTGCTTAACCTTTTCAATTGAGGATAATTCAAAAGCTGATTGAATATAGTACTTTTTATTTCCATCATTTACGATAAAATCAACTTCATAATTAACTCTACGACTTTTTTTAGTTTCATGATCTTGTATCCATGATTCAACCTGTCCTACATCAACAGAATACCCATTTCTTATAAGTTCAATATATATTATGCTTTCCATTATATGAGATTCTTCTATTTGCCTAAAATTCAATCTTGCATTTCTAAGACCAATATCTATGAAATAGTATTTACTTAAAGTACCTATATATTTTCTTCCTTTCACATCATATCTTTTAGCTTCTTTAATTAAAAATGAATTTTCTAAGTATTTAAGATAATTGGAAATTGTATTATCTGTAATATTACTTATTTTTTTTGACTTAAATGTTTTTTCTATTTTCCCCGGATTCAAGGGTGAACTAATGCATGATGCAATGATATCAGTAACAGTATCAATACTTGCTTCATCCCTCAAACCATATCTTTCTTTAATATCTTTAAAATAAGTGCCATCAAATAAGTCTATAAAATAATTTTGTTTTGATTGAACATTTCTATCCAATACCGCAAGAGGCATTCCACCATAAGATATATACTCATCCCACAACTCATCATACTGCTTATCTGGAAAAGCTTGTTTTAATTCTTTATAAGACAAAGGAAAAACTTCAATATTATAATTTCTATTTCTGAATTCAGTTGGCAAATCACTTGAAAGTAAGCGGGAGTTACTTCCTGTTATATAACAATCAACATACTCAATGTTTAGCAATTCGTTTAAAACATCATGATATATTAAATATGATTCATCTTCACTTATTCCTTCAATCAAATTTCCTTCGTTGTCTAGAATATCAGGATTTGTAATTTTTACACATTCTTGAATCTCATCAAGAAGAATATAATACTTCTCTCCATCATTTATGATTCTTTCATTGATATAGGAAGATAGTAATATTGGATTTCTTAATGTAGCATTTTTCAACTCATCAAGTCTGACTTTTATAATATGATCTTCTCTCACATTTATGCTTTTAAGATAGTCAGAGAATATATTATATAGTAAATATGATTTGCCACATCTCCTAACACCGATAATTACTTTATTAATGGTGACTTCATTCCTATTTTTAATTTTTCTAATAAATAGTCTCTTTGAATACGCACTTGACTACCTCACTAAAGATATTTGTGCTAATACACGCTTTTCTTTAATATTATTACACTCTTAAAAATTATTTTGTCAAATGCTTACTAAAAATAAATGTGATAATCCACATTTTTCTTTAGTTAGTTAAATTCATGTCAAATTACTATTAAATGAACCCTCTATTGCATTAAATTACATGGTACCTGACCATCCGTTTAGTGTGATTATTCTTGCAAATTCCCTAAGACCAAAAGAAACATCATCTGACATAACTTTTTCCCTTTGTATTCCAAACTTATCACCTATTGTTAAATCAAATCATATCATTCGGTCACTTACGAATACGCAAAAGAAAAACAGTATTTCATGGTTTACTTTGTTTAATTGGATATATACTTGACATATGTCAAGTATTTGCTTAATATATGTATAGAAAGGTGGTGTAGTAATGCAGACCAAAGTTATTCTTGAAAAACAAGACCTTACATATCTGTCTTGGACAAAAACTAGAAATTCTTCAGGAACAGCAGGATCTTTTCTTAAATCGCATTCCGACCTTAGCGGGGAAAGAGTTTATTACAAGCTTTCTAATTATGATGCTTATAAAGGTATTGTTGGACATGAGAGTATAAATGAGTTAATCGTAGATCGTCTGTTGACTATATTTGGTATTAAACATCTAAACTACAACCTAATACATGCAGACATCCTTGTTGATGACAGGATTCATGAAACTTATCTTTGTGCTTCCACAGATTTCAAAAAACGAGATGAAGACAAAGTAGCTCTGGATGCCTATTATCAGATTGAACGAGAGGATAGTGAAAGCCCACTGGATTTTTGTATACATAAAGGGTGGGCAGAGTATATATGGGAGATGCTTGTTGTGGATTTTTTAATACTAAACAGAGACCGCCATGGAGCAAATATTGAGGTGCTTCGCAACTCTAGTACAAAAACATTTCATCTTGCACCGTTATTTGACCATGGTCTCTCTCTTGTTTTCAACTGTAATAATATAGAAACTGTCCATTCATTCGATGTTATGGAAGATAAACCAGTGCAATGCTTTGTCGGTTCCAACTCTGCAAAAGATAACCTTAAGTTGATACCAAAAAACAGTTATCCGCAATTAAATCCTATTCAAAAATCTGATTATGAAATAATATTTAGCGACCTGAAAACTGTATTACAACAGACATATATAGATAAGATATGGGAAATGCTTTGGAGGAGGTGGTTATTTTATGAGAATTTTTGCAATCAGAGATGAAACCGATTCAACAAATAAAGATATTGCCTTCCTGATCTATTACGAACGGGAAAAACGGTTTTACATTGAACTACCAGATAATGCAGATCCCTGGGAAACACCGCTTTTATTATCATCCTTTCTTAAGCGCGGCGAAAAGACAGTAAATGCTTACTGGAGCAGGATATGGGTACAGCAGCGTATTATTCCATCTGATAGGCAGAATATTGGTCAGATTTTGAAAGATAACAAGCTGGAAGCTTATGATGAGTTTGATTTACTAATGCTGGCAAATGGACGCTGCGCTCAGGACAATTATTATCTGGTACCTGTTTCTGAAGTGAATCTGCCAGAGAATTACATGCGACGTTTTCAGAAGAAAATTGAAGATATTGTTCCACTCGCAGAAAATCAGTTATTAGTCTTCTTTCGGGATGGGAATGTGAAAAAGTGCGATGTGAAGTCATTTCTGATAAACAATAAGGCTTTTTTACCTATTTTGAAAGACAGTAATCTGTTTCGCAGAGTCAGTATACAACCGGGAGGTTATGGAGTATTTTGGGGTGAAAATTTAAATATCACAGATAATGTACTCTACGATTGCGGCAAGGATGTTCCGCTGTCATTAGAGGATTTCCGTCTGTTCGTTGAAAATCGAGTCATCAACACAGCAGAAGCTGCTGAACTACTTGACTGTTCCAGGCAGAATATAGATGATTTAATTCGTCGCAATAAGCTGCATCCAATAAAAGTCACGAACAAGAACAAGCTTTTTTTGAAAAGCGAAATCATCCAGCGAAATTGGAAATAAACTTTACTTATTACTTATGTCTTGTTATGCAATCGCTTTTTCTCTAGCATATAGAAGACAGCTGTTTTCCTTTGTATGCTTCTTCTGTAATTTGTAAAAACAAAAAGAAACGGCCTTTCGGCCGCTTCCTCGGTTAACATATATTACAATTCCTCTAACTTTTTAAATACTTCTTCTATATCAGGAAGTTGTGAGATTGGATATACTTTCATCCATCTTACAATACCTTCTTCATCTATAATTACATTCGCTCTTTCGGATATACCCATATCTTCTAGGAATATTCCGTAGTCCTTTGCTGCTTTGCCGTGTGGCCAAAAATCACTTAACAGAGGGGTGTTTTTAATTCTCAGCACTGATGCCCAGGCAAGTTTTCCAGGTACGGGATCTACACTTAATCCTAATGCAACGGTATTTAGCTTCTCAAATCTTTCATGATTAGCTTCCAAAGCTCTCATTTGATCTGTACATACTCCGGTCCATGCAAGCGGATGCCACGAAAGTAGTACTTTCTTCCCTTTAAAATCTGAAAGTTTCACTTTATTCTCATGTATATCTTCTAATATGAATTCCGGTGCTTTCTTGCCGATTTCTATATATTTCATGGCTGACCTCCTTGTTTAATGCTTCTTTGTAATGTTATTATACATCAAACTCATTTGGATATCTGTGACTTTAGCACAAAGAATAATGTGTTAGTTATAAATATATTCACAAAATTATTTTTAAATAGTGCTTATAAATTGTTTTTATTCTTGTTTTTCTGTATAATCTGCTTGTAAACTAAGTCATATTTTGTGGTAAAGATCAATCAGCTATTTCAAAGGGGGGCATGTTATGAGCAAGATGGGATACACGGATAAACCCGTAGAAACATTAACAGAAGATTCTTTTGGTATAAAAACATATATTAATGGTTTATGCCAGTTTATTGTAAGTTGTGATACTCCAATGACAATATCTATTCAAGGAGACTGGGGCAGCGGTAAAACAAGTATGATGAGCATGATAAAAAAAGAAATTGATGATAAGGTATATCCTATCTGGTTCAATACGTGGCAGTATTCCCAGTTCAATATGGGAAAAGACTTATGCGTATCTTTTTTGGAGAATCTCATCACAAAACTTCATTCAAAAGCTGAAAACAGGACAACGAAAATATTGGAAACCAGTCTTCGGATTCTAAAAATCGGAGCGAAGACCGCTATAAGTACTGTAGGGCTGGATGGCGGTGCAATTGTTGATGTATTTAACAAAGAAGATGCTGATATTGCAAAAGCAGTAAGTGATTTAAAGGACGCTTTTCAAGATAGTGTTAATGATAAATTGAAGGAAAGCAAGAAAGACAGAGTTGTCATATTTGTAGATGATTTGGACAGATTAAATCCTGCTAAGGCAGTGGAGTTATTAGAAGTACTGAAGGTATTTCTAGATTGCGAGAACTGTGTATTTATATTAGCAGTAGATTACAGCGTTGTTACTGCGGGCGTTAAACAGAAATTCGGCAATCTGGTTGATGATGATAAAGGAAAGAGCTTCTTTGACAAGATAATACAACTACCCTTTAAAATGCCCGTTGCTCAGTATGATATTAAGAAGTACATTTATGACATGCTGGTAAAGATGGATATGAAGGTTAATTCAAAAATTATTAGTGATTACAAGGACCTTATTAAAACTTCAATAGGATTTAACCCCAGAAGCATAAAAAGGCTCTTTAATACATATCAGTTACTTAACTTGATTTCCTGCTGTAAAGCATCAAAAGTTCAGGAAGAATTGCGACAAAAACTTTTGTTTGCAACAATATGCATGCAGATGACGTATGATCATCTGTATTCTTTGATTGTTACAAGTTCAAAGAATAACGAACTGACAGGGAAGAGTTTACGAGGGCTTGCAGACCCTGACATTGTAAGAAATTACAAAGGACTTCCTGAAGAACTCCGTTTGGTAAATAAAGATGGCAAGATTGATGAAGATGAACTTCTAAAAATGTGCTCTTTTATGAAGGCTTTCGTTTCGATAGTTGATATAGACAAGAGCATGCTGTTATCAGATCAAGAATTAAATGACCTGAAAGAAATACTTTTCTTCTCTTCAGTTACTTCCATAATGGAAGAGACAAAAGTAAATTCCGGTATGGAAATAGAACAAAAGATAAGGACAAGAAACAGAGCAATTATTGATGCTGTGGATGCGAATCTTACTAATACTGTAGGAGACTTCATGATATGGCAACCTATTAAAGCAGAAAACGATATCAAGTTATCAGATGTAAGCTGTTCAATAGACCTTCTTTCAACAAGCGGCATTCCTTTTAAATTTGAATTTCTTATAACATCAAAATCATTAGAAGATATATGTCTTCTTGTCAGATTCAAGTGCGGTGCTGAATTTCTTGAAAAACTTAAGGAACTATTCGGGCCTAACCCTCTGGATCATGAAATTATTCCAATTATAAATGATAAAGGATATGAATATACCTGCATAGGAATTAGAGAAGCTGATGCTGCTATAACAATAACAAAAAAAATAGAAGAAGTTTATGAAACATTGAAGAAAAAGGGATATATAGCCTGAAGATATAACATTAAATGAAGTTTATTAAAATAATCCATATAATATGGGTAATCTGCTATGATTCCTTGGTATAATTAACGCATAAAAATATGAGGTGCCATAT
Source organism: Firmicutes bacterium ADurb.Bin146 (assembly GCA_002070475.1). GTDB lineage: Bacteria > Bacillota > Clostridia > DUPQ01 > DUPQ01 > DUPQ01. Next base: position 81,695 of record MWDI01000030.1, read on the forward strand.
GAACAGTAGAGAAAGAGTAAATGCAGCAATACATTTCAAACCAGTGGATAAAGTCCCGCTGCAATACAACTACACCCCTGTAGGCTATTTTGAACATGGAGATAAACTTAATGAGCTATATAAGGCATATCCAGATGATTTTGGACCTTTTGAATACAAAGAAGTACCTGTTTTAACAAAAAACCAACTTGATGAAAATGGTAATTATCACGAATTTAAAAAAGATGAATGGGATACTGTTTGGGAATATAGGATATATGGAATTGCAGGAATACCTCATATCTATCCCCTTTCAGACATGGATAAACTAAAAGATTATATAGTCCCCTCACAGCCAGATATTGGAAGTGAGCAGTTTTTAATTGACAAGCAACAGGCAGTTGAGCATAAGAAAAGTTACTATCTTTCTCGTTTTGCCGGCACATTAATTGAAAAAATAAAAGCTTTGTGTCCTGATGAAAATGTCTACTGTGATATGGCAGAAGGAACTAAGGAAATAAACCAGCTTGCTGATATGATAGTTGAGTATTATGAAAAGAAGATTCAGTATCTTTTAGCAATTGATGTTGATGGTTTTTACTTTGGTGATGATTACGGAACAGAAAAAAGCATGCTGTTAAGCCCTTCTTTATGGAGAAGCTTTTTCAAGCCAAGATGGGAAAGACTTTTTGAACCTATAAGAAAAGCCAATAAAAACATTCATTTTCACAGCTGCGGTTATGTGTTGCCGATACTTCAAGATTTAGCTGAATTGGGTGTTCATTCCATATGGCCCCAGCTCCCTGCTTATGACATGGTGGACTTTGCTAAGTATTGCAGGTCATTAAAATTAGCTGTCGCTATTCATACTGACAGAGCTAATGTAATGACTTTCGGTACACCTTCGCAGGTAAAAGACCTTGTAAAAAGAGAATATGAAGTATTCAGAATGCAAGAAGGCGGCTCCTGGTTTTACGTAGAAGCCGACAACGGTTTTCCTTTTGAAAACATGAAAGCACTGGTAGAAACAATAGCTTCATATAGATAATTAAATCTTCCTTATACCTAGTATCCCTTTACAAGTATCTTTTTCATTTCCTGTTCTTTCTAGAATTACTTCCAATATCCTGTTTGATGCTTTGGTTGTATCAGATACATCCAAAAGGACCTCATACCATGGCTCGTATATATTAATTCTTTTAAGGAATGATTCTTTTTTATCAGATTTATCATAAATAGTATCAGATATACACTTACCATCCTGTATGACTGATATGTCTTTAACAAGAGTACCGACTTTGCTATCAATAAAATCAAAGCATATATGATATCTCCCGTCTTTATATATGTACTTTGATATATCGTATTTAATACTTGCAGCATCATTTTTCTCAAACACCGATTCGTCCCATCTGCTAAGCTCGTTATATTCCAAAGAATGATGTTCCTTGTGTGGAATAATAAGCTTATTAAGAACATTCTTCATAAAATCTGTAATCCTCATACAGATTACAGCTGTGTCAGTAATTCTAGTATGGAAATGGGAATTGTCTTTGTCTATAAGTTCTTTCCAGTCCAGTAATGCATGATATATATTCTTAGAATTATTGTGCATCATTTCATACATTAAACTCATCTGATGATCTTCTTCATGAGTTCTTTCTTTATTGTTCAGCAGTGTGAAGAATTTCTGATAAGCTCCTGCACAACGTAGAACAGCTACTATGCATTTGCTTTCCAGCTCTCCTTCTGTATAGCCTATCTGCTTTGCTGCCTTTACTGCCCTGTCTGCCATCCTTATATACTTATCTATATCTTTTATAGGCTTCTTAGTGTAATCGGTAAAACGGAAATCTTCCATGTCAAATTTGCTTTTCATTATAACTGGGAAGTTAAACATCTGGCCTACTAAAAATCTGTTCTCTGCTAATGTCCATGCAGGTCCCATATTTAAGTTACACCACTTTACAAAACCATCAGCATCAATATTGTTAATAGCTGCATAGGCTTTCATGAAGTCCTTTTCATTTCTTCCTTTGTTATTCCATGTCCATTCAGCCATAGCTGCAATATTAAATCTGTGATAGACATTAGATGGTACGGCATATCCGACCACCTTGTGAATATTTTTTTCTACAAACTCATCACATCTGTATTTTATAAAATCCGGTCCAGTCCATGGGAATACGCATCTCCAGCCATGAGTAATCTGAGGATAAACTCCCAATTTCCCGCCCCTTTCAATATACGGCATAAGGCCTTCATAAATCATAGGGGTTTTATCAGAGATGTATGTCCTGCTTCCGTGATAATACAGGACTGATATAAAGTCAGGTACTATTTCCAGTATTTTCTCATTAACAGAATAACTGCCTTGCGTTAACAGTATCTCGCAACCTAAATCAGGAAACTCTTTTCTTAATTTTTCAAATAACTCTACAAGCATTTTGGTTTCTAATATGAAAGGTTCCTGATCTTTACACTTTTCACATATACATTTTTCAGTATTTTCTGACAGCCATACCATAACTGATTTAACACCCTTTATGGCAGCTAAAGAACACATCCACTCAAAAACAAGTTTTTTAGTATGCTCTGACGATACGCACAAGCCAGGCTTGTAATCATTTCTTGCTGCTGATTCAGGTAATGGCACGTTCTTTATTCTCTCAATAAATTTTGCATACTCGGGCTTATTAAGATATCCACCAATTACAAACTCTAAATGTGGCACATATGCAGTAAGAATAATCCCTTCTTTTATGCAGTTTTCCAGTACTTCTTTTTTCTCGAGATTACCTACTCCGGTATTTTCTGAATTAATGGAAAATGTTCCAGTATAATCTAAGCTGTTAAGTTTCAAAGATGATGTAAACTCAATATCATCCATGGAATCTCCACCCCACTGGCCTCTAAGAGGGATATCGGGATAATCATATATGAAAAGAAGAGGAATAACGAATTCATTATCTTCTTTAGATACTGCTTGAAGCAATGTGCGAACACCGTTCATAATGCCTTTAGAAGATATGGCTGATATATTTAATGCACCGTCATACCACATATGATATGCCTGGTCTGAATTGGGGAAATTATTTAAAACCTTAACTGTATTAGGCATAGGGTCAACAATACGAATCCTGAATGATCCATATATAGCGTTTCCAAAATATGTTATGAGTTTTCTTTTTGCAGATAATAAGGTTGGATCCTCTGGAAATATTACATCAATTTTAACATCTGAAAACGCTACCCTCTTTATATCATTACATGACATTTCTTTTGGTAATGGAATCAGTCTCTGTGATATCCGTTCAGTAAATCTACCCATATATGCACCCCCATTAGTTATATATTAATTCTATCATACTAATGTTAGGATTAATACCCTTACAGAGTCGAGACATATCATTCAAAAGGTTATACTACTGTTATTTATTAAAATCAATATATATCAGTGTTTTACTATCGCTAACACAGAATGTATCATCTAGAAAATGAGTTATCTTTCCATTCTCCAATATGAGTTCATCCTGATACAGAACCTTCTTTGTTTCAGTGTCAAGAATAACTATATACTCACTTCCGGCATATCCATCCTCTTCCTTGGAAGCATAAACCGATGTGAGCATTAACAGATATTTCCCGTCTTCAGTAAAGGAAAAGTCTTTAATTGCATTACACATATCAACATTATCTGTTATGCATGTTAACTTTCCTTCATCTATCCCCTCTGTGGTAATTGTATAAATTTTCAAGGTATCGTTATAGTAACTGTCATATATGGCAAAATATTTATCTCTATAATGGCCGGTATATAGAATATTTATATCAGCACCATATAATTCAATACTACTGCCGTCACGTATATCATATATGTATGTATAAAAATTCGAAGGCACATACCCATTTGACACGAAACATGTATATATGAACCGATTAATGTCTAATATTTCTTTGAAAAAATAGTATTTCCCCCAAAAAGCACCTGTACGTAATTTCTCCTTGAGCAGAATATTGTTTACTCCTGTCGTAGTATTGTAGAGACTGACTGTTCCATCATCCTGCACTATTTTATAGCTTGTATCTGGAATATCCGTTGTGACATCATAAAAATTTTCTGCTGCTACTTTCTCTTCGATTATCTGTCCATGAGCATTGACAGTGTCATAGTATGTATCAGAATCAATATGATACTTTATTGTGCATATTCCATCATGCGCAGATAAATATGCCCATCTTGTATATTTTTTAGAGAAAATTATGTTATTGTTTGATAAGTCAACAATATATACAGTAGAAACAGATCCAGGAACGAAGAAAGCTACAACATCCTTATTCAGAGGAACATATTCTTCTCGATAACTATCTTTAGCATAATCTACACCTTTTATAAGTTCCGTTATAATACTGTAATCAGAGACATTAATTATCTTCGCTTTTTCAGTTGAATTCAATATACTTCCTGCTTCCGTATACTCGTTAAACGTGAACCTGTTATCCGCTACGACATAATTATACAGGTCCGTCCGTGTATCAAGCATATTTTCGTCTCCTTGAAGGAAGCCTGATAAAATAACTGTGCCATCCTCATTATAGAAAACAATTACCTGTATGTAGAAACCGTAATATCCAGAAGTACTCCTAGTAATGCCCGAAATGTCTTTGTTAGCACTCAATACCACATAATACTGTTTTGTTTTAACTGTGTACCCGTCAAGCATCGATGAGTCTGTTTTATCATAAATGTAATATTTGGAATCCTCGTAAATATTTGTTGATATTCCGATATAAGTGATCTCATTACTGTAATACTTGTTACTTAAATATTTTCTTATCCAGTTTACTAAAGGATATTGAAAATCCTGCTTACTTATAACTGATATGTTTGCATTAATAATTTCATTTCTCTCTACAGGAAAGTAAGTAGAGTCAACGCTTCCATTTATTACACATGTCAACGATCTTCCTTTAGCATAGTATTCGGCATATGATCCAGTTTTGCAGTTAATAACAGCATCCTCGGGAAAACAATCCATATTTATCGATATGACACTGCTTGGTATAGTAATATTCAATCCTTTATTGTTAGCGAATGCATTCCTTTCGATTATGCTAATGTTATCGGGTATAGTTACGCTTTTCAAATCACACCATGAAAGTGCATCTTTACCTATTGTATCAACACCTGTAAAAGAAGGTATTAAAAGGTTCGGAGCTGGTTTGCCTATATGTCCCAGTAGAATGTTACCTTCGATTACCCAGAATGACGTTACACCTTTGCCTAAAGTTATCTTATCTTCCGCTATTCTGCCAAAAGCACTACGTCCTATATATGTTACGCTGTCAGAAACAACTATCGATTCTAGGTTATTACCAGAAAATGCAGAATCACCTATGTATGTAACACTGTCAGGAATAACTATTGATGTCAAGTGATGACCGGAAAATGCAGAATCACCTATGTATGTAACGCTGTCAGATATAACTATTGAAGTTAAGTAACTATTTGCGAATGCAGAATCACCTATATATTTTACATTGCTTGGTAACACTAAATTATCTATGTAACAGTTATAGAAAGCATTATCATTAATTGTTACAATATTGTTTCCTAAAGTTAACTCTCTCAAAAAACACCATTCAAACGCAGATTTCTCTATTATCCTCACAGTATCAGGTACAATGACACCATAAAGATCTTTCCCTCTGAAGGCATCTTCACCTATTTTAACTACTTCAACCCCATCTATGCTGTTCGGTATACTCACATATCGTCCTCCTTCTATATCGTAATCCAATATAATCCCGTGCATCGCATCAAAAGTAAAATACTTTTCTGGTGTAAAGGTTTCAGGTTTTTCAGGAATAGGAGTTGGTGTTGGTGTGAGAGTTGGTGTGGAAGTTGGTACTGGCGTAGGAGTTGGAGTTGGTACAATAATTGGAGAAACTGTAGGTGAAGCAGGTTCTTCTGTTGGAGTTACTGTTGGACTCGCTACTATCTCAGTCGATATTTCCGGGCTTGATGTTTCTATGTTTTTATCGCATGACGATAACAAAAGTAGAACAACTAATAACAAAAGTACTATACGATTTCTTTTCGTGTTTTTCATTATAATCACCATTATATTCTGCTAATCAAGATAATCATACTCATAAATGCCGCATCTGCTGCATGTCCTCTTATATACTCTCACGTAATACTGCAGATCTTCATCATAATATCCATATTGATATATCCAGGATCCCCAGTTGTGGCCTAAGGCTGCTATAGGTTGTGTTGACAATACTCCATAGCAACCATAACAGATCTGTGAACGTATTCCTGAATTAGTACAAGTCGCTGCTGTTGTGATTGTCCAATATGATCCTCCTGCGTGATTTGAAGGATTTTCGGGTATTGTATCTTCTTCGCTATAGCTGCATCCTGTTCTCATACAGTATCTTACCTTATCACCGGGCGAAAAACATGTTGCTGGAGTGGTAACAGACCATGCTGACATGTTGTGACCTAAAGCGCTGCCGGTAGTAGCTCCGCATCTTGTACAGGTTGCAGGCGATTCGCATGTTGCGTCACTATAGTCGTGACCTAAAGCGCTGCCGGTAGTAGCTCCGCATCTTGTACAGGTTGCAGGCAATTCGCATGTCGCGGCACTATAGTTGTGACCTAAAGCGCTGCCGGTAGTAGCTCCGCACCTTGTACAGGTTGCAGGCGATTCGCATGTCGCAGCACTATAGTCGTGACCTAAAGCGCTGCCGGTAGTAGCTCCGCATCTTGTACAGGTTGCAGGCGATTCGCATGTTGCGTCACTATAGTCGTGACCTAAAGCGCTGCCGGTAGTAGCTCCGCATCTTGTACAGGTTGCAGGCAATTCGCATGTCGCGGCACCATAATTGTGACCTAAAGGGCTGCCGTAATCTCTTGTTTCTTCTGCATCGCAATTATTACATGTTCTATATTCTGTTCCTTTAGTTGTACATGTAGGCTGTGTTTTAACTGACCACACAGACCATTGATGTGTATTACTATTAGTATATGATTCGCCGTAAATAACTACAGAAGCACCAGTCATATCTTTTGCAGGTTGATCATAATACATCGGCCATATAGAATAATCCATAGTGCCATCATGTATTGGTTCTGTAGTATGATCATTTAACATCGTATTAAAATCACAGTCATAATCATTACTATGTCCTTCACGAACTACTGCTACATAAAATTGTAAAGTATCACCACACTCCATATCATAATCAGAACCTATAAATTGTGAGAAGTCTATAGAGTAAGTGTAAGTTAAAGGATCATAGTTAGAAGGAAATATAAGTTCATGTTCATAATTAAGTAATGGATTATGAGGGATTAATGGATCATGATAGATTGACGTTTCATAAGTTATACTATTGGTCTCTTCAGTTTGAGTCCTAACATGGAAAATTTTATAGTATACTGTCAAGCTCTTGCAGTGAAATGGCATACCTTCAGGATGAGTTCCACCATTTGAACGAAAATAAGCAGTAATATAAAATGTATTACCAGAAAAATATCCCCCTGTGATGACATCCATATCTTTGCCATAATTGTAAGACGCATTAGTCCTGAAAAATTGGTATAAGCCAGTTTTATATAAATTTTGATCTTCATTTGTTTGGCAAGTAATATGTAAATGAGGAGTATATCCCCGAATTGTTCCATCTGGTGCTGGAAGCAATTGTTCAGCGACTTCACCAATTTTATCGAATACATCAACTATATCATTTACGTCTAGATTAGCCAGCGGTTCAATATGCAAATATGTTACCAAATAATCCACACCGTTTATAGTTGATTTTATTATTACATTCCGTTGTTGCTGCGTATTAACTCTGTCTATATAATAAACAACACCACCCATTATTGGATATACATCAGTACCTGCTGACATATAGAAATCTACTCCTTGATGAGGGTTAGTACCATTAGCTTTGCGTGCTTGATTCATTTTACTTATTATACCTACATTATCATAAACAAATGGGTTTGCTCCTCTGCAAGGCGATTTCGCATTTGCTACAGAACCTGTCCCTAGGAATTGTGTAAAAAGATGATTGTAGGATATAGCATAAACATTCAAGACACATAATAGACTCACTATAATTAATATAACACATAATCCGGCTTTAACTTTTCTTAATAAATTCGGTTTCATTTTGCCACCTCATTCCATATATGTCATATCTGTAAACGATAAAAAATATGTTAATTGACTATAAATATCGTTATACTTATATATATTGAGCTGTATTTTTTTGTTATCATAACTTGTTAGAGCTGCAATAGAGTAATTATCAGGTATAGATATAACGCATTTTTTACCTGTTTCTAAATCAAGTACAACAGCTTCATCATGATTCGGATTAACATCTTTCGGATATGAATACTTGAGTAGTATCAGATACCCGTTATTACCGGGATATACAGCAGAACACCTGCTATACATAGTATCATCGTAACTCCTTATATCACTATCTGTAACATTTATGATCTCATACTTGTCTCTTCCAGGTATAAATAAATACGGATATACAAATCCTAAAATGGATGTCCCTTTATTACCTGTATCATATATTTCCTTAGAAGCTAATTCCACTGTATCTATTTCAATTAATTTTCCATTGCTGAGTATATATGCATATCTGTCATCCCGCCATTGTAAAACTCTATTAAAACATGCTGTATTTGGTATTGGATTTTCATCACCTGTCACTGTGTCTTTGACCCAGACTTGTCCTGTTTCTGATGTAGCTCTTTCACTATAGAACACCATCTTTGTACCATTCTGATTAAAAGATGGTCTAGCTGCCCATACAACAGCATATTCAATATCATTTATCACATTCTTATCGAGATATGAATATCCCATTGTTTCCTTCATGCTATAAAAATCCAACTCTTCTTTATTTGGATTTAATTGAAATAGCAAACTGCCTTTTTCCACTAAATAATTATCAGTATTAGGTATTTTAATTAAACTATAATCAGCTTCTGTAAAGACTATTTGTTTTTTACCATCTTTTAATATGTATGGAAATGTCAATTCATATGTTAAGAACTCATTAACCACTACTGAAGCTTTGAAGGAATCAGCTATCTGAATATCTGATGGATCCTTTTCTGTTATAACTGTAACAGGTATTTTATATGATGGCTGTAATGTAATAGGATCCATTGATGCATAAACTTTTTCAATATCTTCATTTGTAGTCAGTTTTACAAGATTATTGTCAGTACTCACCAGAACACCAGGTATGCCTGTATAATTCATTCTGACACCATTTATCTGTATAATCTCTTCGCTTTGTGTACCTGCTAATACCGCTATAACTGTTATTGATATAATAATCATTAGAATGACTAGATATATCTTTTTCGATTTACTCATTGTAGTAACCCTCTAATTAATTTTACTAATATTATGAAGATATTACTCTATAATATTCGCTTTCTTGTTCATAACTAAATAGTATTTACATATTATCACTATTAGTGATAATTATCAATAGTAATTTATTACCATAGTTTTGCAGTTGGCTAGATGAAGGTATTTAAAATTTATCCCATAAACAAGGCCTTTAAAGGCTGTTTTTT
>MWDI01000031.1 GCA_002070475.1 Firmicutes bacterium ADurb.Bin146
TTTCAAGTTTCATTGTGTTCCCTATCTTCTATTTTTATCTAAAAATGCCACTTGACATTTTATAGCTGGTCTATAACACATATTGCAGCACTAAAGCGGCTGCAACAAACAAAATATATACCATAAATATGGCCAGGTCAACCCTTCCATATCTTAACTCGCTTATGCTTGTACGTCCTTCCGACCCATGATAACATCTTGAATCCATGGCTATCGCCAGGTCATCTGCTCTTTTGAATGATGATATGAAAAGAGGTATGAGGATTGGTATAAAACTCTTAGCTCTTTGAATAATATTCCCTGTACCTATGTCAGCGCCACGGGCTGCCTGGGCTTTCATTATCTTTTCTGTCTCTTCCATCAAAGTAGGTATGAATCTTAGCGCAATGGATATCATCATAGCTATTTCTGCTGTCGGGACCTTAAGATATTTTAAAGGAAGCATCAGTTTTTCTATGCCTACTGTCAGTACCAAAGGTGTTGTTGTGTATGTCATAAGGGACCCAGCTGATATTAAGAGCAGTATCCTTGTGCTTATAAGGGCAGAGGTTACAAGACCTTCTTTGGTTATAGTAATGAATCCAAGCGTGTATATAGGAGTACCTGTTGAAAAGAAAATATTCAACACCATCGTAAATATGACAATATATATTACAGGCTTGAGTCCTTTTATCGCATACCGCAAACTGATTCCTGATATAAGAAAAGCGGTTATTACAAATACAGCGCTAAGAAGTAGGGAATAAAAAGAATCCAGTATAAGCAAAAGGACCATAGTAAGAATAGTTATAGCTATCTTCAGCCGCGGATCGGCTTTATGTATAACTGATTCTCCTGGTATGTATTGCCCTATAGTGATTCCCTGCACTTTAGTCTCCTTGTCCAATCCGATAAATTATATCAGAAAATCATTTTGATATACAACTTATGTGCAGCTTGGGTCGTTTTTTCTCTCTTTGCGTGCCAGATATCTTTTTCTTCCCATTTCCCAGTCGCATCTTTCTTCTTCTGTCTCAATTACTAAACCGGGTACTTCCACAGGCCTTTCAAATTCATCCAGTGCTACCATTACAACATATGCTATGTTTATCAGCTTTTTTTCGCTGTTTAGCTCCTCTACAAAAGACTTAACGCATACTTCCATGGAGGTTTTCCCGACATATGTTATCTTTGCTGTGAGAAGAACTGTATCATTAGCGTAAGCCGGTCCTTTAAATTCCAGCGAATCAACTGCTACTGTGGTGACATTGCGGTTTGAATGCCTTCTTGCTGCAATTGCAGCAGTTACATCTATCCATTCCATCATCTGCCCACCAAAGAGTCTGGAGTTGCCGTTTAACGTACATTGAGTGAGTATCTGTGCTTGTTCAGTGTATGAATCCTTTACGTGTTTTTTCATCATTCTCTCCTATTCATTATATAGTTCTTCTGCTGTTACCGTCTTGAAGCACAATCCTTCTTTACTCTGTTTTACAGTCATCATGCCCGATTTTGTTATACTCATATTGATTATATCCCCCTGTGGTAGCCTCTGGATAGTTATCTTGTCCACAAGACAGTCAAGGGTAAGCCATTTCCTGGAAATCCCGCTCATAATATACTTCTGCTTACCTGTCTGGAGTTCTGTTACCTTATCAAATATATTCTTGCTTACTAATCCGTCTATATATGAAATAATATTATCTGTATCCCAAAACCGTCTGCTTAGTTCATAACCGTTCTTTTCACCAAGCATATATGCAGCTGCTGCCGCATCAAGAACATACTTCTTTGTTATAAACTCAGAAATCCCAAGTGCTGCTTCCTCGCGGGTTAAAGGCGCGCCTTTCTTCTTAACTTTATCCACAATCGCCAACTGCATAAGTTCAAAAATAACAGCCTCTTTTGCGTTTAAACACACATCAATGGGAGGAGCTTCCGTAAAATCCATATCCTGCAGGAAGTCTTTCCTTATCTTCATTACAAGATCATTCTCAACTATGGGAGTCTCAATCGTAACTATGCTGTGATCATTTTTTGGAAGTATTCTTAGCCAGAATCCTTTTGAAAAACAGTAATGTGCCGCAGCCATGTCTATTGCATTGCAGCTTATTACAGTTACAACTCTTTCAGGGCTTAATATAGCTTCAGCTATAAGGCTGCCAGCTGTTGTCAGTGCTCCCTTCTTCACAAGTCCCAGTTTCAATAATTCGCTTTTTGCCTGAGCAAAAGATGTTCTGTTGTTTATGTCCGGGTTATACACAGCTTGTGATATATTATTCTGTTCAGTATTTGATAAATTTATTAGTGCAGAGTAATCATATGCGCTTAGTATATAGAACATTATCCCTCCTGCCAGTCAAACAGGCTTCTTACTACCAGTGAGGTATTTTCATACCTGAACGTAGCGGTCTGTGCCTGTTTTACTGCTCTTTTTGTAGAGCATACCAGATATCTTGACAAATATTCATTGTCTTTGTCAGTTATGGTTCCGGAAATAACCCTCTCATACAGACTGTCCAGTTCATCTGATTTTATTACAGCACTGGAAAAAGCTTCTATCGACTGTAAAGATAATTCGCCTTCTTTTACCATATTTCTAAACTTTTCTCCATATCTTCCATTAATAGCATTCCTATATGCTGATTGGGAATCATTTATTGCATCAAGTACTAATGACATTATACCTCTCATATGAACAGACGGGCTTGCAATTACCCCTGCTTTCGTATTCTCCAGAGCAAACGCATTAGCTAATTCTATAAATGCGCTATAAGGAGTTTTTGAAGCAAGACTATTAAAAACATAATTAGCATATACTATCTTACCTGTCGTATTAGTAATGACTTCACCTCTTTGCTGTATTCCATATGTGTCATTATTGTATCCTAATGCTGAAAGATTTTTCATTATACCGGAAATACTGTTTGTGTAGCTATTTATCGAAGATTCTATAGCATTTCCATTTTTTGACTGGATAGTATGGTCTTTGCTTTTAGATAATGTCTTAATCAATACCTCTCTATATTTAGGCCACCCTGCCTGAGAAGCATTGGAGAATGTATCATATAAGCTTACGAGATTTTCAGAAAAATCTGATTCTGAACGTACATCAGGATACTGTTTTACTGCCGCTTCTTCTTTTTTTAAAGGTTTTTTCGCAACTTGCTGCGCAGTGTTCTTTCTCCTTTTCAATGTTAATGCGCCAACTGATACTGTCGCACACAGCATAGATGCAGAGACAGTAACTAGATTAGATAGAACTGTACCAAGTGGTTTCAGATGATCATACTTGCTCCCGTCACCTACAAACCATGTAAAGAATCCGTCAACAGGAGTTCTCTGAAGCCTGTATATGTACTCGACCCTGCCTCCAAACGAAGCTTGAATTGAAATTGTCAGCTTGCAGTTATTCTTGTTTAGCATGTCATATAGCTCATAATAATTCAGTATTCTCAAAAAGAATGCTGTATACTCCTGTTCATAATTAATAAACATACCTTCAGTGGAAAAATCACGGCTTCCCTGAAAATACTCATTAACCTCCGGTTCTTTGGAATTTGGTTTGTATGTTATGAACATAGCAGAGTTAAGATGTGTTTTCAATGCTGTCGCTTGATCAGAAGTGTAAACCATCTTCTGCTCAATAAGAACCTTTGTCTCATCTCCAGCATGTATTTTTTCAGGTAGCGTATTCCAGAAGTATTCGATAGTATAATTAGAATCTACTGAATTATGTTTGCGAATGTAACCGTCAGATACATAAGTATTTTCATTTGGATTATTATTGGTATCCGGATCAATCAGCTTGATATCCTGCAGTATCCATATACCCCTTACCTCGCTTGTTTCAGGCGCTGCTAAAGAGTTTAATGGTGAAAACAGCATAATGAACACTAAGATAACCGGAAATATCCTTCTGAAATTAGACTTATGCAAAATAATGAATTCCACAAATTTCATGACAAGAAAAGATATGACAAGGAAAAGCCCTATGTAATATGAGATAAATGAAGATCTGAATACGAAACTGAATATCGCTAAGAGTATGCCTGTCACATATCCTCCCATAGCCTTTATAGTTATATCCTCGCTCATAGTATTAGAAAACACCCTGTTAAAGGTATCCCATGTGACTCCGGATTTCCGTCCGACCGCTCTTAACAATATAACTGACACCATTAATGATATTATACTTTTTGTCCAGGTATTATCACCTGTGAGCATATTGTACCCTATAAAGGACATACCCATGCTTAGGACAAACATATATATATCCTTCATATTTTTAAAATGAAAGGATTGTGTTATAAATGTCTTCGCTCCTGGAATTATACCCCTAAAAGGTTTCTGCAACGAGTAGAGAGGAGTCATAAGAAGAACAATGAAATATGCATATACCATCTTACCTGCTATACCGCCAATTAACCCTAAAAATCCTCCGTTCATTCCGGCATCTGAATATGTGAAATACGAAAGCATTCTTAAAAACACTGTATCTACTCCAATAGAGATAAGCAGGCTCACAACAATCCATACTATAGCAATTACAAACACTGGTATAAGGTATGGAGTCCTTCTGAATCCTTTTCTGAGATCCATTAATATAGATTTTATGCCTTTAAGACCAAGCCTGTTCTTGCTTGTTTCAAAAGGCTTGCTGTACTGCATCATGTTTTTAGCAAACGAATACTCAGATATATTGGTAATACCAATAGGCGATCCACATTTTCTGCAATATTTAGCTTTATCTGAAACATGCAATCCGCAGTTTAAACATGTCCTGGCCACCTTTTCCTCCTCATACCGAATAGATTTTATCATAATACACCGAGTATTTACACATAAAGCGGTATAGAATATAATAAACGGACAGAATAGGAGATGAAATGGCATCACGGACAAAACAGTTAGCATATACAGGAATGTTCACAGCAATAATAGCTGTTATGTCCCAGCTTGCAATACCAATGCCATCAGGTGTTCCTGCAACACTGCAGACACTGGCTATAGCTATAACAGGCCTGATGCTTGGTGTTAGAACAGGCACTATATCTGTAGGGTTATACATTACAATAGGTGCTATAGGCCTTCCAGTGTTTTCAGCTTTCAGAAGCGGATTCGGAACACTCTTCGGAGTAACAGGCGGATTCATATTCGGATTCATACCCTTTGTAATACTCTGTGCTCTTGCAAGAAATATGAAGAATAAGATAGTTGCAGTATCAGTGTGCGTCGCAGGTTTGATGCTTTGTCATCTGACAGGTATCATACAGTTTATGATAGTATCAAATACAGCATTCATTCCGACAGCTTTGACTGTATCCCTGCCTTACCTTCTAAAAGACGTTATATCCTGCATATTAGCCTATATCATATCCATACAATTAAAGAAGGTTATAACTGTGGACTAACAATATATCCTGCCGCTTTGGTTGTTCTGAATTTATAAAAGAACATACTTTATCGTCCCGCATTAACAGCTAATTATACAACTGCTGATGATACTACTATTACTTTTGTTAACATAGAAATAATTAAAACTATTGCCAGTATTATTCTTGTTTTTATCTTTATATACTTAAGCAGATATAATATGTATTAATTACCTGGTTACTGTCGTCTCACATTTATATACCCCATCATCAGATACATAACTTATGGTAGCCGTGTTAGGACCATCACCTACAGTGGAAAAATTATAATACAAGTTGAGTGGCTCATCTCCTGTTTTTAAGCCTGATATAGTAATTTTATTTGTATCAGAACTTTTAACTGTTCCGTTTGGTACTTGAATATATTTTCCATATTGATCATAGGCATATACATAAACATAATCACTAAAATAAGGAGCTGACATGTATATATGTGTTAACCTCGGAGCTTCACTTCTAAGGCTGACTGGCGTAATATTTATAACATTACCATTTTTACCAATAACCTTAATATTTGCTGTAGTATCTACAATAATAGGTTTTATTACTGTTATCTCACCTTTTTCTTCTAATATTTCTATATTATTGCCATCAGACTCATAACTAAAAGCATCTGGTAGAGAAACATCGTTTGTAGATTGTAATAGCACATTTAGTCCACTTGCAGTTACTCCACTTATTGATATTTTAAGATTATGCTCTTCTGATATAGCTCCTGCATACATATTGTCCCTTCCATATTCGAAATTTAACCGACATCCTACAACCTCTAAGTCATCTACTGCAGTCAGAGTAAACTCATACACGGCTTCTATATAATTTGGATTTGTGGAATCATAAGATCCACCCCTGCATGCTATTATTCTTAGTGTCTCAGTCCCAGCTCTTTTTGCTGTAACATTAATATACATCCCATTCGTTTCATCTCTTGTAATCTCAAAAACTGGGGAATCTCCAGAAATCTCAGTCCCATACGGATTATTATCATCCGTTCTTCTTACCTGAATATAAAAATAATTAAAACCAAGACCGAAAGTATTTCCTTGACTATCTTTTGGATGTGTTCTTATTTTAAGTGTTTTTCCGACCAGCAACCCAGGACATTCCAGATTATAACTTATCGATGAAAAAGTATTCCTTTCACTCTTTCCGTCCAAAGTAATAGGTGTACTTATATTCCATAATCCATCATCAGATTTGTAACTTATAACTGCTGTATTTGTGCCGGAAGTAACGCCGTATGCATCACAACAAACATACCTTAAAGGATTTACACCGGGTCTAGGATCGCCTAACACAATTTGAGAAGTATCTGAACTAGTAAAAGTACCTGATGGAGGTAATATTTCCTGACCATATTGGTCAGTAGCATTTACATATAAATATCCACCTGGATAGGCAGATATCCACATTCTGGCTGCATATGGTATGCTTGGATCCATTTCTGAACTAGCTTTCACATCTCTTTGATCATTTATAATACCCTGTTCATACAATGTATCTATGAATAATTTCCCCTGTTTATTGTTTAACTTCAACGTTTCTTGCAAAATTTCGGCAAAATCCGTATTTGTAATAAAACCTTCTTTTACAGTTAATCCTTTTGATTCAGCAAAAGCCTTGACATCAGCCCATTCAAAATCGACACCTTGCTTGTAACTTAGCAGATCCAGCATTATTTTTGCCATTTCAATTCCGCTTATCATATCTGAAGGCCTGTAATTTCCATTATCATCACCGATAAAACCAAGTTCCGGGTGAGCATATGTATATGCTAATATCGGTTTCCAAAAAGCAGTATTCAAAGCTGATATATCCTGAAGATTATCAGTACTATTGAACCTCTTTGCCTGGTACTCCAGGCCTCTTAACCGCAAATTAATAAGCATCCCTTGCGCCCTTGTTGCATATCTTGATACATATTCATCAGTAATAATACCGCCTTCTCCTCTTATAATACCAATAGCTGCACAAGCTCTCGTTGCATCGGTAATTGCTGTTGGGATTACTATTACTGTTGTTAACATAGCAATAACTAGAATTAATGTCAGTATTCTTCTTGTTTTCATGTGTTTACTCCTTAGTTATATTTAATATGTAATATACTATTTTTTAATAATTTATAACGGCAAAATATGTCTGCTAAATATTCATGTAACCTGTGTATTTTCAATATACTCTTTATCTAATAGTATGTCAAGTTTGTTCATGAAAAGTTTACAAATTCAGGAAAATATGCATTTTTCTGCTAAACTTACTCTTACAACATATATAACGTAAAAAAAGGGCACAGGGTGGACAGATTTATGAAAATATTCTATGAATTTCTTTTTCTTCTCTTTTAAACTTCCAATACAATAATATATTTTCCCAATTGACATACATATGAAAATATAGTTAAATGAACTGATTATTATTATAAAAGAGTGCAGAAAATGACAAATATACTAAGAATCCTAAATAACTTTTACAATATGAGTTTTACTGATATCAGAAAGATACGTGATGGAGGAAGCGTATCATATGCTGTTTATTCAGACAATTGCAAATATTTCCTGAGAGTTATAAAGCCTGCATTTATTGAAACAGCAATATCAGGTGTCAATATACAAGTCTTTTTACAAAACAGAGGATTTTCTGTACCTTTGGTTGTTTTAACAAAAGACAATCTACCTTATGCCAGAACAGAAAGCGGATTATTCATACTATATGAGTTTATTGAAGGAAGCGATTCAGATACTGATCAGGATATAGAAGATATTGGGATGCTTATAGGCAGACTACATAATACAATGAGGGATTATACTGGTGAACTTAAAAATTTTGTCAGACAGTTCTATATTGGTAGATACATAGACATCCTTATAAAAAAGCAATATCCGAAAACAGATGAGTTTATTAAATACGGTAATTCAATATGGGAAAAAGTAAAAGATTTACCACGTGGTTATTGTCATGGAGACATGTATGATGGTAACATTTATAAAACACCAGATAAAAAATTCTACATATTGGATTTGGATACTTCCTGCAACGGATTTCCAATGTATGACCTTGCTTTAATATGCAATAAGACACATTACTTTAATTTTGATGAATCCGGATACTTTAAATCCAAAGAAATGCTTTCCCGTTTTCTTCCTGTATATCTAAAATACATTACCCTTACGAAAACAGAAATAGATGCGTTTTATGACCTTATTGCCCTTTATCATTTCGCTCTGCAAGCGACAATCATTGAAAACAATGGCCTTGACTGTGTGAATAATGAATGCCTGGACAAACAGCTTGACTGGCTGTTAAGATGGAAGGAAATATGCGGGAGATACTATAGATAATATTAATTACTTACTGGTATTGGCATCGATTAGTTCTACTCAGTAATAATAATGTATGGTATCCCTCTGTCAATTGCATATTGCTCTGCATATGTATCTTTATAGCAGTGGATTGTCAGATTGTCACATCCCTCAAAAGCATCATAGGATATTTCCTGAACACTTGAGAGAATGGATATGCTTTTCAAACTAGTACAATTTTTAAATGCTTCGCTTCTAATAAAAATGACACTTTCAGGAATTAAGATGCTTGTCAATCCTTCGCATTCTGCGAATACTCCACTTCTGATCTCTTCCAAATTATTAGATATAACGATATTTTTCAATCCTCTACATCCATGGAACGCATCGTCACTAATTTCCTTCACACTATCTGGAATTATCAAGTCACTAAGGTTCGTACAGCCAGTAAAGCACGCCCAACCTATCGATATGACACTTGAAGGAATCTTTATTTCTTCAAGAGCAGTACAGCTTAAGAAAGTGTTAGCGTAAAGATTTTCAATACCTTCTGTTAGAATAACCTGTTTCAGGTTATTGCACATATCAAAAGCACCTCTTGATAAATACACATTTGCAGAAAGTATTTCCACCATTTCTAATGACTGGCATTCACTGAATGCATATTCACCTATTTTACTTACACTTTCAGGTATCCGTATATTCTTTATCTTTTCACACCTATGAAAAGCATATTCTCCTATATATACAACACTATCAGGTATATTAATCTTTTCAATACCTGTGCAACCGTCGAAAACATAATCTCCTA
>MWDI01000032.1 GCA_002070475.1 Firmicutes bacterium ADurb.Bin146
AACAAGGGTATAAACAATCTCATAGAAGACATACCTTTGGATAAAATTGCTTTTACTGGTACAAACAGAAAAGAAATAGATAATTTTTTAACCAAAAACAATAAAAAGAACTTTATAGCTATAGGTGATATTGCAGGGTTTATTGCATCCTCTTTTGTAGCATATGAAAATTTAGCTTTAATATCATTCTCAAGAAATGTCGCATTTCCAGATGAAGTAATACAGGTTATATTTGATACACAAGCGCTGAAGGATAATATAAAAAGGATATTTGATAAACTTGATACAAGACAGGCTCAAGAACAGGAACAGCATATATTCTGGATCGTACCTTACGAAATGTAAAATATCTATTGACATCTAATGCTATATATGGTATGTTTTACTTGCTTAACCGGTTAATCAATATAAGAGAATGAGACAATGAAACATATAACCCAACTAAAACCTACCATTGCTATGATTGCATCAGAAATGAAGAAGACATATTCTGACGCATTAATGCATGTGGGTGGTAATGTTACTTTCCGTGCGCTTCCTAAAAGCGATATTGCTGAATATCTGGATCTATCTTCATATAAGTATGATGAATCAGATATTGACAAATATGTCGATGATCTTCTTATTGGTCATTTTGCAATGATGGAGAAAAGAAAACATGTTAACGATAACTATATACCTCAGCTTAATATTAATCTTGGAATAGGTGATTATGCTGCGTTTGTGACTGGCGATGTTTACTTTAAGAAAGATACAAGCTGGTCTGTACCGGCAATTCATGATCTTAGGATGTATAAGGATTTGCCAGAAATAGGGACATCAAAATGGTATAGAAAATATATGTACATACTTGAGAAGGTTTTGCAAAAGACTGAAAACACAGATATTCCATTTGCTAGAGGATTTTTCTCTCCTCTTGATCTTGCGGAAGCATTGCATGGATCTGAAATTTATACGGATTTTTATGACAATCCAGATAATCTTCATGATTTTCTTGACTATTGCGCTGATGCTACTATTAAATTTGCTGAGGATATATATAAGCTGATAAGGAAATACAGGCAGAATGCTGAATATGGGACTATGTTTATTGATGGTATAGTTAATATGTCTGAAGACATCTCCAGCATGATAAGTCCAGATCTTTATGATGAATTCTGTGCGCCTCATACACAAAAAGTGATAGACCATTTTGGTAGCGGTCATATGCATAGTCATAGCTGCGCTATATATCTTGTAAAACATATATGCTCATTAAAGAATGTTGCCAATCTTTGGCTTGCTACCGATCCAAATCATCCTAGGCCTTTTGATATGCTTGAAAAGCTGATTGAAGATGCTGATGGAACATGTCTTGCAATAGACTGTGAATCGTTTCAAGAGATACAAGATAATATAAATATTTTAAGACAAGGTAATTTTTCTATCTGCCTGCCAGTTACGACTATTGAAGAGGCAATAGCTTTTACCGAAAGATTTCGCAAATTGTAATAATGAGGATTGCAATGAAAAGAAAATCTATTCTTCTTATAAGCTTAATATCAATCATACTTTCAGTTTTTGTGAACTATCCAGTAAAAGCTGTGGAAGAAAAAACAATTCGGGTATGGGGAAGCGAAATAACTCGAGAAAATGATGTATTAAGAGAGCTAGCGGATGTATACAATAAGGAAACTGGAACTAAAGTTATTGTTATAGACAGAAGAAGCCTTTTTGATGCACCAAAAGACTTAGTGAATAATGCAAAGACACAGGAAAGACCGGATTTAATAATGATTCAGCATGCAGATATTGGAGATCTTGCAGTGAATGGTTTTTTATTAGAGCTAGATTTTTCAGATAAGCTTAAGTCGGCATTTCATGAGTCAGCATTTACATCTTTTGAAGTTAAAGATAAGCAATATGGTATCGGATATTCTGTGGAAACATATGGATTGGTGTATAACAAGAATATAATTTCATATGACCAGTTTGCAGACTTAACATGGGATGAGTTTTTTGATTTTACTGTAAATTTTAGTTCTCAAAATCATGATGGGAAATCTACTAAAGCATTTGTATTGAATCCTAAAAATATGTATTTCATGTATCCTATTATAAGAAATTATGGTGGTTACTATTATGGTATGGATGAAAATGGGAACTATAATCCATTTGATGTAGGATTAAATAATGAAGGCTCAAAAATTTATGTAGAGAAAATTAAAAATCTTATGAATGAAGGGCTTGTTCTTAAAAGTAGAAATTGTACTGATAATGATGTGTCAGCAGCTTTCGCAAATCAAGAAGTAGCTGTTATTATAAATGGTTTTTGGCAGAATTCGTTTTACAAACAAAAAGGGGTGAACTTCGGATTTGCACCTTTACCTAAGAACAATGACAATACTGTGTCAGCTCCATATGCGACAGTAAATGGTTTTGTAATAAATGCTCATTCAAACTTGCCTGATGAAGCAAAATCATTTCTTGAATTTTTGTGTAATGACGAAAACCAGCAGAAGCTTATAGAAGCAGGGAATAATTTTGATAAAAAATCCGGAAGCCGTTTTCCAGTAAATTTATCAGTCAGGGAAAGCGATTACATTAGAAATGAAGAAATGTATAATGTAATGGCTTCTATATGCGAAAACATTGAACCTGTTCCTAACATACCAGAAGGGGATATTTGGTATAACTATACAGATAAAGCATATCAATCTATCTTTTATGGTGATATTAATGGAAATCCTGTAGATTCTGACGCAATGCTTGATGAACTTGCTAATGCAATTCTAAATGATGTGGAAAAGATGAATGTGCAGGTTGAAAAAGTTGAAATACCTGAAATAGCTTATTTCTTAATTGGCATTTTTGCATTTATATGCCTTGCGATTTTTATTATAACGGTAATCAGAAAAAGAAAGAAATATAGCAGTTCTGCTAATAGGATAATGCTTAAAGCTACTTTTTTATCCTATATTATTCTGCTTCCTATGTTGGTACTTATAGGGATATTCTATTTATTCCCGATAATTCATAATATATATCTGTCAATGACTAATTACAGCTCATTAAATTTGGTAGATTATGTATTTATCGGAGGATACAATTACAAGACAATATTTATAGAAGGGCTTAACGGTTTCGTATCCATGTTCATATGGACGGTTATTTTCGCATCAAGTGTAATGGTAATAACTTTCATAACAGGCACAATGCTCGCTTCTTTACTTGAGAAACGAAATGCAAAAGTATCAAAAATATATAAGATGATTTTTATACTGCCATGGGTCATACCAAGTGTAATAATGTTATTGACATGGCAAGGAATACTCGCAACCGATGGTGGAGCATTAAATAATCTTTTAAATTTGTTAGGATTTGGAAAGGTCATGTGGCTCGACAATCCATATCTTGCAAGGCTTTCCACTATCTTTGTCGTATCCTGGATGGGTACTCCATATTATATGTTTCTTGCTTTAGGATTCATAAAATCAATCCCTAAGGATTATTATGAAGCTGCAATGATAGAAGGAGCAGGTAAAGTAAGAGTATTTTTTATAATAACAGTTCCAATAATATTCAGAGCTTTACTGCCAACCCTCATTATGGGATTTATTATGCAGTTCAATAATTTCGGGGTATATCTGTTAACTTCAGGGGGGCCTTTCGGCAGCAAATTAGGAGCTCCTGGTGCAACAGACCTTTTGATTACGTATGTATATAACCTTGCATATAATACAAAGAATTATGGACTAGCAGCTGCATATTCGGTAATTATATTCCTTTTTGTTGCAGCATTTTCACTGATAACTATGCGGATAGGCAATAAAAAATTTAACGAAGGGAAATGATAAGATATGCATAAAAAGAAAAAAAGACATTCTGAGATAGGTGTTCACATAGTATTAATTCTGTTAGCATTGCTTGTCTTGATACCTTTTGCTTACATACTTCTAATATCTTTCGGAAAGGATATGTTAGATATAACAGGATATGGAGATACTGGATTTTCCATTAAAAACTACAAGCAGCTTTTTTCTGAAACTAAATATCTTTACTGGCTAGGAAATTCGCTTCTTATATCTATTTCCACAATGCTTATATCTCTTATAATGGTATCAGTCGCTTCTAATGTGTTTTCTAAATATAAATTTGCTGGAAAAGAAGCACTATTTCAAACAATTCTGCTTATTCAGATATTTCCTCTGACTTTAATGCTGGTTTCGCTGTTTAAAATATTCGCAGCTCTTGAACTTCTTAATAAGCTAGCAGGTCTTGTGATAATAGACTCTGTAATTGCTACTGCAGGGTTGATACTTGTATCAAAAGGTTATTTTGATACTATTCCATATGAGATAGATGAAGCGGCGATGATTGATGGTGCAAACAAGCTGCAGATTTTACTGTATATTACATTACCGCTAGTAAAACCTATTCTCGGGATAGTAGCTATACAGAGCTTTGTTCTTACTTACAACGAATATGCTATAGCAAGTATGCTTATAACTTCGGGAGCTGAAAAAATGACAGTAGCTGTCGGACTTCAAAGCCTCATATATGGTCAGTTTCAACAAAATTGGGGTTTATACTGTGCAGGTGCAGTTTTAGCGAGCTTACCAATATTTATATTATTTTACTCTTTCCAGAAATATTTTATTGGTGGTCTGACAGAAGGAGGAGTCAAACAATGAGAGGTTACAATGAATAGATCAGCTATTTTCCATATGACAAGCGGGACTTATGCATATGCCGTTGATGAGCACAGTTTATGTATACGATTAAGAACTGCAAAAAACGACTGCAATCAGGCCATAATACATTATATGAATGTATATGATCACTCAGAAGACAGAAAAAAAACGAATATGCAAAAAATACTCCAAGATGAATATTTCGACATGTATGAAGCAAAAATCACGCTAAAAGAAAGGCATTTCAAATACTTTTTTGAGATAAAAGGTGAAAAAGAAAAAGTATATTTTACATCAGACGGTTTTATGAACAGCAAGGTGAAAAATGAAAACAGTTTCTTTTTTCCAGTGATTAATGATGATGAAGTATATAATCTTCCGAAATGGGCTGAAGGAGCAACTATTTATCAGATATTTGTGGATAGATTCAATAGTTCTAGTGATAAATGGTTTATAAATGCTAAATGGAATGAAATTCCTAAAAGAAACCATTATTTTGGAGGAGATTTCAAAGGTATAGCAAATAAACTTGATTACATAAAATCTCTTGGTACAGATATAGTATATCTAAGTCCAGTTTTCAGCTCTACTACAAATCATAAATATGATATTGAGGACTATTATTCCATAGATGAAATGTTCGGAGGAAAAAAAGAATTAATAAAATTGTCAGAAGCTATTCATACTAGAGGTATGCATATTGTATTAGATTGTGTTTTCAATCATATGAGCTGCTACAATCAGATATTTCAGGATGTTATTCAAAAAGGTTTGAAATCTGAATATAAAGATTGGTTCTACATTGATAATTATCCTGTAAGCATAGAAAATTGCAATTATGATACTTTTGCCGGATGTGTTCCCTCAATGCCTAGGATAAATACATCTAATCAGCATGCTATAGATTATCTTGTAAATTCAGCAGCATACTGGACGAAAGAGCTGAATATAGACGGATGGAGGCTGGATGTAGCTGATGAAGTGTCAATAAGCCTTTGGAGGAAATTTAGAACAGAGATTTTAAAAGCAAATCATGAAGCGCTGATTATCGGCGAAATATGGAATGATGCATCAAAATGGATGAATGGGGATCAGATTCATACAGTAACGAACTATAAGTATAGAAAATGGGTTCTGGATTTTATTGAAGGAAAAATTGATTCTGAAGTGTTCTGGGAAAAAATGGCATCAAATAACATGCTGTATAAGACTATGTCATTTAACTATCTCATCAATCTGCTTGGAAGCCATGATACAAAGAGAATCACTTCAATAATAGGTCATGATAAAGCTATTCTTGCCTTGCTTATGACTCTTTCTTTTCAAGGCATAGGTCTTATATACTACGGGGATGAAATAGGGCTGAAGGGTATGGATGATCCAGACAATAGAAGAACCATGCCGTGGGAAAGCATATCAGATGAAAGTATAAAACCATATAGAGAGTTAGCTTTGTTGAAAACTAAATATCTAAGTCTTAAATATGGTATGGTGAAACCGGTTATAATTGATAAAAATGTGATTAGTTTTGAAAGAACTATATCTGAACAGACAGTTGAGATATATGCTAATTTTTCAGAAAAGGATGTCATTATAAGTGAAAAACATCTAATATATCACTATCCGAAAAATGAAGATATTAATAAAAGCATCAATCGTATAAAGGCCATGTCTTTTGCGATTTGCATAAAAAAATAGAAAGGTGGTTATAAAAATGAAGAAGACTTTAAGATTGCTTGCCCTAATTATAGGAATATGCATTCTATCCGTAAGCTTGTTTGGCTGTTCAAATGAGCCGGAAATTGAAGCTGAAAAGGTATATTACCTTACTGGAAGCTTTAATGGATATAACGTTGCGGATGAAGCATATAAGATGCTGAAGGTAAGCGAGGAAAGCATGCTCAAGCAAAGCATGCCAGACGCTGATCTTTACTATTTCACGGTAAATGCTGAAAATCTGACTCCGGATTCAGTGTATGGACAGCATTACTACAAAGTTACAGCGGGGAATTGGGATGAAGCATGGGGAACAGAAGTATATGATCTTCAACCGGCTGCAGTATATTACGACGCTGATGGTAATCCGACTGGATTGGGATCAATATACATACCGGGTGATTACAAAGGAGAATTGACAGTAGTATTTGATGCGAAAACAAAAAAGATATACGACAATACTATGTCAAAATCATTTGAACCAAGAATATATGGTGACTTTACAACATCATTTGGTTTGAAGAAGGATTGGGATTATACTGAAGAAGGTTCATATGCAATGACTTTAAACAGTTCAGGAAAATATGAAGCTACACTGGAACTGCCCTCATATAAAGGGACTGCAGAAACAGGAGCGACAATGTATGTCATACTCAGCGCTAAATGCTATATGGCTGTTAATAGTGAATATGACTATATCTCATGGGGAGCTGCAGAGCAGTATATCATATCTGGCTCAGGAGCACAGAATGCGATAAAACCAGATTCTTCAGCCACTTACCATATAACCTTTGATCCTCAGACTCAGGTAATAACTGTAACAAAAAGGTAGTAGAAAACTTATAAAGGGTAGGGGAATATCCTGCCCTTTGTATAATTTATGAGGGAATATGCAAATTATAGACACACATGTGCATTACGGCAGTATAGGCTCCTTTGATATGAAATTAGAGGATGTATTTAACCTTATGAGAAAAAAAGAAGTAAATAGTGCTATAATTTCAAGCATTGAAAATGCAGAACTCTATGCAAAGGATTCTCAAAAAAACAGTATTGATATAAATAAGAATCTTCTGGATAAAATTAAAGACAAGAATAATCTTTATATGCAGTACTGGATTAGACCTAGATTTGAAAACATGGACGATGAAATTGAAAGGTTTATACAATGCAATCTTGATAAGATCCGAGGATTAAAGATACATCCATTCACATCATCGATGTGCATAAATGATAAACGGATTATACCTTATCTTGAGTTTGCGAATAAAAGCAAATTAACAGTATCAGTACATACAGCAAAAGGATATGAATGCGAATGCAGATATTTAGCAAATATATGTTCAGAATTTCCATCTGCGAATTTTATCGCAGTTCATATGGATCTTGGTACAGATCACAAAGAAGCAGTGCATTATGTTAATAAAATACCAAATTTATATGGGGATGTTTCATGGATTCCATATAAAGAATATAAAGAACTGGATATTAACGAGGATAAAGTAATTTTCGGTAGTGATATACCTATAAATATGAATACTGCTTATGATTTTTATGATAATTACTTTATAAATAAAAAAAATGAAACTAAGCTGTTTTACATTAATATATATAAGTTATTTTTTAATAAAAGGTAAAAATATGAGACAACCGGATTTTGATAATATTATTAGTATTTTAGAAAGAAAAACACCGAGCAGGCCGACACTGTTTGAATTTTATATTAACAACAAGACATCTGAAATACTGTCTGGCATGAAAAGCCAAAGTGAGTGGGACTGCCCGTGGAATTATGAGATGAATATAAAAGCCATGTCTGCAGCAGGATATGATTATATTACATTACATGGAAGTGAATTTGATTATCCTCATTTTCCAGAAGGACAGGGATACCCCATATATGATGAAGTATCATTTATGTCATATGAATTTATGGATCCTGACAAGACAAGCTATAAAAGGCTGGAAGAATGTGAAAAGCTGCTTCCAAAAAAGATGAAGGTTATAGTTTTTGGACCAGGAGGTGTTCTCGAAAACATAATGATGCTTGTAGGTTATGAGAATATGTGCATCATGATGTATGAGGAACCTTCATTATTTAAAAGGATTTGCGATGAAGTGGGATGCAGTTTGATTCGTTACTATGAAAACTGTTTGAAATATGATTGTGTTGGTGCTGTTATGGCAAACGACGACTGGGGTTTTAAAACAGGTACTATGCTGTCACCAGATGATTTACGAAAATATATCTTCCCTTACCATAAAAAAATCGTAGAACTTGCTCATAAAAATAACCGTTTAGCTATACTGCATTCATGCGGTAATTTAGCTGATGTAATGGATGATATAATATATGACATGAAATATGATGGCAAACATTCGTTTGAAGATAATATAATGCCTGTTGAAGATGCATACAAAGCATATTCTGACAAGATTGCTATTCTAGGAGGGATAGATCTAGATTTTATATATAGGCAGCCTACTGAAAGTATAAGAGAAAGATGTAAAGCGTTGATAAAATTAACAGGATTTAAAGGATATGCTCTTGGTACAGGTAATAGTATTCCAGATTACATCCCATTTGAAAATTTCGCTTCTATGATTGAATGTGTTTATCCGGAATTTAAAAACCAGTTCTCACATCTTCCATAATAAAAAAATGAAATAAATATTATTGAACTCTATATATGTTTAGTGCATGTAATAGTATTGAAAACATAATTTTGCTATAATCAAACTAGCAGGTTTGTCTGCGGAGGTAATATGAAAAAAATCAACCTTAACAGGACTGTTTACGATATATGCACAGAGTATCCAGAAGTACTGGATATACTAAAAGATATCGGATTTAGTGAAATCGTAAAACCGGGAATGCTAAATACTGCAGGACGATTTATGACTATACCTAAAGGATCTGTTTTACGCAAAATTAATATGGAAAAGATAAAAAAAGCATTTTGGGATAAAGATTTTGAATTATTTGAATAGGAGGATCACATGAGCGAGTACATTAATAATCAAGAACGCCGTAAGAAGGCATTAAAGAACATTATTGCGCAATTACATGAAGGGAAATCAGTTGAAGAGGTAAAGGAACAATTCGATAAAGAGTTTAATAATGTTTCTGCAAATGAAATATCTGCTGCTGAACAAGCCTTGATCGGGGAAGGAGTTGGTATAGAAGAGATACAGAAACTTTGCGATGTCCATGCTGCAGTATTTAAAGGTTCAATAGAAGAGATCCACAAGGAAACTGATCAAACCAAAATGCCAGGACATCCAGTCTACATTCTTAAGAAGGAAAACAGGATAATAGAGACTTGGATAGAAAAGCATATCAGGCCATTTATGAATAAAGCTGATAATACAGTAGATAATCTTAAGAAAGGGTTAAATCTTCTTGCAAAGATCGATATACATTATTCAAAAAAGGAAAATCTATTTTTCCCATACATGGAAAAATACGGTATAACTGCTCCTCCAAAGGTAATGTGGGGAGTGGATGATGAAATTAGAGGTATGATAAAAAATTCTTTAATAAAACTAAAAGAAGCGGGACTTTTGACTGATGAGATAAAACTCTTTATTGAATCTACTATAGAAAAAGCTCTTGAAATGATATACAAAGAAGAGAATATAATGCTTCCTATGTTGTTGGAAGTAATGTCACAAGAAGACTGGAAGATAATTGCAGACGAATCAAGTGAAATTGGTTATTTATACGATAATGTTCCTAGATGGAATCCGACTATTGAAAAAGCTGTTAGTGATTCTGTAAATAACGCAAATGAATTATATGGAACTATAAAATTGCCTAGCGGAGTGTTCCAACTTAATGAACTTACCCATATGTTAAATATCCTGCCTTTCGACATTACGTTTGTTGACAAGAATGATAAAGTAAAATTCTTTTCTGAAGGCAGCGACAGGATTTTTGCTCGTACAAAAGCAATTATTGGAAGAGATGTTTCTAACTGCCATCCTCCTGCATCAGTTCATGTAGTTCAGAAAATTGTTGAAGATTTTAAATCAGGAAAAAAAGACCATGAGGATTTCTGGATTAAAATGGGTAGCAGGTATGTGTATATAAGGTATTTTGCTGTAAGAGATGAAAATGATGAATATCTTGGAGTAGTTGAAGTTACTCAAAACATCAAACCAATACAGGAAATAAAAGATGAGAAAAGACTGATGTCAGACTAAATAGTAATTTTGTTTTCCAATTTATCCATTAAAATTGAAATAAGAAAGCCTGCTCCAAAGCAGGCTATACTTATGGCTAAATTTAAAGGACTTGAATACTCTGTAGGTATTATAAGCAGAGTCGATGCTATTACAATTCCTAGTATTGTATGATGCATGATGCTGTGCTGTTTCTCGAACAGCATATTTACCAAACGGGCAAAAGATA
Source organism: Firmicutes bacterium ADurb.Bin146 (assembly GCA_002070475.1). GTDB lineage: Bacteria > Bacillota > Clostridia > DUPQ01 > DUPQ01 > DUPQ01. The sequence goes on from MWDI01000032.1 coordinate 10,804, forward strand.
TGACTGTAATTGAAAGACCAGCTATCAAAGGCAAAATAACAAGCATATCCAAAGAAGCTATACCAGAAGTCATCGGCTGATATAATCCCATAAAAATCAGAATTGATGATGAGCTTAATCCAGGAATAATAAGGCTGAATCCCCAGACAATACCACAAAAAGCATACCACCATATGTTCAAAGAAATTGTAGATGCAACCTGTCTGTTTAGCAATGAGAGAACAATGAACATGATAAACAGGCCTAGAGCAAATCCAATCCATGAACCTTTTGTTGAGCCATTTTTAGCTGCTTCGATAAATAATGAAGGAAGTGTTCCAGCAATAAGGCCTACAAACAAAGCAATAGCAATAGATGAAGAAGCAGCGAAAAGCATCTCGAGCAATTTAGCAAGAGCTAGAAATCCTATAAGCCAGCCAATAAGAAAAGGAATAAAAAG
>MWDI01000033.1 GCA_002070475.1 Firmicutes bacterium ADurb.Bin146
CGCAAGCTTCAGGTTCGACCTGTATGAGCTGCTCTCCTCGCTGGTGTATGCCAGGAGCGTTCACCCTTGCAGCAAGAGCAGGACATTCCATGACGTGCTCCCTTCCCTTGACATGCCGTACGGCTTCTCTTACGAGCAGATGCTGGACGGACTGTCCTTCTTAGGACAGGAATATGAGAAGTTCGTCGAGATATTCACCGTGCAGACCAGGCAGACCTTCGGCCTCAACACCTCCAACACATACTTCGACTCCACTAACTTCTACTTCGAGATAGACAGGGAGGATGACTTCAGGAGGAAGGGGCCGAGCAAGGAGAACAGGAAGGAGCCGATAGTGGGTCTCGGAATCCTGCTGGACAGCAACCAGCTCCCCATAGGAATGAAGATGTTCCCAGGCAACGAGTCGGAAAAGCCGGTGCTGAGGGACATCGTAAAGAGGCTCAAGGATCAGAACATGATTGTGGGGAAAACCATACATGTAGCCGATAAAGGCATCAATTGCGCGCAGAACATAGCATTTTCGAAGAAAAACGGGGACGGATACCTGTTTTCAAAGTCCGTCAAGAGCCTTCCAGAGATTGAGAAGGAATGGGTTCTGTTGGATTCCGGATACAAGGAAGCAAAAGACAAGGACGGAAAGCTTATGTACAGGTACAAGTCATGCATAGACAAATTCCCGTATACGGTGGAGCATGAGGGTGTGAATGTCCAGGTGATGCTTACTGAAAAAAGGCTTGTGACATACAACCCTTCACTTGCGGAAAAGAAGAGGTACGAGATAAACAGGCTGGTCGAGAAAGCGAAAGAGATGACGGCCTCCATGGCCAGGAAGTGCGAATATGGGGAAGCTGGCAAGTACATAAGCATGAAGGGCGCTGACGGCAAGAACCCTGATGTGTCAATAAACAGGGATGCGGCAGAAAAGGACCTTATGCTTGCAGGATACAACATGCTTGTCACTTCAGAGATAAAGATGAAGGAGCAGGACATGTATGACACTTACCACTGCCTCTGGCGTATAGAGGAGTCTTTCAGGATAATGAAGTCCGATCTGGATGCGCGCCCGGTATTCCTGCAGAAGGAAGAATGCATAAAGGGCCATTTCCTGATATGCTACATAGCCGTCCTGCTGGAAAGGCTGTTCCAGTTCAATGTGCTTGAGAACATATACCCGGCAACTCAGATATTCGATTTCATGAAAGGGTTCAGGCTGGTTAAGGCGGATTCCAAATACATAAACATAACGAGAAGTTCGGCATTCATAAAAGAACTGTCAGATAAATTAGGTCTGCCTCTTGAAAACTGCTACCTTACTCAAAGGCAGGTAAAGGGCATACAGGACTGCAAATTGTGATTGAAAACAGAAGACTTAACAGTGTATTTTTAATGCTACTCTCACCACTTTTAAATGCTTAAGACCAAAGACAGGTAACATAATTAAACAAATTTATTCAAGTTAATCTGTAATAGTCTATTAATGTTGACAATTTTATATGTTATAATGCTTTTGTCGAATACAATTCATAGAAATTTTCCAATATAAGTACTGAATATTGGACACCTGTTCTGCTAGTATGAAGTTGTAATCAAGTAAAATTAATAGGCGGCATGAATGAAAGATGGATTTCCAGCACATATAAAATATAATGGCGATGAGAAAGTTATTCAAACTGTAAGCGAACACTCTAAAAGAACTGCTTTATATGCTTCTGAAGCATTGAAATCTTGCAACTTGTCAAATACTGGATACCTTGCAGGATTACTTCATGACATGGGTAAGTACACAGATAAATATTCGCAGTACATAGAAAAAGCAGCCAAAGGTGAGCAGGTAGCAAGAGGCAGTGTTAATCACACCTTTGCAGGTGTTATTTTTTTATTTGAACATTATCACGAGGATACCGATGATGTTTTCACAAAAACAACATGCGAAATAATAGCATATGCTATTGGATCTCATCATGGTCTATTTGATTGTATTGATGAAAATGGCAAAGATGGATTTGACCATCGTGTAAAAGAAAATAAGGAGGATATAAATTACGAAGAAACCTTAACAAACTATATGGAATACTGTTCAAATGAAATTACTATTGATGATTTATTTAATAAAGCAAAAGATGAAATTAATAAATTTCATATGAAACTTAAAGAGACATATACCAGAAAACCTGAAGCAAATTTCACATATGGAATATTATCAAGGTTTATACTTTCGGCATTAATCGAAGCAGACAGAAGAGATACTTCTGAATTTTATAATGGCACAGAAATTATTAATAACATGCTTGATGAACATGAAATATGGAGTGAAAAACTTATATATCTTGAGAATAAACTTATGAAATTTGATATTGGCAATTCATTAAATATTACAAGACAGAATATCTCCGATCAATGCAAAGAATTCTCAATGAAACCAACAGGGATATACAGAATAACAGTACCAACAGGAGGTGGTAAAACTTTATCAACATTAAGATATGCATTGTCTCATTCTGATAAGTATAATAAAAAAAGAATTTTCTTTATAATACCTTTATTAAGCGTGATTGATCAGAATTCAAAAGTCATTCACGACTATATTAATGATGAAAACTTAATTCTGGAACATCATTCAAATGTCATCATTGATAGTAACAGTGTTGATGAACTAAACAGATATGAGTTACTATCAGACACATGGGATGCACCAATTGTGATTACAACCCAAGTACAATTTTTATATACACTTTTCGGCAGAAAGACTACTTCTATTCGACGAATGCAAGCACTTGCAAACAGCATAATAGTAATTGATGAGATACAATCTCTACCATTACGGATGACTTATTTAATGAATATGACCTTGAATTTTCTAGCTAAGTTCTGTAATGCTACAGTAGTTCTTTCATCTGCTACGCAACCGTCATTGGAAGCAACCGAATATCCCCTATTATTTAACAAATACTCAGAAATGGTTGCTCTTAATGATAAGCAAAAACAATTATTTAAACGTACCAAGATTTTAGATAGCTGCAGAAAAGGAGGTTTTTCCACAGAGGATTTAGCGAATTTCGCATATGAGTTATCCACTACATCTAATAGCTTGCTTATAATATGTAATACAAAAAAAGCAGCAAAGTTATTATTTGAAAAACTAGATTTACTAATTAAAGAGAATCTTTCAGATTGCACTCTGTATCACCTATCAACATCTATGTGCATGAAACATAGGATGACTGTGTTAAATAATGTCAAAGAGGATTTGGTAAAGAATAATCACATTATATGTGTATCAACACAACTTGTTGAAGCTGGAATAGATTTTTCCTTTGAATGCGTTATTAGATCAATGGCTGGTTTAGACAATATTACACAAGCAGCTGGTAGGTGTAACAGAAATGGTGAATTTAATAGAATATGTGATGTTCATTTAGTAAATATAAGAGACGAAAATTTAAATCACCTTTCAGAAATTAAAAATGCAAAAGAGGTTACTGAAGAATTTATCTATAAATATGAATCAAACGAGGAGGAATATAATAATGATGTATTGTCCGATGTTTCTATTAAAGCATATTACAAAATGCTCTTTTCGAGACTAGAGGATAAAGATACATTGAAATATCCAGTTAAGAAAGTCAATTCTACTATTTTTAACATGCTTTCAGAAAATTTAGATTTCTTTAATCGCTTGCCAGATAACTTAGAATATGACAAATCTCTTAAACAAGCATTTAGAACAGCAGCAGATAATTTTAGTGTTTTTGAAAACAATACTACTGATGTTATCGTGCCATATGATGATATTAGTAAGAATATAATATTAGAATTATATTCAGAAAAAGCAAAATTCGATTTTTCTTATATTAAAAAACTTATATCCAACGCTAAACAATATACAGTATCTGTATTTGATTACCAATTAAAAATACTTGAAGGTATCGGAGCAATAACTTACTTGTCTGATAAACCATTTATAACATTAAACAGCGATTTCTATAATAATCAAACTGGACTTGATTTGGATGAGACTGCTGTTTTTGATAAAAATTAGAAAGGAGTGATTAAGTTTTGCATGAAAACATAGTGGAATTTGAAGTACATGGTGATTATGCATTGTTTTCAGATCCAATTACAAGAACCGGCGGTGAGAAATGTACATATTTGATACCAACCTACGAAGCCATAAAAGGGGTATTACATTCTATTTACTGGAAACCTACAATAGTGTGGATTATTGATGAAGTCCGAATTATGAATCAGATTCAAACAGTAACTAAAGGCATTAGGCCAATTAGGTATGATAACGGAGGAAATGAGCTTTCCTTTTATACATATCTCAAAGATTGCCGATATCAAGTTAAAGCACATTTCGAGTGGAATGAAAACAGACCAGAACTAACGAAAGACAGAAATGAAAACAAGCATCACAATGTAGCAAAAAGAATGATTGAAAAGGGCGGTAAAAGAGATATTTTTCTTGGCTGCCGAGAATGCCAGGCATATGTAGAACCATGCATTTACGGACAGGGTAAAGGATTTTATGATAATCCATGTTCTATCTCCGAAGTATCATTCGGTTTAATGTTTCATGGTATTACATACGCTGATGAGGCATATTCGATCGAGACAAAGGGAAGAATGACTGCAAGATTGTGGCACTCAGTAATGAAGAATGGCTATATTAAATTTCCACATCCAAAGGAATGTCCAGTTAACAGGCCAATTCGTTCAATGAGTATAAAACCTTTTGGTGAGCAATCTAATAACTTTACATTCATAACAGAGAGTGAGGAGGTGTAGAAAGATGGGATGGATGCAGAAACTAATAGATACCTATGAAAACAATTCGCATCTAGTAGGCATAGCTTTTGAAGGCAAATCAACTTTACTTCCACTCTATCACATATCGAACAAAGCTCAAATTGAAATCACGATAGATAGTAATGGTCATTTTGTAAATGCTTCAAAAGTGCTCTCTAATAATACAGACACGATAATCCCTGTAACTGAAGATTCAACAGGAAGATCTAGCGGCATCGCACCACACCCACTTTGTGATCAACTACAGTATATTTGTTTAGGTTTGGAAAAATATCTGTATAAATCCTCTGAAATAGAAGATTTTATGATTGCCAAAGAAGCTAATACCTTGAGTAAAAACAAAGACTTGAAGAAAAAAGTAGACAAGTATGAATCTTACAAAGTTATGGCCGAGAAATATATGGAAGGTTTAGGTGCATGGGTAGCATCAAAGTATTCGCATCTTAAAATCAGAGCAGTCTACAAATACTGTATAAATGGTAGTATTGTATCTGATTTAATTGCATCTTCAGTCATAAGTGTCGATGAAACAGGTAGACTACTAGAGGAAAAAATTGAGGGATCTTCCTATGAAAAGTGTCTAGTGAGATGGATTATATACTCTGACGATGATACAAATCCAAAGACATGGGAAGATAAAACTTTATTTGATAGTTATTATAACTATTGTAATGCAAATCAAGATCCTACAAAAAAAGATATTTGTTATGTAACCGGAGTTGAAAAATATATTGCTTCCATGCATCAAAAAGGTATTGTAAGATCAGCATATGGAGCAAAACTTGTATCCACAAATGATACTGCTAACTACACCTACAGAGGACGATTTGCTAAATGGGATGAAGCTGCTGTTATTGGGCTTGAGCCATCTCAAAAAGCACATAATGCATTATCATGGCTTGTAGCAAACCAAGGTTTTAAAATGGGTGGTAGAACTTATGTTTCATGGAATCCAAAAGGCAAAAAAATACCAAAAGCAAGTGGATTATTTGATAGTTTTGATGATGTTACTGATATAACGACAAATACAATGCCCGAGTATAAAGATAAAGTACGTGATATTATTAAAGGATACAGAAAAAATTTAGATGCTCATGATGATGTAGTAATTATGGCTTTAGATGCTGCCACTACAGGAAGACTGTCGATATCATATTATAACGAATTAAGAAGTTCTGATTTCATCGATAGAATCCAATTATGGCATGAAACATGCTGTTGGTTTTTTAGATGGCCTAACTCTGAAAGTGTATTAGTCGAAAATGTAATGTCACCAATAACATCAGATATTATAAGATGTGCTTTTGGTAATGAAAAAGGTAATTTTTTAGAAGTAAAAGATGAAATTATGAAAGAACAATCTCAAAGAATTATCCACTGTATTGTTGACAAACAATTTATTCCCACAGACATAGTTCATTCATTATTTTTAAAAGCATCAAAGCCGCAAGCATATAGTAGTAATAAGAATTATTCATTAGTCTTATCTACAGCTTGCGCAATTATAAGGAAATATCATAACGATAAAATCGGAAAGGAGATTTGGAATATGCAACTTGATATTAACAACACTAATCGCAGCTATCTTTTTGGCAGACTATTAGCTGTTACTGAAAAAGTGGAAAGATCAACTTATTCAAAAGATGAAAGCGGAAGAGAACCAAATGCTATAAGGCTTCAATCAGTTTTCGTACAGCGACCTCTTAACACTTGGGGTATTTTAGAGAAAGCATTGATACCTTATTATGCAAAACTTAATCCAGGATCAAGAAAATACTATAAAGATATCATTGGCAGTATAGTGGAAAAATTACAAGAAGACGATATTTCTCAACTAAATATGAGCCTGGAGGATATTTATCTTCTTGGGTACTATTCACAACGTAAAGAATTAAATCAATACAAAAAAGTAGATGAAATAAAGGAGGAAGAATAATGACTACATTAAAAAACAAAATTGATTTTGTATTACTAGTATCTGTAACAAACGCAAACCCAAATGGCGACCCTTTAAACGGAAACAGACCTCGCACAGATTACAGTGGATTTGGTGAAATGTCTGATGTTTGTGTTAAACGTAAAATCCGAAATAGAATGCAAGATTTAGGTAAGAATGTATTTGTAAAATCCGATGAGAGAAGTGATGATGGATTCAAATCACTTAGCGAAAGAGCATCAAATACACTTAAGGGTATCAAAAATCAAGACGAATATGCAAAGAAAGCATGTGAAACTTGGTTTGATGTAAGGTCTTTTGGTCAAGTTTTTGCTTTTAAAGGTAAGGAGAATGAAGGCGTATCAGTCGGTGTAAGAGGTCCTGTATCTATACATCAGGCAGTATCTTATTCGCCTGTTGATATTAATTCAATGCAAATTACTAAGAGCGTGAATAGCGAACCTGCGGATAAAAAATCTTCTGATACAATGGGAACAAAACATTTCGTGACTTTCGGATTATATAAAATAAAGGGCTCCATTAACGTCCAGCTTGCCGAAAAAACAAATTTCAGTGAAGAAGACTCTGAAGTAATCAAATCCTGTTTAAAATCGCTATTTCAAAATGATGCCTCATCTGCAAGGCCGGAAGGTTCTATGGAGGTATGCAAGCTGTATTGGTGGAAGCATAACTGCAAGGATGGCCAATACTCATCTGCAAAAGTCCATAGATTATTAAATGTTGAAGCTAAAGAAGGAGTGGAATATCCAACGAAATTCGAGGACTATGTAGTATCGTTAGAGAATTTGCCAAATTTAACGGTAGAAATTTTTGATGGAATATAAAGAAGATGATTATTTGCAGTTATCAGGAATCCAACACTTCGCTTTTTGTCGTAGACAATGGGCTTTGATTCACATAGAGAATCAATGGAATGAAAATTTACGTACAGTACAGGGAAGGATATTACATAACAATGTACATGATTCCAAGTCATTTGAAAAAAGAGGCAGTTTATTGATTTCAAGAGGAATGCCAATATGTTCAAGAGAACTTGGAATTACTGGTACATGCGATGTTGTCGAATTCAAAGAATCTAAAGATGGAGTAAAACTTTATAACAGGAACGAGTCTTGGCTGCCCGTTCCTGTTGAGTATAAAAAAGGAATTCCCAAGAATAATGATTCTGATAAACTGCAACTATGCTGTCAAGCAATGTGTATCGAAGAAATGTTACTTTGTCCAACTATCGAATGTGCATATCTATATTATGGAGAACCAGCAAAAAGGGAATTGGTATATCTTGACAGTTCATTAAGAGTAAAATGTAAAAAAATGATAGATGAAATGCATTTACTCTTTAATAGGAAATACACCCCTATAGTGAAGCCATCAAAAAGTTGTAACGCCTGTTCACTAAAGGATATCTGCTTACCCAAAATACTTAAAACTAAAAATGCATCAGAGTATATTAAGTTACGTTTAGGAGAACTATAATGAGAATATTAGCAAACACTCTATACGTCACACAACCAAATTCTTATCTTTCTTTAGATGGTGAAAACGTAGTTATACTTGTTGCTGATACTGAATCAAAACGAGTACCGCTTCACAACCTTCAATCAATTGTTTCTTTTAACTATACAGGAGCAAGCCCAGCTCTCATGGGTGAATGTGCTAAAAGAGATATTGCACTTACTTTTCTAACTGAAAATGGAAGATTCCTTGCGAGGGTAATTGGTAAAACACATGGCAATGTACTACTTAGAAAAAACCAATACATAGCTTCTGATAATGAAGCGATTTGTATTGAGATATCAAAAAATATTATTTCCGCAAAACTTTTCAATTCAAGGCTCGTAATTGAAAGAGCTATACGCGACTATGGATTACGTCTTGATGCAATTAAGTTAAAAGAAGTATCTAATTCCTTATCTAGCAGTATAAAGCAATTACAATCATGCGAAAATCTTGATGAAATCAGAGGTATTGAGGGAGAAGGAGCTAATCGATACTTTTCAGTCTTTGATGATTTAATATTACAACAAAAAGAGGATTTTCATTTCATTACTCGCAACAGAAGACCACCAACTGATAATATAAATGCTTTACTTTCTTTTGTGTATACTCTGCTTGCAAATGATATTGCTTCAGCACTTGAAACTGTCGGACTTGATCCATATGTGGGGTTTTTGCATACTGATAGACCTGGCCGTGTTTCACTTGCACTTGATTTAATAGAGGAACTTAGAAGTATACTGGCGGATCGATTTGTATTGAATTTAGTAAACACAAGACAAATATCTGGTACAGGATTTAATAAAAAAGAAGATGGTGCTGTCATCATGGATGATGACACACGTAAAATAGTATTAGTTGCATGGCAAAAGAAAAAACAAGAGTTAACCATGCATTCTATGCTAAAGGAAAATATAAAGTGGGGATTGATACCATATTATCAAAGCTTATTAATGTCTAGATATTTGCGTGGTGATATTGATTCATATCCGCCTTTTTTTTGGTGATAAAATGCTTATGCTCATAACTTATGATGTTAACACTGAAACACCTGAAGGAAAACAAAGATTAAGAAGAGTCGCTAAAAAATGCGTTAACTACGGACAGAGAGTGCAAAATTCTGTCTTTGAATGTATTATGGACTCAGCACTCAGTTATAAAGTTAAGAATGAATTAATTAAACTTATTGATAAGGAAAAAGACAGTCTGCGTTTTTACTACTTAGGTAATAACTATAAAACAAAAGTGGATCACTATGGAGCAAAACGCTCTTTTGATGTAACAGATCCCTTAATAGTATGATGCGAATCATATGCTAACATGAAATTATTGAAACCTTCGCATTTTTCATATGCTTATTATTTCCACAATATGTCGCATATAGACAAGTACCTACTTTTACTTATTCTGTTTTTATACCCAAATTTAGCTATCATATTTATACATCTTCCGTATTTACTAAATTTTACCTTATGTTATTTACTATTATATAAATTATTAATATAATGTAACTAGTTATACGGTCGCTCCCCGTGCGGGAGCGTGGATTGAAATTACTGCTTATAGCAGATTAATAATATAGCCTACTAGTCGCTCCCCGTGCGGGAGCGTGGATTGAAATCTTTACCTCCTCTAATAACTCGGGGTTTTCATAGAGGTCGCTC
>MWDI01000034.1 GCA_002070475.1 Firmicutes bacterium ADurb.Bin146
GATTTTTATTTATGTTTTTTATATGCTTTGCTTATTTCTTTGTTTTAAGAAGCTGCCTGTTGCTGGTTTGGTTATAGGTATAATGGCAGGTTATTATGAAGGTAGAAAACTATTTCATTACAAAGCGAATTCTTTCGAATCAAGTTACAGGATTGAAAGGACAGCCCAATTAACCTCTACAGGAATAGCGGTATACTGTATGGGGAGTACCTTTATCATATTCTCTCAATATGATGATACTTTAACTGCTCTTAAACAGATATTTAATATTAGTTCGTTAAATATCAAAGTATGGATGGTGCTTGCTTCAATTATACTTTTTAGTATAATCCTTATATTTTTACAGTTTTGGCTTACAAAAAAAACTGCTATATATGCAATAAGAAAGGAATCTAAAAAATGAGGAAAATTGATATCCACGTTCACAGTAGGATATACTTAACAAAAGAAGAGGAGAAATCTGTCTTATACAGGCCAGGGACAGAGAAACTTACTTATGCGACACCTGAGCAAATTCTAGAATTTTATAAAGAATTAGGTGTTGAAAAAGGCGTGCTTCTGCTTAGTGAGGCTCCTGAAGGAATGCATTATACTTCAACAAATCAAGAAGCAATGAGGATAGTTAGGAAGTACCCAGGACTTTTTTATTGGTTTTGCAGTATAGATCCAAGATGTGAAACCAATAGAGAGGACACTGACCTTTCATATTATATAAATCACTTTAAGAAGTATGGTGCAAAAGGAATAGGAGAAGTAACTGTAAAACTTCCATTTCTTGATGATAGAATGCAGAATCTATTTAGGCATGCAGAACTCTGTGAAATGCCTTTACTTTTTCATGTAGGAACTGATTATAGTTCATATGGAATATATGATGTGTTGGGACTAAAACAATTAGAAGAAACCCTTATAAGATTTCCTAAGCTTATTTTTATAGGACATTCACAGCCTTTCTGGGCTGAAATAGGTGCAGGTATAGAAGAAAAAGACAGAGACGGATATCCCTCAGGACCAGTAAAGAAAACTGGCAGAGTAGTTGAATTAATGAGAAAATATAATAATTTGCATGCAGATTTATCAGCAAATAGCGGTTATAACGCTGTAACAAGGGATCCTGATTTCGGATATGCTTTTTTAGAAGAATTCAAAGACAGGATATATTACGGAACTGATATATGTTCATCAAGAAAAGAAAAGTCTTTTCAATTATCAGACTTTCTTTATCAAGGATTAGAACAGAATAAATTAAGTGAATCAGCATATAATAAAATATGCAGAGAAAATGCTTTAAGGATATTGGAAAGATGAGGCTAGCTATGAAAAGAATTGATATGCATATACATTCAATCATGCATTATGATGAGTATGAAAAAGAAAGTGATATATTAAGACCATATCCGAATACAGGCACATTTGCAACTCCTGAGGAGCTAAAACCTGTTTATGCAAGATTAGGTATTGAAAAGGGAGTTCTTCTGCCGATAGTATCGATGGAAGGTCAGCACAGGATGATGAGTAATGAAGAGATATACAGGATAGTATGCGCATACCCAGATATGTTCTATTGGTATTGTAATGTGGATCCTAGATGCCACACCAATAGTAATGATACGGATCTTGGATATTTTATAGAGCATTACAAAAAATTAGGGGCAAAGGGCATCGGTGAAGTTACGAGCAAACTAGCATTTGACGATCCTAAAATGAGGAATTTGTTTTATCATGCTCAAAAATTAGATATGCCTTTACTTTTCCATATCGGAGCAGATAAAGAACCATATGGTATTTTTGATGAACTAGGTCTTCCATTACTTGAACGAACTCTTAATGATTACCCTGATCTTAAATTTATAGGTCATTCAGCTTCATTCTGGTCTCATATAAGCAAGGATGTAAAAGAAGAGACACGTTCATCGTACAACAAAGGTCCTGTTGTTGAAGGTGGAAGGATACCTGAGCTTATGAAAAAATACCCTAATCTTTATGCTGACATTTCAGCAAATAGCGGTTATTATGCTATAACAAGAGATCCTGATTTCGGATATGCCTTCTTAGAGAAATTTCAGGACAGGCTTTTCTATGGTACTGATATCTGTGCCCCTAGGGAATATGTTTTTTTCAACATGGTTAATTTTTTGGATGACGGGTATAGAGAAAACCGTTTAAGCAAGGCTGCATATGAAAAAATAAATAGATTTAATGCTGAAAATATACTAAAATGACAGTATTTTGTTAGTAAATTTGAAATATTGCTATTAATTTTGATTATTTTATCAATAGGTATTGCTAAAATTGAAATAATGTGTATAATCTTATTGAGATTGGATATTGGTAACTATGATTATTACAAGAAATACTGTGCAAAGGGAAATTATTTTACAAACTGTTATGAATATGGATAGTCATCCATCTGCTGATGAAGTATATGAAAAATTAAAATACGAGAATCCTTCAATAAGCAGAGCTACAGTTTATAGGAATTTAGAATTATTAGCAAAGCGGGGCAAGATACTTCATATTGAAATACCTAAAGGAGCGGATTGCTTTGATTTCAACACTATTGAACATCATCATATGCGTTGTGACATTTGCAGAAAGGTATATGACATAAATATTTTAAAAATACCCAAAATCAAGTATGACAAAATTGATTCAAGCGGGTGTATAATCAACGAATATACTATATCATTTAAAGGCATATGTCCGAATTGTCAAAAATAATAAAAAAGGAGAAATAAATGAAAAATTTAAAAGGTACAAAAACAGAAGCAAACCTAAAAGAAGCTTTTGCTGGAGAATCAATGGCTAGGAACAAATACACTTATTTTGCTTCAAAAGCAAAAAAAGATGGATATGTACAAATAGCTAATATTTTTGAAGAAACTGCGAATAATGAAAAAGAACATGCGAAAATTTGGTTCAAGTTACTTAACGGAATAGGCGAAACTACAGATAATCTTTTGCACGCAGCTGAAGGCGAGAATTATGAATGGACAGACATGTATGATAGATTTGCAAAAGATGCAAAAGCAGAAGGTTTCAGTGAAATCGCAATGCTTTTTGAACAAGTTGCTAATATAGAGAAGGAGCACGAGGAAAGATACAAAAAACTTCTTGCTAATATAAATGATGGTTTGGTATTCTCAAGAGATAGTGAAATGATATGGCAATGCAGTAACTGCGGACATATCGTTATCGGTAAAAAAGCCCCGCAACTATGTCCTGTATGCTCACATCCAAAAGATTACTTTGAAATAAGAGCAAACAATTATTAATCTATGATAAATAAGCTTTACCATAAAAGACGGATTACACCGTCTTTTATTTCTATAATTTCTTAATTTTAAATTGCTTACATTGAGGTAATAATTTTAACAAGTTAAAATCAATACTTTCCAGCCTTTTTTACTGTTTCAACGATAATTTTGAAATTTTCAAGACTAACGCTATTTGGTATTGAATGATCTGAAGAGAAAATATAACCACCATTTTCCTTTAATATAGGGACATTTTGGTTTATAGCTTGTGTAACTTCATCCACTTTATCCCAAAGAACAGCATTTAATCCTCCATGTAGAACAAGCTTGTCTCCATATTTCTTTTTTAAGTAAATCGGATCCATTCCAGCTTTTATTTCTAGTGGATTTAAAGCATCAACTCCGATTTCTACTAAATCATTTACAAAACTCATAACATCACCGCAGGAATGCAGATGAGCATAAATGCCTTTATTGTGAGCCCAGTCAACTGCTTTTTTATGAAAAGGTTTTAAAATCTCCCTGTATGTTTCTATAGAGAAAAAAGTTGTATTTTTATAACCCATATCATCATACCAAAAAATGGAATCGAATCTGTAACCTTTGTCCCATAGAAGATCAAAATGCTTGATGCAGGAATTTAAATATGTGTCAAACATATCCATGACCCACTCTGGTTCTTCCAACATAGCTATCAGGATGGTTTCTGTTCCGCACATCCATGAATGAGTGACATCGAATCCAAACCAGAACCCTGCTTCTAACCAGTGTCCATTAGCAACCCATTCTGGATATACCCTCTCATAGCGTTCCCAATTTATTCTATCAGAACCTTCAAGCATTCTTTTCTTAGTTTCTTGAAACCAGATTTTAGATGTATTAACTTTATAATCAAGGAATTCCGGTGTGGAGTCTTCTTCCTTGAATTTTCTTAATGTAACTCCGTAACTTGTTGTATATATTTTCTGTTTATCATCTTCTTCAATAATTTTCACTTCATATTGGGGTGAAATATCCACATTAAATTTCGATACCTTATCTACTTTGAAATAATCTCTCCAATCAGCATTTTCAGGCATTCCTTCTCTTTGCCATCTTTTGATTGTACCTTCCCAAGGGGCATCAATTATAGGTATCCTATCAGCTTCTTTATGTTGAAACATTCTTAGAAATCTTTCTTTAGAGGTCATTTCTTTCATATTCTGGTCTCCTTGAATACTGTTTTATATTAGTATACTATACTATATTAAAGATAGTGATGTATAATTTTTATATGAACAAAGAATTATTATATGAACAATGGAAAAAAGAAGAGAAAACGCTTTTTACAGGATGGGACTTTTCCCATATATCTTCTGCATATGAGTGTTTTGACACTCCTTGGGATTATGAAAGTATTGTAAAAATATTTTTAAAAGAAGATATGATGCTTTTAGATATGGGAACAGCAGATGGAAAAGTATTGCTGAAATTCAATCATCCTTTTAATAAAACATGGGTCACAGAATGTTATCCGCTAAATGTGGAAATAGTAAAAACAAAACTGATTCCTCTTGGAATACGTCTTTGTGAAGTTGATAATGATAACAATCTGTTACTGGATTCATGCTATTTTGATATTGTCATTAACAGGCATGAGTCATACAATCCCAATGAAGTTTTCAGAATCTTAAAAAATAATAGTATATTTATAACACAGCAGGTAGGAGGAGACAACAATATATCTTTATCTTCCAAGCTTATAGAAGGATATAAACCAGCATATCCAGATCATACTCTTGATAATGAGAAAGATAAATTATTAGGAGCAGGATTTAAAATTATTTATAGCAGTGAAGTTGTATTACCTTCTATTTTTTATAGTGTTAAAGCTATAATATATTATGCGAAAGCAGTAGAATGGGAGTTTCCGGGCTTCAGTGTAGACAAAAGTCTAGACAAATTATTTATGCTACAGGAGGAAATTGAAGAACATGGATATGTATCAAGTAATGAGTCTAGGTTTATAATAGTAGCTATAAAAAGCGAGTGACTGATTTTAAAGATAATTTTGAAAGGATTAAGAAATGATTAATGGAAATTTAGATGGGACAGGGATACCATCCTGCTTGGATGATTATTTAAAAAGATCTATCGAGTTAATGAAAAATTTGGATGTGAAAAGCCCAGTAGGCAGAGTAATGGTTGATGGCGATGATTTTTACTACACTGTTATGGAAGTAGAAGTAAATCCAATAAGTGAAATCAAATTCGAAATGCATAAGAAGTATATAGATATACATTACCTTATTAAAGGTAGTGAGAACATAGGAATAGCAAATGGAAGAAAATTAGGGATTTTAGTTCCATATCTGGATGATAAAGATTGCTCTTTTTGCAAAGATGGAGATTCTATGAGTATTATTTCAATGGAAGAAAAGGATTTTTGTGTAATTTATCCCTATGAGGCTCATAAACCAGGCGGAATGTCAAGAGAATTCGGTAAAATTAAGAAAGCAGTATTTAAAATAAAGATATAAGTTATTGTTTATAAAACAAAAACTGGTATAATAAAAAAGTTATAATCTGTCTAGATAGGCAGAATAAACAAATGTAGCAAGGTAGGAAGGTAGGAATAAAAGATATGCCGATTACGCAGATTCTTGAGAAGAATGCCAGGCTGTACGCCGATGATGTATGTTTAGTAGAGATAAGTCCTGAATTGCAAGAAAAACGTGAAGTGACATGGAAGGAATTCGAGCTTATTGAAACAAATCCAAAAGAGCATTACCGTAAAGAAATAACATGGAAAGAATTTGATGATAAAGCCAACAGATTCGCAAATTATCTTATTCAAAATAATATAAACAAAGGTAAAAAAGTAGCTATTCTGCTTATGAACTGTATTGAGTGGCTACCAATATACTTTGGAATACTTAAGACTGGAGCATTAGCTGTTCCATTGAATTACAGATACACTGCAGAGGAAATAAGATACTGTTTAAATTTATCAAATACTGACTGTCTGATATTTGGTAATGAATTTATTGGCAGAGTGGAAAGCATAAAAGAAAAGATAAGTCACATAAAACCTCTAATTTACACAGGAGAAGACTGTCCAGATTTTGCTGTAAGCTATGAAGAATCTGTTAAAAATTTCTCATCTGTTTCACCATCAGTAGAAATTTTTGATGAAGATGATGCTGCTTTATATTTTTCTTCAGGTACAACCGGATTTCCTAAAGCAATACTTCATTCACATTCCAGCCTTGTCTCATCCTGTATAACAGAAAATGCTCATCACAAGCAGACAAGACAGGATAATTTTTTATGCATACCACCTTTATACCACACTGGAGCGAAGATGCACTGGTTCGGGAGTTTTTTAGTGGGAGGAAAGGCAGTTCTTTTAAGAGGAGTAAAACCTAAATGGATTCTTAAAGCAGTTTCTGAAGAAAATATATCTATTGTGTGGCTTCTTGTACCATGGGCACAGGATATACTTGATTGTATAGAAAGAGGGGAAATCAACCTTGATGACTATAATCTTAAGCAATGGAGATTGATGCATATTGGTGCTCAACCTGTACCCCCAAGCCTTATCAGACGCTGGAAAACATATTTTCCAAATCATGATTATGATACTAATTATGGTCTTAGTGAATCAATCGGTCCTGGCTGCGTACATCTTGGTATTGAAAACATCCATAAAGTAGGAGCTATAGGAGTTCCTGGATATGGTTGGATGACAAAAATAGTTGATGATAAAGGTCAGGATGTGAAAGACGGAGAAGTAGGCGAGCTTGCTGTAAAAGGGCCTGGAGTAATGAGATGTTATTATAATGATAAGGCTGCAACAGATGCTGTATTGAAAGACGGATGGCTTTATACAGGTGATATGGCGAAAAAAGACAATGATGGATTTATATACCTTGTAGATAGAAAGAAAGACGTCATAATTACTGGAGGAGAGAATATATATCCTGTACAGATAGAAGATTTTTTAAGAAGCCACAAAGCAATTAAGGATGTCGCAGTTATAGGTTTGCCGGATAAGAGGGTCGGGGAGATTGCAGCAGCTATCATAGAGTTGAAAAAAGGTTATGAATGTACAAAAGAGGAGCTTGATGTTTTTTGTGAAGCTCTACCAAGGTATAAAAGACCTAGAGCGATAATTTTCGATAATGTTCCTAGAAACCCAACTGGTAAGATAGAAAAACCTAAGATAAGGGAAAAATACTGTAAGATTAGCGTTGTGGAATTACAGATAACAACCTAAAGATCTTATTCATATTTGAAAAATCTAAAAAAACAGATTAATATATATACAGATTATTAAACGGTACTGTATAATTGATATATAATGTAAAAGGCCGATATAGAGGAGAGCCATGTTTAATCAGATAGATTGGTTAGAGCAAATAAAATATTTCAGTTTGGAATTGTCCAGTCCTCTTGCTGTAATATCTGCAATTATAGATATAGCAATAGTCTCTTACCTTGTATATAAGCTGATGATTTTTGTAAAGGAAATAAGAGCATGGAGCCTTCTTAAAGGTGTTTTGGTAATTGTTCTAGTTGCTATAGTAAGCAGTCTTTTAGGCTTACAGATTATGACCTTCCTATTTAGCAATATTCTTACCTTTGCAGCTCTATCAATAGTTGTTTTATTCCAACCGGAAATAAGGAAGGTGCTTGAAAGACTTGGAACAAGCGAAATCACTCATTTCTTTTCAAATACAGGATCTGATGAGACTCTAAAGACGACAGCAGTTGTTGAAGAGATTGTTAAAGCATGCAAGAATATGTCTGAACAATATATTGGTGCTCTTATAGTAATAGAGAAGTCAACCAAGATAGGTGAATTCATAAATACAGGTGTACAAATGAATGCAGATGTGACAAGAGAGCTTTTAGAAAATATTTTTGTACCGAAAACACCTTTACATGATGGTGCTGTGATAATTCGCAAGGACAAGATAGTTGCTGCTGCGTGCCTTCTTCCATTAACTGACAATCCTAATCTGAGCACTGAGCTTGGCATGAGGCACAGAGGCGGATTAGGCATTACAGAAGTATCTGACGGTATTGCAGTTATTGTCTCTGAAGAAAGCGGTAAAATATCCTATGCTTCAAATGGCGGTCTTGTAAGAAACCTGAATTCAGATTCCCTGCGTAAAGCGCTTCTTATGAATCTAGTAAAAGAAAAGAAAGAAAAAACCAAGATAAGTAAGATTATTGGAAAGGCTAGGAAAAATGTGGAGTAAGCTAAAAAAGAATCTTTTCTTTAAGGTTTTAGCGGTAGTTATTGCCATAATTATATGGTTTATAGTCTCTGTTAATAACAATCCTGTAGAGGTAAAAACTATTTCCATTCCGATTCAGATACAAAATGAAAGGAATCTTACATTAAGAAATCTTAAAATAGTAAACAGTTTTGATAACTTTATAGATATTCAGATAAAAGGCGCGGCTACTGAAGTGAGTAAGGTTGTTGCTTCGGATTTTTCTGCATATGTCGATTACACTGAGATAATAAATGAAAATGTTACAGAACTCACTGTGAAAGGAATTAATTACAACGGAAATGCGAAAATTACATTTTCCAATAAAGAAGAAGATGCAAAAAAAATAATAAAAGTAGAAAGAATTACATCTTCCGAGTTCCCAGTAACTGTAAAGTTTAACGGTGCTTTAATGGAAGGATATGAACTTGTAGCTTATTCGGTTACTCCTAATATACAGTCGATAAGCGATGTTACTTCTATGATAGTAGGTATAGGAAGCATACAGGTGGACATAGATCTTGATAATGCAACACAGTCTTTCACTTTGAGAAAAGCCTGCGTTGTTTATGATAAAAGCATGCGTATTATGAATGAATATACAAATACTATTACTGTTGATGTTAACGTTATCATAGGCAAGAAAGTCAACATATCAAGCAGATTATCAGGAACATCAGATCTTAATGAAAATTACATGTATATAAGCAATTCATTGGAATATAGTCAGGCAATTATTGTGGGTGACAATTCTGTAATAAAAGATATCAATACGATTTATACAAAAACAGTGGATATTTCTGGAAAAACTGAGTCATTTGCATACGAAGCAGAACTTGATGTACCTTCAAACATCAGAGTATACACCATAAATAATGTTCTGAATGCAAACAACAAAGTACGTATGAATATTATTATCGAGCAATTAATAACAAAAAAATTTGAATTTGGTATAGAAGAATTAACTATCAGGAATAAGAATATCCTGCAAGAGTATACATTAAAAGAAGATATTTTCAGTCTGACATTAAAAGGACGCGCATTAACAATATCAACAATAACAAAAGAACAGATTACTCCATATATTGATGTTCTTAATTTAGATGACGGTGCTAAGAAGTTAAAAGTAAATATACTTTCTCTTGGCAGCAATATAACATTATCTGATTCTTCTGTACTTGAGGTATATATTGAAACAATTGCTACATATTCTATTGACAGCAGTAAGATTGTGCTGACAAATGTAGATAACAATCTTAGTTATTTTTTACAAGCTGAAACCTTTAATATGAAGCTGGTCGGTCTTGGTAATGATATATCTAATACTGATATTTCAGAAATGAAATTCTATATAAACGTACAAGATCTTACCGAAGGCATGCATATTGTAGATGTTATTGTAAGAGATAGTAATCTTCCACAAGGTGTAAGGCTTTATGAGGATATCCAGATTGCGGTCAATGTGACCAGACAGTAGGGAGCGCATGGGAAAATTTATACTAAATGAAATAAATGTTCCTGTAAAGGAAGCATATGGTGCTGATATAAAAAGTATCGTTCTGGAAAAGGCATACTCAATAGTTAATGATAGAAACATACGATTTATTTCATTTGAAAAAAAATCTATTGATGCTCGACATCCAGGCAATATCTGTTATGTTATCAGTGCGGTATTTGAAGCAGAAGATGCTTTAATAACTAGAAAGAATCTTAAGGAATATAAATCTTTTGAATATGGCACACTTATCACTGGAAATATTAAGATAAAAAGTCCGGTTATAATCGGAGCGGGACCAAGCGGATTATTTGCTGCATATCTTTTGTCTGAATATGGTTTTAAACCCATTATTATTGAGAGAGGAAAAGATATTGAAAGAAGACATAATGATGTAATATCTTTTTTTAATAACGGTAATCTGAACACTGAATCAAATATTCAGTTTGGAGAAGGTGGTGCAGGAGCATATTCAGATGGCAAGCTTGTTACAAGGATAAACGACCCAAGATGCTCTTTTGTCCTAAATATACTGCATGAAATGGGAGCAGATGAATCCATCCTATATGATGCCAAGCCACATATAGGCTCAGATATCTTAAAAACTGTTGTATCTTCAATAAGAAATAAAATTATAAAAAATGGTGGCACGTTCATGTTTGATACCAAAGCGACAGATATTTCTTTTGACATAAATAACAGAATCTGCGGTATTACGGTTAATTATGAAACATATATTGAATGTGATGTAGTTGTATTAGCGATTGGACATTCAGCACGTGACACATATGAGATGCTTTTTAAAAAAGGAATTAGCATGTCCTCAAAACCTTTTTCTGTCGGTTACCGAATTGAGCATCTTCAAGCTGATATAAATGAATGCAGATATAAGAAGCAAGCGAAATATATACCATATAATGCAGAGTATCAGCTTTTTGATAAAACAAGTGATAAGGGTGTTTATACATTCTGTATGTGTCCGGGAGGGTTTGTAATTAACGCTTCATCAGAAGAAGGCTGTCTTGCAACAAATGGTATGAGTTTTAAAGATAGATCAGGCATAAATGCAAATAGCGCATGGGTAGTATCTGTTGATAAATCTGATTATGGTTCAGACCACCCTCTAGCAGGTATAGAATTTCAAAGAATTATTGAAAAGAAAGCATTTGAAATAGGTAATGCGAACTATGTTGCAGGAGTTCAGAGCTTAAAAGGGTTTATTGAAAAAAAAGTAAAGAGATCAAACAGTATTACTCCAACTATTAGACCTGGTTTTATATATGCGGACCTAAGCGGTATATACAGTGAAAAACTGTATTCATCATTGTGTTCGTCGATAACCTCATTTCAAAAGAAACTCAATTGTTTTGATAAGGGAGTGTTGACTGCTTGTGAGACACGTACAAGTTCACCTGTAAATATTGAAAGGGAAGAAGATTTTTCAGCAAAAGGTTACACAAACCTTTTTCCATGCGGTGAAGGATCAGGCAAAGCGGGGGGGATAATGTCTGCTGCAGTGGATGGTTTAAAAATTGCTGAATCGATAATAAAAAAGTTTATAATTTAGGTTTGAAGGAGGTAGGGAATGGGTAAAATTTTCGGTACAGATGGCGCGAGGGGTATAGCTAATAAGGAATTGACAGTTAGCCTTGCATTTAACTTGGGAAAAGCTGGAGCTTTTGTATTGGCAGGAGAAAGCAATCATTTACCTAAGATACTTATCGGAGCTGATACTAGGATTTCATCTGATATGCTTATGTCAGCCACAGAAGCGGGATTATGCGCTATGGGTGCTAATGTGATAAGAGCAGGCGTAGTGACTACTCCTGCAGTCGCATATCTTACTAAACTATATTCTTGTGATGCAGGTATTGTAATATCCGCTTCACATAATTCATATGAGTATAACGGTATTAAGTTCTTTAACAGAGATGGATTCAAGCTTCCTGACGAGACAGAAGACCAGATAGAAAGGATAATTACTGGAGAAGGCGGAGGAAGCATTAAAACACATGATGCGATTGGCAGGATATATAAAGAGGTACAGTGCATCAAAGCATACTCTGATTTTCTGTTAGGACAATGTAGTTCTAATATTTCTAAGCTAAAGGTGCTTCTTGATTGTGCTAACGGAGCAGCAAGCGAAATCGCACCTGATGTTTTTAAAAAAGCAGGATGCAATATTTCACATATCTATTCGCAACCTAACGGATTGAATATTAATAAGGATTGCGGATCTACACATATCAGTAATTTAGCTAATGAAGTTGTAAAGGGTGGTTTTGATATAGGTTTCGCTTATGATGGCGATGCTGACAGGTTGCTTGCTGTATCAGAAAAAGGTGAAATTATAGATGGCGATGTGCTAATGTCTGCTTTGACGCTTTTTTTGAAAAATAAAGGATTACTATATAAAGATACTTTAGTGGTAACTGAAATGAGTAATATGGGTGTAGATGTATTTGGAAAAAAGAATTCTGTCAAGATAGTAAGAACAAAAGTTGGAGACAGGTATGTGGTAGAGGAAATGCAAAAAAGCGGTTATGCTATCGGCGGAGAACAGTCAGGACATATAATCCTGCTTCCATTCAGTACAACAGGTGATGGTATTCTTGCATCATTGAAAATTGCTCAAATACTTGCAGAAAATAAATTAAAAGCAAGCAACTTTTTTGAAATCATGAAACCTCTTCCACAGGTGTTAATTAATGTAAGAATTAACAATGAAATGAAAACCGAACTGAAAAATGATAATGAGATTCAAACATTATATAGAAAAGTTACAGACGAGCTTGATGGGAATGGAAGAATAGTACTAAGGGTTTCAGGAACAGAACCCGTTATTAGGGTTATGATAGAAGGTGAGGATCTCGAACTCATCGAAAACAGGGCTAAGCTTATAGCTGATAAGATAAAACAAAAATTAAATTAACAAAAATTGAATATTTTGCAATTGTGTTATTCATATTCTTCATAATGAATACTCATGAACAAGTAAAAAGCAAGTATTAATAGGGTAAAAAGCCATATTTACATAAATTGTGTCTTAAATGTGAACTCAACATGAAAAAATGCGTTGACACTCTTTCATACGCGTGATATTATGTTTAAAACTTTAGTTATAAAGATTTACTATTATGAGGAGGTAAAATTATGAAGTTTAAAACAAAGAGTATACTTAGCATCATGCTTGTAGTGATTCTTTGCATAGGTATGTTAGCAGGTTGTACGCCAAAAGCTAAAAAAGGCGAAGCTACCATACTGACTCCACTGGTTGTCGCATACGATCCTTTCAGTGGCAAGTTCAGCCCATTCTTCGCAGACACAGCATATGATGTTGATGTTGCTGGGATGACACAAGTTGGACTTATGACAACAGATAGGGTAGGCGGTGTTATTTACAACGCAATAAAGGGAGAAACGGTTAACTATAATGGAACCGATTATCTCTATAAAGGCGTTTCTGATTTAAAAGTCACATATGACGAGAAATCAGACACTACAGTTTATCGTGCGACTATCAGAAATGATGTTGCGTTTTCAGACGGACATATAATGGATATCGATGACGTTTTATTCACATATTACGTTCTTTGCGATCCTTCATATACCGGATCAACAACGTTATCATCATACAATATACTTGGTTTACAGAACTATCAGACACAGACAACTGATGCAGTTTATGACAAGTATGTTGAAATAGTTGATGCAATCTACGCTGCAGGCGAAGACCATGAATGGTCAGCATCAGACACTTGGACAAAAGAACAGCAGGATGGATTCTGGGCTATTCTTAATGATGAGTGGAAAAATGACGTCGGAGCAATAGTTAATTATGTTATTGCAAAGTACCTTGCATATGCAGACCAAGGATACTTCCCATACTCAAGTGCTGAAATTTCAGCTTCTGAAGGCATGAAGATAGCATTTGCTATGAGAATGTGGGGATTTGCTTCACCGGAAGGAACTACTCTTAAAACAGCAGTTCTTGAAAAAACATTTGATATGGCTGCAGGGCAATTTCCGACATTGGACGATTTCTTCCTGGAAACAAAAGAAGCTTATGGCGGAAACCCGGAAGAATATTGGGATGTTGAAGCAGCTGATGATACTGATGTAGTTTCTCCAGCAAAGTCAAAATTCATATATGAATACGGCTCAAAAGACGAAGCTATGGGAACTGAAGGAATCAAGAGCATTACCGGTATAAAGAGAGTTAATAACCGTACAGTTGAAGTTACTACTAAAGGATATGAAGCATCTGCTATCTACTCTATACTTGGTATATCAATATCTCCAATGCACTATTATGGAGATGAAAGCCTTTATGACTATAAGAATGGAAGTTATGGATTCCCATTCGGTGATCTTTCAATGATACAGGCTAAAACTTCTAATCCAATGGGTGCAGGCGCATATAAGTTCGTTAAGTACGAGGATAAAGTTGTTTATTTCGAAGCTAACGAATATTACTACAAAGGATGCCCGAAGGTTAAATACATTCAATTCAAAGAAGTCGGCGAATCTGACAAGATCAGTTCTCTCGCTTCCGGTGCAGTTGATGTTGCAAATCCAAGCGGCAGTAAAGTTAAATTTAACGAAATCCGTTCATATAACTCAAACGGACAGCTTGATGGAAATGTAATCACTACAAGTTCTGTTAACAATCTCGGATATGGATATATCGGATTAAATGCTGATACAGTTAGAGTAGGAACAGATTCCGCTTCTACAGAATCCAAGAATTTAAGAAAAGGAATTGCTACACTTCTTGCAGTTTATCGTGATGTTGCTATCAACAGCTATTATGGTGATGCTGCAGCAGTTATCAACTATCCTATTTCTAATACTTCTTGGGCAGCTCCTCAGAAATCTGATGCTGACTACAAAGTAGCATTCTCAACAGACGTAGATGGAAATGCTATTTACACTGCGGAAATGGATGCGGAAGCAAAATATGCTGCAGCATTACAAGCAGCTATTGGATACTTCAAGGCAGCTGGTTATACATGGAATGAATCTTCTAAGAAATTTACAGCAGCTCCTGCAGGTGCAAGCTTGACTTACGAAGCTTTAATACCTGGCGATGGCGCAGGAGATCATCCTAACTTCCAGGTTCTCACAAATACAGCTGAAGCTCTTAAGAAGATAGGCATTACGCTTGAAGTTAACGACTTAGCTGATTCATCTGTTCTTTGGGAAAGACTTGATGCAGGAACACAGGAATTGTGGACAGCTGCATGGGGTTCAACAATTGATCCTGATATGTATCAGGTATATCATAGTTCAGGTATAGTAGGTAAAGGCGGATCAGATTCCAACCATTACCACATTGCTGATTCAGAACTTGATAACCTCATTGTCGAAGCTCGTAAGTCTGACGACCAGACATACAGAAAATCAGTTTATAAAGCTTGCTTAGACCTGATTATTGACTGGGCAGTCGAAGTACCTTCATATCAAAGACAGAACATTATCGTGTTCAGCACCGAAAGAGTGAATATTGATACAGTTACACCTGATATCACTACATTCTGGGGTTGGATGAATGATATTGAACTTCTTGAAGTTTATGAAGCAAATTAATACAAAATCCTAAAAAAAAAGGAAAGCCCGCTGTTGACGGTGGGCTTTCCTTATGTATATAATAATAGATAAACTGCGCGGTAAAGCACAGTTTTAGTAAGGAGTAACATTAATGTGGAAGTTTTTAGTTAGACGTATATTATTGAGTATAGTTATACTTTTTTTCGTTTCATTAATAGTATACTTGATAATGCGTGCTCTACCTACATCATATGTTGAAGGATTAGCAAGGGAACGTGCATCGCTCCCAGGCGGGAAAAGCTACACAGAGTGGCTTCAACAGCTCAATCAGGTCTACCATTTGGATGGTGGCATCATTGAAGGATTTTTTGGCTGGTTAAAGGATTCATTGCTCAAAGGTGAATTCGGTGATTCTTGGAAATACAATATTCCTGTTGTACAAAAGTTTAAAGAAGTAATATGGGATTCATTTACATTAGGCATTATTTCTTTGATTTTTGAATTGATAATAGCAATACCTTTAGGTATATTAGCAGCAAGAAAGCAATATAGCAGGACGGACTATGCAGTAAGTGTATTTGCTCTAATAGGTATTTCTTTACCTTCATTTTTCTTTGCAACCCTTTTGAAATTAGGATTTTCTTATAAATTAGGGTGGTTTGAACCAGTAGGAAAAGTAAGCAGGTTTTATGACCAGCTTACACCCATAGGACAGTTTTTCGATGTAGCATCACATTTTGTATTACCAGTAATGACTTTGACAATAGTAAGCATAGGCTTTTTAATGAGATATACAAGAACAAATATGTTGGAAGTTTTAAATTCTGATTACATCAGGACTGCCAGAGCAAAAGGACTTCCTGAAAGCAAGGTAATTAACAAGCATGCTTTCAGAAATACCTTAATTCCAATAGTTACAATAGTAGGCGGAACTTTACCCGGACTGTTTGCAGGAGCAATGATCACAGAACAGCTCTTCTCCATACCCGGAATAGGTTTTACAGCATATCAGGCAATGATAATAGGAGATATACCATTTTCCATGTTTTATTTGGTATTTTTAGCGACACTTACTCTTATAGGTACATTAATCTCCGACATATTATATGCTGTAGTTGACCCTAGAGTTAGGGTAAACTAGGAAGGAGGAGAAAATGAGCGATAACAATTTACCTAACAGCGGAATACCAGAATACGAAGAACAGATAAGTTGCCAGGAAGAAGATATTTTTACTGATAGTTGTTCAAACATTAATGAGCATATAAGCCATTCTGGAACCCTTGATGATGAGCAGAGAGTTAAAATGATTTCTCCTGCCATGCTTGTAGCAAAGAGGTTTGTCAGAAACAGGCTTGCAATAATTGGGCTTGTTATCATACTAGCGATGTTCATATTTTCATTTGTAGGAGGATGGTTGCATCCTTATCCTGAAACAAAAATATTTTACAAAAAAGAAATAACATCTTCACAGTATGCATCAGCTACAATTAACCAGAACTGGTACGAAGAAATTAAAGAAGGTCATCAGTTTACATCTATTAATAAAGCGGCATTCGCTTTAGCATTAAAGGATGGAAAAACAGTGTTTACGACACCTGTTAATGGGGTTAATATATTATTTGCGATAAAAAAAGTATCCGATGATACACAGGTTCTTTACGGGACTGAAAGAATTGGAAAAATTGACATAGTTCTTGGTGATTATATTTTCAAGGAAGAGACAGATTTTGTTTTTTCTAATAATTTTAAAAATGCTGTAAAAAATGCAATTGATAATAAAATTAGCTTTATTGAAGCTGATGGTAAGGAATATTTTCTTGAACTATCAAGAAGAGAATGCATTATATATACAGGAGAAGCATATATTCTTTTAACTAAAAATATATACGATATGTATGAACAAGGCACAAAAGCTGATTTTAATTTCAAATATGCTGCTGAAACTGCATTTAGCAATAATGACAATTCATTTACATTGAATCAGATAAATTATGAGATTGAATATCATGATGATATACGTACGATTTATGCAGTATCAGGATTAGAAAAGAAGCCATTTACAAATATAACAAAATTAATTATAACTCCAGCTTCAGCAGATATCTTTTTATCAATAGATTTCAAGAATGCTGTAGAAAATGCTATGTTTAATAATCTTGAATCATTTATGTATACAAATACAAATGGTGAAACTATTGAATATCTCATCGAGAGAAATGATATGGAATATGTAATAAGGACAGATAAAATGACCGACCTTATAGACACCTATGCTTCACCTAGTGCTGAACATCTTTTGGGAACCGATGGTTCTGGTATGGATTTAATGGTAAGGCTCATGTATGGTGGCCGAGTATCGCTTACTATAGGTTTTGTGGTTGTTTTAATTGAAATGATAATAGGTATAATCATTGGTGGATTATCAGGATATTTCGGCGGATGGGTTGACACACTGCTTATGAGAGTTGTCGAAATTTTCAACTGCATACCTACAATGCCTATATATATTATATTAGGTGCAGCTCTTGATACTATGAAACTTGATCCGAGTGTCCGAATTTATTTGCTGATGATTATACTTGGCATATTCGGATGGCCAGGTATAGCAAGAGTTGTAAGAGGACAAATATTATCTTTAAGAGAACAGGAATTCATGGTGGCTAATGAAGCTACAGGATTATCTGTTTCAAGAAGAATTTTCAGGCATCTAGTACCAAATGTCATTCCACAGCTAATTGTTTATGCAACAATGAGTCTTGGTGGTATTATACTCACAGAAGCTACATTGAGTTTTTTGAATCTTGGAGTCAAATATCCATATGCATCTTGGGGTAATATAGTTAACTCAGTTAATGACAGCTATGTATTGCAGAATTACTGGTTTGTATGGATTCCAGCAGGAATGCTTATTCTGATTACTGTTCTTGGATTTAATTTTGTAGGTGACGGGCTTAGGGATGCATTTGATCCTAAGATGAAAAGGTAGGTGAATTAAAATGAAACTTGGCAAAAATGAAAGCAAGAAGATAAAAAGCATTAACTACCTTTCAGCTAAAGAATCCAGAGCTATTTCAAAAAGAAACAGAAGGATTACTGATGAACTGGAAAAGAAAAAAAGTAGGAAGAATGTTCCTGTTGAAGAGTATACAACTACGATGAAAGATACTAGGAATGTGCTGGAGATAGATAACCTGCATACTTATTTCTTTACGGATCTTGGTACTGTAAAAGCTGTAGATGGTGCATCATTTAATGTGGAAAAAGGTAAAACTGTTGGTGTGGTAGGCGAATCAGGATGCGGTAAATCAGTTACCAGCTTATCGATAATGCAACTTGTCCAACGTCCTCAAGGCCAGACTGTCAAGGGTGAAATGAGGTTTAACTACGGAGATGTCGCATACGATATCGCTAAAGCTCCTACAGAGTTTATGCAGAAGATACGTGGAAATATGATATCCATGATATTCCAGGAGCCAATGACAAGTTTGAATCCTGTATTCAGGATTGGAATGCAGGTCGATGAAGTAATTACTCTTCATAATCCTGAAATGACAAAAGAGGATATAAAAAAACGTACAATAGAGATGCTGGATCTTGTAGGTATAGCAAATCCACAAGGCGTTTACAAAATGTATCCACATGAATTATCCGGCGGAATGAGACAAAGGGTAATGATAGCCATGGCTTTAGCATGTAATCCAAGCCTCATAATAGCAGATGAACCGACAACAGCTCTTGACGTTACTATACAAGCTCAGATACTGGATCTTCTTAGAACGTTGAAAGACAAGATTAACAGCAGCATAATGCTTATAACTCATGATTTGGGTGTTATTGCTGAAATGGCTGATATGGTAGTAGTCATGTATGCGGGTAAGGTAGTGGAAAAAGGATCTGCTGACGATATTTTCAAAAATGCAAAACATCCATATACAATAGGTTTAATGGAAAGCAAACCAGTAGTAAATAAAGATGTGGACAGACTTTACAGCATACCTGGAAAAGTACCAAATCCTATTAACATGCCAAATTATTGTTACTTTAAAGATAGATGCGAAAAGTGTATAGAAGCATGTAATGGGGCGTATCCAAGAGAGATTAAACTTTCTGATACACATTATGTAAGCTGTTATCTGTACAATGACGAGGAGGTAAAGTAAAATGGCAAATAATTTATTAAAGGAAAATAAGTTTGAACCTTTAAAACCCGACAAAAAGTTCTTGCTCCAAGTCAATTCCTTAAGGACATATTATCCAATTAAGACAGGTGTATTTTCCAGGATTACAGGATATGTAAAAGCTGTTGATGGAGTATCATTTAACATTAAAAAAGGTCAGACTATGGGATTAGTTGGCGAATCCGGTTGCGGAAAGACCACAGTAGGACGTACCATATTAAGACTTACCCCTTATACAGACGGTGAAGTTTATTTTCAAGGCGAATCAATATTTGATAAAGACAAAAAAGAAATGATAAAAATGCGTCCAAAGATGCAGATAATATTTCAAGATCCATATTCAAGCTTGTCTCCAAGACTTCCTGTCGGCGAGATAATAGGTGAAGCTGTAAGAGAGCATAAGCTTGTTCCAGAAGAAAAATTCGATGACTATATAACATCAATAATGAATTCCTGCGGGCTTCAAGCTTATCATAAAGACAGATATCCTCATGAATTCTCAGGCGGGCAGAGACAGAGGATATGCATAGCTAGAGCTCTTGCTTTAAACCCCCAGTTTGTTGTATGTGATGAACCTGTTTCAGCTCTTGACGTTTCCATACAAGCACAGATTATTAATCTTTTAATGGATTTACAAGAAAAATATGGTCTGACATATCTTTTTATCTCTCATGATTTATCTGTTGTAGAGCACATATCAGATACTATAGGCGTCATGTATCTAGGTTCATTAGTTGAGACGGGAAGTAAAAAAGATATTTTCAAAGAACCTCTTCATCCTTATACTCAAGCACTTTTCAGTGCAATACCGATACCTGATCCAGATTACAAGATGAAAAGGATTATTCTGGAAGGAAGCATACCTTCTCCAGCTAATCCTCCTTCAGGATGCAAGTTCCATACAAGATGCAGGCACTGTTTTGACAGATGTAAAGTTGAAGACCCGAAACCAAAAGATATGGGTAACGAACATGTAGTGTGCTGTCATCTTTATGATAAGTAAAAAATGTTTAAGAAAAGCAAGTATGACGACGATGATGGCAGGGTAATAGCCCCAATGAATGTTGAAGGGATGCCTTGGTATCTGAAGAATGTCAGACAAAAGAATGTAAATAACGAAAGAAGTCATCCTTTATCAACCAAGGAAACAATATCTGTAACTTTGTATGCTATTCTAGCCGGTATTACAGTTGCATTGATAATAGGCCTTTTTGGTTTTTTATTTATCTTATTCTGCATTCATGTATGGTTTAGGTGACAATATGAAATATGTGACTTGGATAGTTATAATATTGTTTTTAGCTTCTTTGGTATTCTTAGGATGCCTTATAGGTTCCAGAGTTGATTATTACCAATACGAGAAGCATATTGTGTCATTTACCAGCAATGGCATCCAAAATGGCGCTACAGCGCGATATAACGGTATATGTGTACTTGTTAACAAAACGAATTTTGAAGTTATGTGTAATAAACTGTTTACAATTAATGAAAGAGAGAAAGTCAGAAGAATCCCTGTGTATTCTAATGATGAAGCTATTACTGTGAAAGTAGATGATACGAACTATATAATTATAATACCGGTTCCAAACAGTAAAGCTGTATACATGGAGACCCATCTTGACGGTAAGAAAAGAAATTTCTATATATCTGACAAATACAGGATATATGAAAGAGTAATTTCATATGTACAACCCGAAGGTTTTTACGGGCCTAATACATTAGTGGAAGAACCTTGAGTAACCTAATATAACTAAGAAGGTGTTGATAATGGATATACTTATAATAGGCATAGCAGGAGGGACGGGGAGCGGAAAAACTACCCTCACTAGCAGACTAAAAGAAAAGTTCGGTAATGATGTCAGTGTAATCAGTCATGATAATTATTACAGATCTCAGGATGATATTCCTTTCGAACAAAGAGTGAAAACAAATTATGATCATCCCGATTCATTTGAAACTGACCTTCTAATATCTCATCTTGAAAAGTTAAAGGAAGGATTCAGTATAGAATGCCCGGTATACTCATTTGCTGAACACACAAGGACAAAACAGACGCGCACTATAAAACCAACCAAAGTAATAATAGTTGAAGGCATACTTATTTTCCAGAATCCTGATTTGCTGAATATGATGAATATCAGGATATATGTAGACACTGATCCGGATGTCAGGATATTAAGAAGAATATTAAGAGACGTAAAAGAAAGAGGCAGAAGCCTTGATTCTGTAGTTACACAGTATTTATCTACAGTAAAACCTATGCATGAACAGTTTGTGGAACCTTCCAAAAGAAATGCTGATATAATTGTATTAGAAGGCGGGTATAATTTAGTAGCTCTTGATATGATTATACAAAGGATTCAAGGACATGTAGAAAGTAAGGAATAATATGAAGACAAAATATATTTATTCAAAAGCAGGACAGTTATTATATAATGAAATAGCAAAAAATCTGCCAATAGTTGATTATCATTGCCATTTAAACCCAAAAGAGATTTATGAGGACAAGCTGTTTGATAATATTGGCGTTATGTGGCTTGGAGCAGACCATTACAAATGGAGACTGATGAGAGCTTTCGGTATTGATGAAGAATATATAACAGGAAAAGCCGATTGGAAAGACAAATTCTTCTCATATTGCAGGACAATAGAGAACTCTCCAGGCAATCCGCTTTTTCACTGGTCAGCAATGGAACTCAAAAATTATTTTGATACAGATATTACTATATCAGCTGATAATGCACAAACAATATGGGATAAAGCCAATCAAGTTATAAAGGAAAAGGAACTCAGCCCAAGAAAGCTAATAACCTCTTCGAATGTGATTTATATCGCCACAACAGATGATATAACAGATGATTTGAAATACCATAAGCTTATTAAACAGGATAAATCATTCAAAACGCAGGTCGCACCTACATTCAGGACTGACAATGTGTTATTAATAACAAGGCCAGATTACCCATTGTATATAGACATGCTTAAAAAAGTATCTGGAACAGATATAACTGATATTAAATCCTTATGTATAGCTATCTCAAAAAGGATGGATTATTTCATTGCAAATGGGTGCAGCCTTTCCGATGTGGGAATTCAATATACTGCGTCTCCTGATTTTGATTATGATACTGCCGATAAAACTTTCAAATTAGCTCTTTTGAACAAAAAGATTGAAAAAGACGATTATGAGAAGTTTCTTGGATACATGTTTATATATCTTTCCTCGGAGTATAAAAAAAGAGGGATAACCCAGCAGATTCATACAGGAGTTTATAGAAACACAAACTCAAGGCTTTTTGATACTGTCGGTCCGGATTGCGGCTGCGATATATCATCTAATCCATTGGATGGCATAGCTTTTTCAAAAATTCTTAACGAAATGGATAAACAGGACAAACTTGCAAAGACTATAGTGTATATTTTAAATCCTGCATCATACTATCAAGCCTTAACAGCATGTGGTTCATTCAGAGATGTAATATTTGGAGCTGCATGGTGGCATATGGATCATTATGAAGGAATAGTGGAAAATATTAAGAAAGTTGCTTCATTATCTTGTCTGGGGTCTAGTCTTGGAATGTTGACTGACAGTCGCAGTTTCCTGTCGTATGCCCGACATGATTACTATAGAAGGATTTTATGTTCTGTAGTAGGTTCCTGGACAGATTTTGGTGAGTACCCGATTGAATTGGCAAAAAAACTGATATATAATCTGTGTGTCGGAAATGCCATGGAAAGATTCGTGAAATAGATATGAATCTGGCTTTCTAAGGAGGATTCAATGAAGAACAGGATATGGATTTTAGTTATAGTTTTGCTTATTGTATCAATAGGAGCAGCAAGTGGTTTTTGTATTGGAAGATCAATGAATAGGATTGCAGATAATTTAAATAAGCCTATAGAAGCACCTGATGTGGATAAAGGTACTTTCAGCATGTTTGCCAAGATGGGAATCAGTAATGACCAGCTAAGCGGTTATTCATCAGTTGAGGAAGCAATATTGAATATTGATAAACCAATTCGAGTAGAAAATGTAGGATTTACTTCGGAAGAAGTAACTGCGATGATGAATATTTCCAAAGAATATCTGCAATCGATGTACATAAACAGCATTGAATTTAACATGCAGCCTGATAATACTGTTCATTTCGATATCTATATAGATGGTCAGGCTTTGAAGAATACCGCAAATCTGCCTGATGTTGCAGTATCAGTACTATCAAACACTAAGTTCACGCTATATATCTCTATTGAGGGTGTTTCACCTGACGGTAAGCTTATGTTGAAGATTAATGACATATATGTTAAGGATGTACATGTTATGAATTTCATAAACCTGTTCAATCTTGGCGGAGATGTCAGATCATTTGTTTCGCAATATATCGGTCAAACTATAAGTCTTGAATTACCGATGTTGAAAGACTTGAAGTCCTTCACAATATCGGATGGATTAGCATATATTGAGGGCACATTCACAAATATTGGTGCAACTGTTGACTGATATTCATAAGAAATCTGTACTTATCGGCTTGTCAGGCGGTGTTGACAGCGCTGTAACTGCATATCTTCTGAAAACTGAAGGATATGATGTCCACGCAGTAACATATATCATGTCTGAAAACCATAAAGCGTCCGTTAAAGATGCTGCAGATATTGCATCTATGCTTAATATTCCTTTATATATTGAAGACAAACAGGAAGAGTTCAAAAATTCGATAGAAGCTTACTTCATTGACTCATATATTAAAGGAGATACACCGAATCCATGTGTATTATGTAACAGCACCTTTAAATTCAAACACCTTATCGATAAGGCTGACAGTCTGGGTATCAGTTATGTCGCAACAGGCCATTATGCGAATATTAAATTCGACGAACACTCAGGGTGTTTTTGTCTTTATAAATCAAAGAACGAAAGAAAAGACCAGTCATATTTCCTGTACAAGCTCAATCAGCAGCAGTTAAGCAGGATACTATTTCCGATAGCTGACATGAATAAGGAAGAGGTAAGAAAAATTGCTGATAAGATAGGTCTGCCGGTGAAGGACAAAAAGGAAAGCCAGGATATATGCTTTATTAAGGGAATGGATTATACCGATTTTATTAAAGAACATAAGAAGGGTATTTACAAGGAAAGCATATTCACAGATGAACAGGGTAATGTACTGGGCAAGGGAGAAAATCATATTCATTTTACTCCTGGCCAAAGAAGAGGATTAAATAAAGGCTTTAATAAAAGAATGTATGTTATAGGTAAAAATGCCGAAAAAAATGAGGTTGTTTTAGGTAATGAAGAGGATCTTTACTCTAAAGAGCTTATGATAAGTGATATTAATCTGATTTGTCGTAAAAACTTACCTGAACTGATGCATGTAATGGTAAAGATAAGGAATTCCATGCCTGCTGTAAGCGCTATGATTATTACTGTTGAAGATGGAATAAAGGTAATATTCGATGAGCCTGTCAGAGCCGCAGTTAAGGGCCAGTCAGCAGTTTTTTACGAAAATGACAGAGTAGTTGGAGGAGGAATAATATATGACGGTTTATAAAGGGATACTTGATGTTATAGGCAAGACACCATTAGTTGAGCTATGCGCTTTAAAGCAGAAATATTTGCTTATGGCGAATATATTTGCAAAAATAGAGAGTTTCAATCCTGGCGGAAGCGTAAAGGACAGGACGGCATATTCGTTGATTATGGGACTCCAACAGGATGAAAGATACTTAAAAGCAGTCAAGAACAATGAAAAGATAACAATTGTTGAAGCTACAAGCGGTAATACGGGTATAGCTCTAGCTATGATTTGCGCAAGATTAGGATACAGCCTTATTATCTGTATGCCTGCCAATGCAAGCAGGGAAAGAGTGTTGCTTCTTAAAGCATATGGAGCTGAAGTCATTCTTACAGATACAGCTCTTGGAATGAAAGGCGCAATAGACAAATCACTTGAATTTACCGAAGCTTTTTCATTAAGCCAGTTTAAGAATCCATATAATCCTCTGATTCATGAGAAAATAACTGGAAAACAGATACTGGAGGATCTTGAAGGAAGATTAGATATTTTTGTTGCAGGTGTAGGTACAGGTGGTACTATAACCGGATGTGCAAGATATTTCAAAGAACAAAATGCAGAAGTGCATATAGTTGCAGTAGAACCATTTGAATCACAGGTTTTAAAAGGTAGTATACCAGGAAGACATGGAATATCCGGGATAGGAGCAGGATTCATTCCTGATGTGCTCGATATGAGCCTGATAAATGAAATAATTCCTGTGAAAACTGAAGATGCATATATATGGACTAAGAATCTTGCCCGTGATGAAGGTATACTGTGCGGAGTCTCTTCAGGTGCTGCACTTGCCGGTGCAATTGAGATCGCAAAAAAGCATGAAAATAAAGGGAAGAACATTGCTGTTATTCTTCCCGATACTGGTGAGAGATATTTATCAACCCCTTTATTTGAATAATACCTATTATTTTTTAAGGGTGTTCAGTATTAATCTGGCTATTACATATTGTCCGAACATTGTAGGATGAATCTTATCTGACTTAAAGGTAAGCTGATCAAATGAATATTTTCTCATGAGCTTTTCGAATTCTTTTTGAAGATCAATAAAAATAACATCATATTCTTTCACAAGCTGTCTTAAAGCATCTATATACTCGTTTGCTTGCGCTTTCATAGGTTTTGTCATATCCTCTTCAAGATAAAAGGGAGATAATATAATAATCTTTTTTGCAGTGTGTATTAAGCTTTCTATCATTAACCGCATATTCTTTATATAATCATCTTTTGATACTCTTTTTGAAGGGTCTGGACAGTCATAATGTCTCCAAACATCGTTTATACCTATCAGTATTGTAAGTATGTCAGGGTTATTATCCAGAACATCTGCCTTCCATCTGTCTATAAGCATCTTGGAAGTATCACCTGAAATCCCTTTGTTTATAACCTCAATATTCATATCAGGATATTCCAGATACAGTTCAGATGCTACTAAATGCGGATATGAGTTACCTAAAAAAGCAGTATTTTCTTCTCTCCTGTTGCAATCGGTTACTGAATCGCCGATCATGAGTATCTTTTGATTTTTTTCTAATAACATAAATCATTTATATGACAGTGTCCAAGCAATGATAATGCCCAAGACAAAATCATAATCTCCTCTCAAATATATTTAGTAAATTATATCACTATGTTGCTGTATTTAAAATATTGAGAAAAGACTGATTGAAAACAGTAACTGTTGCATCCAATTGAGAATCTGATTTTTCGTTAGATATGAAAAAGTTGACAAAAAAAAATATGTGTTATAATAAAAGTAATAAAGCGAGAAATCGATGTTTCTGCATTATGAATGCAAGACGAAAAATAAGCAGTATGGACACAAATACACAGTTCTTAATTTAGATATGCTATGAATGATAAGGAATTACTCAGAAAAGTTCGAGAGAAAGGAGGATTCAATCACCTTAACCGATGATTGGATAAAACAAACAGTATGGAAAAAATGAAAAAAACAGGTATAACCATAGCTATTTTAATAGTGATTGTTATAACAGCATTGTTGTCAGTGTCTTGTGACAGCTCAAAAAAACTGTTGGAGGGTTTTAATACAACGACATTTAACAGTGACATAGCTATAAGAAGAGTGGACGGTCAAGAACCGCTAAATATGCCATACAAATATGCTATGCTTATAATGACAGACAGATCGAGATTTGAAGACGAAATAGTCAGTCTTAATATTTCATCCGTAAGATATACGATTGGTGATGCAGGCTTTAAGATGTCTAACTATGAAGGCGTCTTTGCTAATGCGGACAGTGAGGAAGTTAAGGGAGTTATTAATTCGTTAAAGTATTGTAAAGGTATAACTACGCTAAATGGTATAGTTGCAGATAAAGAAGATAGTAAGATCACATTATATGAAGGCTATACTGAGGATTTGCTTGAAGACTACCTTCAGAATTATGCTATTATTCCCTCTACCTTGAGTAAACATATTAAAGCCGGATTATCTGATGGTAAAAAGGTTATTTACATGCAAAATTCCGAAACAAATACTTTTGATAACTTCAAGATAATAGGGGAATATACAACAGACAATGAATATGATGCTTTATACCTGTCCTTTGCGGCATTTAGCAGGGCAGCAGCAGGAGTAAATTTTGATGTATCAAATCATATTGACCGTATGGAGATTGATGTAGATGAAAATAAAGATCTTACCGATTTTGTATTTTATTTAAATAGTATATTCGCTGACTATAATATGCTTTCACAATATACGAAGAGGATAAACAGGCTTAATGAAACCTATCCATATATGTTTATTAACACTGTGGGTTTAGAGCCGGTATATATTGAGGAAGACACAGACTTTAAAAAGAATGTTATAACCATTTCCAGGATAGACGGGAAAGAAAATTTGGAGATGTCGCATTTATATGGCGATGCATTCGTAAAAGATTACTTCGATTATGCTAAATTCATAACTGACATAGTTATAAGTACGGGTAGAAAAGGAGTAAATCCAGCTGATTACTCTTCGGGAACGAATTATCAGCCTTATGGTTTAAAGCTGATGACTTTAGGGAGGTCGCAAGACAACATTTGGATGGATTATCCGCTACCGCCTTATCATCAGGCTATTACAAGTATTAGTGAAATAAAAAGTGATAAGAAGAACAGTGAGATATATTTTTACAGCAACTACACAAACAAAGATCTTGTTGTACAAAGGGAGGAAGATTACGTAAGTCGTGCTACACAAAGAGGGGGCGCTATGGAGGGATATGCTATAGTGCCTGCACCAATGTTTGAAGCCGTTCGACATTATTTAACAACAGACCAACAAGTTTTAGAGTTATATACAACAGATGAAAACAGCACTAACAGGTTATACGTTGCATTTACGGCAATAGGTTATTACGAGTTACCTGAGGATTCGACTGATCAGTATGATGTAATATATATAACATATGTGGGTAATAATAGTAAGTATGAAAAAGAAGCCTATAAAAACGAATACATTGAGTCTATAACTATAGAGACAAGAAGCGATGCGGACATGGAATCTTTGACAAGATATTTAAGACAGTATTTTGCACCTTCAGATGTTGCGAGCCAATATGCAGGGTCTATAAATGAATTAGGCTTAGAGTATGAGTACTGTTATACAATAAAGGAGAATGTTGATTAGTTTAAAGATGCCACTTGCAGCATGTTGAATCACCAATCATATGTATTGTCTGATTTTTACTTAAAAGCATAAAACATTTATATGATTCCGCTGTTTGCAGAATCATAATCTCCTTCCAAAATTATGAATTAATTATATAACTTACTATTAAATGTGATATATGTATTTGATAACAATCACTAATGATGCTAAAATTAGAAAAAGAAGGAGATCTGCCATGTATACAAAACAAAGCCGGATAAAAACGCTTTTTAATGCACCATTTGGAAAAGATGTAATGGAGTTACTGATGTACATGTCAGACAAGGATCCGATTTTGTTTAAAAATCCTATAGTCGGGAATATAAAACTGGAAAAGCTTCCTTCTCTTACTAAAAATCTGATTACTGAGGATTTTTTAGACACTCTTATTGATATCCTTAACCGCGAACCTGAGTTGCTTGAATGTAAAGTCACTGAAGAAAACAAGCAATGGTGGAAAAGCGCAGTGTTTTATCAGATATATCCAAGATCATTTAAAGATTCGAATAATGACGGTATTGGCGATATTAATGGGATAACATCAAAACTTGATTATCTTAAGGATATCGGTATTGATGCCGTCTGGTTATCTCCTATATATGATTCGCCTAATGACGATAACGGATATGATATAAGGGATTATGAAAAAATTATGAAGGAATTCGGCAGCATGGATGATTTTGATATTATGTTGCAAGAAATCCATAAAAGAGATATGAAGCTTATCATGGACCTTGTAATTAACCATACTTCAGATGAGCATTTCTGGTTTCAGGAAGCATTAAAAGGCAAGCAATCAAAATATCATGATTACTATATCTTTAAAGAAGGAAAAGATAACGGGCTTCCGAATAACTGGACTTCCGCATTTAAAGGACCTGCCTGGAATTATTACCCATATCTGAATGAATATGCTCTTCATGTCTTTTCAAAGAAACAGATGGATTTAAACTGGGAAAATGAGCATATGCGCAAAGACATCTACCAGATGATAAACAGATGGCTGGAAAAAGGAGTTGACGGATTCAGACTGGATGTAATTAATCTTATTTCTAAAACTCCAGGTCTTCCTGACGGTGTACAGTCACTATCCGGTCTTGTTGGCGCAGTCGGTTATGAGCATATGATATACGGGCCTAAACTTCATGATTATCTGCGTGAAATGCGTAAGATGACCTTTGATAAGTATAACGCATTCACTGTGGGAGAAGGAGCGGGAATAGGACTGGAATCAGCAAAATACATAACATGCGAATCGAGGAAGGAACTTGACCAGATTTTCAACTTTGACCAGTTAAACAATCCAGGCAAAGGAAGATATGATTCATATAAGTATGATCTTCGGAAGCTTAAACCGCTGCTGATTAAATGGCAGACTGAATTCAAGGATGGTTGCTGGCCGGCTCTTGTTTTTGAGAACCATGATAATCCGAGATTCCTGTCTCGAATAACAAAAGACGAATCAATGAGGGATATCGTCTCAAAACTTGTTATCACACTCATGCTTACATTAAGAGGAACTCCATATTTTTATCAGGGGCAGGAGATAGGCATGATAGATACCTCATTCAGGGATATATCGGATTTTAGGGATGTCGAAGCAATAAATATGTATAACATGTATTTAGACGAAGGTATGTCTGAACAGGACGCCATTAAGAAAATCGCTCCAGGAACAAGGGATCATGCCAGAATACCTATGCAATGGGAAGATACGGCTTATGGAGGATTTTCAAATTCGAAACCATGGATTAGCTGTTCAAACGATTACATGCGGTATAATGTAAAGAACCAGTCGATTAATCCTGAATCCATTCTGAATTATATGAAGACGCTTATAGATATAAGGAAGAAGAATCAGACGCTTGTTTATGGGGATTTCGTTATTGCTTCTGATGATGCGGATATGTTCTGTTTTGAGCGCAGAAGCAAGGAAGCCGCTTTCTATATAGAAATAAATCTGATTGATTCCTGTAAAAAGAGAAGAATCGATATTAACAGAAAAAAATACACGAAATTACTTTCAAATTACAAAGACAGTAATGAGTTATTAAGGCCTTACGAGGCAACAATATATATGATTGGAGATAAAAAATGAAATTTTCTGAAATGCCATACAAACGCGTAACCTATGAGGAAATAGAAATCAAAGCAAAAGAGCTATTGGATAAAATAAATAATGCAGCCGATGTAAAGCAGGCTCTTGATACATTTTATGAGTATAACAGATTTACTGATAAAATCAGTACTGCCATATCCTTGTCCTATATTAAATTCACCTTAAATACAGAAGATGAGTTTTTTGTATCAGAAAAAGAATATTATGATGAAGTCATGCCCAAGATACAGGATGTTGACCTTCAGTTCAGACTTGCTTTGTATAATTCTAAATTTAAAGCGGAATTAAGAAAAGAGATAGGTGATCTGCTGTTTCTTAATATTGAAATTAATATGAAAGCTTTTGATCCTAAAATAATACCCGATATGCAGGAAGAGAATCGTCTTGTAAGCGATTATGATAAACTGCTTGCAAGCGCACAGATTGAATTTGACGGTAAAACTCTGAATTTGTCTCAATTGGGCAAATATAAACAGAATACTGACAGAGATGTAAGGAAAGCCGCATATGAAGCTGAAGCAGGTTTTTACTTGAAGAACAGCGATAAGCTTGACAGTCTTTATGATGAGCTTGTAAAAATAAGGACTAAAATGGCAAGAGAATTGGGTTATGAAAACTTTGTGGAATTGGGATACTACCGTATGATGAGAAACAGTTATACCAAACAGGATGTCCAGAAATTCCGTGAATATGTAAAAAAGTACATAGTACCCATTGCAAGTGACTTGAAAAATGAG
Source organism: Firmicutes bacterium ADurb.Bin146 (assembly GCA_002070475.1). Lineage (GTDB taxonomy): Bacteria > Bacillota > Clostridia > DUPQ01 > DUPQ01 > DUPQ01. Next base: position 31,830 of record MWDI01000034.1, read on the forward strand.
CAGAAGAGCAGGATTAATGTTGATAAGTTTATGCTTTACGATGATCCTTTGGAATTTATGTCAGGAAATGCTGTACCAAAGGGAGATCCTGAGCATATATTTGCCCAGGGTAAAAAAATGTATGCAGAGTTAAGTCCTCAAACAGAGGAATTCATGAACTTCATGCTTAATAATGAGTTATTTGATGTCATCAGCCGGAAAGGCAAGGTAGTCGGAGGTTATTCAACTAGCTTACCGGAATTCAAAGCACCTTTCGTCTTTGCTAACTTTAATGGAACATCAGGTGATATAGATGTGCTGACTCATGAAGCAGGCCATGCTTTTGCCTCCTATCTTGCGAAAGATTTTAAAATTGGGGATTACAGATCTCCAACTCTGGAATCATGCGAAATACATTCTATGTCTATGGAATTCTTCACATGGCCATGGATGCAGCTTTTTTTCGAGGAACAGTCTGATAAGTATAAATATGCGCATCTAAGCGGTGCACTTACCTTCATACCATATGGGACAATTGTTGACTATTTCCAGCATATAATATATGAAAAACCAGATCTTACTCCTGATGAAAGAAAAGGGGTATGGAAGAAGCTGCAAGCCGAATATATGCCATATCTGAATACTGAAGGGATGCCTTTCTTTGAGGATGGAAGATATTGGCAGAGGCAGCATCATATATATTCAAGTCCTTTTTACTATATTGATTACTGTCTTGCACAGACTGTCGCATTAGAGTATTGGGCAGAATCCCAGCAGGATTACAAAAAGGCTTGGAATAAATACATATCAATGACTTCAAGAGGAGGAAAGGATACTTTTAAGGGACTTGTCAGTTCTGCTGGATTGGAAAGCCCATTTGAAGAAGGCGCGCTTAAGAAAGTCGCTATGACAGCAAGAGAATGGCTTAAGTCATTTGATAAGGAAAAGCTTATTTAATGCAATTAGTAAAATATTGCAGATATTATTGTTCATATTAAAATGTGAAGTTATAAGTGAAAATAAAAATAACTTGCATATTATTTTTTTAAGTGGTAAAATTGTGAAAATAATAGATTGTGCTGTAATGACGGGATAAAAAGTAAGTGAAGAATGCAGAGATAAAGGACGAGGCTGAAATCCTTTAAAAAAACACCGAAATACCGCTCCCTGAACAGAACCGTAAGATCACGATAAGATCACTTGAGATGGCCATATGGCTAATCAGGGTGGAACCGCGGAAGAACATACTGCCCCTGAATGATATATTCAGGGCAGTTTTTTTTTAAAGATTCGCAAGGTATACAAGGAGGTAATTGGAATGATAAAGATTAAACTGCCAGACGGATCAATTAAGGAATATGAAAAAGCTGTAACAGCTCTGGAAGTCGCTTCTGACATATCAAAAGGATTAGCGAAGTCAGTAGTTGCAGCAAAGATTGATGGAAATGTAAGAAGCCTGACTGATCCTATTAAACAGGATTCTGATCTGCTTTTATTAAAATTTGAGGATGAAGGAGCTGACCATGTGTATCGTCATACTTCAAGCCACATAATGGCCCATGCAGTTACTCAGCTGTTTCCAGGAACGAAGCTTGCTATAGGCCCTGCTATTAGTAATGGATTTTATTATGATTTTGATACAGATCACATATTTACAGATGAGGATTTTCCATTAATAGAGAAAAAAATGGAGGAGATAATTAAAGCTGATTATCCAATAGAAAGATTTACTCTGCCTAAAAATGAAGCTTTGGATTTTGTTAAGAACAATCCATACAAGTACGAACTTGTTACTGATTTAGATGAAAATGAAGATATTTCCTTCTACAGGCAGAACGATTTTGTAGACCTTTGTGCCGGGCCTCATCTTCCATCAACAGGAAAAGTGAAGGTAGTAAAGATACTGTCTGTTGCAGGTGCATACTGGCGCGGAGATGAAAAAAACAAAATGCTTCAAAGGCTTTATGCGACATCGTTTCCTTCACAAACTTTACTTGACGAGTATATTTATAAAATTGAAGAAGCTAAAAAGAGAGATCATAGGAAGCTTGGCAAGGAACTTGATTTATATGATATTTTTGATGAAGGCCCTGGTTTCCCTTTCTTCTTTCCTAAAGGAATGGAAATCAGAAATCAGCTTATAGATTACTGGAGAAAAGAACATAAAAGAGCTGGATATGGTGAAATCACGACACCTATAATCCTTAATGAAGATTTATGGCACAGGTCAGGCCATTGGGATCATTACAAGAATAATATGTATTTTACAACAATAGATGAGGGTAATTATGCGATAAAACCGATGAACTGTCCTGGCGGCATGCTTGCTTTCAAACGTCGTATGTATTCATATAGAGATTTACCGCTAAGGATAGCAGAATTGGGTCTGGTACATCGTCATGAGCTTTCAGGAGCATTACACGGCCTTATGAGGGTCAGATGTTTTACACAAGATGATGCGCATATATTTATGACAGAAGAACAGATGAAACAGGAGATAGTAGGTGTTATCAATCTCATGAAAAAAATATATAGTCTGTTTAATTTTGAATATAAAGTAGAACTTTCAACAAAACCGGACAACTCGATGGGAACAAAGGAACAGTGGGATATTGCAGAAAAAGCATTACAAGACGCTTTGGATTCTTTAAACATGAAGTATGAATTAAATCCAGGAGACGGAGCGTTCTACGGTCCGAAAATCGATTTCCATATCCAAGATTCAATAGGCCGCACATGGCAGTGTGGTACAATACAGTTGGACTTCCAAATGCCAGAGAGATTTGATTTGACGTATATGGGAGCAGACGGCAACAAGCACAGGCCTGTAATGCTTCATAGAGCTTTATTCGGATCTATAGAAAGATTTATAGCAATCCTGACAGAGCATTATGCAGGAGCATTCCCAGTATGGCTTTCACCAGTCCAGGTTAAAATTCTTCCTTTAACAGATAGACAGGCAGAATATGCAAAAAAGATAAAAGACATACTGGTATCACATGACATTAGAGTTGAATGTGATTTCCGGTCGGAAAAAATAGGGTATAAAATAAGAGAAGCACAGTTGGAAAAAATACCATATATGATTGTAGTCGGTGATAAAGAAATGGAAAACAATCAGGTATCAGTCAGAGTGAGGAAAATAGGAGATATAGGTACGATGTTTCTTGAAGAATTCCAAAACAGGGTAATTAAAGAAATAAACAGTAAAGTGTAGGTAGAATATGACTATAATCGATAAATGGAATGAAAAATTAGAATCAAAAGATGCTGCAGAATTTTACAATAAGTATCTTGAAACAGAAACTACAGCTTATAAAATCATTCTTTCAGAAAAGAATCCATACCTTAAAGGAACAGTGAAGGAATTATCTGAAAGGTTTAGTATGGAAGACTGGGTATTTGCAGGATTCATGGATGGAATTAATACATCGTTAAAAGAAAAAACAGATATTGCTTCACTAAGTATCGATACTGAATTGGATTGTGAAGTTGATTTCAATAAGCTATATTACAACATGCTGAACGCAAAAGCACAGTGGCTTTATACTTTAGATGAATGGGATAACATATTGACAATGGAACAAAGGGCTGAGATTAAGAAGCAGTTTACTATAGATCATACTGCAGTACGTAATAAAGTGGGAAGGAATGACCCTTGTATATGCGGAAGTGGTAAGAAATACAAAAAATGTTGCGGACAATAGAAGATAAAAAGCAGAAATACTGGTTTAAGCTGGACAATGCAGCAAAGATATATCCTGCTGCTAACACGCGACGATGGTCAGGAATGTTCAGATTAAGTGTAACCTTAAAGGAAAAAGTTGATTCATTTATCCTTCAGGAGGCTCTTGCAGTAACAATTAAAAGATTCCCAAGTTTTAACATTAGAATGAGAAAGGGACTTTTTTGGTATTATTTTGAAACTAATGCAAAAAAAAGGCCTATTGTTAAACCTGATATAAACAACCCATGCGCTCCTATAAAATGGCAAGATAATAATGGTTTTCTGCTTAGAGTATTTTATTATGATAAAAGGATAGCGATAGACTATTTTCATTCACTGACTGACGGAACGGGTGCGATGGTATTTTTAAAAACATTGACTGCACAGTACTTGCATCTTAAAGGGTATGAAATACCTGCAAAAGATGGCGTTTTGGATGTTAATGAGCAACCAGATAGCGAGGAAATAGAAGATTCCTTTGGAAGATATGCAAACTCAAAACAAAGAGGAAGGGCATCGGAACCTAAAGCATACCATATGAAAAGTACCAAACTTGATGATAAGGATATATCCATTATCGCTGGTATAACTTCTCTTGATAAAATAAAACAGCTTGCGAAAAAAAATAATTCAACAATAACAGAATATTTAGCGGCTTTATTGTTGTATTCTTTTTATAAGCAAAAAGAAAAAGAAGGACTGTATGTCAAGCCTACCCGGATAGCGGTATCAATTCCCGTGAATTTAAGGAATTATTTTAAGAGTAATACAAAAAGGAATTTTTCCCTGTTTTTAAACCCAGGTATTGATACTATTCTTGGAGAATTCACATTTGAAGAAATATTAAAACAGATTCAGTATTTTATGAAAGCAAATTTGAATCAGAAAACACTTAATGCAATGATGACACAGAATGTTATTACTGAAAGGAATATCCTTATCAGAATTGCTCCTTTATTTATAAAGAATTTCTTAATGTCGATTGCTCATTCTACTATAGGTTATAGACCTATTTCAACATTGCTTTCAAATGTCGGAAGCGTGACATTGCCATGTGAAATGCAGGAACATATAGATAGATTTGAATTTATATTAGGTGCAGCCAAAATACATACTCCTTATCTGGCTGTAGTAAGCTATAATGATACGCTTGTATTAAATTTTACTAGCAAAATAAAGGAAACAGATATTGAAAGATATTTTTTTACATATTTGATAAAGAAGGGTATTCCCGTTAAAATAGAAAGTAATAGAGAGTAGGTGAAATTATGCCATATTGCGTAAAATGTGGTGTTGAACTGGATAAAAGCGCAAAGAAGTGCGTACTGTGCAATACTGAAATAATGATTGAGCAACAGGAGGGAATTCCTCCTTACCCAAAGGAAAAAGCAGAAGATACGCAGATGAATACAGCATATTTTGCTATACTACTGTCAATAATTTTAACAATACCTAATGTCGCTTGTCTTGTTATCAATCTCATATATTCACCTGGAATATATTGGATGTATTATGTTTTCGGTGGAAGCCTGGTTTTATGGATGATTTTCATATTCCCAATGACAATGAAAAAGAAGAAACCTTTGCTTCATGTATTCTTAATATTTATATCTGCTACTCTTTATCTTTTACTTATCGCACTCGCATTATCAGGGATGCGATGGTTTCTGACTATTGCGTTACCATTATGCATAACGATTATGATGTTGTTATTTATTATTATTTTTATTGTTAACAAAAAAAAGCCTGGTAAACTAAAAACGACATCCATATCGTTAATAGGAGTTATTATATTATGTTTTGTTATTGAAGGTACTGTTGATTATTTTGTTAACTCTATAATTAGCCTTTCATGGTCATATATAGTTGCCGCCTCTATTGTACCTGTTATATTAGCCCTTATCTTGCTCTCTGGAAACAAGAAACTGCAAAATGAACTTATAAAGAAATTACATATTTAATTTTAATGTTGATATATGTGATGTTAATTGATTATACTGATATAGGTATATCCAATTAACATTATTATGTTAGGATATACATATCATATATTTAACGGAGGTTGCAATGTATAACGGATTAGGAAGCGATTTGTCAAGCCTGACTAGACTGTCAGATGCAAAATCAAGGTCGATAAGCGCGGAAAATTTTAAAGGTGAAAAAGGTAAAGGCGGTATGGCTGTTGAAGGTACTGGTGCGAATGCCGCATCAGACTTAGGAGGTTTGACCTGGAAAGTATCGCCATCAATAGTATTACAGCCTGGTGACCTTTTTGAGATTGCAGATATTGAAGGACCAGGAGCTATAAAACATATTTGGATAACAAGCGGTGGTTCAGGACGTGACACGATTATCAGATTTTACTGGGACGGATGTGAAGATCCTTCTGTTGAGTGTCCGATCGGGGATTTTTTCGCTAACGCATACCTGCCAATGCACATACCTGTAAATTCACTTCCGATATGCAATAACAGCGTTAGAGGATTCAATTGTTATTGGGAAATGCCTTTTAGAAAACACTGCCGTATAACACTGGAAAACATAGGGCCGAAGAGAACATATCATTATTATCAGATAGATTACGCTCTAACAAACATACCTGATGACTGTGCATATTTCTTTGCACAATTCAGAAGAGAAAATCCTTTGAAATACAAAAAAGATTATACAATAATAGATAACATTAAAGGTAAAGGCCATTATGTTGGCACCTATATGGCATGGGGTGCAAATAATAACGGATGGTGGGGAGAAGGCGAAATTAAATTTTTTATGGACAACGATGATAAATTCCCTACAATATGCGGTACTGGTACTGAAGACTATTTCTGCGGAGCATACTGTTTTATGGAGAACGACAAGTATCAGGAATACTCCACTCCATATACCGGTTTCTATCCTGTGAGGTATGAAAAAGAAATACTTGGGCAACAGAGATTTTCTATGTATAGGTGGCATATTACCGATCCTATAAGATTTGAAGAAGGTTTAAGGGTCACTATGCAGGCTCTTGGATGGAGAAGCAATGGCAAATATCTTGCTCTTCAAGATGATGTTTCCTCTGTAGCTTTCTGGTATCAGACCATGCCTTTCAATAAATTCCCGAAACTGCCAGATTATGAATTGTTAGAAATTATTTAACTATGGTAAGAAGCTGCTGTTATGATACAAAAATAGGCCATATAATGATTACTGAAGATAATGAAGGCATATGCGATATTTCTTTATGCGACTGTAATGTCTGTGACCATTCATCAAATACAGTTTTTACAGATGAAGCATACAAACAATTGATTGAATATCTAGATGGTATACGCAAAACCTTTGATATTAAACTTTCACTCAAGGGTACGGAATTCCAAAAAGCAGTGTGGAACCAGTTATGTGATATCCCATATGGGGAAACCAGAAGTTATAGCGATATAGCAATTGCAATAGACAATCCAAAAGCAAGTCGTGCAGTAGGTATGGCATGTAACAAAAATCCTGTAATGATAGTAGTACCCTGTCACAGGGTAATAGGTAAAAACAAGTCACTGACCGGATATGCGCTGGGTATTGATATTAAGAAGCAGCTTCTTGATTTGGAAAAAGAATAGATGTTTAACAATCCTGAAAATAAAAACGGAATCATTTGATTCCGTTTTTTGGTGCGGTCATCGGGACTTGAACCCGAATGGTCTCCCATGCGCCCCTCAAACGCACGCGTCTGCCAGTTTCGCCATGACCGCTCACTTAAAAAATTATAACTATATACATATTGTTTGTCAACGGGAAAATGATTTTTTATATAAGGGCTGTTTAGCTACATTATATGCCATACTTGATTAATATGGTGAATATGTATAAAATATATCAATGCAAAAGGAGTCATCTGATGAGTAGTAACAAAAAGATTAATTATGAAGAACAGAAACCAAAAGAGTCAAAATTTATGAAATTTATGGATATACTGAAAATTAGATTTTGGAACATTGCAAAATATAATTTAATATGTGTCGGCATATACACGATTTTAATTGTATTCTATGCATTCTTTGTTTCTCAGATTTTTTTCCCGATCGATGTGTCTGATTATCAGCAAGGATATTCCAATTTCGGTGAGCTTCTGGCTCTTCTAGTTTATAGGATACCATATACATTAATTTTCTTTACAGTACCGATAGCGGTTTTCGGACCAGCTGCTTCAGCTCTTGCAGTGGTTTTTAGGAGTTATGTCAGAAGAGATGACAGTTTTGCTTCGGATTTTACTGATGGTTTTAAGAAATTCTTTTGGAAATCACTTGCAGTTTCAACAATTTCTACTGTTATTACTATATGTCTAGGTATTGCATTCAGATTTTATCAACTAAATTTACAAGCAGGTTTCTGGAAGACGGCTCTGCTGCTTATTATAGCGGGATTTTCAGTGTTGTTTGTAATGATGCACATGTATATATATCAGATTCTAGTTGAGTATAATTTGTCCATCTGGAAGCTTTACAGGTATTCTTATGTGTTTGCTATATTAAGATTTTTTCCTAATTTATTAATTGTAACTGGAATCTTTGCGCTGACTATACTTCCATTCATGGTGCATATACTTTTTGGAGCAGCAGTATTAATTGCTGTGCTTTTCGGTTTGTCTTCATATATTATTAACTTTTTCACATGGCCGGCATTGGAAAAGCATTTAGACCCTATAATGAAGGAACAGAAAATAAATAAGGTTAAGTTGTACTAATCAGAAATCATTTGTATTTAATTAATACAGTTGTTATAACAGAACATAAAAAAAGCAGGTTATTATCCTGCTTATTTTAAAGTAATAATAATAAATTTATATCATATCATCCATGCTGTACATTCCAGCAGGCTTATCCTTTATGAAGCTGGCTGCTCTTAATGCACCTTGTGCGAATACATCTTTTGAGAAAGCGCCATGGCTTATGGTAATAGTTTCATCAAGGCCAGCAAAAATTACGTCGTGCTGTCCGACAATATTGCCTCCTCTTATAGCATGGATTCCAATTTCGTTTTTATTTCTTTTTTCTCTTTTAGTGTGACGTTCATAAATGTACTCCATTTGATTATGCAAACTTATATTTATTTCATCTGCAATTTTCAAAGCGGTTCCACTTGGAGCGTCAATTTTTTGGTTGTGGTGTTTTTCTATTATCTCAATATCAAAATCATCTTTCAAAAAAATTGCTGCCTGTTTGCATAACTTTATTAAAAGATTCACTCCTAAACTCATATTTGCAGAACGAAAGACAGGTACATATTTTGCCAGTTCATCTAAAACTTCATTACCTTGCTTGTCAAGTCCTGTTGTGCAATATACTAAAGGCTTCAAGTTACTCTTGCAGTAGGATACAGTTTGAATTACTCCGGAAGGATGTGAAAAATCAATCACTGCATCGACTTCCAAATTGGATGGGATATCTTCAGCTTTTGTATAAACAGGGAAGGGAAGCCCTTCTTTTTTTGATATGTCCAATCCGCATATTATTTTGACATCATCTTTTTCTGAACAAATCCTGTTTATAGTATTTCCCATCTTACCATTACAGCCTACAAGCAGTATATTCATTTTATTACTCCTAAACTGACCATTTCGTCTTTTAGCATTCCAGCACTCTTTTCTTCCATCTCCACCAGTGGAAGCCTGAGCATACCTGAATCCATATTCATAAGCTGCATAGCTTTTTTAACTGGTATCGGGCTGGTCTCAATAAACAGCAGTCTTGTCAGATTTTTAGTTTTGTAAAATAACTTACGACTTTCTTCAATCCTGTTTTCAAAAAATAACCTGTTCATTTTTACGACATGGGCTGGTACTACATTAGACAAGACTGATACAACACCCATAGCACCGAGTGAAAGCGCAGGAAGGTTTATGCTGTCATCTCCGCTGTATACGGTAAAACCTTCTGGAGCGGTATCGATAATATCTGCTATCTGATTCAAGTTACATTCCTTAACTCCGATAATATTACAGCATTTTGCAAGAGTGACCATTACATCAGGATCAATATTCATACCGACTCTTGATGGAACATTATACATTATTAAAGGAATGGGAACACAAGAGGATATAGTCTTAAAATGTTCTATTAATCCTTTTTTTGATGTTTTGTTATAATAAGGCGCAGTAACTAATATCGCATCAGCTCCAGCCTTATAAGCATCTTTTGATAAATGCACACTATGCATAGTGTCATTACATCCTGTTCCAGCGATTAGTGGTACCTTTTTGTTTACTTTCTTTACAGCAAAAGAAATAGTGTCAAATCTTTCCTGTTCAGTCATTGTCGAAGCTTCACCAGTTGTACCGCATATAACTAAAGCTTCAATTCCTGAATTAAGCTGATAATCAAGTTGAAGGCTAAAATTATCAAAATCAATTCCTTCTTTGGTAAATGGTGTTATAACAGCTGTAGCAGCGCCTTTAAATAACATTTTATTTCTCCCAAATCTTTATTAATTCCTCGGCTATCTGTATAGCATTTGTTGCAGCTCCTTTTCTTACATTGTCAGCTACAACCCAAATATTCAAACCTGATTCCACTGACTCATCTCTTCTTATCCTGCCGACATAAGTAGAGTCTGTATCAGCAGCTTCAGCAGCAAGAGGATACTTTGCATTATTGACATCATCAATTACTTCAACTCCAGGGGAATTTTTCAATATAGTAAAAACATCAGTTAGATTAAATGGTTTCTCAAACTCTATATTAATTGCCTCACTATGGCTTTTCATGACAGGTACCCTGACGCATGTAGCAGTAATTTTTAGATCTGGTTCATGAAACATTTTCCTTGTCTCATTAACCATCTTCATTTCTTCTTTTGTATACCCATTATCTAAAAATACATCAATATGAGGTATGCAGTTATTTGCTATCTGGTGAGGAAATTTTTTCGCAGGAAGGCCTTTTAATGAATTCTCCAATTCATCACATCCGCTTTTTCCAGCTCCTGATACTGACTGAAAAGTGGTAAAAACAATTCTTTTTGCTTTATATGCATCATGCAGAGGTTTAATCGCAACAAGAGCTTGTATTGTAGAGCAGTTTGGATTTGCTATTATTCCCTGGTGATTCTTAATATCTTCTTTATTTACTTCAGGCACAATTAAAGGAACTGAAGGATCCATTCTCCATGCGTTACTGTTATCTATGACAACAACCCCTTTTTGTTTAGCGATAGGAGCATATATCCTGCTTATATCACCGCCAGCCGAAAACAGCGCGATATCTATCTTCTTGTCAAATGACTGCTCAGTTAGCTCTTCGACTGGATATTCTTTACCTTTAAAAGTTATTGCGCTTCCAGCTGATCTTGCTGAAGCGAAGAAGTAGATATTGTTTAATGGAAGGTTTCTTTCTTCAAGAACCTTTATAAAGGTTCTTCCAACCATGCCTGTAGCACCTACTATTGCTAAGTCGTACTTTTTCATTTTTATCACCAACCTATTGTAATATTATATCAAAAAAAGGCTGCATGTGCGAGCCTTTACTTAGACCTTCTAAGTGACAGCTCTCCACCGTTTATTTTGCGGTGACAGTTAATCCGCTATTTGCAAATCAACCAGATAAATGCATAAAAGGCTGCATTTTCTTCGGCAGTAATCCCTTTCACCATTTCTCATCCTGCCTAATCAGTCAAAATGGATACTATTGACTCCCGCGCCTCTATCAATATTATTGGAAGTATAACAAGCATCTTTAATAATGTAAAGTAAAATTTTATTTTTTAAGTAATAATTCCGATATTTCCGCATTAATTCACAAATCTATATGATATAATCGTAAATATAGCGGAGGGCAAAATGGGATTTGAAATTATCTTAGCAGTTGTAATAATTTTTATTATCATATTTTCTGTTTTATCTTACATAGCAGGCTTGTTTATGTTCAATGTAACTATGCTGCCAAAATCACCTAAGAATATTTTTCGGAAAAAGGATAAGGATATGACAGAACAGATGAAAGCATTTCATGAATCCTCAAAAAAATGGGTTGATGAAAATACTGCATCCATATGGAGCCTTACTACATATGATAATCTACTTTTGAAAGCTAGATACATAAAAGGGGAGAATACTGATAAGTGGGTGATACTGGTTCATGGGTATACAGCTGTAGGATGGCATATGGCTGAGTTTGCGAAAGCATACAAAAAAATGGGGTACAACATACTTATACCTGACTTAAGAGGACATGGTGAAAGCCAAGGTTTGTATGTTACCATGGGCTATTATGACAGTGTTGATATAATTGAATGGATTTATGAAATTATTAAAGATAATATTAAAGCAAAAATTGTTTTACATGGCATATCAATGGGAGCGGCAACAGTAATGCTTGTTACAGGCGAGGACTTGACCGAACATGTAAAATGCGTTATTGAAGATTGCGGTTATACTTGCGTATGGGAAATTTTCCGTTACAACATGAGAAGAATGTTCAAGCTGCCAGCCTTTCCTATATTATATGCTGCAAATATCATATCCTCAGCAAAGATAAAGATGGATTTTAAAGAGGTAAGCCCAATTAAAGCAGTGAAAAAATCCAATACCCCGACCTTATTCATACACGGGGACGCTGACGAGCTTGTTCCATTCTATATGCTTGACAAACTTTATGAAAGTGCTGCCTGTGAGAAGGAAAAGCTTGTTACTAAGGGAGCAGCACATGGTGAGTCTTCCATGAAAGAACCGGACACTTATTATGAAAAAGTATCCGGGTTTATTGCAAAATATTTGAACTGACAAGTTGTTTATCTAATAGCTAGTCTCTAAATGGATTTTCTGTCGGATAAAGTATACCTGCAGGTCTGTTGTAACTTATATCTTCAATATTCAGCATATGCATTGCATCAAACAGTATAGAACTCACATCATCAAAGGATACTCCTGCATGGTGAGGGAATTGTTTTTCAATCAAAATATGACGATAGAAGCGAGCCATTTCGGGTATTGCGATTACTCCTATACTACCAAAAGAATTCGGATCTACATCCAATACCTCGCCTTTAGCTATATAGCTTCTTAATTTTGCGTCTGCTGTGGACTGCAACCTGAAAAGTGTAGCATTACCTGGTTTTAAAACTCCATCGAGAGTTCCTCTGCTTACATCAGGTTCTTTATCTGGTTCAATTAAACGCTTCATTATTTTCTGATAATCTAAAGTTCCACATCCTGATTTCAAGTTACACATTGAAGTATTACCACAATGGAATCCCATGAAAATATCCTGATTAGTATAAGGATATCTGGATTTTACATGCTTTTCAAATATTGCTCTTGGCACTGTATTGTTTATATCCAGTAAAGTAGGTATGGACTCTGACGCAAGATAAAGGATATATTCAGATAAAGCACCATATATATCCGTCTCACAAGCGACTGGATAACCCATAGCGGCCATTCTTGAGTTAACATAACAGGGTACGAATTTAAACATTGTCTGGAATGCAGGCCAGCATTTATCAGCAAAAGCAGCATACTTAGAGGCCTCCAGATTGTTATCTTTCCAGTCAAGTAATGTTAGTTCGAATTGTGCTAGTTTTTGCATAACTTCAGGATGATTATTACGTCCGCAAAGTTCATCATTCATGCTTTTTATTACTGAAGGTATACGTTTGTCATTTTCATGTTTTCTGTATGCTTCAAAAAGATCCAACTCAGAGTTTTCCTGAATTTCCACTCCAAGATCAAATAATGGCTTAATAGGCGCATTACATGCTAAAAAGTTGTATGGTCTTGGTCCGAAAGAGAAAATTTTCAGATTTTTAATACCTATCATTATTCTAGCTATAATTTCAAAACGTGCAATCATCAAGGCTACTTCTTCGGGATAACCAACAGGATACTCAGGAATGTATGATTTTACATTTCTTAATCCAAGATTATATGATGCATTCAGCATACCGCAAAAAGCATCACCTCTGTTGTCATTAAGTGCGTCAGTATCGTTTTCTTCTGCAGCAGCACAAAACATAGTCAGTTTTTTGAATTTTTGAGCCAGCATGGTTTCTGGTCCTTCAGGTCCAAAATTCCCTAAATACACAACCAAGGCATCAACTCCGTTTTTTTGTATATCATCGAGAGCCTTGGATGCATCATTTTCGTTTTCCACTATGACAGGACATTCATATATATCCTTATTGAGTTTTTTATATTCTTCTACTACCTTTAGTCTTCTGCTTTTCGATAAAGGTGCAGGGAAGCAGTCACGGCTTACTGCTACTATACCTAGTTTTACATTCGGCGCGTTATTCATAATTACCTCCATTTATTCTTATTATTAATTAATTCTATATAAAAAACTACTTCAACGCAATCATATTATGTTTGTATCTAATGATATGTGTTATAATTTTTGCTATAACTGGTTTTATAATAGGAGGAAATATGGAACTTTCAGTTCAAAAAATGCATGACTTCTATAACTTAAAAAAAGATGCTCCGATTTATCAAAGAGAATTCGGCTGGTATGTTATGGATAAATGGAAAGCACAAGGATGGGTCAATGATAATACAGATCTTGATGAGTTATTTGGATTTGATAAAGCTGCTAAACACTATTTAGGGCAGTGCGGGTGGTGTGAAGCACCTTTACTTCCTCTTTTTGAAAAAAAAATACTTAAGGTTACTGATGAATATGAAATAGAGCAGGATAATGCCGGAAGACAGGTTCTGTATTTTAAAGGTAAAAGAAATGGATTTATGCCTTCTTATTTAGATCATCCGGTGAAAGACATGAAAACACTAGAAGAGAATATATCATGGAGAATGGATCCGAATGATCCTAAAAGATTTGAGAATCTTGACTTAAGGATGAATAAGGCTATTGAATATGAAAACAGAAATTTTATAATCTGTGCAAATATTGCGGGAGGATATATGTACCTCAGATCATTAATAGGGCCTGAGGATTTGCTTTACAAATTTTATGACGATCCAGAACTAGTACATAAATGTATGGAAATATGGTTTTCAGTTATGGATAAGATGTGCGAGACACACCAAAAATACGTAACTTTCGATGAAGTCTGGTTTGGAGAAGATATATGCTATAATCATGGTTCTTTGATATCTCCTGATATGATAAAAGAATTTCTTTTCCCGTATTATCAGCAGCTTTTTGCTAATATCAGAAAAAGACAGATAGATAAAAACAGAAAACTTCATTTCCAGCTTGACACAGACGGATATTCAATATCAGTTATAGACTTATACAAATCCATAGGTATGGATTATATGTCTCCATTTGAGGTTGCATCTGGATGCGATGTCGTTGAAGTTAGAAAGAAATATCCTGACCTTTTAATTTCAGGGGGAATTGATAAAAGAATATTAGCATCAGGAAAGGATGCAATAGATAAGGAAATTGACAGGATAATGCCCTTTATGAAAAGGCACGGAGGGTATCTGCCAACATGTGACCACGGAGTACCTGAAGAAGTAGAATTTGAAGATTATCTGCATTATCGCAAAAGGATGCTGGAATACTAATATTTAATATATAGAAATATTGTAATAAACTGTTTTGTTTTATATAATGGGTAAAATTAATCGGAGGGAAATCATTGGAAGGTATACTGGAAATATTTGCTAGCAATGTGTATAACGACAAAGTAATGAAAGACGAACTGCCTGCATATGTATATGAGTCTCTAAAAAAGACTATTGAGCAGGGAGGACCTCTTGAAGATGGTATAGCTGATATTGTAGCGGCAAGCATGAAAGATTGGGCAATAAAAAAAGGCGCAACACATTATACACACTGGTTCCAGCCAATGACAGGTATGACAGCAGAAAAACATGATTCATTCCTTATGATACGTAATAACACTCCGGTGTTAGAGTTAAGAGGCAAGGAACTCATTAAAGGCGAACCAGATGCATCCAGTTTTCCTTCAGGAGGATTAAGGGCTACTTTTGAGGCAAGAGGATACACTACATGGGATGCGACTTCGTATGCTTTTATCAAGGACAAGACACTGTGCATACCTACAGCGTTTTGCTCATTCGGTGGAGAACCTCTTGATAATAAAACCCCTCTTTTACGGTCCATGGATGCTCTTAACAGACAAGCTTTAAGAATAGTCAGATTATTTGGCAATAGAACAGCATCACGAGTCACGCCTGTCGCAGGTTGCGAACAGGAATACTTTTTAATTGATAAAAAGCAATATGACAGGAGAAAAGATCTAATTATATGCGGACGCACATTATTCGGAGCCAAATCACCAAAAGGTCAGGAATTGAATGACCATTACTTCGGAAATATTCGCGAGAGAGTACAAAATTTTATGAGGGAGCTGGATGTAGAATTATGGAAACTTGGTATAACTGCTAAAACTGAACATAATGAAGCTGCTCCTGCACAACATGAAATTGCTCCAATTTATACAACTGTAAATATTGCAGCTGATCATAATCAGCTTATTATGGAAATGTTGAAAAAGGTTGCAGAACATCATGGACTTGCATGTCTTCTACATGAAAAACCATTCGAAAATATTAACGGATCTGGGAAACATAACAATTGGTCAATAGCTACAAATGAAGGCGATATGTTATTAAAACCTGGAAAGAATCCCTCATCGAATAAAAGGTTCTTATTGATTTTAGCAGCTGTTTTACGAGCGGTCGATGAATATGCTGGACTGTTAAGACAGAGTATAGCTACAGCGGGAAATGATCATAGGCTAGGTTCTCATGAAGCGCCTCCAGGAATAATATCTGTTTATCTTGGGGCGGAACTTACAGAAATACTTGAAGATATGGAAAATGGAAGAACTGCTCATGATAAAACTAGGGAAAAATTCCATATGAGCGAGACATTACCAGTTCTTTTCAAAGATACCTGTGATAGAAACAGAACATCACCCTTCGCTTTTACAGGTAATAAATTTGAATTCCGTATGCCCGGTTCCTCATGTTCAGTATCTGATGCGAATACAGTAATTAATACTATAGTAGCGGATTCCTTCAAGTATTTTGCTGATATACTTGAAAAAACTGATGATTTTGATAAAAAAGTAGATGAACTTATAAGAGATACGGTTGCTAAGCATAGAAGAATAATTTTCAACGGTAATAATTATTCAAATGAATGGGTAGAAGAAGCAAAAAGAAGAGGATTGCCTGTCCTCAGTTCAGCACCTGAAGCTGTTGACTGCCTTATAGAAGAAAAAAATATCAAATTATTTGAAAGATTTGGTATTTTCTCAAAAACAGATATTATTTCGAGGCATGAGATAAAACTCGAAAACTATTGCAAAATTATATCTATTGAATCAAAAACGATGATAGAGATTGCAAAAAGAGAAATCTTGCCTTCTTCAATGAATTACGCAAGTAATATATACAGTTCAGTAGCAATAAAGAAAGAGATAGGATTGGATATATCATGTGAAATGAAACAAGCTTCATATATTTCTGATAATATAGCCAACTTATCTAAATGTATTGCAAAACTTGAAGATTTAACAGAAAATGCAGAAAACGCATATGATTTCAAGGATAAAGTAGTTCCTGCGATGAAGGAACTAAGATTTTATGCAGATACTTTGGAATGCATCGTATCAAAAAATTACTGGCCTATGCCTACTTATTCAGACATGCTGTACAGTGTATAGCTGTGTTCTACATTGATTATTCTCAAAAAAAACGTAAAGACTTTCAAAACTAAAGAAGCATTACTTTTGCTTTTTCACATGTCTCAATAGTGTCTTGATCCCAGATTGAAACCTGTACTTCACCTATATGTGCTTTCTTTAGTAATAGCATGCAAAGCCGTGACTGTCCAATACCTCCACCAATTGATAGGGGAAGTTTGTTATTTAGAAGCATTTTATGAAACATAAGTTTACTTCTGTCCTCACAGCCTGATAATTTCAGTTGTTTTGCGAGAGATTCACTATCTACTCTGATACCCATAGAGGAAATTTCTAGTGCTGAATCTAATACTTCGTTGTACATTAGTATGTCACCATTTAAGTCCCAGTCATCATAATCAGGAGCTCTTCCGTCATGTTTTTGACCAGATTTTAATATTTTGCCTATTTGCATAATAAATGCAGTCTTGTGTTCTTTGACAAATACATCTTCTCTTTGTTTGGATGTCAGATCAGGATACATGTCCTCAAGCTCCTGTGATGTAATAAAAGCGACTTTACGGTTGATTTTTGCATCTAATGCTGGAAAAATATCCTGCATCATTTCATATGTATCACATATAGCACATACTATATCATTAACTATCTGTTTTAAAAAAGCCAGTGTCCTTTCATCTTTTGTGATAACTCTTTCCCAGTCCCATTGGTCGACATAAATCGAGTGTATATTATCCATATCCTCATCGCGTCTTATTGCATTCATATCAGTATATAGACCTTCTCCAGCAGGGAAATCATATTTATGTAATGCAAGTCTTTTCCACTTTGCTAATGAGTGCACTATTTCTGCTTCAATACATCCTTCTTTTGTCTCAAAATGCACAGGACGCTCTATACCATTAAGATTATCATTAAGACCGGATTCAGAATTTACAAACAATGGAGCAGATACTCTTTTAAGATTTAGAGCTCTGCAGAGATTTTCTTCAAAAATTTTCTTTAATGTCCCGATTGCCATCTGAGTCTCGTATAGATTCAGTTTTGACTGGTATCCTTTTGGTATATATGTAAAACTCATTTTTTACCGCCTTGAAATTTTCTTACAAGTCTACCACACAGCTTAGTATGTGTCAATTCTGACATTTTTAACATGTTTGCATAGCAATTTCTAATATGGTAAAATAACGATGATATTCGGAGGATAACATGACACAAAAGAGGAAAACATCTGTTACTCGCAAACAAACAGAAAAAGATATAACCCATTCACAAAACAGTGTATTAGCAAAAGAAATACTAGGTATTGTAATAATCGCTTTAGGGCTTTTGGCTTTTGTCTGCGTATTCTTCACTAGCAAGTCAGGAACATTTGGAAAACCTTTTAAGGAAATAACTGCAGGATTATTCGGGTGGACTCATTACCTTATACCATTAGCAATTCTTCTTTTCGGTTGTTATATTGCATTAGCCGGAAGAGTAAAGCAGCTAGGCAGAAAAACCATGTATCTAATTCTTCTAATTCTTCTGATACCTTGTTTCTTCCAAATTGCTTACTTATCAAAAAATATGTCACAGATATCTACAGGAATGAATGTATGGCAGTTTATTAGCCACATGTATTCAATCGGTATTTCGCAAATTTATAACGGGGGGGTATATGGAGGAATTGTTATTACTCCCTTTGTAATTTTCTTCGGTGTAACAGGCGCATATATAATTACGATTACAGCAACGGTTGTTTTAGTAATCTATATTACGAATAAAAGTTTTCTGGATTTTCTAATAAAAATTAAAAATATAGTAATATCATTTATAAAATGGATGAAAGATGCTTTCAAACCTATCGAAGATGAAGTTGAAGAAAAACCTGTTAAAGAATCTAGAGTTCAACCTTATATTCAACAAAAAATAGATGATGCCATCGGTGAGCCTGTTAAAATTAACAAGGAACCGGCAAATATAATTATCAACAAACCAAGTCCTACTCAAGAAGAATCTAAAAGAACGGTATCAAAGTACACAGGACCCATAATTATCAAGAAAGAAGAACCACAAAAAAACTCAATACCAGCAGTTGCAGATAAAACACAGGCAAAAGGTGAATATGTATTCCCTCCATTGTCACTTTTGGATTCATATGTCGATAGCGGTAATTCCGATAATTACGAACAGATTGCAAGAAAACTGGAAAATACATTATTAAGTTTCGGAGTTGAAGTATCTGTGACAAACATCATGTGCGGTCCAACTGTTACAAGATATGAGCTTCAACCTAAATCAGGTGTAAAAGTCAGCAGGATAGTGGCTTTAGCAGATGATATATCTTTAAATCTTGCTTCAAGGGATGTAAGAATAGAAGCTCCAGTTCCTGGTAAGTCTGTAGTCGGTATCGAAGTTCCGAATACAAAAAAGAGTGTAGTATCACTAAAGGAAGTAATTGCCTCGAAGGAATTTCAGGGGTCAAAAAGTATACTTTCTATTGCAATTGGAAAAGACATTGCAGGTAATTGCACGATAGCAGATGTCAGGAGAATGCCTCATATGTTAATCGCTGGTGCAACAGGTTCAGGAAAAAGCGTATGCATTAACTGCATTATCACAAGTATCTTATATAAAGCTACTCCTGATGATGTTAGATTTATAATGATAGACCCGAAAAAAGTCGAATTGATAAACTATAATGGGATACCTCATTTATTAATTCCAGTAATCACTAACCTTAAAAAAGCTGCTGGAGCATTAAATTGGGCTGTAGAAGAAATGACTAACAGATATGAAATGTTTAATAAGAGAAGTGTTCGAGATATAAATTCATATAATGATTCAATAAAAAATGACCCAGAAATTAAAAAAATGCCCAATATAGTAATTCTTATTGATGAGTTAGCTGATCTTATGATGACAAATCCTAGTGAGGTAGAAGAATCAATATGCAGACTAGCACAACTTGCTAGAGCTGCAGGAATACACTTGATTATAGCCACCCAACGCCCTTCAGTTAATGTTATAACAGGAGTAATTAAAGCAAATATTCCGTCTAGGCTTTCATTCGCTGTTGTCAGCCAAGTCGATTCAAGGACAATACTGGATATGGGAGGAGCAGAGAAACTATTAGGAAACGGAGATATGCTCTTTCACCCCATGGGATTATCAAAACCTGTAAGAATGCAAGGTGCTTATATATCTGATTCAGAGATAAACAAAGTTGTTGATTTTATTAAGCAAAGATCAGCTTCTTCTTATGATGAGGATGTTGTTGATAATATTGAGAAATCCGATAAAAAAGCAACAGACAATGATATTGAGAATGAAGTAGATGAACTGCTTCCAGCTGCGATTGATCTTGTAGTAGAGATTGGCCAAGCATCTGTATCATACTTACAAAGAAAATTGAAACTTGGATATGGTAGAGCTGCCAGAATAGTCGACCAGATGGAACTTAGAGGTATTGTGGGTCCTTTTGAGGGCTCGAAACCAAGAGCAGTCTTAATTTCCAGAGAAGAATGGGCTGAAATGCAGATGAATAATCCAGATCTTGATGTAAAATAATATTGATGAATTTTTTACCTGTAAATAAAAAAGATATGGAGCTAAGAGGATGGGAGTATATAGATATACTCTTTATAACTGCTGAAGCATATGTTGATCACCCTTCATTCGGTCAAGCTATAATTACAAGATTGCTTGAAGACAAAGGATACAGAGTTGGAGTATTATCTGAACCTGATATCTCTTCATGCGAGGATTTTAAAAGATTTGGTGAACCTAGACTTGCCACACTAATCTCTGGTGGGGTAATTGACAGTATGGTAAACAACTATACTGCAAACAGAAATAAACGCAAGAAAGACTGCTATGCCTCTTTTGGTAAAACAAGGCCTGATAGGGCTTTAATAGTATACAGCCAAAGAGCAAGAGAGGCTTATAAAGATGTCCCAATTATTATCGGTGGTACTGAAGCAACAATGAGAAGATTCGCACATTATGACTATTGGCAGGATATTGTAAGACGGTCAGTGATATTTGATGCTAAAGCTGACATTCTTGTTTATGGAATGGGAGAAAATGCGATTATCGAAATTATTTCTCTACTTGAAAAAAATGTTCCATCCTCAAGTATCACGAATATAAAAGGTACAGCATACATTTCAAAAAGCCCTCCGAAGCCAAGCAAGAATTTTACAGATATTGAGATACCTTCCTTTGAGCAGGTATCACAAGATAAGAAGGAATATATTAAAGCTTTTAAAATACAGTATGAGCAGCAGGATCCTGTTTGGGGAGCCAGAATCATACAAAAGCATAATGATAGATATCTAGTCAATAATCCTATGTCAGATCCGCTCTCAACAGAAATGATGGATTATATTTACTCTTTGCCTTATGAAAGAACTTATCATCCGCAATATGAAAAAACCGGAGGTATAGATGCCATTAAGGAAGTAAAATTCTCTGTCACAAGCCATAGAGGATGTTTTGGTAATTGTTCTTTTTGCTCGATAGTATTAAGTCAGGGAAGAATTATACAAAAGAGAAGCCGAGAAAGCATATTAAATGAAATAAGCCTGTTAACAGAAAAAAAGGATTTCTGCGGTTATATTCATGATTTATCAGGACCTACTGCTAACTTTGTTAATCCCTCATGCAAGAAACAGCTAAAAAGCGGTATGTGTAAGGATAAGCAGTGCCTATTTCCAAAACCTTGTGAAAATTTAGATGTTAGTCACCAGGATTTATTAAAAACACTTGAGGAAGCTAGAAAGATACCAAAAGTTAAGAAAGTCTTTATTCGTTCTGGTTTACGGTATGATTATCTGATGCTTGATAAAGATAAATCAGTAATTGATAAGTTATGCAAGCACAATATCAGCGGACAGCTTAAAACAGCTCCTGAGCATGTATCAGAAATGGTTCTTAAGCATATGGGAAAGCCATCCTTCTCAGTATATTGTGATTTTAAGAAAAGGTTTGAAGAAGCCAATATAAAGGCAGGATTGAAACAATACATTTTACCATATTTCATTTCAGGGCATCCAGCATCTACAATTATAGAAACTATTAAACTTACCGAATATCTGATTGACTCTAAATTTGTGCCAGAGCAGGTACAGGATTTTTATCCTACTCCTGGCAGTATGTCTACATGCATGTATTATACTGGCTATAATCCGATAACAATGGAAAAGGTGTACGTCCCTAATGCAAAAGACAGGAGAATCCAAAGAGCTTTGTTGCAATTTAATAATCCATTAAATAATAAGCTTGCACGTGAGACATTAATTAAATATGGGCGTAAGGATTTAGCTGATAAGATAATATTAAAAAAGAGGATAATAAAAAAATGAAGACATATACAATCATTACTTTAGGATGTAAAGTGAATCAATATGAATCATCCGCTATTTCGACAAGTCTTGACGCGATGGGTTTAGAATATAAAAAATTTCCTGATGTTTGTGATATATATGTTGTAAATACATGTTCGGTTACTAGCATGAGTGATAAAAAATCACGTCAGATGATACATAAAGCCAAGATGCTTAATCCTGAATGCATTATCATTGCAACAGGATGTCTTGCACAGCAGGATCCGGATTCTATGGTTAAAAATGGAGCAGATATTGTACTTGGAAATATTGAGAAAAACTATATTGAAAATATATTACCAGAAATTATTAATGAAAAAAGACCTAAATTAGTGAATGTATCAGATATATCAAAGAAAACAGAATATATAAATTGTCGTTTTCCAGATAAATGGGAAAGGACAAGAGGATATTTAAAGATACAGGACGGATGCGATAATTTTTGTAGTTATTGCATTATTCCTTATGTGAGGGGTCGTGTCAGAAGTAGAGATATTACTGACATTAAAAATGAAGCTTTGCATATGTCAGCTAAAGGAATTAAGGAGATTGTACTTACAGGTATTCATTTAGATTCATTCGGGAAGGATAAGCAAAATTTAAAGCTTATTGATGTCATAGCAGAATTGAATGAGTTAGAAAGTATTAAAAGAATAAGACTGGGTTCGTTGGAACCCAATATCATTACTGATGACTTTATTAATGAGATAAAAAAATATTCAAAATTGTGCCCTCATTTCCATATGTCATTACAGTCTGGTTCAGATAAAGTGCTTGCTGATATGAATAGAAAATATGACTCATCTATGTTTCTTAATGCTGTAAACAAATTAAGAAATCAGATACCAAGTGTAGAGATTACAACGGATATAATTGTCGGCTATCCTACCGAAACTGATGAAGATTTCATGAAAAGCATGGACATGGTCAGAAGTGCAAGGTTTATAAAAACTCATGTCTTTAAATTTTCGAAAAGAAAAGGAACAAAAGCTGAAAATTTAAAATCGCTTGATAGTAGTATTTTAACCGAAAGAAGTAATAAACTAATAGCATTTTCTTTAGAAATAGCCAAAGATAAGTTATCGGAATATATAAGTAAAAGCTTACAGATATTAGTGGAAGAGAAAAAAGGAAGTATTATTACAGGCCATACTACAAGTTTTATCAAGGTTGATGCAATAGTCGACAATGAAGCAAATAAAAATGTAGAAGTTAATACTTTCTGTAATGTTTTTATAACAGGATTATCGAATGAAGGATTAAAGGGTAATATACTTTCATAATTCTCTGTCCCATAAATTTACCTCCAAATTAACAAATACATGTATTTTTCAGAATATTCTTGAAATATATGTTGATTTGAAGTAAACTACTAGCATAATTGATAAAGGAGACATGCAAAGTGGATAAAGGATCAACAATAAATCTTGACTTTCTAAAGAGTCAGCAAAGCGAAACAAGAGATATCCTAACACTTGTTTTTAATGCTATGACTGAAAAAGGGTATGATCCCGTAAATCAGCTGGTCGCATATCTTATGTCAGGGGACCCAACCTATATTACAAGTCATAATGGCGCTAGAAATGCTATTAGAAAGTTGGAAAGGGATGAAATAATGACTGAGCTTATTCAGTACTATTTCACATCAAAATAACTGAATGGTAATTATTGCAATAGATTATGGTGAGAAAAGGATAGGGGTTGCTAAAAGCGACCCTTTAGGTTTATTAGCTTCTGGAATCACTACCATCGAATGGAATAAAGATATAAATAAACCTCTTGACATTATTGAAGGAATAGTTAAAGATTACAAGGCGGAGCGGATTGTAGTAGGTCTACCTCTTAATATGGATGATACAGTAGGTGAAAAAGCAGAAAAGGCACTTAATTTTGCATCAATACTAGAAGATAGATGTAAATTGCCAGTAATGCTGTATGATGAGAGACTTTCAACTATAGAAGCGCATGATATAATACATATGCAAGGAAAGAAAACTGGAAAAGACAAAAGAAAAATTGATATGGTAGCTGCTTGCGTAATATTGCAATCATATCTGGATAATATGAAAAAAGAATAAAGGAGAACACAGTAATGGAAGAAGAAAGAGATGATATTATAGTAATGGAAGATGAACAGGGGAATCCTGTAGAAATGGTTGTTCTTGAAATGCTTGAGTATAAAGAAAAGACTTATGTTCTTATGCAGACAGTTGATGAATCAGATGAGGATTCATACATATTTGAATATGAAGAAGAGAATGATGAAGATGCCGTACTTACACCAGTTGAAGATGAGCAGCTTTTAGATGTTCTTTTTGATCTTTTTGTTAAAAAAATGGATTCAGAACTAGATGAGGAAGAGGAATAGCAACAGATGTTTGATCTGATAAATGTTGAAAAACCCGCTAGATATACAGGTGGGGAGTTTAACGAGATACTTAAAGACCATACTCAAATGCTATCAAGCTATGCCTTTTGTTTTCCTGATACTTATGAAATAGGAATGAGTCATCTAGGAATGCGTATACTGTATCACATTATTAATAATAGGGAACATACTGTATGTGAAAGAGTATTTGCTCCATGGACTGATATGGAGCAGCTTATGCGTTTGAATAAGGTTCCGCTTTTTTCGCTAGAAACAAAAAAGCCTGTAAACGAATTTGATATTGTAGGCTTTACTCTGCAGTATGAGATGAGTTATACGAATATACTCAATATGCTTGATTTGTCTGGAATACCAATCAGACGTCAGATGAGAAATGAAAAAGACCCTATAGTTATGGCTGGAGGGCCTTGTGCAGTGAACCCTGCTCCTCTAGAAAATATAATAGATTTGTTTATTATAGGAGAAGCGGAAGAAGCAATTAATGAGGTACTAGATCTTTATGAAAAGATGAAAATAGAAAATTCATCAAAAGATGAGTTTTTAAATAAAGTTGTCGAAATTGAAGGAGTCTATGTACCTAAGTTTTACGATTTCAGCAAAAAAATTAAAAAAAGAATTATAAGGGATCTGGACAAGGTTCCTTATCCAACAGCCCCAATAGTGCCATATTTAAGTATTGTTCATGATAGAGCATCTGTTGAGCTCTTCAGAGGATGTATAAGAGGATGCAGATTCTGTCAAGCAGGTTTTATTTACAGGCCTGTTAGAGAGAAAAAAGCATCAACTCTAATTGATCAGACACAAAGAATATTATGCGAAACAGGTTATGATGAAATAGGTATGGTTTCCTTAAGTACCTCGGATTATTCAGATTTGCAAAATTTATGTGACGGTATGCTTGAACAAACAGAAAAAAGAATGGTGAACATATCCGTTCCATCAATGAGGATAGATAATTTTTCTATGGATTTGATGAAAAGGATTCAAAAGGTAAGAAAATCTGGACTTACTTTTGCACCAGAAGCAGGAAGTCAGAGGTTAAGAGATGTAATTAACAAAAATATTACAGAGGAAGAAGTTTTGACCTCTGCAAAAATTGCTAAAGAAGGCGGTTATGATAATATAAAATTGTATTTTATGCTGGGATTACCTACTGAAACAGATGATGATATTATAGCAATTTCTGACCTGACACATAAAGTACTAGAAGTTTTTGGCCGTAAAAGCAGAATTAACATAACTGTATCTACTTCCTTTTTTATCCCAAAACCATTTACTCCTTTCCAGTGGTGCAGCCAGATTACAAAAGATGAAATGCTTAGAAGACAGAAGCTTCTTAAAAGTAATATTCAGAATAAAAAAATTAAATATAACTGGCATGAATTTGACATATCAATTGTAGAATCAGCAATATCTAGAGGAGATAAATCTACATGTGAAGCGATTATTAAAGCATGGGAGAAAGGCAGTAAATTTGATTCATGGAATGAATATTTCGACATTACGAGGTGGGTTGAGGCTTTTAAAGAATGCGAATTGGATATTTATGAATACGCTTCAAGGAGTATTCCCATAAACCAGAAGCTTCCATGGGATTTTATAGATATAGGAGTCACGAAAAGTTTTCTTAAGAAAGAATATCAAAAAGCATTCATTGAAAAAACAACGGATAACTGCAGGGAAAAGTGTAATGCTTGCGGAATCGCGAAATACAAATGCGGGGTATGTTTTGAAAACAATCAGATTCAAATTCAGAAAAACAGATAAAGTAAAATTTATTTCACACATCGAAATGATGAATGCATTTACACGTTCTCTTCGAAGAGCGGAAATGGATGTAATATATACTCAAGGATTTAATCCAGGAATGAGACTTGTATTCGCACTGCCATTGCCAGTTGGAGTGTCCTCCGATAGCGAGTATGTTGATATATGGTTTAATAAAGAATATGACAGTCAGTTTGCTCTTGATAAGCTATCGAAATCTCTACCTGACGGATTTGAGATGCTAGAAGCTTTTGAGGTGGAAAAATCTACTCTTATGGAAGATGTCGGATCAGCTATTTATGGATTTAAAGTAAATAGTACCTTAAATCTTAAGAGTTCACTGGATAAGCTCTTATCTTTGAATAAAATTGAAATGGAAAAGTCTAATAAGAAGGGAATTGTTGACATCTTACCATATATTTACAAGATAGATTATCATGATGAACACAGCTTCTCTGTATTATGTAAAGCAGGCGCAAAAGGGAACCTTCATCCAAGGTTGCTGCTGAAAGCTTTAGAAAAATATACCAAAACACAAATAGAAGAGATATCCATTAATAGAAATAAATTATTTTTGAAAGTTCAATAGCAGTGTCTTTTCTCAAATATAACAAAATAAAACATTTCATTTGTAAAATTTCCTTTTTAATATGTATAATATTCATATGATACTTGAAGATGAAAGGCTGGATGATCTTCAGCTGGATGGTCTAAAACTTATACAGAATAAAAAACAGTTCTGTTTCGGAACTGATGCTGTTTTACTATCTTCCTTCGCTAATGTAAAAAATACATCAACAGTGATTGATCTTGGTACAGGTAATGGAATTATCCCTTTGCTTTTATATGGGAAATTTAAACCCAAGTTTATAATGGGAATAGAGATACAAAAGGATATATATGAACTTGCGGTAAGAAATATTAAACTTAATAATCTTGAAGAAAATATTTCCATAATAAATGGCGATATAAGGAATATAAAAGAATATTTTCAAGCAGGAAGTTTTGATCATGTTGTAACGAATCCACCTTATCTAAAAGCTGGTACAGGCATATTAAGCACTGCAGATACTATGGCATATGCCAGACATGAGATTCTATGTACATTAGAAGATATTTTGAAAGCTACAAGATATCTGCTAAAATCAAAAGGAATATTTACAATGGTACATAGGCCATCAAGGCTTAACGAAATACTATCTTTAATGAAGAATTTTTCTATCGAACCTAAAACAATTAGATTTGTGCATGCAAACATTAATACGCCTGCTATATTAGTTTTAATACAGGGATTAAAGGATATGAACCCATCACTAACAGTAGAAAATCCTTTAATAATTCATAAAACAGATGGTACTTATACTGAAGAACTGAATATGCTTTACGGGAGGAATTAACGGTGCTTTACCTAGTTGCCACACCTATTGGTAACCTTTCTGATATATCAAAAAGAGCAATAGAAACTTTAACAAACTGCGATTATATTGCATCAGAAGATACAAGACATACCCTTCGCTTACTTAATGCGTTAGACATAAAGAAAAAGCTAGTAAGTTATCATCAGCATAATATGGAATCAAGCGGACTTAGTATACTGAATGATGTAATTGCAGGAATGAATGTCTGTCTAGTTACAGATGCTGGATGCCCAGCAATATCTGATCCAGGAAATGAACTTGTCAAGCTAATGTATCAGTATAATCAGAAGGTTACAGTTATACCTGGTGCAAATGCTGCAATCAGTGCTCTGATGATATCACCATTTGATACATCCTCTTTTTGTTTTGAAGGATTTCCTCCAGTAAAATCATCATTAAAGAAAGAATTTTTTGAAAAAATACGAGATGAATCACGTACTTGTATAATATATGAAGCTCCCCATAAGCTTGTTAAAACTATTAATTTAGCAAAACAGATAGTAGGAGGAGAAAGAAGAATATCTTTAGTAAAAGAAATTACAAAGATATATGAAACAGTAGTTGTAGACAGTTTAGATGGGATATCTAAATATCTTGAGCAAAATGAACCAAAAGGCGAATACGTTATTATTTTCGAGGGAAGTTCAAAAACTGTGCAAGAACACGAAAATATTGAACCTGATAATCGGGAACAGGATATATTGTCATTATATGAAGAGCTAATAAAAAACGGCTTCCCTCGTAAAGATGCTATGAGGAAAATTGCCGTAAAATATAATATATCGCGAAATGAGGTCTATTCAGTATTATTTGGAAGAAGCAGAGGATAACTCCTCGACGCATTCGCTACATACTTTATTTCCATTAAAATTCTGAATATCTTCCGTAGATCCGCAGAAACAACATCCTGGTTCAAATTTCTTAATCATTATACAATCATTATCCAAAGATATTTCAACAGCTTCTCTCTTTCCTATATTAAGGGATTTTCGTAATTCTATTGGAACTACGATTCTTCCTAATTCATCAATTTTTCTTACTACTCCAGCTGATTTCATTTTAATTCCTCCAACTTAATTTGTTATTGTTCATTTTATCAATTTAATAATCATAATGCAATAATAACTTAATGTTACGATAAAAGATTAGTTTTTAACTAGACTCCATAATGTCTTAACACATCTATAAGAGCAGTAATATTCTCATAGGGAACATCATCTTGTATTTCCTGAGCAGGAGCGGCAATATATCCTCCTTTACTGCTCATTCTAGTAATTACTTTTTCAGCTTCAGCTCTTACCTGGGTAACTGTTCCATATGGAAGGGTACGCTGTGTAGAAATTCCACCCCAAAAAGCTAATTTATCTCCAAATGATTCTTTTATCTCATATATATCCATGCATTCAGGTTGTATTGGATTCAACACATCAACACCCATATCACATAAATCTGGTAAGATCTGCCGTACATTACCACAGGAATGTACCCATACGTCTTTTTTATATGTATGTATAAGATCATATTCTTTTTTTTCGCCTGGTTTTATCATTTCCCTCCATAATACTGGGGACATTAATAAAGATTTTTGAGAACCCCAATCACTACCAAGAAGCACGCCGTCAATATATTCATTTGTTATCAGGTTCTCCAACATAACCATATTTTTTCGGATTATTGTGTTAAGAAGGTTCATTGAAAATTCTTTTTCACATGCCATATCAGCAAGAAAATTTTCTATACCTCTAGCAAAATATGCTTTTTCAAAATGGCTGCCCCATATAAAAACTGTAATATAACACCCAAAGTTCTCTTTTAAAAATTTAGTATATTGCTCATAATCTGAATAACTCCCTGTACCTTTTGTTTTAGGCATATATGGAGGAGGATCTGATGAAAGATAAAATTCCTGACTGTCGTACCATGACCACCATGGCGCGCTTACTCCTAATGCATGGTTTCCTATTGATAAGTATATCGCATCACATCTGGATATCATATTTTTCTTATATACTTGCATTACTTCTTTAGTGCAGTAATCATCTAAAAGCTTTTCGCCATACTTTTCATTAGCTTTTCTGGTAATCTGAAGCAGAAAAGGGATTTTCTTAGTTTCCTTATGAGCAATTGCATCTTTTATATAATTTATATCCATACATGCCTCCTAAACTATAATTATACCATCCAATCATGGTGTATGACACTAAAAAAGCTCAAACTTTAATGAATAAAAACATTTAGATAATAAAGTGTGTTTTGCAGAGACTATAATTTTTATTGACATACAAGCAAAAAAATAATAAAATTACAAATTGTATGGATAATTTATTTTAATTTTACATATGCACTTTGAAAACCGAATAAGGAGGTAATAAAAGGGAATGACTCTCAGAGAAATAATAGGGCTAGTCATTATCGTTGTTCTTATAATATTTTCAATAGTAATGTATTTTTTAGGGATTCGTCACAGAAAGATAGTTGCTGAAAAGGAAATAGGTAGTGCGGAATCTGAAGCAAAAAAACTCATTCTTGAAGGTGAGAAAAAAGCAGAAGAACGCAAAAGAGAGATACTGATTGAAGCCAAAGAAGAAATCCATAAAAGTAGAGTTGAAATGGAAAGGGATCTTAAAGAAAGACGAAAGGAAATCCAGAGAATGGAAAGCCGAGTAATCCAAAAAGAAGAAACCCTAGACAAGAAGCTTACTTCTATGGAAAACAAAGAAGAAGTCTTAAATAATAAATTGTCGGATATCGAAACCAAGCAAAAAGAAATAGATCAGATACATCAGGATAAACTTTCTGAACTTGAAAGAATATCTGCACTAACAGTTGAAGAAGCAAAAACTTATCTGCTCAAATCGCTTGAAGATGATATTAAACATGAGAAAGTCCTTCTGCTGAAGGAATATGAAGCAAAGACGAAGGAAGATTCCGAAAATCTTGCTAAAAATATTATTTCTACAGCAATCCAAAGGTGTGCTACCGATTATGTCGCTGAAAATACAGTATCAGTTGTAGCATTACCAAATGATGAAATGAAGGGAAGAATCATTGGACGAGAAGGCAGGAATATCAGAGCTTTGGAAACTCTTACAGGAATAGACCTTATAATTGATGATACTCCAGAGGCTGTAGTCCTCTCAGGATTTGATCCGATTAGAAGGGAAATCGCAAGAATCTCTTTGGAAAAACTCATTGTTGATGGAAGAATTCATCCAGCAAGAATAGAAGAAACAGTCAATAAAGCCAAGAAGGAAGTAGAGAATACCATTAAAATTGAAGGTGATAAAGTTGCTTTTGAAGCTGGTGTACATAATTTACATCCTGAAATAATAAGACTGTTAGGCAGGATGAAATACAGAACCAGTTATGGTCAGAACGTTCTAAAGCATTCACTTGAAGTGGCTATGCTCTCAGGCATAATGGCAGGAGAACTTGGTTTGGATGTGACTTTAGCGAAAAGAGCAGGTCTTCTGCATGATATAGGCAAATCTATTGACTTTGAAACTGAAGGTTCTCACATTGATGTTGGAGCAGATATCGTAAGGAAGTATAACGAACATCCTGTGGTATTAGATGCTATCATGTCACATCACGGAGATAAAGAGCCTGAAAGTGCAATTGCTGTGTTAGTACAAGCAGCTGATGGCATTTCAGCAGCAAGACCAGGAGCAAGAAGAGAAACCTTAGAAGCTTATGTAAAGAGGATAGAAAAGCTTGAGGAAATTGCAAATTCATTTGAAGGTGTAGAAAAATCCTATGCAGTTCAAGCTGGTAGAGAAATCAGGATTATGGTAAAACCCGAAAAGATGAATGATGATGATATCGTGCTTACATGCAGGGATATCGTAAAGAGAATTGAAAATGAAATGGAATATCCCGGACAGATAAAAGTAAATGTCATTAGGGAAGTAAGAGTTGTTGATTTTGCTAAGTAAGCAAAAGGGCATGTGTATACATGTCCTTTTTTTACTTATTTTTTTTCTTATTTTATATTTGATTAAGACATTCAACAGTTACGAGTATTATTACTTAAAATAGCATTAAAAGTATACTATATTTCCTGTTTTGCAATTTGCAACATAATTGCGCATTCCATACGTTTTTTAAAAAGCTCGCATCCGTACTCATAGGTGCTAAGAATACTCCCGCTTGCATGATATGCATTCGCAGCACACCCGCCAGAACAGTATAATTTTGCCCAACAGTCTTTGCACTCTTTGCGTGCATATGCGTTACACATACTGAACTCATCCTGTAAAGGTATGTTTGTTATTCCTTTCCACACATCACCCATGCTGTATTTTGGGTCAGATACGAACTGATGACAGGGAAAGAGCTCACCCCATGGAGTTACTGCAAGATACTCTGTCCCAGAACCGCATCCGGACATCCTTTTATAGATACAAGGCCCATGGGCTAAATCTATCATATAGTGGTAGAAAGTGAAACCATTACCATGTTTTTCCCTTTTCAGCATCTCTTTCGCAAGTATTTCATACTGTTCTAATATTATAGGCAGATCCTCTTTAGTGAGTGCATATGGGTCCTCTGGAGGGCATACTACAGGTTCCATGCTTAATTGTGTAAAACCTAAATCGGCCATATGGAGAATGTCATTTGTGAAATCTGTATTGAAGTGGGTAAATGTACCTCTTAAATAGTATGTACCCTTTGTGCGGTTGTTAATTAATTTTTTGAATTTCGGAACTATTACGTCATAACTGCCATTACCTCTTATATCTTTACGTAGCCTGTCGTGCACATCTTTTCTCCCATCAAGACTCAGTACGACATTATCCATCTGCTCATTTGCAAACTCTATGACCTCGTCATCAATAAGCATTCCATTTGTAGTAAGAGTGAATCGAAAGTGTTTGTCATATTGCTCTTCGATGTTTCTTGCGTATTTTACAAGTTTTTTGCATACATCAAGATTCATTAAAGGCTCTCCACCGAAAAAATCTACTTCAAGATTTCTTCTTGTTCCAGAATTATGTATCAAAAAATCCAGAGCTTGTTTTCCTACTTCGTATGTCATCAAAGCTCTTTTTCCCTTATAGTTACCTTGACTTGCAAAACAGTATTCGCAATTAAGGTTACATGTATGAGCTACATGGAGACATAATGCCTTTACTACATTTTTAGCAGATTTTTTATGTAAAGGAATATCCTTATACTGATCTTCACTGAAAAGTTTATTTTCATTTTCAAGATGCTTAATTTCACTTATACAATCCAAAACTTCATCCATAGTCAGGTTTGGGTAATCAGTCAATATTTTTTCAATTATTTCTTCTTGTGATTTGTTTTTATTGTTATACATT
This sequence comes from Firmicutes bacterium ADurb.Bin146, assembly GCA_002070475.1. Taxonomy (GTDB): domain Bacteria; phylum Bacillota; class Clostridia; order DUPQ01; family DUPQ01; genus DUPQ01. The sequence continues at coordinate 65,414 of MWDI01000034.1, forward strand.
GAAATGATATCATATGCGACATCATCTACTACATGTATTGAATTGCTATATACGTCTAATACAATGTTATAACCGTTCAGTTTATATTGATGTATCATTTATCCTCGTTTTCTCAAAAAACAGCCGTCAAACCGCAAATTTTGCAGATGTGACGGCGTATAAACAATCATAAGTTACTACTTTTTCTTGTTTTCACACTGCTGGTTAGCTACTCCGCAAGATGTTTTGCAGGCTGACTGACAGGATGTCTGGCATTCACCGCAACCACCATTTTTCATGCTGTTTGCTAAATCGCGTGTTTCTATTGTTTTGATTCTTTTCTTATTTTCCATTTTTTATACCTATCCTTCTTATTGATTCATGTTTTTTACAGGATTATTCTAATTTAAATAACCTGATATGTCAATTATGTTGAAAAAATATCTCTTTAGCAGCAATCTCTCAGAACAGAAATATATCCTTCATTATTATAATCGCTTTTTAGTTCAATACCACAACTCATCATTTTTAAAAGCATATTTATTATATCTGATGTTATCTGTTCGCCTGGAATAAGTAAAGGAATTCCTGGAGGATATGCCCAGATGTATTCTGCGCAGATACGACTGACCGATTCATTAAGAGGAATACAGATATGCTCTTTTTTTCTTGCAGTCCTAATATCCAAACATTGTTTAGGAATATCGAAATAAAGTAAAGAATTAACCTTGTTTCCATTAGTATCTGCGCCTTCAAAAATCATATCTATTTGCTCAAGAGCATTACACAGTTTTCGTACGGATGATTTTTTATCACACATTGATAGCATAGCTAAAACATAATTTCCAGAATACATTTCACATATTATCCCATAATCTTTTGCAAGAGTCTCGAAAAGCTTTTTTCCATTTATATTCAAGCCATCTGTATTAATCACTAGTTTTGCACGGTCATACGCGAAAACACCGTTGTAAACAATATTTTTCGATAATCCATGATAAAAAGTCTTCACATTTTTTAATCTGGCAAGCCTTGAATCTAAGTAATCAAGTATTTTTATCCATTTTGTATATATGATGTCTTTTTTTTCAAGCAGTAAATCAATACAACCTTCAATAGAGGATAATAAAATATAACTTGGACTGCTAGTTTGAAAAACTGAGAGATTCCTTTGGAAATTTTCACAATTAATATTATTACTGCATACGTGAGCTATCGCTGTCTGTGTAAGACTTGGTAAAGTCTTATGCAGGCTTTGTATTACTATATCTGCTTTTGCAGTGATAGCGCTGTTATCAAAATATCTATTTAATTTCAAATGAGCACCATGTGCTTCGTCTACAACAATAGGTACATTATGATTATGTGAGACTTGACACAATGATTTTATGTCACTAATTACACCCTCATAAGTCGGGCTTGTTACAATTACCAACTTAGCATCTGGATTATTTGTCAGAACCTTATCAAGAGTTTCTGGCTCAATTGAGCCATATATGCCAAGCTCATTATTTATAACCGGATTTATAAATACAGGCTTTAAATCTTGAAGTTCTATCATGTTATACACTGATTTATGACAGTTTCTAGCAACAATAATCTTATCCTTAGGATCAGCAAGAGTATTTATTGCTGCTTGTATACCGCATGTGCTGCCGTTTATAAGAAGAAAACTGCGTTTGGAATTCCAAAGTTTTTCTGCCTTTTGCATTACATTAAGTATAATTCCATCAGGATTATGCATATTATCATAACCAGGTATCTCTGTTATATCATATTTTGCTCCAAGTTTTCTTAAAAACATTGAACACTGAATATTCCTTTTATGGCCAGGCATATGAAAAGGGATAATTTTTTTCAAAGCAGATTCATTAAGCTTATTTAAAATAGTATTTTTTCTAATCTTCATTAAACCCCTTAGTCATTAAGCTATGTAAATAATATCCGAAAACAAGAAACAGTGCAATACAAGCATGATTTCTTGCTTCTCAAATCATTATATTTAGTCTATAATTGTAGAATAGAAAAGAGGTTTTCGTGAAAATCTTATTTATAGGTGATATATATGGTAAGACAGGGAGAGTAATTTTAAAGAACAGTATTACTAAGCTTAAAGACGAATATTCTCCCGATTATATAATTGCCAATGGTGAAAATGTGGACAGGGGAAAAGGAATAACGCCTACATTACTGCAGGAACTTTTGATAATTGGTGTTGATGTAGTCACTTCTGGAAACCATATATATGCAAAAAAGGAAATTCTTCCAGCCATGGAAGAAGACATTAAGCTATTAAGGCCATTGAATTATCCCAAAGCATGCCCAGGAAAGGGATATATCATACTAAATAAGAACAATACATCTCTTTGCATTATAAATGTTACAGGAAGAGTATATATGGAACCTTGTGATGATCCTTTTTTATCAGTTGAGTCAATAATTGATGAGGTTAAAAAAGAAGCAAAAAATATACTGATAGATTTTCATGGTGAAGCAACAAGCGAAAAAGCTGCTTTTGCTTGGTATTTTGATGGGAGAGTTTCTGCAGTGATAGGAACTCATACTCACGTTCAGACAGCAGATGACAGAATACTGCCATTTGGTACCGCATTTATCACTGATGCTGGAATGACTGGTCCTTATGAAGGTATAATCGGCGCTTCTAGGGAAGCTGTAATAGATAAATTTCTTACAGGAATGCCTTCATATTTTACGTGTCAAGAAGGGAAAGGGCAGCTGAATGCGGTCTTTCTTGAATTATGCGAGCAAACAGGAAAAGCAATTCACATTGAAAGGATAAACAAAGTTGAGAAGGATTAATTATAAAAATCTTCTATGGCTTATATTGAGCTTTGTAATCATTGTTTTTGATCAGCTTACAAAGTTTTTTATTATGAATAAGATGCAATTAGGTGACAGCATAGAAATAGTTGAAGGATTTTTATATATTGCATATACTCGAAATACAGGAGCTGCATGGGGTATTTTTGGTGAACATACTGAATATCTGGCTATATTTTCAGTTGTCGCATCACTTGTACTGGTATATGTACTGCTTCATATGAAAAGAGGATTTGGTGCACTGTCTTTAGCTATAGTGATTGGAGGAGCGGTCGGAAACGCTATTGACAGGATACAGCTTGGTTGGGTTGTAGATTTCATAGATACATATATTTTTGGATATGACTTCCCGACATTCAATATTGCTGATTCAGCTATAACTGTAGGCGTCTGTTTTCTTGTCATTTATATGCTTTTCATACACAGAGAGATGCAGCCATGAATATTGATGATATTGAAGTATTAGATGATAATACAACAAAGGAAAAGCTAATATTTACAGCGGATCAGGATGTCAACATTAGACTGGATGTGTATCTGACAAAATATATAGAGGATTACTCTCGTTCATTTATTCAGAAAATAATTAAAGAGAATCTAGTTACTGTAAATGGTTTAGTAAAGAATTTAAGTTATAAAGTTAAAAAAAACGATTTGATTCAAATTGTGATGCAGGATATAAAGCCTTCAAAAATAGAACCTCAGGACATACCTCTTGATATTGTTTATGAAGATGATGATATTATTATTATTAATAAGAAAAGAGGCATGGTTGTTCACCCAGCAACTGGTAATTGTAACAATACCCTGGTGAATGCTCTTCTATTTCATACAAAAAATAGTTTAAGCGATATAAACGGGATTGAGCGTCCAGGCATAGTACATAGAATAGATAAAGATACATCGGGGGTTATTGTAGCATGCAAGAATAACAGCTCACATAAGATTCTGACTGATGTCTTCTCTAAACATAATATCAAAAGAGAGTATGTTGCAATAGTAAAGGGATATCCTGACTCTGATAAAGGATTAATTAATGCTCCTATTGGCAGGGATAAGTTTAACAGGTTAAAGATGGCTGTAGATTCAAAAAATGGCAAAAGAGCTGTTACAAATTTTGAAGTTCTAGAGAAAATGAAAGGTGCATCATACATAAAAGCTGTTTTAGAAACTGGAAGAACTCATCAGATTAGAACTCATATGGCTTTCATAGGAAATCCGTTGCTTGGAGATGATATTTATGGAGGGAAGGATAAACGTTTTGAAAAAGGACAACTTTTACATGCAAGGCTCTTAGGTTTCATTCATCCAATAAAAAACGAATATATGGAATTTACAGCTAATCTTGATGATTATTTTCAAAATGCTTTGGAGGTTTTGAGAAAACATGAATGATATTTTGCATGAAAGAACAATAAGACTTATTGGAAAACAGGCGATGAAAATTTTAATGGATAAGAAAGTTGTTCTTATCGGGCTTGGCGGAGTCGGATCATATGTATTAGAAGCGCTTGCAAGAGCTGGTATAGGTAATTTAGTGCTCGTTGATTATGAAAAAATTGAAGAAAGCAATATAAATCGTCAAATACTTGCGTTACACTCTACAATAGGTATGCTTAAGACTGATGCGGCATATATAAGAGTGAAAGATATCAATCCAGGTATAAATGTGGAAATTCATAACATATTTGTTACTAAATCAAATATTGGCGAAATAATACCAGATAATACTGATTATGTTATAGATGCTATTGATTCTATACAATCAAAAATAGATATAATAAGATATTCGAAAAATAAAGGTATCAATATAATTTCATGCATGGGTACAGGAAATAAGGTTGATAATACAGGTTTTAAAATTACAACAATTGACAAGACAGATACATGTCCATTAGCTAGGAAGGTTAGAAAAATCTTAACAAGTGAAGGTATTAAAGATGTTGAAGTTCTTTATTCTACATGTACCAATCTTGTAAATGATTCAAACATAATTTCTAGTATATCATATGTACCATCTGTTGCTGGACTCATGATTGCTGGACATGTTATAAGGAAAATGATAAATTTATAGATGGAGGATTTTATGAGTTATTTACTAGGGATCGATATAGGCACTTCTGCTACAAAATCAGTTTTATTCAATAAGGATGGTAAAACTATTGCTTCTGCATCATACGAATATCCGCTTTATCAGCCACATCCGGGATGGGCAGAGCAAGATCCTGCTGACTGGTGGGATGCTGTTTGCTTTACATGTAAAAAAATACTAAATGATTCAAAAATAGATAGTCAAAGTATAAAGGGTATTGGTATTTCCGGTCAGATGCATGGGCTTGTAATGTTGGATGAAAAAGACCAGCTTTTAGGACGTTCAATAATATGGTGTGATCAGAGAACTCAAAAACAGGCGGAGTACTTAGAAGATAAGATAGGGCGTGATAGATTAATAAGCATAACAGCAAATCCAGCAATTACCGGGTTTACCGCATCAAAAATATTATGGGTAAAACAGAATAAGCCTGAACTGTATAGTAAAGTACGGAAGATAATGCTTCCAAAGGATTACATACTTTACATGCTTACCGGTGAATTCAGTGCAGATGTGTCTGATGGATCAGGAATGCAGCTAATGGATATAAAAAATAGGAAATTTTCCAAAGAATTGCTTGAAAAATTAGAGATTGATATTTCTTTACTCGGTTACATGCATGAATCAGCTGAGCCAGCCGGTAAAGTTACTAAGGAAGCAGCCAAACTGACTTCATTGAATGAGGGTACCATTGTTGCTGCAGGAGGAGGAGACCAAGCATGCGGTGCTGTTGGAAATGGTATAGTGAAAGAGGGCATCATATCATCAACTATAGGCACCAGTGGAGTAGTTTTTGCACATACTGATAAATTGCATATTGATAAGTTTGGAAGAATCCATACTTTATGTCATGCTGTTCCTGGCTGTTATCATGTAATGGGTGTTACGCAAGCTGCAGGATTATCTTTGAAATGGTTCAGAGATAGTTTTTGCAAAGAAGAGATGGATTTAGCTAAGATTAAAGGAGTAGATCCATATGTTATTATGGACGAAATGGCTGAGCAAACAAGCATAGGAGCTAACGGACTGATATTCCTACCATATCTTATGGGGGAGAGATCCCCTCACCTTGATCCTTTCTGTTCAGGAGTATTTTTCGGAATTACAGCTTCTCATAATAAAGCTCATTTTATAAGAGCTATTCTTGAAGGAGTAGTATATTCTCTAAGGGATAGTATAAGTATATTAAGAGAAGATATGGGCATTGATGTAAGCCAGGTTAGAGTATCTGGAGGGGGAGCAAAAAGTCCTTTTTGGAAATCAATGCAAGCTGACATTTTTGAAAGTAATATAGCAGTGGTGGACAATACGGAAGGACCTGCTTTAGGTGCTGCTATACTTGGCGGTGTAGCATGTGGCTTATATAAATCGGTTACTGCGGCATGTGAACATGTAATTACAACTAAAAATATGCAAAAATTTAATGAAAATAATGCAATTGAATACAATAAATATTACTTTATATACAAAGCTCTCTACCCAATTTTAAAAGGTGAGTTTAAGAAATTACGTAAGTTATTGTAATTGTATTTACATCACTGTCCATATATTATTTTATTTGCATACCATACATAATTAATATATAATTGAATAGACTTAATTCTGATGTTTAATGGAGATGATTATGGCCTATACTATAGGCATTGACCTGACATTTATTAAGGATCTTAAGAAGGCTGTAGGAAATGAGATAGCAGCTTTAAGCATTGTGGAAGGCTTATACAATAATATGCACGGGCATAATTTTATAATTTTCGCTAATGAAGACAATGCAGAAGATTTAAGAAACAGATACCCGTTATTCAATGTTATAGCTACAACTACAGGTCGTTCATTTTATTATAAGTTTTTACCTTGGTTTATTAAAAAAACTGAAATAAATGTAATGTATTATCCAAAAGTTGAACCATTCATAAATTTGAAATTGAAAACAAAAATTGTTATAACATCACATGGTCTTATTAGAGGTCAGGATTTTTTTGTACTCGATAAACTAAGATCAAGGATGCTTAAAAATGTAAATACAGTAATCGCTGTATCAGATTTCGTAAAAGACGAACTAACAAAGAAAAAAGGGGTTTATCCGAAAAAAATTGTGACTATACCTAATCCTTTAGCTCAGATGAACAAAAGTGTGGATGTAGTATTCAAAAAAAGGCATATAGTAGCTGTGGGAAGCGATAAACCTCAAAAAAATATTATGCTTGTTGTGAGAGCATTTGAAAAACTTGTTCCGATTATTGATCATGATCTTGTATTAATAGGGGATATATCTGAAAAAGGAGAAATTTATAAATATATTGTAGAAAATAATCTTGCTCACAGGATAATTCTCACAGGAAGAGTAAGTAGGGATATTCTGTTTGGATACTACAAGAATGCTGAACTTTTTGTAAACACTTCAACTTATGAAGGATTTGGTTTGGCGCCGTTAGAAGCGATGGTTTTTAATGCACCTGTTGTAAGTACACCAATACCATCAATTAGTGAATTAGAGAATGTGAGATTTGATTCTGATTTAAATTATGAAGATAACGAAACAGAAGTTGCAAATAAAATGCTTGCTGTGCTAAATAGTGATAAAGATATAGAATATCTTGAAAACAGAGCAGAAAGGATTTTGGATTATTATAGTTTAGAAAGCATAAGCAGAAAGTACATACAGGTATTTGAAAATGTATAAGAAACAAGCTGGCCAAATTAATATTTACTCCTTTATTACACCATTTGGAGGTGTACTTGACAAAAACAACAGATGGGTAAAATATGCTGATGCAATACCATGGGACGAATTTGAAAGAATATATGCTAGCAAATTCAGCAGACTAGGTGCACCAGCCAAACCATTGAGGATGGTTTTAGGAGCATATATCTTAAAGAACGAATATAACTTTTCAGAAACAAGAATAATAGAAGAGTTGAATGAAAATCCATATCTTCAATATTTTATTGGTCTTAATGAATACATAAATAAGATACCATTAAGTTCATCATTGATACGTTCCTTTACAAAAAGATTTTCTGAAAATGATTTAAATAAAATTCAGCAAATACTTGAAGATATAAAAAAGAAGCTAAAGTCTAAGTAGAGGAGACATAAAACAATACTTTACTTGATAGATGCAAAAGTAATATAATAATCAAGAATTATACTGCTTTATTTGCTTTATACTCAAAAGAGAAAATAAATGAAAATGGAGAAACGAATGAGAAAGACATGTATAACAATCCTACTAGTAATTACAATCACATTATCACTGACAGCATGCCAGAAACCAACCCAGACTGTTTTTCCTCAACCTTCTGATTTCGGGCAGCCTAGCCAGACTGAACAGATAAGTCCCACACATTCTGAAGAACCAACAGAAAGCATATCACCCGAACCGACAGATAGTGAGAATCCTGAAGAAATCGCAAAAATTGAGAGAGAACAGTTAGAGTTGCAGCGTAAAGAACAGGATAAAGAGTTTTATGTACCTTTAAAGCCGTTAGAAGGTATAAGTGAAAAGCCAAATGGTGATAATATACGCGCGATGTACATAGTGGATTCAGTAATCACAAAGAATCACGGTCAAAACGGACAACCGGATTGGAAAATAGTACGTTGTGATGATTCAAATGTACAATTATATAAGTCATATGTTGAAGCATTAGCTTTAGGAGATACATTAAAAATTAATGAGTTAAAATATTTAGAAAACAGCCTTACTACTTTGGAGAAAATTATTGGCACGATTTTAGGTACAGAAATGAATGCTGTTGTTTTAAATATAAAGAGTGGTGATGGCGCAATTACAATCCCCATGCAAGCTGAATGCATTACTCAGGTTCAAACAGAACCACCTCGTTTTAATAATATAGAGTATCTTTTAAGTATGTTTAAAAATTATGGTATATATACCATTGGCAGAGTTACATCTTTTCAGGACGATACTTTAGCGAAATATAATGAATATCAACATGCGATTAAGAATCCTGATGGAAGCATTTGGCTTGACGATAACCGCTCAGCATGGGTTGATGCATATGATGAATGGGTACAAAATTATAACATAGCTGCTGCAAAAGAGGCTGCACTTGCAGGTTTTGACGAAATAAACTTTGATTATGTTAGATTTCCTGAAGGACGTAAATGGGGTACATATTATCAGCAGTATATGCAGATACACCAAGATACCAGATCAGATGAGATCATCCATGGATTTTTGAAGGATGCATACGAAGCGCTCAAACCGTATAATGTTAATGTTAGCGCTGATATATTCGGTCTTGTAGCAAGACAGTGGGATTCAGATGACTGCCTTAAAATCGGGCAGAACTGGTACAGAATAACAACAGTTGTGGATTATATATGTCCTATGATTTATCCTAGCCACTATTCTACAGGATGGTATGGTTTTGAATATCCAGATATGAATCCTTATGGAATGGTGTTTAACGCGATGAGGGATTCAATTGAAAAGAATTCAGCGTTTGAAGGGAATGCAAAAATTAGATTATGGATACAGGACTTTACAGCAAAATATCTTTATCCTGCGGATTCTATATATTATTATGGGTATGAGCAGGTATATGGGCAGGTAAGAGCTTTAAGGGAACTTGGATCATTCTCATACATGTTTTGGAATAATGGTATAAACTATGATGCGACTAAATATATTTTTCCACAAGACCAAGACAGATATCCCATAAAGGATGGGGATAAAGATTTAATTGGAAGGACCCCAGCTACAGTAGCAAAAGAATATCTTTCTACTTTAAGCGGTACAAATACTCTTAACCAATATATGCTTTTTGTATTAACACCTTTAGATGCAAGAACTAAAGATTACGATGAATGGTTATCAAACAGCTTTCCTGTTATAAAAACAACAAAGATACTCGGATACACAGTAAATTCTTATACGATTACTGATGAAACAGGAAAAAATGCTGATGTATCAGTTACTTTGAAGTATACTAAAGGAGATGATGTAACTGAGATTTATGGTACGTTTGTTTGGAAGGCAGTACTGGAAAACGAAATATGGAAAATTTATCCTGTATTGTAGGAGGGTTTATATGAAAGCTATAGTGCTTGCTGCCGGTAAAGGTAGAAGAATCGGTTCGGAAAAAGAGGGTATTCCAAAAGCAATGAGGATTGTAAACGGTAAACCAATGATTGATTATGTTGTAAAAGAACTTTCTTTTGTAAATGAAATCATTCTGGTTGTTGGATACAAAAAAGAGCAGATTTATGATTATCTCGGAAATAGATACTCATATGCAATTCAAGAGGAACAGTTAGGCACGGGACATGCTGTAAAATGTGCAGGTGAGTTCTTTGCTGATTATGACGGACCAGTACTAGTTACATTTGGAGACATGCCTCTTTTGACTGCAAAAACATATAGAAAAGTATTTAAAGCTTACAATGATAGTATTAGAAAAAATAATCCGGTTGCTTGTGTCATGCTTTCTGTATTTTTAAAGGATATTTCGCTACCATATGGAAGAGTAATTCGTGATAATAAGAAAAATTATGTCCGGATAATTGAAGAACCTGATTGCACAGAAGAACAGAAGAAGATAAACGAAGTTTTTTTTGGAGTAATGTTGTTTAATGGGAAAAAATTAGGCTGGATACTTAACCGGATGACCAACAAAAATGCTCAGAATGAATATTATCTAACTGATCTTCCGACTTTATTGAAAGAAGAAGGAGAAAAGGTTATTGTATGCAGTATAAAGGATCAAGAAGAAGTTTATGGCGTAAATACTTTGGAAGACTTATACAGAGTGGAACAAGTGATGAGAGCAAGAGGTTAATATGATTAAGTTTGGAACTGGAGGATGGAGAGCAATTATAGGAGATGGGTTTACTAAAGCGAACATTCAATTGCTTGTGCAAGGATTATGCGACTTTATGAGAGTTTCATGTAAACTGGATAAACCTGTTATAATAGGATATGACAGAAGATTCTTATCTGAAGAAGGAGCTAAATGGGCAGCTGAGGTGTTTTGCGGTAACTCTGTTAAAGTACACTTTATATATAGGAATTCTCCTACGCCTTTAATTATGTTCCAGGTCAAACAGGAAAAGGCATATTTCGGTATTGCTGTAACAGCAAGCCATAATCCTGCTTTATACAATGGGATTAAGCTTTTTACTGAAGGAGGCAGGGATGCTTCCATGGAAGTAACAGATGAAATCGAGAATTATATAACTCGTGTGCAGAAAGTAAACACTATACCTTTTGAGAAAGCAAACAAAGAAGGTTTGCTTGTAATAATCGATCCATTTAATGATTACATAGATGGTATACTGGAGTTTCTAAATAAATCTGCAATCATTAAAGCAAGACTTAAAGTTTTACTAGACCCGATGTATGGTGTTTCCAAAACATCATTACAGACAATTTTGCTGACATTAAGATGTGACGTTGATGTCATAAATGATCGGCATGATACATTATTTGGAGGAAAACTTCCATCACCAAGTGCAGCGACATTAGGTAAGCTTTCAGCTATGGTAGTTGAAGAAGGTTATGATATTGGACTTGGCACAGATGGAGATGCAGATAGGCTGGGAGTAATCGATGATAAGGGAAGATTTATTCATCCAAACGAAATAATGATGCTTCTTTACTATTATTTAGTAAAGTTTAAAGGATGGAAAGGTGATGTAGTACGTAATATAGCAACAACTCATTTATTGGACGCAATGGCAAAAGATTTCGGATATGTATGCCATGAAGTACCCGTCGGATTTAAGCATATCAGTGCAAAAATTGATCAAACCAATGCAGTTTTGGGTGGGGAATCAAGTGGTGGACTTACAGTGAGAGGACACATATCCGGAAAAGACGGGATTTTCGCTGCTTCATTACTCATTGAAATGATTGCTGTTACAAAAAAATGCTTATCTGTATTACTAAAAGAAATATATGACAAATATGGATATCGGGTAATGATTGAAAATTCATATACATTTAATGCTGAAGATAAATCAAGGCTTAATAGAATTTTATACATTGACCGACAAATTCCTGATTTTTCTATTGAAATTGAAAAAATAAGTTATGAAGACGGATTGAAAGTATATTTTAAAAATGGCGGGTGGCTTGTGGCCAGATTTTCTGGTACTGAACCTTTGCTAAGAGTCTTTGCAGAGATGCCTAATGAAAAACAGGTTGCTGATGTGTGTAATAGGATGAAAGGATTTTTAGGCATATAGTTATGATACTTGTTACTGGAGGTTGTGGTTTTATAGGTTCACATATTACTGATGCTTTGATAGAAAAAGGCAACAAGGTTATAGTTATGGATAATTTAAGTTCAGGAAATCTGAAAAACCTTAATAGCAAAGCAGAATTTATAAAAGGTGATGTGACAAATACAGATGATATTGAGAGTGTATTTTGCAGATTTCCCATAAGGGCTGTTTGTCATCATGCAGCACAAATTTCCGTTGCAATCTCAATGGAAAATCCTTTATTCGATGTTAACACAAATGTAATAGGTATTATCAAATTATTACAAGCTTGTTCACGATATAAAGTTAAAAGATTTGTTTTTGCAAGCAGTGCAGCAATATATGGCAATCCTGCGTATCTTCCAATAGATGAGCAGCATCCCAAAAATCCATTGTCTTTCTATGGATTGTCAAAACTCACTTCAGAACAGTGCATAAGGATTTATGCGGAAAATAACGAAATGTCATATGGTATATTAAGATATGCGAATGTTTACGGCCCAAGACAGAAAGCAGAGGGAGAAGGAGGCGTAGTTGCAGTTTTTATGAACCGCATGACAGCAAATAAAGACTGTTATATACATGGTGATGGTAAACAGACAAGGGATTTTATTTATGTAAAAGATATAGCTTTAGCAAATGTAAAAGCCCTTGAATGTGATGAGAGTTTTACTGCTAATGTATCAACAAATGTTTACACTGATATTGTTACTTTATTTGATACAATGAAAAGACAAGTAGGATATAACAAAAATGCTATATTTACAGAATCAAGAAAAGGAGATATTAAAGACAGTTATCTAAAGAATACAGTGATAAATGATCTTTTATCCTGGCTTCCTAAATATGATTTAAATGAAGGTCTAAGAGAAACTGCAAAGTATTTTTTAAATGCTTAATTATCTTAAAAGGCAAAAAATATTCTTTACTTATGTCCTGATTGGTACAATTGCTACCATACTGGATATGTCTGTTTTATACCTTTTATCGGATTTATTGCACATTAATTATATAATATCAAACTGCATATCTGTTTTTTCAGGAATATCTTTAAGCTTCTTTTTGAATTCCAGGTATAACTTCAAAAAAACTGACAGGATAGGTATTAAATTTATATATTTTGCATCAGTCTGTTTAATAGGTATGTTAGTAGGGTCAACAATTTTTATATTTCTTTATGAGAATCTTGGAATTTACAAATTTATTGCAAAGGCTATATCAGTCGCTATAGCGGGAATATTACAGTTCTTATTTAACAAGAACGTTACCTTTAGGTGACATATGATATAATTCAAATATGAAAGCAAACAAAGTAAAAATCATTTTAATAGTATTATTCATGATGTCATGTGCAGTGACATTCCTGTTTTCATCATTTTTTGAGCTAAGAGAAATTATTATTCAAGAAGATACAGTTGGCATATTAAATACATTTAAGGATAAAAAAATGATTATAGGTCATAATTTAAATACTATGTTAATATCAAAGGGTAATATCTTAAGCGGACACCTTGATAAAATAGAAAATGAAATAAAGAAAGACGTTAATATTAAGGAAATAAGTATTAAAAGAACAGGTAACAACAGCTTAAGAGTCGATTATACAAAAAGAGTACCCATAATGTGTGTATTATATGATGATTATGTTATCTATTTTGATTACGACGGGACAATAATCGATACTTCAAAGTCTAAGAATGAAAAATCTGTTTTAATTAAAGGTATAAATTTAAACTCCTTTCATTTTGGGTTTAACCTTATAGCATGTAATGACATGTTAGAAGATATATCTTTGTTATGTAAGGAAATAGAAAAATATGATATTGCAAATTACACTGCAATAAGAACTTTAATTGATGAAATAGAGATTAAAGATGCAAACAGAATAGTAATAAGATACGATAACAGATTAGAAATACTGGTAGATTTGACAAGTAATGTTAAGTATAACGCTAATGTTATATGTTCCATATTGTCAAATATCAGTCAGAAAGCAAAAGGTTACATTGATTTTACAATTTCAACAGTACCATATTTTACTCCAGTCCCATAAATATGGTAGATAAAAAAGTTTTTATTATGTATATACAAGATGGTATAATGTTTGATATAATGTTGTTAATTATTGGAAAGTAGAGTTTTCTTACAAGAAAGGGGAGTAATTATGCTTCAATTCGAAATGGAGATGGAGCAATTCGCTCAGATAAAAGTTATAGGTGTAGGCGGCGCTGGTAACAACGCAATTGACAGAATGATTGTATCAGGATTAAAAGGTGTCGAATTTATTTCCATTAATACTGATAAACAAGCCTTAATGAATTCAAAAGCTACAACAAAAGTACAGATAGGTGAGAAGCTGACAAAAGGATTAGGAGCAGGCTCTATTCCTGAAATAGGGGAAAGAAGCGCTGAAGAATCAAAAGATATAATTATTGAGCACATAAAAGGTGCTGATATGATATTTATTACAGCTGGAATGGGTGGAGGTACAGGAACTGGAGCAGTACCTATTATTGCACAAGAAGCAAGACAATTAGGAATACTTACAGTATGTATAGTGACCAAACCCTTTACTTTTGAAGGCAGAAAAAGAAAAGAAAATGCAGAAAAAGGTCTTTCCAGATTAAAATCTGTAGTAGATACTTTAATAGTAGTGCCTAATGATAGACTTCTACAGATATCTGACAAGAAGATAACAATAATGGAAGCATTCAGCACTGCTGACAATGTCCTGTTTAAAGGGGTTCAGAGCATATCGGATCTTATAGCTGTACCTGGATTGATAAATCTTGACTTTGCTGATGTTAAAACTGTAATGACTGACGCAGGGATCGCACATATGGGTATTGGTAGAGGAGAAGGTGAGGATAAATGTGAGATTGCAGCAATGGAAGCTATTAAGAGTCCTCTACTTGAAACTTCTATCGAAGGAGCTAAAAAACTTCTTGTTAATATTACAGGCGGACCAGACATGGGATTATTTGAGGTTGATCATGCTGCCAATAAAATTTATGAAGCAGCAGATGAATCTGCAAACATAATTTGGGGTGCTACTATTGATCCCAATATGACAGATCAGATTATTATTACCATTATAGCAACAGGATTTGATGATGATGTCAAGGAAGTTCAGCCATCTATATTAATTCCTAAAAAAGAAGAAAAACCAGCTGTTGAGAGTAAAGAAACTAAACAGCAAATTGAAGAAGCAAAAGAAACCATCAAAAAAGAAATTGATGAAAAGGAAGAAATTAAGACCACAAAGATTTTTGAAATTCATTTACCGCAAGAAGAAGCTGATACTTTTGTGTTAGAAGAAAATAAAAAAAATGAACCAAAAGTTCAACCTGAAAAGAAGAAGGAAGATGAAAGTATAACTATTCCCAGTTTCTTACGAATGAAATAGATTAAATATATTAATTTTAAAGAATGCGGTAACACGCATTTTTTTTAAATGTAAACAATTTATGACTTGGTAATAAAAAGTGTTGCATTCGTAAAACTGCTGATATATAATGGAACAAATTGGAGGTATTACAAATGGCAATCGGAAAAAAAGGATTATATGATGTCAGAAAAATTACAGATATAAGAGAAGCTATCTATGGCGCTGCTGAACTGTATGGCGAAAAAGATGCTTTGCTTGAGAAAAATAAGGTAACAGATAAATACGAAGCATATTCTTTTAATAGATTCGTAAAAGATATAAAGAGTCTTGGTACAGCTTTATGCAATATGGGATTAAAAGATAAAAGAGTCGTTGTTATAGGAGAAAACAGATATTTATGGGCTGTTTCCTATATGGCAGTTGTAAATGGGACCGGTGTTGTTGTGCCTGTAGATGTACAGCTTAATCAGAATGACTTGAAATATATTTTCGAATCTTCAAAACCAGAAGCAGTTATCTTCACAGATAAAAAAGCAAATGAAATCAAGAATCTTGCTAGTGAACTTACATTCATAAAGTATTTTATAAACATGGATGGTAATTTTACAGATAATGAACGATTTTTTAATCTCAAGGACTTCATAACAAAGGGAGAAGCACTGATTGCATCAGGAGATAGAACTTTTTTAGATGCAAAAATCGACCCTGAAGAAACCCTTATAATCTTATACACCTCTGCTACAACATCAGTTTCAAAAGCAGTGCAGCTGTCACACAGGAATATTGCATCTAATCTGATGGCGATGTCTAGCATGATAAATATCAAGCCGACAGATGTGTTTCTTTCTATACTGCCATTACATCACACATACGAGTGCACCTGCGGATTCATTTGCCCGCTTTATCTTGGAGCATCAATAGGTTATGCAGAGGGATTGAAATATATCAAAAAAAATCTAGAGGAATTAAAACCCAGCGTAATGCTGTCAGTTCCTCTGTTATTTGAAGGAATGTATAAGAATATTATTAAAGCAGCTGAAAAATCAGGAAGTCTGAAAAAACTGAATACTGTAATTAAAGTTGCTGATATGCTTCACCTTAGCAGGAATATAAGGAGAAAGTTATTTTCTGCCGTATTAGCAGGTTTAGGTGGTAATATGAGATTAATGGTTTCAGGAGCAGCAGCTATATCACCGACAGTAGCAAAATTTTACAGGTCTATAGGTGTAGCTTTCTTGCAGGGATATGGCTTGACTGAGTGCTCTCCAATAATATGTCTTAACTCCGATAAAGATTATGTTGATGCCTCTGCAGGCAAACCTCTTCCAGGTGTGGAGATAGTGATTTTAGATAAAGATACAGACGGAATTGGAGAGATTTGTGCTAAGGGTCCTAATATAATGAAAGGATATCTTGATATGCCTGAAGAAAATGCAAGAATATTTGAAGGAGGGTACTTTCATACCGGTGATTTGGGTTACATGGATGAGAATGATTTCGTATATATAACTGGAAGAAAAAAATCTATGATTGTTACAAAAACCGGTAAGAATATATTCCCTGAAGAACTGGAGATTAAACTTGCTAAAAGCAAATATGTTGAAGAATGTCTTGTATTTGGCGTTAATGACAAAGATGGTGATAGTATAGTCACTGCTGCTGTTTACCCTGCGCTCCAGGTTTTTGAAGATGAATTTCAGAATACTGACAAGAAATTTATCTACAATAAAATAATGGAGCTTGTAAAAGAAGTTAACACGCAGGTTCCTACTTATAAAGCTATCAAAAAACTTGTTATCAGAGATGTTGAATTTGTAAAAACTACCACCAGGAAGATAAAACGTTATGGGGAGAACCTAAAAGCGGATTAATATATCTTGAGGGGGATAAACAAAAAAAGCATGTATAACATGCTTTTTTTGTTTATGTGAAATAAATTGATATATTCCATATTTATCTTATGATATAATTATATTATTATTATTTCGGAGGAATTTAATATATGAAACTTAATTACAAAAGGACGTTTCTAGTAGGTCTTGCTTTCATGTCAATAAGCATGTTCTGGCAGATGTATGATTTTGTCATACCTCTAATCCTTTTGAACAAGTTCGGTATGAGAGTAGACATAGCAAATTCTATTATGGCCCTGGATAATATTTTAGGACTATTCATGCTTCCTCTTTTTGGTGTTTTAAGTGATAAGGTAAGCACTAAAATCGGAAGAAGGATGCCATTTATCCTTGTAGGAACTGCGGTTGCTGCAATATTTACAGTGGTTCTGCCAATCGCCGCAAACTCAAATAATCTCGTGCTGTTTATGATTTCATTGGGGTTAGTGCTAGTTGCTATGGCAACATACAGATCACCTGCAGTAGCACTTATGCCAGATGTTACTGCAAAGCCTGTGAGGTCACAAGGTAACGCAGTTATAAATCTGATGGGTACTTTGGGTGGAACAATTGTATTGGCTTTAAAAAT
The DNA here is from genome assembly GCA_002070475.1 of Firmicutes bacterium ADurb.Bin146. Lineage (GTDB taxonomy): Bacteria > Bacillota > Clostridia > DUPQ01 > DUPQ01 > DUPQ01. The sequence continues at coordinate 83,429 of MWDI01000034.1, forward strand.
GTTCATTAAACCTGGAGAAGGTTTGGACTACACAGCATTTTTTGTCACTGTCGCCTCATTAATGGTTATATGCGTATTGATTCTTTCTATAACAGTTAATGAAAACAAGTACAGAAAAGAGATGGAAGATATAAATTATGGAGATTCTCTTATTGAAGAACCGAGTGTGGAAGTAACAGAATCAAAAACTGAAAAATTACCAAAGGATGTAATGAAGAGTATGATATTTCTTCTTGCATCAATTTTCTTCTGGGTCTTCGGATATAATGCAGTTACAACTGCTTTTTCACAATACATAGTCAATTACTTTAATTTAGCAGAAGGCCTTGCAGCAGGGTTTTTGATGGTTGCAACCATATCAGGCGTCTTAACATTTATTCCGATTGCATACCTGACAGCAAAAATAGGCCGCAGAAAGACGATATTAGGTGCTTTAACATTAGGAATGATATTCTTTGCAACTGCAGCTTTTATTACCGATTTCTCATTCTATGCAAATTTCCTATTTGCAGGTGTTGGAATTGTAGCAGGTACTATTACTGTTAACACTTTGCCCATGGTGCTTGAAATGAGCAAAGGATCTACAATAGGTAAATTTACAGGTTATTATTACACATGCACTATGAGCGCACAAATACTGACCCCTATTATAATAGGACGGCTATTCTATTTGATAGGTTATCAAGTTTTATTCCCTTATGCTGTAGCTTTCTTAGTGATTTCCTTTGTGGCAATGTTGTTTGTTAAACACGGAGACAGTAAGCCTATAGTTAAGAAGAAGAAATTAGAGACATTCGATGTGGAGGATTAATAATGGAATGGCTGATTATATTGATAATGCTCATCATAATCTGGCTTTTGATGATATGGCCTTCAGACTATATAAAGGATGACAAGAATAAACTAAGAAAATATCTGTATGCACATAGAGGCCTGCATGATGATGAAAATGATATTCCTGAAAATTCAATAGCAGCTTTTGATGCCGCTTGCCAAGCTGGGTATGGAATGGAATTGGATATTCAGTTCTCAAAAGACCTTCAGATAATAGTATTTCATGATGATGACCTTAAAAGGATGTGCGGAGTTGATAAAAAAGTTAATGAACTAACTTATGAAGAGCTTTCTCAATTGTCACTTAATGGTACTAAAGAAAAAATACCATTGTTTACTGATGTCTTAAAACTAGTAAACGGAAGGACTCCTATTGTAGTTGAATTGAAAAATTGTAAAATTTATGAAAGGCTTGTTGAAGAGGCTAACAAGATACTTATAAGTTATAAAGGAGACTACTGCGTAGAATCTTTTAATCCTTTAATTGTTCGAAAGTATGCAAAAACCAATCCTATGATATTAAGAGGCTTATTAATGACTAACCATGTAAAATCAAAATCTATTAATATTGTGTTAGGTTTTATGATACAGGAAATGCTTCTGAACTTTGTGGCACGTCCGCAGTTTATAGCATGTGACCACAATGCATTAAGCATATGGGGAGTGAATGTTGTCAGATTTATCTTCAAACCTGTTATGGCTACATGGACAATAAGAAGTGAAAAGGAGTTTGAAAAAGTAAAGAATTTTGATATAGTGATTTTTGAAAACTTTCTTCCAGATCCTTCAAGACCGGAACTTGTCAATTAATTATATTGACAAATGCTGTTTATTGAATATAATAATTATAAGCTGTGAACTGAAGGAGTAATGTATAAAACCGCACAGAGAGAAAGCATTAGCTGAAAGCTTTCAGGAAATATATACATGAAGGTCGTTAGGGAGCTAAACGCCTAGCAAGCGCAAATTGCTGTCGAGTGTCCCGATATATCGGGGAAATCAGGTGGTACCGCGGAAAATATCCTTTCGTCCTGAAATAAATTCAGAATGAGAGGATTTTTATTATGGATACATTTTTAATAATCATTTCAATTGTTGTATGCGTAATAGGAGCATTGGTCTCATTTACAGCTAAATTTATTGTAAAGAAAATGAATCTTACAGAAAAGCAAGTCATAAAAGGAATTGATGATCAGAAGAGCTTGGAATCTCTTAAACATCAGAAAGCCATAATGAAGGTAAAGCTCATAGGAGCAGCCATATTCCTTCCTGGAATGATCGCATTATATATAATATTAAAGATATAGAGGAAAAAAAGATGAAAATTTTAGCAACAAAATATGACCCAAAAGCAATAGAAGACAGATTGTACAGTTTTTGGGAACAAAAAGGTTATTTCAAAGTAAAGGTTGACAAGACAAAAAAACCTTTCACAATAATGATGCCTCCGCCAAATATTACAGGACAACTCCATATGGGGCATGCCATAGATAATACCATGCAAGACATAATAATAAGGATGAAGAGGATGCAGGGTTATTCCGCATTATGGGTACCAGGGACAGATCATGCAAGTATAGCTACTGAAGCGAAAATTGTGGAAAGCATGAGAAAAGAAGGTATCAATAAACATGATATCGGAAGAGAAGAGTTTTTAAAAAGAGCTTGGGAGTGGAGAGAAAAATACGGTACCAGGATTGTTGAGCAACTAAAAAAAATGGGTTCATCATGTGATTGGAGCAGGGAAAGGTTTACTATGGACGAAGGGTTATCTAAAGCCGTTGTAAAAGCTTTTATCAATCTGTATGAAAAAGGTCTTATTTATCGTGGTGAAAAGATAATAAACTGGTGTCCGGTATGCGGAACTTCGATTTCTAATGCTGAAGTTGAGTATGAGGAAAAAGAAGGAGCATTATGGTATATAAGATATCCAATTGAAAATACAGATGGATATGTAACAGTAGCAACAACACGTCCTGAAACAATGATAGGTGATACAGCAGTTGCAGTAAATCCTGATGATGACAGATATAAGCATCTTGTAGGCAAAAATGTCATACTTCCATTAGTTAATAAGAGGATACCTGTTGTCGCGGATGAGTATGTGGAAAAGGATTTTGGAACAGGCGTTGTAAAAATTACCCCTGCCCATGACCCAAATGATTTCGAGGTGGGGTTAAGGCACAACCTTCCTATAGTAAACGCCATGAATGATGATGCGACAATGAATGAAAATGCGGGTAAGTATTCCAAACTTGACAGATATGAAGCAAGAAAAAGGATTGTAGAGGACCTGGAAAATGCTGGACTTATTGATAAGATAGAAAAACATATGCATAATGTCGGCTCTTGCTATAGATGTGATTCTATTGTTGAGCCTAAAATTTCTACCCAGTGGTTTGTTAAAATGGAGCCATTAGCAAAACCAGCAGTTGATGTGGTGAATAACGGAGAAACTGAATTTATACCATCTAGATTTGCTAAAATTTATCTAAACTGGATGGAAGATTGTCATGACTGGTGCATATCCAGACAGCTTTGGTGGGGACACAGGATACCTGCATACTACTGTAATGATTGCAGTGAGATTATTGTTTCAGAGGAGTTGCCAAAAGCTTGTACTAAATGCCAAAGTACAAATGTACACCAAGATGAGGATACGCTTGATACATGGTTCAGTTCTGCTCTATGGCCATTTTCAACTCTAGGATGGCCTGACAAAACTGATGATTTAGCATATTTTTATCCCACAGATGTTCTTGTAACAGGTTATGATATAATCTTTTTCTGGGTTGCCAGAATGATATTTTCTGGAGTGGAGTATACTGGGAAAACACCATTTTCTAAAGTACTGATTCACGGGTTAGTACGTGATGAGCTCGGAAGGAAGATGTCCAAATCACTGGGTAATGGAGTAGATCCACTGGATATAATATCCCAATATGGTACTGATGCTTTAAGATTCTCGCTTATTACTGGTAATTCACCTGGAAATGATCTTAGATTTTCTGAAACAAAAGTTGAAGCAGGAAGAAATTTTGCCAACAAGATTTGGAATGCTACCAGATTCGTACTTATGAATTTTGATGAATCGCCTGATTTTTCTCAGATTGACAGGAATAATTTTGAAAATCCGGAAAAATGGATTTTGACAAGACTTAACCATGTAATTAAAGAAGTAACGGACAATATGGAAAAATTCGAGCTTGGTATAGCTTTGCAGAAAATATATGAATTCATATGGGATGAATTTTGCGATTGGTATATTGAACTTGTCAAACCTAAACTATATGACAAGCAGAATCCGAAACGAAAAGAAGCATTATATGTGCTCAATTATACTTTGACAAATGCAATGAAACTGCTTCATCCCTTTATGCCTTTTATATCGGAAGAGATATATCAGAGCCTTGCAGATACAGATGAATCTATTATGATCTCCAACTGGCCTATTGAACAAGCAAGCAATAACTATACGACATGCGCTACCGATATGGGTGTAATTATGGATGCCATAAAGAGCATAAGGAATAAACGTGCTGAATTGAATATTGAGGTTAAGGTAAAATCAAGCATACTGTTTGTTTCTGAAGATGAACATACAAGAAAGATTATTGAAGAAGGGGAACAGTATTTTATTAAGCTTGCTTTTGCAAAATCTATTATGATATTTGAAAATGCTAATGATATTCCTGATAATTCCATATCCATCATTCTGCCTGGTTTTAAAATATTTATGCCTTTTAAGGAGCTTGTAGATATTGAAGATGAGATGAAAAGGTTAGAAAAAGAGTATGATAAAGCATTAGCTGAATTATTAAGAGCAAAAAGCAAGTTGGAAAATGAAGCATTTGTATCCAAAGCACCTGCAAATTTGGTAGATTCCGAAAAGCAGAAATTAAAAAAGTTTGAAGACTTAGCTCAGGATATAAAAAAAAGTCTGGAGAACCTTAAATGCATGTCATAGATGCACATTGTGATACATTGCTTGCAATACGCGAGAATAAAGAAGATATGCAGTTTACACAAGAGAAGGTCAAAATGCTTGGTATGACATACCTGCAGTTTTTCGCTATGTTCTGTCATCCAACATTGTTATCGCAAGATAACGGGTTTAACAAATCCGTTAATCTTCTAAACGATATGTTGACCCTTTATCAAAAGATGACTTTGAAGTATTCATACAATAAGATTTTATTTAAAGAAGATATATTAGCTTTTGAAAAGAAACAGAAGGATGATAATCCTTCTGTTTTCTCATTATTATCCATTGAAGGAGTATATCTAGCAAAAAGTGATCTTTCATATATAGATTTCCTATATGACCATGAAGTTCGATGCTTGTCATTCACATGGAATCCGTCAAATGAGTTTGCTTCGGGTGTAAACCAAGATTCATGTAAAGGACTTAGCAGCTTAGGTAGGAAAGCCGTACAGAAATGCAACAATCTTGGTATTTTAGTTGATGTATCACATGCAAATGATCAGACTTTTTATGATATTGCGCAAACAGCAAACAAACCATTTGTCGCTACACATTCCAACAGCAGGCATGTCTGTCCGCATAAGAGGAATCTTGATGATGACATGTTGAAAATACTAGCAAAGAAAGGAGGTCTTGCTGGTGTTAACTACTTTTCTGATTTTTTAGTCGCGAAGGAAGAGAATAGAGTTGCAGAAGTTGATGATGTAATAAAGCATATAGAATATATGTCTTCCTTAATCGGAACCAAGCATATTGGATTAGGATCGGATTTTGACGGGATTGATAAATCAGCTATTAAGGATGTTACAAAAGTTCCGAATATTATAAATGCTCTTTTAAAGCTGAATTATAAAGAAGAAGATGTAAAGGATATATGCTCAAAAAATATGATACGGGTACTCAAGGAGGTATTAAATGAAGGGTAAAATTAGTCCTATTGAATTTTCTAATAATAAACTCATTCTGATTGATCAAAGAAAACTATTTGAAACAGAAGAGTATTTCGTATGTGATTCTATTGAATCAGTGTATTTCGCAATTAAGGATATGGTAGTAAGAGGAGCTCCTGCTATTGGTGTTGCAGCCGGTTATGGCATGTACATTAAAGCACTTTCATTAAATATCCCTGACATAAATGATTTTAGATTAGAAATGAAAAAGGCTGGAGAATATCTGAATTCTGCAAGGCCGACGGCAGTAAATCTGTCATATGCAATTAAAAGAATGATTTCAGTGGTCAATGAAGAATGGCTTGATATTAGAATGCTTAAAAATACCTTATATAAACAGGCAATAGCAATACATAACGAAGATATACACGCAAACAAAATGATTGGTGAGAATATGCTATCTCTTCTAGGTGACTCTAAGAGTGTGCTTACAGTCTGCAATGCAGGGATATTAGCAACAACAGCATATGGTACAGCAACTTCTGTAATGTATCTAGCAAAAGAACAGGGTAAGGAACTGTCTGTTTATGCTTGTGAAACACGTCCTCGACTTCAAGGTGCAAGACTTACGTCATATGAGCTTAGCAGAAATGGAATTGATGTAACCGTAATAACTGATGGTATGGTAGCTCATCTGATGAGTAAGAAAATGGTAGATGCCGTAATAACAGGATGTGACAGGGTGGCATCCAACGGAGATACAGCAAACAAGATAGGAACAAAAAATATATCAATAATAGCAAAAAGGTATGGGATACCAATGTACATAGCCTGTCCTATTTCAACTATCGATATGGACATTAAAGATGGATCAGAAATAATTATTGAAGAAAGAGATCCTTCTGAAGTGACACATATAAGAGGTGTACAGATTATCCCTTCTGGAGTAAAGGTTTTTAACCCTTCTTTTGATGTGACCGACCATGAAGATATAACAGCTATTGTGACAGAAAAAGGTATTGCATATCCTCCCTATGATGTAACGCTTAAAATACTATACGCTTAATACTTTTATGAATCTGTTAACTTTTCGTGAACTTTGCTTTTTGATGTTGAAACTAGTCGGTGGCTCTGTTATAGTAAAGCCGTTGCGGCCATTAAGGCTGTATTATGTCAGTAAGAGGGCATAAGGAGGATATGCAATGACAGGCTATAACTGGGAAAAGATTATTAAGGATTTTAATGATAATTCAAGAATTTATGACTCTATAAAAGACAATACAGATAAATTTATAAGCTCATATTATGACAGTGCTGAATGGAAAGCAGGTTGGGGGCATGATTTTCATTGCGATTACTGTTCAGGAGCGCTTATTTTTGATAGCGATAATAGAGGGTTATATAAATGCTCTGTTTGCGGCAAAGAAAATACCGGTGACAGAAAAGACTGGGCATGGACTACATCATATAGAGGTACAAGCTGCGCCTATGTGAAATATGCAGGAATACTGTACAGTATAACAAAACAACATAAGTATATTGATTATATAAGGAAGGTCATGAACTTTCTTACAGATAATTATGATAAATTCGAATCTTTTGCTCCAAATTTAAGATTTTTGGGAAGATATACAGGAACCGGATTATCTGATGCAGCAAACACAATGTCTCTTCTATATGGTATAGATGCGGCACAGGATCATCTTACTAAAGCGGAACTAAATAAGTGGCATAAGGGATTTTTTACACCTCAAGCGGATATGTTTGATTTTTTTGCTAATAAAATATACAACATACCTCTTTGGCAGAAAGTCAGCGAAGCAAACATAGGAGTGTTCTTTAAGGATGAAGTTATAATTAAAAGAGCATTCTACTCGAGATTTGGAATTATGGATCAGTTAAGAAGAGGAGTCACTAAAGATGGGATGTGGTTCGAAACAAGTACTGGTTATCATTTCTTTGGTTTAGCAGCAACAGCTGAGCTTTTACTTTTATGTAAGAGAAATGAAGTATCATGTATTCCAGAATATGATGAACTAATGAAGATTGTTGAAAGCCAGTTTATGTTTCCATTAAAAATAATGTTTAAAAACGGCTGTATAGCAAATCCATGCGACAGCGGACTGGACATGGATATTTTCAAATATCAAAATGCATATGTTAAAGCTTGTGCATTATTTGATAACGCATACTTTAAACAAGTGCTTGGTTATATAAAACATAAGCAAAATCCGCCAAAGACACTCGACGAAATTCTCTATGGTATAGAGTATGATGAATGTGATCATCTTCCAGAATTTGGATCTAATAATTTTGAAGATTCCTATTGTGCAATATTAAAAAATGATGTAACCGAACTCTATCTAAAAACCGGTATCAAGACAATATGTCACAGCCATCCAGATGTCATGACTATGGAGATGGCCTTCTATGGCGATCTTGTTTCAAAAGATATCGGTTCAGCAGGGTACAGCTCACAAATATTCTATGAATGGCAGCATAAAACTATTGCCCATAATACTGTTATAATCAATCAGACTGATCAGACATACACACCTGTGGGAGAAGGTATATGGCCTGAAGGAATAATTGAGTATTATGATGATACTCATATAATAGCGAAATCTAAAAACGTATATGAATGTGTTGACTATATGCGTGATATGAAGATAGATGGAAATAAAGTATATGATATATTTAATATTAAAGCTGTTGATGTACTTGATTTGGATTATGTATTCTATTGCAAAGGAAAATGCATTATCGATTACAAATATGAAAATGTTGATAAGATAGGAAATGACGAAGGATATCAACATCTTTTTGATATTAAAAAAATTGATAACTCGAGTGCTGTAACGATTAAATTCGACATAGAGGATAAGATTGTATATGTGACAGTCGAGCCAGAAGAAGGTTCAATATTGTATGTTGTTAATAGTTATGTAAATAATTTCAATGATACTAGACAAGGTATTATTGTGAGAAGAAAATCAAAAGAAGAAACCTATAAGGTAACATATGAATGTGTAATGAAATAGAATAATATGCATACTTGTGAAGATCTTATAATTAAAGAAAGCATGTGCGATTGTTTCAGAAGACTGAAACTTGAGCATATGTTTGTCATTATGCAGGATATTGCATATAAAGATCTCGAAACATATGGATGTGGACGTAAAAGTCTGTTAGACAATGACATAGCTTTTCTTTTAAGAAGATCAATTGTAAATGTTATAAATCCAATTTATGCTGATGAACGAATTATTGCCGGAACATCCCAGGTAGCCCAGCAAGGAATGATATACATAAGGGACTTCGTTCTTTCACGCAACGATGTCATATGCGTTAAAGCAACTTCACAATGGTTTTTGTGCAGAGTATCTGATAAATCTCTAATGCGTCCTGTTATCAAGACAAAATCTTTCAAAGAAGACGCTGTAGATATTTCTATAAGCAGCAAACCTGAAATAAATGCTAATTCTTTTGAGCAGTACGATACAATCAAAGTGGGTTACAGTTTAATTGACAGTAATATGCATGTTAACAATACAGAATATGTATCCTGGGCATGTAATGCTCCAAATGCATATAAGTATCTTGAAAAAGGAGTATTTAATTTTGATATATACTTTAAAAAGGAAACAGTGCTTGCAGATGTTATACTTCTAAAGTATAAGGATAGTACAATATACGGAACAACTGAGGATAACTTGAATTTTATATCAAAATTTGAATAAGCTATGCAAATTCAATGTAATCTCAATATATATAATAGAACCCGGTATGACCGGGTATTATTATATCTTAAAAAGAACATATGTTTTTAATATATCAACAATTAAAGTCAATAATTAAAATATTTAATAATAAGATTAAATAATTTAAAAATAGTATTGACATATCAAATTAATCTTTGTATTATTTGATTGTATTTTTGAAATGAGAATAAATGTTTACTACAAAGTATAGGAGGATAAGAAAATGAAAAATTTCGTACCGGCACAATGTCCGATATGCGAAGGTGAGCTGGTTGTCACTGATATGATGTGCAAAAATTGCAAGACTCATATTAGCGGTGAGTTTTATACCTCCAAACTAGCAAAACTTGACCTAAGCCAGTTAGAATTCGTGGAAGCCTTTATCAAGTGCAGGGGAAGCATAAAAGATATGGAAAAGGAATTAAAAATATCTTATCCGACCGTTAAATCACGACTAGAGATAATTGCGAAAACGATGGGATATAAAGATGAAAATCAGGAAGATGATACCAGGATGAAAGTACTCGACAGCATTGAAAAAGGCGAAATGACTGTTGAAGAAGCTTTAAAAATACTTAAATAGGAGTGAGTTACAATGAATAAGTCTAAGGAAATAGAAATGATTTTGAAACTTCTTGAAGAAAAAAAGATTTCATCAGAAGAAGCAAAAATGCTTATCGATGCATTAAGCGAAAATAAAAATGAATCAAACCAAGAAGAGGACGATTACTATGATGCGAAGGATTTTCAAGACTCGATGCAAGAAGATAGTTTCGAGAAATTTGATGGATTTGCTGATTTTAGAAATAAATATGCAAATTTCGGAAGGGATCTTAAGGATGCCATATTTGACAGATTTGCAGATATAAAAAGTGATGTATTTGATTCATTATCTTTTGATATCCCCAATAATATTGATTTAAGTGGGTATGAATCTAAAAATATGGAGTTTGAGCTAAATGCTAATGCATCAGTAAAAATAGAAGGCACAAATAGTACTGTTAATATAAGACGTTCATCTTCAGACATAACACTGCTGACTGTTTCAGTTAAACCAAAAGACTATGAAAGAATTAATGAAATAATTGAAATTCAATATACATCGGATAATTTTGAATTATTTATTGATGATATATATAAAGAAAAAGTAATCATATCTTTACAGCTTCCAGATAGGGTTTTTTCGAATATTAGAGTTGAGACAACCAATGGACCTATTAGTCTTATGGATGTAAGGAGTGAACAGATCATATTAGAAGGCACAAATGGTTCAGTAAGTGTAAAAAGATGTATAGGCAAGGTATTAAAAGCCGAAACAAGCAATGGTTCAGTGCGTTTAGAACAAAATAATTTTGATGATTCAATAATTGTCGAATCTTCAAATGGTTCTGTTCAGACAAATATGGATTATTCAAAACTAATAGATATGGAAACTACAAATGGATCAGTAAAACTTAACAACAGTTCAGCAAGAAGTTTTAAAGCAGAGACAACCAACGGAACTATATTATTTGACAGGCTTTTTCCATATCAGTCAGAAAGGAAATTTTTAATGACTGGAGAAACAACTAATGGTTCAGTAACAGTGAATATTAATCGTGACTTTGGAGCAGTTTTCGAGTGCTCTGCTGGAAGACATGGTAACATACGTTTAGGACGGAATTTTAATATGCAGTCTATGCAACGGAACTCATTGGGAAGGATTAGTTATGCAAAAGGAGAAAGCAGATATGCATATAAGTCAGATATAGTCGCTGCTGTGGAATCAAATACAAGTAACGGTACTATAACAATGGAATTTGTATGATGTGTAAAATGATATAGTTACTATATATAATAAATTTTTCTTTGGATTTATTGATCTAAATCTATACTAAATTAAGCAAAACAGTTTATTATTTATTCATTACACATAAAATAATTCTTGCAATTTGCGTATAGACTAGATAAAATAATTATTACAACTTTAAAAACCTTATAGCGAGAACAAAATGGATAATGAAATGTCTTCAAAAAAAGAGAAGACAAAAGCTAAAAATGTCATTAAAATGATGACAAGAATATATAAAGAGACTTCAGAACATAAAAAATGGGCTATTGCAAGATGGTTTGGTGGTTTAGCATCAGGAACAATATCTGTATTTGATTTCTACTTTATAGGCTCTGCCTTAGATGTAGCATTGTCAAAAGAATATGAGAGGCTTCTTTCGTTCATATATGCTTTAATAGCAATATTTCTGATAAGAATCCTTCTTCAGTTTACAAATCCTTTAATAGACTCACAATATGAGTTAAGATCATATAAGACTCTTTCTTTAAATGCATATAACAAGATAGATAAGCTGGAAATGGGATATTACGAGAATGTACATTCAGCTGACACAATAAGCACTCTGATTGATGATATTGAAAAAATAAAATCATTCATGGGTGATTGCATAGCAGGACTTCTTTCATGGAACCCTATCACTCTAATATTATCAACTATCATACTGTGTAATATTAACTGGAAACTGACAGTTTTTTCACTAATAGTAGTACCTATAGTAATGTTTGTTTTGAACAAAGTATCCAAGCCTTTGAAGGAAACAAATAATAACATACAGGAGTATACCGCTGTATTAAATTCGTATCTTAGGGATTTTATAGAGGGTAATGATATATACAAAGCTTTTAATATGAATAAGTCTCATACTGCTAAATTCGAAGAAACCTGCCAGAATATTGCAAATGAGTCTTATAAAAGTAGTTTGGTAATGACAAAAAACAGAGCTCTACAAATTATGATGATGATTATACCGCAGGGAATATGTATGTTTGCTTCAATGTATTTTATTTCCAGAAATGAGCTTACAATCGGACAGTATGTTATATTCAGTAATATGCTTTGGCCTTTAATCCATACAATAAGATCAACCGGTCAGGCATGGACAGAAATGATAGGCCACTCAGGAACTGCTGAGAGATACTTTAAGTTTTTAAGTTGCAAGGAAGAGAGGACAGATGGTGAAGATTATGGAACGAATGATTCTGATATAATAGTGGAGTTTAAGAATGTAAGCTTTTCGTATCACAATGATATTACCTTATTAAAAGATGTCAGCTTTAAATTGAATAAAAACTCCAGATTGGCCTTGTGTGGGGTAAGTGGAAGCGGGAAAAGTACTATATTCAAACTGATTTGCGGTTATTATGAAAATTTTACAGGTGAAATAAAAATATTCGGCCATGATATCAGGACATGGAATCTCGCTGCTTTAAGGAAATATATGACATGTGTCACCCAAGACGTGTTTTTGTTCGATGACAGTATAGTTAATAATATAAAAATGGGTAATCTTAATGCTACAGATGAAATGATAGAGGATGCATCTAAAAAGGCATACATTGACCAGTTTATAAAGGATGTTGGTGAAAGAGGGGCTAAAATATCAGGAGGCCAAAGGCAGAGGATTGCAGTAGCAAGAGCGTTGCTTAAAGATGCACCATTGATTATGCTTGATGAACCTACAAGCGCATTGGATACAAAAGCAGAATTTTATGTTCAGCAGTCTATAGAGAACTTAAAGCAAGGCAGGTCTGTTCTTATTATTGCACATAGGCTTTCAACAATTATCGATTCTGATCTTATAGTATTGCTTGAAGAGGGCATAATTAGTGAGCAAGGAACACATAACCAGCTTATATCCTATAATGGAAGATACTCAGAGCTGTATAAACGGCAGTTAGTCACCCAGGAGGTTCAAAATGGTTAAAGATATAAAATTCATTTTTGATTTAATGGGGAAGAATAAAGCAAAGTATTTCACACTACTTACAATATGGTGCATAATTGGCAGTTTTGTTGATATGACTTTGTCGTATTCACTTAAACTATTAACAGATTACTTTATATATAAGGATGTAGATAATGTATTAATGCTGATTCTGATTTTTTCAGGGACTATAGTGACAAGCATATTCTTTTGCATTTTCTTTCATCTTCATAACAAGGTAAAAGAGGACATTTTAAGAGATATAAGGATAAAGACTTTCAAAGAAGTACAAAAGCTGCCTTCTTCATATTTCAAGAAGACGCATAGCGGTGATCTTGTTTCAAGATTTAATGCTGACACCCAGAGCGTTATAACAGTATTCGGCAGATTTGAAGATATAACGGAAGCTGTAATCGCAATATTTTTAAGGATACCATTTGTGCTTTTACTAGATTTAAGGTTTGGAGCTATACTTTTGGGTTTTTCAACACTGACAGGGATTTTAAATGCATTATTCATAAAACCTTTAAGAGAAAAACACAAAGCTATACTGGAAAATAAAGCCGCATTGAGTAAGGAAGCAACGGAAGCAGTTACAGGATTTACAGCAGTCCGAATGTTTTCGTTAAGCAGTTATCTTAAGACGAAATTTGAAAAAGGCGTCCAGGATAATTTTAATAGCGGATGGAAGGCAGCAAAAACTTATACGCTTCAAAGAGGTCTTAATGGTATCATATGGAACTCTTCAAATATCCTTACAACTATCTTAGGTTGCATATTTGTAATTAAAGGAACTTTACAGGCAGGAAATTATATGGCTATTTCTACAGGTAATGGTATTGGATGGTCTGTTTCTGTACTGATTTCAGCAGTACCTAATTTACAGAAAGCATTTGCAGGCTCCAACAGACTTAAGCAACTTTATGATGAAAATAAAGAACCTGAACTCTATGATATTGAGGGAACAGGATCTGATATGGGGTTAGAGCTATCAAAAGTAGAGTTTTCTTACGAAGGTTACGATAAAACAGATGGAAATATCAGTAATCAATTTAAAATATCAGCATTAAGCATGAAAATAGAAAAAGGAAAGACATTAGCTTTGGTAGGTGACAGTGGCGGTGGCAAGAGCACAATTGCTAAATTGTTGCTTGGCCTTTTTAAAATTGATGGAGGGCAGATTCAGATAAATGGGAAACCATACAAGAAGTATACTCTTGAACAGTTAAGAGAGGAAATGGGTTATGTGCCGCAGGATGCGTATATTTTTAATGGTACAATAATGGAAAATATCAAATACGGTAAAATAGATGCTACAGATGAAGAGATTATAAGTGCAGCAGTTTCAGCAAATGCTCATGAGTTTATAAAAGCTCAGCCAAATGGATATGAGACCATAGTTGGTGAAAGAGGTATAAGGCTTTCTGGAGGTCAACGGCAGAGAATTGCGATAGCAAGAGCTATAATTAAAAATCCATCTATACTGCTTCTTGATGAAGCTACCTCATCCCTTGATAGCGAATCCGAGAAAATGATACAGGATGCTTTGGATAGATTTATGAAAAATAAAACATCAATAGTTATAGCTCACAGGTTATCCACAATTATAAATGCTGATCATATATGTTATATAAAGGATGGTAATGTTGCAGAAGAGGGTACGCATTCCGAACTGCTGGAAAAGAAAAGCCTTTATCACGATTTATATTACAGAGAATTTGCAAATGACATTACTTAATAGTTATACTAATAGATATTATGTCAGCTTGGTCCTTAGTCAGGGTAGCAGATGGATGAGAATAGTATGCAGGATAATATGCCACTGTATATGTAGCATCTTTAAATGTGGTATCTAGTGTACTGTTGTTATCTCTTGTAGCAGTTAAATAATATCTTAAATTGTCATTGCTCTTTGCACCTGTCAAATCTTTAATATTAAAGGAATATCTGAAATCTTCATCATAATCAGTAATGTTAAAATTTTTCCATGTACCGTTATTCACTGAATAGAAAAAAGTAATATACTTCATAGGGAATCTACCATATCCGCCATAATAATCTGTATTTTCTGTATCTGAGGATACATATGCTGTTATAGAAAATGTATTCATTTCGCTATTAAAATTTGGATGACTGAAAACATCTAGATCAGAACCGTTTTTCCATCTAGCTGTGTCAGAAAAAAGATCATACAACTGATAATGTAATGCTCTCTCAGCATTTACTCTGCCTATGTGAAGATGTGAATCATATCTTTTGTACTCATCAATAGTTGCTATCGGTATAGAGGTATACACATAATCGCCAGTTTCAATACCATCTATGGGTATTACATGTAGATATTCTATATACACTGATTCCTCATATCCTATGTCTGATTTAACTACAATATGACCTAATTGTGCAGAAATATCCTTATTAATATATATTACTTCGCCATCATAAATAGGGTATATACTCTCTCCCACATTTATAGATAAGTCGGTACCCTGATGTGGATTTGTTCCTGATACATATCTTGGTTGGTTATTTTTGCTTGTGCATAATGGCCAGTATTCTATACCCTCTGCGCTTTTGTATGGAGATAAAGCTTGTATTAACAGGTTATTAATGGGTTTTTGAATGAAAGCTCTATCATAGTCTGATGCTGACAAAACGCAAATCATAGATAAAGTAAGTAAAAATGTAATAAAGCATGTAAATCTAATACGAAAGCAAGTATGTTTTTTCATTTGTATCTCCTTCATATCCACTAACTATTAAAGTATTATTATCCTTCCATTGAGTAAAAACTAATCTGAAGGAATCACTCAGTACGAATGTTCTTATAAGCTTATTGTGCTGTATATCAACAAAAGAAAGGGTAATTTTCTGTTTATCTAATAATAAAAATGCAGCGGTATTACTCCTGTTTGTTTTAGTTGATAGGATTTTTAAAGCTGAATTTTCTGTACCTAGTGATCCTTTTTCTACATTTAAAGTAAGAAGATTTAGTATCTCATATTTCTGATAGTATGTAGTAGTATATATATAATAAGGATAAGAGAAACTTCCATTAGATGATATTGAATATGATACCGCAGCTTTTGCTTTGGAAGATATTTCTATCCGCATTAACATGTCTTTACAAGTATAAAACACAGTTGTATCAGATATATATGCATCAGTATAGTATGAATCCTTTGCTAACAAAATATCTTCTTTTGTATTAAAATCATATAATCTTATATCATTTGTTTTTCCGTTGTTTCTTCTATTTGTCAAATACAAAAGATAAT
Organism: Firmicutes bacterium ADurb.Bin146; assembly: GCA_002070475.1. Classification (GTDB taxonomy): domain Bacteria; phylum Bacillota; class Clostridia; order DUPQ01; family DUPQ01; genus DUPQ01. Next base: position 99,932 of record MWDI01000034.1, read on the forward strand.
GTCCATCATCAGATAGGATAGGCTTTGTTCCCCAGTAAAGGCCGTTAGCTTGATTGTGTTCCAATGATTTTGCGTATGTAGTATCTTCATCAGCTTCTGTAAGTAGCATATCTATACTTGGTACTGAAAGATCAATTAAATATATTTTATGATGATTACATAAAAGATATTTCAAACTATCAGTTTCTGGTATCGGAATAAGAGGACTATCCAATGTTTCATTTTGTCTGGGAAAATATGTAGGATATTTTATGCCTTCAACTAGCAATAAATCCAATCTGATCTCATATCCATCTGATGCTTTCAAATTTACTGATGTTACATCATATATTACAGGTAGCACTTGTATACCATTTTGATATTGAATAAGCATATCTAACTTTATGTAATCTGATTCTTCAATAATAGCTGTTGTAGAAGGTTGTTCAGAAGTTGTTTCTGTTATAGGTGGAGAAGCTGTAACAGGATTGCTTTTTTTACACGATGAAAGAATGGTAGCGACACATAAGACTATAATCATTAAAGCGATATTTAATTTTATATTTTTTAATTTATTCATAATCATATGTATATTTTATCTGTATAAGTCCTAAATAACAATAAAAATTATTGTCTCTTATATATAATGGATGATATAATCAAACCGCTACTAAAGATAAGGGGGTATTTACCTTGAAAAGAAGAACAGTATCAATAATTATTTTCATATCACTGATGTTAATGCTTATACCTGTTAAAGCCTCAAATGATTCATATGACAAGAATGAGGTTTCCGCTATATACTCATCATCTTCAATTGATAATTTAAAAGCTACAAGCGCTATACTTGTTGAAGCTAATACAAAACAGATTCTTTACGCTAAAGATGAAAACAAGCAGATTCCGATTGCAAGCCTTACAAAAATCATGTCGGTTTATCTTGTAATGGAGGCTATTGCAAATAATGAGATAACATATGAAACTATGATAAAGACATCCGCAAAAGCACATGGTGTGGAGGGCTCATCAGTATACTTAAATCTTGGTGAGGAATTTACTTTAAGAGAGTTATTGTATGCAATAGAGGTCAGATCCGCCAATGATGCTACAGTTGCCGTTGCAGAAGCAGTTGCAGGTTCTCAAGGGGAATTTGTAAACCGAATGAATCAGAAAGCTGAAGAGCTTGGTATGTTGAATACCTATTACAGAGACTGTACCGGCCTGACCGATGCAGGGCATTATAGTACAGTAAAAGATCTTTCAATAGTTACAAGCGCTCTTATAAATGAATATAAGAATATTTTCGAATTTAGCAGTACTCTAGAAAAGGAATTCCGTAATAAAGAACACAGAGATTATCAGTATATGGTCAACAGGAATAATCTTTTGAATTATTATGATGGCGCATCTGGTTTAAAAACCGGTTTTACTTCAGCAGCAGGGTATTGTCTAGTTGGTACAGCTCAAAGAGGTGATATCAGCCTTATAGCTATTGTTACAGGAGAAATTGACAATAATCACAGAGTAGCAGAAACAGCATATCTTCTGGATTATGGTTTCTCAAATTTCATGTATACCGAGACAACCGATGACCAGCAGATGGTTGGCACAATTGAAGTCAGAAAAGGAGTCGATAAATCAGTTGAGACATATGCTAAAGGTACATTAAGATTATTCATGAAGAAAACTGATACTTCAAAAATTACAAAAGAAATCATTTATGACATAGCTTCACTTGAAGCACCGGTTGAAAAAGATACTGTTATCGGGAAAATAGTTTACTCGCTTGATGGTGAAGTATTGGGTGAAATCGAAGTTTTTACTGCACAGGCTATGGAAAAAGCAGATTTTTGGACTTTATTATGGCGTTCTGTCCTGTCCTGGTTCGGAATTGATTGGCAGAAATAGGCATTACGCTTTACATGTAAGACCTTAAAATATATAATTAACAAAAGGAAAAGGTGTGAAGCTTATGCTGCAAAATCTTATTGATTCAATAATACCTATGTTATACATGATACCAGTCATGCTCATATCTCTTACGTTGCATGAATGCGCGCATGGGTTGATGGCACTAAAATTAGGTGATACTACAGCAAAAGATGCAGGCAGGCTTTCATTAAATCCATTAAAGCATTTGGACCCTATGGGGGCTATAATGATGGTCATAGCAAGAGTCGGATGGGCAAAACCAGTTCCAGTCAATCCTATGAATTTCAAGGATCCGAAAAATGGGATGGCGCTTGTGGGTCTTGCAGGACCGGTCACTAATCTTTTAATTGCATTTGGAGCATCATTTCCTGTTGCATTGATTGAACAGGCTGTATATCTACATGGAATTAAGTTTACTATTTTACTTGAAATAATATATGTTTTCTGTTATTTGTTATTTCAAGCGAATATTTTTCTAGCATTATTCAATCTGATACCAATACCGCCTTTTGATGGATCAAGGATATTATTCGGCATACTTCCTGACAGGTATTATTTCAGTGTAATGAAGTATGAAAGAATTGTAGGAATGGCATTCCTTATGATTTTCTTTATATTCAGATCACAATTTGCAACTGCTTTGGACTTTATAGCATCACCGATAACAAAATCTTTTTTGTATGTTGCAAACTGGTTTGTAGGATTATTTTATTAGGAGGAAATTTATGAAAGACATGGTTGTGCTAAGCGGAACAAGGAGTACGGGCTCGCTTCATCTGGGTAATTATTTCGGAGCGGTGGAAAACTGGGTGAATCTTCAGGATAAATATGACTGTTACTTTTTCATTGCTGATTGGCATGCATTGACAACAGGATACGAAAATACAGAAAATTATGTCCATAATATAAACGAAGTGATTATGGACTTATATGCGTCAGGGCTGGATCCTGATAAATGTAATATCTTTTTACAGTCTAAGATACAGAATCATGCTGAATTACATCTGCTTTTATCTATGATTACACCATTATCCTGGTTAGAAAGGTGTCCTACATATAAAGACCAGCTTAACCAGCTTAGTGAAAAGGATATAAGGACTTATGGGTTTTTAGGATATCCCTGCCTTATGGCTTCAGATATACTGATATATAGAGCTGATGCAGTTCCAGTAGGAGAGGATCAGCTTCCTCATCTTGAAATAACAAGAGAGATTGCCAGAAGATTTAACTACTTATATGAAGAGGTATTTCCTGAACCTAAAGCCTTACTTACAAAAGCTAAAGTACTACCTGGTACCGATGGTAGAAAGATGAGCAAAAGTTATGATAATACTATACTGCTTAAAGATGAGGGTGAAGTATTAAGAACTAAAATAATGAATATGATAACGGATCCTGCAAGAATAAAAAAGACTGATCCTGGACATCCGGATATTTGTTCAGTTTATACTTTCCACAAAGTTTTTAACGAAACTGAAGCTCCTTCAATATGCGAAGCCTGCAAAAAAGGTGAAATAGGATGTGTTGCATGTAAGAAGAATCTGTATGGGAAAGTAGCTCAGTTTTTGCGACCAATACAGGAAAGAAGAAAATTAATTGAATCTAAACCAGAACTTATAAAAGAAATAATGGCCAAAGGAAATTCTAGTGCTAAAATAAAGACAGATGAAACTATGAATATGGCAAGAAAGGCCATGAAAATAAATTGGGAATAAGTTATCAGTTAAAACTTGAAAATTTCGAGGGTCCTCTGGATCTTCTGCTTCATCTTATAGATGAAAACAAGATGAGTATTTATGATATAAAAATAAGCATCATCACTGGACAGTATTTAGATTATCTAATGGAAATGCAGCAGCTTGATATGGAGATTGCAAGTGATTTTCTGGTAATGGCAGCAACACTTCTTCATATAAAATCTCGCTCTATGCTTCCAAAAGCAAAAGAAGATGTACAAGATAGTGAAACAGAACTTATCCGCCAGCTTATTGAATACAAAAAAATAAAGAAAGCAGGCGAAGTATTTAAAGTTATGCATGAAGAAGGACAGAAAAGCTTGCATTCCTTCGCATCAACTGAGGATTTCGGGGAACCTGAAAAAACATATATGCTTTCAAGAAGCCTTCTTATCATGATGTATCGTGAAACCATGCAAAGACAGATTGAAAAAACTAACAAGAAAGCTAATAATATTAAAGAAATTGTCAAGAAAGAGAAAGTCTCATTAGCGAAATCAATTAGAAAAGTAATCGGCATTCTTTTTAAAGAAAAGAGAATTAGTTTTTTTTCCAGATTTAAAGCGCATTCATTATCTAAAGCGGACCTTGTAACAGACTTTCTTTCTATTCTTGTTTTATCATCTCAAAAAAAAGCAATACTTAAGCAAAAAAGACCATTTGAAGATATATTGGTTGAAGGCACTGAGAACTTGAGTTATCCGGATAATGTTCATGAAATATACGATTGGGAGTAAATAATATGGATAAAGAATATATTATAAATGTGGTAACTGCAATGTTGTATGCTAATGGCGAACCAGTTTCCATATCCAGAATCCAGCAGATTTTGGATATGGATAAAAAGGAACTTACTGAAATTCTTGATGAATATATAAATCATTTAAAAGACGTGAAAGCCGGAGTTCTCATAAGAAAGATTGAAGATTCTTACCAGATGTGTACCAATCCACTGTATTTTTCTTCTGTACGCCAGTTATTTGAAAAGAAGAAAACAGATTCTCTCTCTAGAGCTGCATATGAGACATTAGCTATTATAGCTTATAACAAAGAAGCTACGAGAGCCAGGATAGAAGCTGTAAGAGGTAATTCTGACAGTCCTTTAAAGACTTTGCTTGAAAGAGGGCTCGTTATTGAGGCAGGAAGGCTAGAAGCACCCGGAAGACCAGTTTTATACAAACCTGCAGAAGAATTCTACAGGGCATTTGATATTTCATCTCTTGATGATTTGATTCCTTTGGACAATTTCGATGAAGATGCTTCAGAATTAGTTGAATCTACTTAAAGTATTCTGAAAGCTTTCCAGAATATGTAGCCATTCCAATCTGTGAGAAGCTGGATTTTCCATATCCTCCGTATGATTCATTTACAGCATTGTCTGATTCCATTATATCTTTTTGTGTAATCCTATTATTACCTGTTCCTGTTCCTTCGTACCACAAATAATATGTATCTTTGTGTTTATAAACAGTAGCAAACCATAAAGCTCCCTCATCCCAAGTTCCAGGATTTCCGCGTCGTATTATCGTTTTACTGCTTTTTTCCCAAGTAAATAAGTTATTTGAACGAGATATCCCGATGCTCTCTGGATAATCTTTGAATCTTTCATTATTGCCATAAAAGCTGTAATAAAAGCCATCTTCATAAAATATCCTGTTTGTGGAAACACTCTGACTAAATTCATCTGGTTCAAACACTACTTTTTCTGTTGACACATCGAAATCTATTCCATTTGAGCTGGTGCATACATAGAACTTTGATACACCTTTAGATCCAGCCGTCCATCTTTGATAAAACAAGTATACCTGTTCGTTTTTAATGACTACTTCAGGTACGACAGCATTATGTATTATTGGATTTTTATCATATTTTTTAAAATTAATACCGTCATGTGAAATAGCAAGTGAGATGCTATGCGGCATTTCCATAGAATGTGCAGAGTAATATAAATATACTTTATTGTCAATAACTACTGCAGCAGGATCCAGAATATGATTAGAGTCATAGGTTTTAGGATCCGGATTCACCTTAAGTATTGGCTCAGCTGTTGTTGTATCCCATCTTATACCATTAAATGTTTCAAATGAACATGTTGAAACACCAATTTGATCGTGATTATTTTCATCCTGACCGCGAAAATAAAAGAATAGTTTGTTATTAAACTCCAAAATATCAGGATTTGCAGCATATTTGCTATAAAATGTACCTTCAGTCCTTCTTACAACAGGATTATTTTCGTATTTTTTAAACATATCATCCTCCAAAATTATAACAGCATTATACTTTCATCTATATTATTATACAAATGACCGGGTGTAAATAATTTTAGATAGGTTGCTGGCTAAATATATTTATTTATTGCATGACTTTGATATAAGATGTAAAATCTATTCAGATAAAAGCAGGATAAATGGAATTAACACAGGTACAAAAAAAACAAATAGAGGAGCTGCAGATACGAAGCAGCAAGAAAATTATATCAGGATATTTGGCTATAATGGCCTTTACTATTCCATTAGTACTATGGCCTTTTTTGCCACAGAGATATTTCTTCTCAAAAATGGTTATGCTTTATGCTTTTTCTATAATTCTTCTTGTTTTTCTTGCAGCTTTGAAACTCAATATTTTTTCAAAAAAAATGTTTAAGCAGCCTGCAGTTATTTCATCACTGTTTTTTTTAGTCTATTCCACAATAACATTGTTTTACAGTATAAATATCGACTTGTCACTTTTTGGAGAATATGAAAGAAAAGAAACATATTTCATAACTGTCATATATATCTTTTTATTTCTAATTGCCGCTAATCATTATAAATTTTCTAACTGGCATTTAATACTATTTTCCGTTTCAATTTCCCTAATTTGTATTTATGCAATATTTCAGCTGTATGGGATTGAACTTATAGAGCTGACTTTTTTAGCAAAGTATAAAATATCCCAATCATGGCACTACATGGCCTTTTCGACAATGGGAAATCCTAATTTTCTTGCAAGTCTTCTAGCCATGACACTGCCTCTTTTTGTTTTTGCATTCATTAAATCAGGTAATTATTTCTGGACCATACCAATGTCGTTAAACTATTTCGTGTTGCTTGCAACACGGACGAGGGGAGGGTGGATAGGTGCATTTGCAGGTTTTGCAATCTTAATAGCAATAATGGCTGTAAGAAAATTCAGTTTTAAAAATATTCTAATCTGTTGTGGCATTCATGTTATTCTAACTATTATTTATGCGTTTTTATTTTCTGGATTTTTTGAAAGATTATGGAGCGCTTTTGATACGATGGCGACAGTAGTAGCATCTGAAAATCAGGAAGAGCTTCTTAATTCCGGTTCATTCAGAATTGGTATATGGAAGGGTGTTTGGATACTTATAGAGAAGAAACCTTTAACTGGTTATGGTATAGAAACTCTTAGACAAGCTATAATAAAAGATCCTGAAGTAGTATCATTCTTAAGAAGCATAAGCCCTAATATTGTCAATACAGATAAGGCTCATAATGAATTTTTGAATATATGTGTTTCCAGCGGAATTCCAGCAGGGATTGCATATATTACTACTGCTATAAGTGTGATTGTACAGGGTTTTAGGAATATAAAGAAAAATATATTACTGCTTCCTCTTACATGTTCAGTTTGCGCATATTTCATACAAGGCATGTTTAACATTAGCAATAATGGAATCGCTTTTTTATTCTACATATTAATGGGTGTTATAATAAGCTTGTCTTTGAAGGGCAAAGATAATAATTTTACTGATGAGAAAATAGGAGAATAAGTATATGGAAAAAATGCGTTTACAAAAATATATAGCTTTGTGCGGTTATGCATCAAGGAGAAAAGCTGAACAACTTATTTCTCAAGGTGCTGTAACTGTTAATGGAAATGTCGTCAGAGAAATAATAATGGTTGATGATTCAGATGATGTAAGAATAGGTAATAAAGTTTTAAAGATTGAAAATAAACTATTGTATTTTGCATTTAATAAACCGGAAATGGTTATTACTTCTATGTCTGATCAGTTTGGCAGAAAAACAGTTGCAGATTTTTTTGATACAGTAGAGGAAAGGGTTTATCCTGTAGGCAGGTTAGACTATGATTCATCAGGACTTATATTTATGACTAATGATGGGGATTTTGCAAATTTTCTGATGCATCCAAAGAATGAAGTAACAAAAACATATGCTGTGTCGGCGAAAGGTGATATTACAGATGATATTAAGATACAGCTGGAAAATGGGGTTGATATAGGAGGATATATCACTGAAAAAGCCAGAATTGATAATGTAGTAAATAGTAACGGGAAATGTTCAGTTGAGATATCAATTACTGAAGGCAAGAACCGTCAAGTAAGGAAAATGTTTGATGCAGTTGGCATCAAAATATATATGCTTCAAAGGATAGCTATAGGTCCTGTTAAAATTGGTGATCTTAAAAAGGGAAGATACAGATCGCTCACACAAAAGGAAATTGAATCTTTAGGATATAATATTTAAATTTTGAATTATATTCTTTTTAAAGATATTTACATTATTTAAAACATGCAAATTTGTAAAAACGATTGAATGGATATATTAAAAATGATATAATCTATTGCAATGGGCATTAAATGAATTATGAGGTAACTACATGAGTATGATTGAAAAAGTAAATGAACTGAAAACTAAAAAGCAGGAAGCTTCTCTTGGCGGAGGGCAGTTAAGAATAGACGCTCAAAAAGCTAAAGGAAAAAATACCGCAATTGACAGGATACACGAATTATATGATGAAGGATCATTTATTGAAACAGATGCATTCACTGAATCACGCAGTATGGATTTTGATATGGCTTCAAAAAGAAAAGCAGGAGATGGTGTAATATGCGGCTATGGAAGAGTGAATGGACGTCCTGTTTTTGTAGCATCACAGGATTATACTGTGCTTCACGGGTCGATTGGAGAAATGCAAGCAAAGAAAATAGTCAGAACTATTGATATGGCTATAAAAACAGGCGCTCCAATTGTATACATGTTAGATTCTGACGGTGCTAGAGTAGAAGAAGGAACCGATGTGCTTTCAGCAATTGGCGAACTTGTAACAAAACAATCCATGGCGAGTGGGGTAATACCTCAGATAAGTGTGATATTAGGTAATTGTGCTGGAGTATCATCTTTGTTTCCCGCTTTATCAGATTTTGTCATTATGGCAGATAAAACCAGCTTTATGTATATGAATGGGCCACAGGTAATTGAAAGCGTATCCGGAGTTAAGGTTGCTAAAGAAGATATAGGAAGCGCTTTAGTTCATTCAAAATCAAGCGGGAATGCACATATACATTGTATTGATGAAAACCAGTGTATCAATTCAACAAAAATGCTTTTATCATATCTACCGGATAACAATCTTTCTGAGCCATTTAGGGTTGATACTGCAGATCAAGCTAATAGGGCAACTGAAAATCTTTATGAAATAATTTCTGATTCTTATGATATGAAGGATGTAATTAATAGTGTTACGGATATATCTACATTTATGGAAATACAGCCTGAGTTCGGAACATCAATTATAACTGGTTTTGCTAGAATGAATGGTGAAGCTGTGGGTATAGTGGCTAACAATCCTTCAGTAAAAGAAGGAAAGATTGATATGTATGCTTCAGATAAGGCTTCAAGATTTGTAAGGCTTTTGGATAGTTTCAATATACCGATAATAACATTTACACACACTACAGGTTATGTAGCAGATGCTTCTCAAGAAAATAAAGGGTTAATAAGGCATGTAGCCAAAATGGTTTATGCTTTTGCAGAAGCAACTGTTCCTAAAATTAACGTAATAACAGGAAAAGCGATAGGCGGAGCTTTTATTGCTATGAACAGCAAGTCAACAGGAGCAGACATCGTATACGCTTATCCTACCGCTTCAGTTTCCATAATGGAAAGCGATGCTGCAGCTAATATTATATTTAATAAACAGATAGCGCAAAGCGATGATCCTGTCGCATTCAGAAAAGCCAAAATACAGGAGTATTCTGATAGATATACATCAGCATATGAAGCTGCAAAAAGAGGATATGTAGATGATGTAATTGATCCAGCATTTACTCGTACTTATATAATAGGAGCACTCGAAATGCTCAGATCGAAAAGAGAAAGCCGTCCAAACAAAAAACATGGCAATATGCCGCTTTAATACACGGAGGATATATTAATGAAAAAATTCATAGCAAAAGTAAACGGAAAAGAATATGTAGTAGAGTTAGAAGAAGTTACAGGATCAACACCAATAACATCTGAACCTGTTAAATCAGTAAATACTGTTGCAGAAATAAAGCCTGTACAAGCATCAGCTGCAAAAGCAGAAGAAAAAAAACCAGTAGTAGCACAAGCTCCTAAAAAAGCAGCTGTGTCTGAAGGATTAGGTTCGGTAAGAATTGAATCACCAATGCCTGGAACTATTATCAGTGTAAAAGTTAAAGCTGGGCAGGAAGTAAAGAGAAACCAGGTTGTTGCAGTTCTTGAAGCAATGAAAATGGAAAACGACATAGTGGCTGCTCAAGATGGTATTGTAGTTTCAATAAATGTATCAAATGGCGAAAGTGTTGAAACAGGTCAGCTATTAGTTACCATGAATTAGAGAGGATTAAAGATGAGCGTAAAAATCACTGAAACAATTTTAAGAGATGCGCATCAGTCGTTAATCGCGACAAGGATGAGCATATCCGATATGAAAGATGCTTTGGAGCTTCTTGATAATATCGGTTATTATTCACTAGAATGCTGGGGTGGAGCTACATTCGATTCCTGCGTTAGATTTTTAAATGAAGATCCATGGGACAGGCTTAGGTATATAAGGAAACATGTAAAAAATACTAAACTTCAAATGCTATTAAGAGGGCAGAATCTTTTAGGATACAAGCATTATGCTGATGATGTTGTAGAATATTTTGTACAGAAATCTATAGCTAACGGAATTGATATAATAAGGATTTTCGATGCTCTTAACGATGCAAGGAATCTTGAGACTGCAATGAAAGCCTGTAAAAAAGAAGGTGGACATGCTCAAGGAGCTATATGTTATACCATATCTCCAGTGCACACATTTGAACAGTATATTAAAGATGCGAAAAACATGGTTGAAGCAGGAGCAGATTCAATTTGTATAAAAGATATGGCTGGACTTTTACTGCCTTATACTGCATATGATCTCGTGAAAGCTCTTAAAGAGAATATTGATCTTCCTATACAATTACATACACACTATACAGCAGGAACAGCTTCTATGTCATATTTAAAGGGTGCTGAAGCGGGAGTTGATGTACTCGACTGCGCTCTTTCACCATTTTCACAAGGAACCAGCCAGCCTCCAACAGAGAGCATAGTTGCGACTTTTAAAGGAACTACATATGACACAGGGCTTGATGTTGCAAAAATAAATGAAGTCTCTGAAATATTTAAAGTTGTTCGTGATAAATATCTAAAATCAGGTCTTCTTAACACTAAAGTCATGGGCGTGGATATAAATGCTCTGATATATCAGGTTCCAGGAGGAATGCTTTCAAATCTGGTTAACCAGATGAAAGAAGCAGGAAAAGAAGACCAATTGCAGGATGTTTTAAATGAGGTACCAGTAGTAAGAGAAGATTTTGGATTCCCTCCGCTAGTAACACCAACAAGCCAGATAGTCGGGACTCAAGCAGTAATGAATGTTATTTCTGGCGAAAGATATAAGATGGTGCCTAAGGAATCAAAAGATCTTGTTGCAGGAAAGTATGGAAAAACTCCTGTAGCTATTAGACAAGAAATAATAGATAAGATACTAAAAGGTGAAAAACCTATAACTCACAGGCCAGCAGATGATATTCCGCCTGCATTAGCAGAAACAAAAACTGAAATGAAGGAATACTTGGAACAGGATGAGGATATACTTACATATGCGATGTTCCCAAAGGTTGCAAAAGATTTCTTTGAGTACAGAAGAGCACTTAAGTATAAACTTGATAAGGATTTAACCGATATGGAAGATAAGGTCCATCCGGTGTAAAAAACGAATTAATGAACGCCTTTAGGTTTCAAAAATACCTAAAGGTGTTTTATTATCACTGAAATAGGATAAGAATGAAGGATTGATTATCTAATTATTCATATTAATTAATCAGAATTTAAGAGGTGTACTATGAGCATTAAAGATAAACTTAAAAATACTAAAGGCTTCAGTAAAGGTCAAAAAAAGATTGCTGAATATGTACTGAATAATTTCGATAAGGCTCCTTTTTACACTGCCACAAAACTTGCAGCAGAAGCAAACACTTCTGAATCCACTGTTGTAAGATTTGCTATTGAACTTGGTTATGATGGATATCCGGAAATGCAAAGAGATATGAAGGAGGTAGCACGTCAGACACTTACATCTGCAGAAAGGCTTATGAGGATTTCTGATACTGTAGAAATGGATAATGTACTGATGTCAGTAATGAAATCAGATATTATGTCAATAAAGGAAACAATGAACATGATTGACAATGATGTGTTCAATACTGTTGTAGATAAACTCTCTTCTGCAAAAAGGATATATATATTAGGTATACGAAGTTCATTTTCTGTAGCTTTGTACATGTCTATTTATTTCAAATTAATTTTTGATGACGTAAATTTGGTGGGTATGCCTGGAGCTGCTGATATATTTGAGGAAATAATATCTATTACAGAGCAGGATGCTTTTATAGGAATAACATTTCCGCGTTATTCTAAAAGAACAGTTCATGCGATGGATATAGCAAAGAATAGCGGAGCATATACTGTAGCTATAACCGACAGCCTTGAAGCGCCAATAACAGAAGTAGCTCATAATGTGCTTGTTGCAAGAAGCGGTCTAACAGGCTTTGTAGATTCACTTACTGCACCTTTTTCTGTCGTTAATGCTCTGATAGCCGCATGCGGCATTAAGAAGGATAAACAGCTCATGACTAAACTTCAGAATATGGAACGAATATGGGACGAACATTCGATATATACAATAGAAAAGAAAAAAAAGAATGAGAAATAATTATGATGTCATAGTTATTGGTGCAGGACCTGCTGGAATGATGGCAGCTATAACTGCAGCAAGTAAAAAATTCAGTGTTCTGGTTATAGAACAGAAAAAACAGGCAGGAAGTAAGATCTTAGTAACCGGTAAGGGAAGGTGCAATATAACTAATGACTCTGATGTGCCGGATGTCATGAAAAATGTGATGACTAATCCTTCTTTTCTGTATTCTGCTCTTTATGCTTTTCCACCATCAAAAATAATTGAATATTTTAATTCAATAGGAGTTGAAACAGTTACTGAAAGAGGCCGAAGAGTCTTTCCAAAATCAAATAAGGCTATTGATGTCAGAGATGCTCTTGTAACTCAGTTACAAAAGAATAAAGCAGACATTATAAAATTGAATAAAGCGGTTGATGCTGTAAGAGGCAATGATGGATTCTTTTATGTAACTGTCTGTGATGAATTCAATGTTACAGATACTTATGGATGCATCAATCTTATAATTGCAACAGGTGGTATGACCTATCAGTCTACTGGAAGCGATGGTTCAGGATATGGGATTGCACAAAAATTAGGGCATTCTATTACAGAGGTTAAGGGTGCACTTACCGGCCTTCTTACTAAAGAAAAATGGGTTGCAGAGACAATGGGGCTTACATTGAAAAACGTATCACTTACTGTAACAAAAGACGATAAACCATTATACAAGGAACAGGGTGAACTGCTTTTTACACATTTCGGTATATCTGGTCCGATTGTTCTTACTGCAAGCAGATATTTATTAGATACTGATTATAAAAATTGTAAAGCAATAATAGATATTAAACCCGCACTTGACGAACAGACCTTATATAAAAGGATAACTGCAGATATGGAAAAGAATGCATCTAAAAAATATGCAAATTCATTGGATGCTCTTCTTCCGAAATCACTTATACCTATAATCGTAAAGCAAAGCGGAATAAATCCTGAAAAGATTTCTAATCAAATATCAAAAGATGAAAAGAGGTCACTGGTCAAGCTTTTGAAAAATTTTACTATTACAGTAAAAAGCGGAATGGACATTAATGATGCTATTGTCACAAAAGGTGGAATTCCGGTAGATGAAATTAACCCATCAACAATGGAATCAAAATTATGCAAACATGTTTTTTTTGCAGGAGAAATAATCGATTGTGATGCTCTAACAGGAGGGTATAACCTGACAATTGCATTTTCAACTGGTTTTTTAGCTGGAGATAGTGTGTATTTATGATTAATTTGTTGTAATATCATATTAAAGTGGATATAATAAACTGGCAAAAGGAAAAAGATTAATGGAATACGATACAATTGGCAGTAAGGATACTTCAAAAGCAGCAATTAAACTATCTATTACTTCTACAAGAGAAGAAGAATATGCATTAATCAAAGATTATGCTGATAAGGGCATAAAATGCGTTGCTGTGGACTTCGGAGGTGATTTTATCTCTTCAGTTTCGAAAATTATAGAAAGAGCTGTTGTTGCATCAAAAAGGCAGAATGTGATACTTGATGTTCATCATGAACAAGGCGCTGTAGTAGGTGCAACTAGAGAAGCATTAGGCCAAATAATGCCAAAAGCAATAGGATGTAACATAGGCGGAAAAATCGGGATTGCAAGACATAAAGACCATATAACTGTTGCCGTTTTTACAGGAATCGGTTTTTTGAATTTAGATGAAATTGGAATAGGTTTAGGACATAGAAGCTTATGAAATATAAATCCATTGCAATAGATGGCCCTGCAGGAAGTGGAAAAAGTCTGATGGCAAAAATGCTTTCAGAGCAAAAAGGATATATATATCTCGATACCGGAGCAATGTATCGAACAGTCGCCCTAAAAGCTATAAGAAGTAATATTGATACGCTTGATGGCGATAAACTCGAAAAACTGATAAAAAATATTAATATAAAGCTTGTTATTGAAGATAATAAACAACACATGTACCTTGACAATGAATGCGTAGATGGTCTCATCAGAACTAATGAAGTAAGCAAAGGAGCTTCTGATGTTTCAAAGTTTCCTCCCGTAAGGCTTTTTTTAGTTGAGATGCAAAGACAAGTGGCAAGAAATCATAATGTCGTAATGGAAGGCAGAGATATTGGTACATATGTGCTTCCTAATGCTGATTTTAAGTTTTTTTTAACAGCAAAAAACGAAAAAAGAGCTCAAAGAAGACTTTTACAAATGCAGCAGGAAGGGAAAAATACTACTTATGAAGAAGTTCTTGCTGATATAATTTACCGTGACAACCAGGATTCAGGTCGTGATTTTGCACCATTAAAAAAAGCAGATGATGCTATAGAGATAGATACTTCAGAAATGGGGATAAATGAGGTTTTTAACACTTTATTAAGGTATATAAATGGAAAATGAATTTTTAAGAAAATTTTGCCGTGGAATAGTAAGGGGTATAATTAAAGTATTCTACCGAGTTGAGTATATTGGCGAGGAATATCCTGATGAAGGGCCATATGTTATTTGTCCTAATCATTTCAGTATACTAGATATAGTATTCGTGCTAGTTCATTCAAGAAAAAGATGGGTTTACTTTATGGCAAAAAGCGAACTTTATAAGCATAAGCTCTCTGCTTGGTTCCTGAATAAAATGGGAGCTTTCCCAATTAAAAGAGGACAGAGTGATATAAGAAGCATTAAAAAAGCCGTTACTCTTCTTCAACAAGGTGAGCTTGTATGTATTTTTCCGCAAGGTACCAGACAGAAAAGCAGGAATCCTTTACCTCCAAGAAGAGGAGTAGCAATGGTATCAGCATTGACGCAAGCAAAGGTAGTACCGGTATTTATCGAAAATAAAGCAAAAGTATATAAAAAGACAAAAGTATATATTGGAAAACCTGTAGATACAGGACTTGATAGAAAATCTGCAAAAGAAGAAATAGCTTTAAAGAGTCAAGAATTGATGGATATTATATATAATTTACCGGAGGTATATAAAGATAAGTAACCATGTGATTATTTCGAAAAACGCTGGTTTCTGCTTTGGAGTTTCGAGAGCAGTAAGAATGGCAAATGAAATAGTCGAACAAGAGCAAATTAAATATTCATACGGAAACGTCATTCATAACCAGCTGGTTATAAATGAATTAAGAAACAAAGGCCTAATAACCGTTAATGATATTACTGAAATACCCGAAAGTGCGAGTGTTCTTGTAAGAGCTCATGGAGTATCAAAAACTTTTTATGAGGAAACCCAAAAAAGAAATTTAAAAATATATGACGCAACATGCCCTTATGTTAGGAATATACAAAAAAAAGTAGAGGATATGCATCTCCAGGGATACAGGATCATTATTGTAGGATCTGGTATGCATCCTGAGGTGATAGGTATAAATGGTTACTGCAATAACAGTGCTATAATAGTTGAAGAAGAGAGTGATATAGAAAAATTAATACCTGATTCTCAAAATAAGTACTGTTCAGTAGCCCAAACTACATTCATCAAAGAAAAATACGAAAAAATCACTAAAGAATTGAAAAAAAAGTTTACATTGCTTGAGGTGTTTGATACAATATGCAGTGCTACGTCTATACGCCAATCTGAAGCAGTAAAGTTGGCTGCAAACGTAGATATAATGATAGTTATTGGTGATCCTAGCAGCTCCAATACAAGAAAATTATATGAAGTGTGCAAAGAGAAATGCGCACGCACCTATTTAATTTCATGTGCAAAGCAGGTTGAGGATATCGATATAAAATACAAAGAAATGGTCGGCATTACGGCAGGAGCAAGCACTCCGGATCGTATTGTCAGAGAGGTAAAGGAAACAATGGAAGATAATGCAAAGAAGGGATCAGGAAATAGTTTTGAGGAGATGTTAGAAAAATCCCTTGTGACGTTAAGAAATGGACAGGTAGTAACCGGTAAGGTTATAGGTGTCAACGAAAAAGAAGTATATCTTGATATAGGTTTCAAGATTGATGGCACGATACCTGCAGAAGAATTCCCAATGGTCAAAGATCAAAGGCAAGTAGCAGTAGGGGATAAAGTAGAAGCGATAGTAACGAGAGTTAGTGACAAGGACGGTATCGTTTATCTATCAAAAAAGAAAATCGATGAAAAAAGAAGATATGAAGACATAAATGAGGCATTTACTACCGGTGACTCAATTAAGGGTACAGTAAAAGAAGCTACATCAGGCGGACTTATACTTGATATAAATGGCGTTGATGCTTTTATGCCTATTTCTCAGATAAGCACACAGTTTCAAAGAAACCTTCAGAAATTTATTGGTAGAAAACTTAAGGTAAGAGTAATTGAGTGTGATCGTAGAAAAAGAAAACTGATTGTATCAAGGAAAGTTCTTATCGAAGAAGAAAACGAGAGAATGGAAAAGGAAGTATGGAGCAAACTTGCAGTTGGTGAAATTGTAAAGGGAACAGTAAAAAGTTTCTCAAACTTTGGTGCATTTATCGATTTGGGTGGTATAGATGGTCTTGCCCACATATCTGAACTTTCATGGGGAAAAATAAATCATCCACAGGATGTTTTGGAACTAGGTCAGGAAGTTGATGTAGTAATTAAGGAAATAGATAAAGATAAGAGAAAAGTCTCACTTATATATAGAAAAGAAGAGGATGATCCTTGGTACAACGCACAAGAAAGGTTTGCACCAAATACTATAATGACAGGCAAAGTAGTAAGAATCCTGCCTTTTGGAGTTTTTGTAGAAATTGCGAAAGATATAGACGCGCTTGTACACATTTCTCAAATATCTAATAAACGTTTAAAGAGTGCTTCTGAGGTGCTTGAAGAAGGACAGATGGTAGAAGTAGCAATAATTGATGTTGATCTTGAAAACAAGAAAGTAAATGCAAGCATTAAAGCTGTTCAGCCACTTGATCCTCAACCATCCCAAGAGGAAGTCGAAAGAGAACAGCATAGAGAAGAAAGAAGACAACAGAATATAAAAGAACGTACTGAAAGATTCACACGAAGAGTTGAAAGCGCAGAAGCAGCCTCTACAAAAGAGAGCGAACCAAGGCAACCAAGAAAACAACGCGAAGAACTCCCTGTAAGTCATGAGGAAGTTCTAAGTAATAAAATCGGGTCACTGCTTGCTGATTTCAAATTTGATACTGACGAAAGCAAATCCAAAAAGGACAATGAGTAAAAAGAAAATATAACACATTACTAATGCAAAAGAGAAATCTTTTGCATTTTGTAATGTATAATTAATACAAGGAGCAGTTATGGAAACTATTGATCAGATGTCTAAAGAAACCTTACTTAAAATTCTAAAATTCAGAGAGGAACGAATAAAGGAATTAGAAAAGGAAATAATGCTTTATCAGCAAATAATTAAGGAAATATTAGAAAAGGCAAATACAAATGATAAAAACTGATTTTTCAAATTATAATGAATATATTGACTTTCTTGTTTCAAAAAAAGTTGCAGTAATAGGCCTTGGTATAGGTAATATTGATTTGTTCAAATATTTAGCGCAAAAAGGAGTTAATATTACGGGCTTTGATAAATCTGATGACTTTGACATGTTGAAAAATGATTTATTGAAGTATTCTAATGCCTCCATAATAACCGGACAGGATTATCTTGATAAACTTATAAATTTCGATATTATTTTTAAAACACAGTCTATGCGAAGAGATATTCCGCAGTTGCAAAATGCAGTAAATAACGGTGCTGTACTTACATCTGAAATGTGGGAGTTTGTGAAGTATTGCAAAGCAAAAATTATCGCTGTTACCGGTAGTTCAGGCAAAACAACTACTACAACCTTAATTGGTGAATTTCTAAAGCAACAAGGATATAAAGTTTGGGTCGGAGGTAATATAGGAACACCTTTGTTTCACAGATTGAATGATATAAATTATAATGATTATGTAGTATTGGAATTAGCTTCATGCCAACTCCAGATGTTTGGGCATAAAAGTCCTGATATATCTGTCATAACGAATATAACCCCTAATCATTTGGACTTTCATGAAGATTACGATGAATATATATACTGTAAAAGTATAATCTACAAATATCAAAAGCCTAATGATATAGTTATATTAAATGATGATAATGATATTACAAGGTCATTAAGAGAAACTGTTCATTCAAAAGCATATATGTTTACTAGAACTAGTAAGTATGATAAAAAAGAATCTAAAGAAGGAGCATACATATCAGACGATGCCATATATGTTAATGTTGAGGGGAAAATAAATAAAGTACTGGATATTAAAGACATAAAAATACCTGG
Source organism: Firmicutes bacterium ADurb.Bin146 (assembly GCA_002070475.1). Lineage (GTDB taxonomy): Bacteria > Bacillota > Clostridia > DUPQ01 > DUPQ01 > DUPQ01. The sequence continues at coordinate 118,838 of MWDI01000034.1, forward strand.
AAAGCATAACATAGAAAATTATATGGCAGCTATTCTTGCAACATATTCACTTGTAAATACTGATACTATAAATCATGTAGCTAAGAATTTTAGCGGAGTGGAACACAGAGTGGAATATGTAAGGACTATTAATGGAGTCCGTTTCTATAATGATTCGATCGGAACTACTCCATCAAGGACTGTCGCAAGCTTACAATCATTTGATCAAAAAGTTATACTTATAGCTGGTGGATATGATAAACACATACCATATGATATAATAGGACCATTAATAAATGAGAAAGTTAAAGGTCTTGTGCTTATGGGACAAACCAAAGATAAAATAAAAGAAGCATACAATTCATATGCATGTAATGCGCCACTAATTGAAGCAGATACACTTGAAGAAGCTGTAAAAAAAGCCTTTGATATGGCTCGAGAAGGAGATATAGTAATTATGTCGCCAGCAAGTGCAAGTTTTGATATGTTTAAGAACTTTGAAGTAAAAGGAAATTTGTATAAGCAGATAGTAAATTCATTATAGTAACAGGTGCAAAATGAAGCAGACTAATAAATATGTTATCGCGTTAGACCAAGGAACAACAAGCAGCAGAGCAGTGGCATTTGATAGAATGGGAAAGTATGTCGGTTCTGTAAATAGGGAATTCACTCAATTTTTTCCAAGTCCAGGATGGGTTGAACACGATCCTTACGACATATTGCAAAGCCAGATGGGAGCGCTTTTTGACCTGATAAAGAAATTTTCTATAAAAGGTGATGATATTGCAGCTATCGGTATTACTAATCAACGGGAAACTGTTGTTGTTTGGGATAAACTTACGGGGAAACCTGTATATAACGCAATAGTATGGCAATGTAGAAGAACAGCAGATATTTGTGAGCAAATTAAAAATGACGGCTATACCGATTTAATTAAAGCCAAGACCGGTCTTGTAATAGATGCATACTTTTCTGGTACAAAGATAAAATGGATTCTTGATAATGTGTATGAAGCTAGGAATAAGAATCTTTTATGTGGCACTATTGATACATGGCTTGTATATAATCTTACAAAAGAAAAATCCCATGTCACGGATATGTCAAATGCTTCACGAACCATGTTATTTAATATTAACACTCTTGAATGGGATCAACAGCTTCTAGATATATTAAACATAAAAAGGGAAATGCTTCCTAATATTGTTCCTTCATCCTCTATTGTGGGACATATGGAAATAGAGGGAGCGAGTGTACCTATTGCTGGAATAGCAGGCGATCAGCAAGCTGCACTTTTCGGGCAGACTTGCTTTGAACAAGGTGAAGTTAAGAATACATATGGTACAGGCTGCTTCATACTTATGAATACAGCAGAAAAACCTGTTTTTTCAGATAAGGGACTCATAGCTACAATAGCATGGAACTGTGAAGGAAAAACCTATTATGCTCTAGAAGGAAGTATTTTCAATGCAGGTTCCTCTGTACAGTGGCTACGCGATCAGATAGGGCTTGTGGAAACAGCAGCTCAGACTGAAGAAATGGCTATGGCTGTTGATGATACCAATGATGTATATTTTGTACCTGCATTTACCGGATTAGGTACACCATATTGGGATATGTATGCAAGAGGGATAATTATTGGTATAACGCGAGGAACAAACAAGAACCACATCATAAGGGCTGTTTTGGAGTCAATGGCATATCAGACCATGGATGTTATAGACTGTATGCAGCAAGACTCAAATGTGCCATTAAAAGCATTAAAAGTCGATGGCGGAGCAAGTGCAAACAATTTTCTTATGCAATTCCAGTCAGATATGCTTAATTGTGAAGTAATCAGACCTGCCATACAAGAAACAACAGCATTGGGTGCAGCTTTTCTTGCAGGACTTGCAGTAGAATTCTGGCAGGATACTGATGAACTTAAGAAGATAGTGCAACAAGACAGAATATTCCTGCCAAAAGATTATTTCGACAGGGAATACCGAAAAAAAAGATGGCATGATGCCATCAAAAGATCAATGAATTGGACAAGATAATTTAAAAATAAAAATCGTGATTTCCAATACTTCCATAAAAATTACATGAATCTGCAATCCATGTACTTTTAGCTAATTTTGGATTAAAGAAGAACAAACACCATGATACATTATTGTAACCATTAAGAGCAGCTTTTGCTGCAAGTATGGCTTCTTCAGAAGGTTCATTGTATATAGTCCCTGAAGAAACAGGAGTAAACTGAACACCTCCTGCTTTATCAAATATGACACCATAGATAGTATCAGGAAAATCCAAATGCCTGACGCGGTTTAAAACTACATTTGCAACTGCGACCATTCCTTCATATGATTCATATCCAGCTTCCGCATAAACAATACGAGAAAGCCAGTAGACATCTTCATATGTATATAATGCGTTAAAGCTAAAAGTATTTCTAGTCAATAATATCGAATCTGATACTTCATCATATAAAGTTTTTAGACCTAATGCATCTGCCATTACCTTTAAAGAAGCGTATATTTTATCATTATACAGCAGGCTTGTAGCAGGAGCTGGGATCATAATACCATTTTTCAGCATGTAGTTAGTTCCGGAATATATCACATAAGTATTATACCCATCAGTTATAGTCACGCTTTTCGTTTCATTGTTCCATTCATACTGATAGTAGCCGAAATAGTTAAAGAATTCTGTCACAGGGATCACCATATATCCACCGACAATAAGTTTATCATTAGCAAAATTAATATTTTTGTAATCATATATTACTGGCGAATCTGTTACCCAATATGAAATACCGCTTGGTGATATCTCAGCATCTGCGCTAACATCAATTGACATTAACGGTGAGATCAGAATTATGATGGCTAGTATCGAAGTTAATAATCTTCTAAGTCTCAAACATTCCATTATTTTGACATAATACACGAAAAAAAAGCAGAATGCAATACTTAATTTTAAATTGTGAACAAAATGTGAACA
>MWDI01000035.1 GCA_002070475.1 Firmicutes bacterium ADurb.Bin146
TACATAATGCTCTTTTTTGTTTGCCATGTATAGATCCTCCTGTTCGTGTTAACCTTAGTTAATTATATCTACTTTAGATAAATATGTCTATAAAAAAAATCAATAAATTTAAGTGCCTATATTTGTATGATTTATACAGTTAATTGCATTTTGAGTATCCACAAGACCTGCAAATCACACATCCACCATCACTTTCTAGCGGATTTCCACATTCCGGACAAGGTCTGCTCTCAGAATTTTTCTCATCTTTTTTTATTGGGGTCTTTGCTGCAGGTTCTCCATAATGGAGGTAAGGAATCGTCTTTTTTACTTCCTCTTTCAATTCTCCGTTCATTTTTGCGACTTTCTCAATCATTCTTCCAATTGCATCAGGACAGGACAATATGCCTAAATCTTTATGTCTTATTGTTGAAGGACACCTTATTCCTTTGAGCTGGTCAATTATTTCTTTTGTGTCTATACCTGATCTTAATGCAATTGAGACAAGCCTAGCTGTTGCTTCAGATTGTGAAGGACATCCTCCTGCTCTTCCTGTATTCGTGAATACCTCGCATATCTCTCCGTTTTCATCATAATTAACGGTTATATACAAATTACCGCATCCTGTTTTGAATTTTTCTGTAAGTCCGGTAGTAATTCTCGGTCTGGGTTTCGGAATAACAGCAGAAGATAATAAAGATGGTCCTTTTGCTTGTTGTTTAGGAACACTTAGCACCTGCGAATCCCTGCTGCCATCTCTATATAGAGTAACACCTTTACAACCCATAGCATATGCTTGCATAAATACGGCTTTGACATCATCCAATGTCGCTTCATTTCTCAAATTAACAGTTTTTGATACTGCGTTGTCGACATGCTCCTGGAAAACCGCTTGCATTCTTACATGCCAGGAAGGGTCTATGTCATGACTTGTTACAAAAACTTCCTTAACATCTTCAGGTATCACAGACAGGTTTCTGATTGTGCCTTTTTTAGCTATGTCCCTCATCAGTTCCTCGCTGTAGAATCCTCTTTCTTTTGCTATAGCTTCAAAAACAGGATTAACTTCTGTCATTTCGGTATTATCCATTACATTACGTATATATGATATAGCAAATGCAGGTTCTATGCCGCTTGAAACACCCGCAATTATACTTAGAGTTCCTGTAGGAGCTATAGTCGTAGTTGTTGCATTTCTCACCTTTATATCTTTAGAAGGGTATATACTCTTATCATAAGCAGGAAATATACCTTTTATTTCTGCTAGGCTCATAGATGCTTTTTTGGATTCCTCATTTATGAATTTCATTACTTCATATCCTAAGTCTAGTGCTTCCTCGCTGTTGTATGGAATTCCCATTGCATATAAGCTGTCTGCCCATCCCATCACACCTAATCCGATTTTTCTAGTTGCTTTTGAATTCTTTGCAATTTTTTCGTTTGGATAAGCATTTACATCTATTACATTATCCAAAAAATGTACTGCCTTTACTACACATCTGCCAAGCTTATCATAATCAAATCCGCTTCTGTCTGGTTTAAGCATTGTATATAGATTAATTGAACCTAAATTACATGATTCGTATGGAAGAAGAGGTTGTTCTCCGCATGGATTTGTACTTTCAATTTCACCTAACCCCGGAACAGTGTTTTCCATGTTTATCCTGTCAAGAAAGACTATTCCAGGTTCTCCGTTCAACCATGCATGCTGTACTATCATGTCGAATATATCTTTTGCACTTTCCACTCCTACTGCTTTTTTTGTAGATGGGTCGATAAGCTCATATGTATTGTCGTGTTCTACTGCTTCCATAAACTGTTCTGTCAATCCTACACTTATATTGAAATTATTAAGCTCGGTACTGTTTTCCTTGCATGTTATGAAATCCTTTATGTCAGGATGATCTACTCTGAGTATGCCCATATTGGCTCCTCTTCTTGTACCTCCCTGTTTAACAGCTTCAGTAGCGGTATTAAAAACCTTCATAAAACTAATTGGTCCTGAGGCTATTCCGCCTGTAGAACTGACTGCTGCACCTTTCTGTCTTATTCTGGAAAAACTAAAACCGGTACCTCCACCGCTTTTATGGATAAGGGCGGCATTTTTAACTGTCTCAAATATGGCTTCCATCGAATCATCGATAGGTAACACGAAGCAGGCTGCTAATTGTCCCAAAGACCTTCCTGCATTCATTAATGTAGGGGAATTCGGCAAAAATTCCAGATTAACCATCATGTCATAGAAATCCTTTTCTGTTTTCTCAATGTCTTCTTTGCCTAGAAATTCTGAGTCAGCAGATGCTATAGTCTTTGCGACTCTTTTGAACATATCATCACAAGTCTCGATGACATTGCCTTCTGAGTCCCTTTTAAGGTACCTTTTCTCCAGTACTTTTTTTGAATTTTCTGTAAGCATAACTACTCCCCCATAAAACTATATTTTGTATCACTAATACATATGATGTACTAGATATTGTATCACCGTGAAAATCTCTGTCAACGGATTTGCAAAAATTCACTGAAAATTTTTTTATTTGATGATTTTTCATAATTATAGTAATTTATTTTTTCTGTGATATAATTTATTTACAAATTGAAAGAAGGAAAAGCAATGGAAGTCAGACATAAATCCGCTATACCGATATATTTAGGAGGTTCAGTATGGATATTGTACAGCCTGATTTTCCCTATGCATAAACTTATACACATCATAATCGCTTGTGTATTATTCGTCGCTGTCTTTCTGATAAGCAAAAGAAAATTTCCTGATAGAATAGAGTTAATCGAAGATCCTATAAAGTATACTGGCGCTAAGGATGTTGACCAGGCTATATCCGAAGGAAACAGGTATCTTGAAGAAATGAAGAAGGCTAATGATCTTATTCAGAATGCTGTTATTTCCGAGAAAATAGACAAACTTAGTACTATCACAAAGAAAATTTTTGCATATATCTCTGAAAAACCTGAAAAACTAAAGGATATTCGCAGATTTCTAACATATTTCTTACCTACAACTATCAAACTTTTAAATTCATACGCAAGAGCTGAAGCGCAGGAAAATGATGGTAAAAACATACAGCAGATAAAAAATAATATTGAAGGAGTGATGGATAGCATCATTGACTCTTTCCTAAAATATCTTGATAATCTTTATGCTGATGAAGCTATGGATATAGATGCTGAAATTACTGTCTTTGACAGTATGTTGAAAGCAGAAAATTTAAAATAACTGAAAGGATTACTGAAATGAGCGAAATTACATTAACAGAAAAAGATAGAGAGCTTGCTAACTCATATGGACAAAAACTTGATATCAAAAGCAGTACATCAATACTTCAATATGGTGCTGACGCGCAAAGAAAGATTACAAGTTTTTCTGATGCTACTCTAGAAAAGGTCCGTTCTAGAGAGCTTGGTGAAATTGGAGACATGATTGGCAATCTTATGGCTCAGCTGAAAGATTTCACTGCTGATCAGGAAACTGGTAATTTATTTGAAAGATTGTTTAAAAAGACAAAAAGATATATTGATGTCCTTAAAGCACGTTATGCTAAAGCTGAGGCTAATGTCAATAAAATAGTAGCTGTACTAGAAGATCATCAGGTGGTTCTTTTAAAGGATATAACAATGCTGGATAAAATGTATGAAATGAATCTTGATTACATAAAAGAGCTTGCCTTATATATTGAAGGTGGCAGAGCCAGGCTTAACGAGCTGAAAGAAACTAAGCTTGTTGAACTAAGAGAAAAAGCAAAAGAATCAAAACTTCCTGAAGATGCTCAGGCTGCTAATGATTTTTCCAATATGCTTGACAGAGTCGAAAAGAAAATATATGACCTGGAGATAACGAGAAATATAGCTGTACAAATGGCACCTCAGATAAGACTTATACAAAATAACAATAATCTTCTTTCTGAAAAGATACAGACCACCCTAATTAATACTATACCCTTGTGGAAGAATCAGATGGTGTTGTCATTAAGCATCACGCATTCCCAAAATGCAATGAAAGCTCAACGAGCTGTAACAGACATGACAAATGAACTGCTTCTTAAGAATGCTGAAAGTCTTAAACAGGGAAGTATAGATATAGCTAAGGAATCTGAAAGAGGTATTGTTGATATTGAGACGCTGAGAACCACCAATGAGAGCCTTATAAATACTCTTGATGAAATTCTTAGAATTCAGGAAGAAGGAAAAGCCAAGAGAAAAGAAGCAGAGACAGAATTGAATAAGATAGAGGAACAGCTTAAAAACAAGCTGCTTGAGTTTAAAAACTGATGAAATTTAAGGAAAACAGAGTGCTGGCCTGGATACTGGTTGCAATCGTTATAATCGCTTCCGTGCTTATAAGCGGAAGCGTGTCCCTTTCTTCCCAAAGAAGAAAGGTTATGAATTCTTTTTATGACACTATGGATAATGATCTAAACACAAAATCCTCTTATGCTGACAATCTTTCTGGCGTAGCTTCAAGATATCTTGACCGTAACAGTGAGTATATTAATAATATGTCGGATGCAAGAGACATGCTTTTAAATGCAAAAACACCGAATGAAAAATATGCTGCATCTGTAAGCATAACCAATGCTGCAGCTGCTCTTTATGACGTGCTAGGTACTATAAATCTCAATGATACTGACGAGAGGCTGAGACGTAGCAATTATGCAGACATAATCGCTATTGATGACATTTTAAAAAGAAGCTCTTTTAATCAGGATGTTGATAAGTTCAATGAAGAACTTAATAAGTTCCCTGCTAATGTAATAGCATCAATAACCCGTATTAAAGAGGCAGAGTATTTCCGATGAACCTTTATTCTGTTTTTCCGTTTAATTGATATGATGAAAAAAATTGTAGCATTAATTATCTTAATATTTGTTTTAACCTGCAATATAGCATTTGCTGCAGATATTCCAGCTCCAACATCTGATTTTTATGTAAACGACACAGCTAATGTAATAACTGATCAAACAGAAAAAATAATTATAGATAAAAATGCTGCACTTTATGAAAAAACAGGTGCTCAGATAGTGGTTGTAACAGTGGATTATACTCATACAGCTTCAATTGCTGATTATGCATATGAACTTTTCAATGAATATGGTATAGGTTCAAACGAAAAGAACAATGGCTTGTTACTGCTTTTATCAATAGGAGACGATGACTATTATGCATTGCAAGGAGCAGGTTTGGAGAGAACCTTTTCAAGCGGAACACTTTCTTATCTTTTGTATGAGTACCTTGAGCCCTATTTTGCCCAACAGGAATATGATTCAGGTGTGCTGAGCGTATTCAATGCTTTTTATGATGAAATACTTGCAATTTATGATACAAATATAGATTATGAAGAACCTATACCTGATGAATATGAATATTACTATCCTGAAGAATATTATAGCAATCCTCAACCATCTATTACGATTTTTGATGTGTTCAGAACATTTTTCATTATAGTCGTTATTATTGCAGTGCTAACATCCATATTCGGATCGAGAAAAAGCACCAGAAGTTCTTCTTCATATACAAGATCAAATACCAGCAGTAACATCTGGCCTATAATCGGTGCAATTAATCTGATGAATATGGGCAGGAATATAAACAACTCTGTAAGAAATAATACCTCTACATTTAATAATAACCACAACACAATTAATCGTAACAGTTCTTCTTTTCGCGGAAGCTCTTCTTTCGGAGGCGGCTCATCATTCACAGGGAGATCAGGAGGTTTTCACAGCGGCGGGGGTGGTATGTCTAGAGGAGGAGGCGCAGGAAGAGGCGGCAGATGACTCTTATTGCATATTCCATAGCCCATTTCTTAACAGATGCAGTCTGTGCAGGATTAATTTTTTCCAATCCAGATATGATCCCATATATACTCATGTATGATTTATTAGCTTTTTCCACCCAACCTATTACCGGTATTATAGCGGATACGTTAAGTAGATACAGACTTTTTGCGATAGCAGGAGGCATTTTAACATCATTTGGAGCACTCTTTTCATTACCCATACCAATAAAGATTTGCATGATTGGTATAGGAAACAGTCTTTTTCATGTTGGTGGAGGAGCTGCGATATTGAAAGGTTCATCATCAAAAGCATCTCCTTTAGGTATATTTGTAGCACCGGGAAGTATGGGGCTTCTGCTTGGCACGCTGTTCCCTTCTATTACTATTTATGCAGCAATCGCTTTAACGGTTGTATCAATAATCCTCATCTGGCTGAAAGATTATAAATCTAAAAAGATATCTGAAGATATGCCGATTTTCAAATGTGATAAGAAGACAGTGTCTTTTCTTGTTATAGCAGTAATCCTTATTTCTATATCTGTCCGCTCCATAGCGTCCTATTCCGTTTCTTTTTCCTGGAAGGATACTATCGTCTTGTCACTTATAGCCGGGTTCATGGTTATGACAGGAAAAGTAGCAGGAGGTTTCGTATTGGATAAATTCAAGGCTATTCCTGTTGTTATTGCATCTCTTCTTCTTCCTGGTCCAATAATAGCTTTCCTGTCATCATACGCAGTGCCTTCTCTTTTAGGACAGTTTTTAATTAACATATCTATGCCTCTTACCTTGTATATGCTTTATAGGATGATTCCGGATTATCCTGGTTTTGCTTTCGGTCTTGCTGCATCTTTTCTTTTTCCTGGTATGATTATAGGGCTTAGTATAAATCTGAATGGATTATTGATTCTACTGATATTTGTGTTGAATGCGATATTGATGTATATTGCAATTAAAGTAATGAAGAAAGGAAATATAACAATATGAAAACTATTCTTTGTGATGTTGTAATACCTGTTGTCCTTTACCCTATCATGTATTGGCCATTCACAGTTGCTGGCATGGTTCTTATTGCAGCCGCTATTATATTATGGCGTTATTTAAAAAAAAGGAAGCAAAAAGAAGCCAGCAAAAGAGAAGACAAATAATGCAACTTTTTTATCCGCTTATTCTGACCCTCATATTTGAAGGATTGGTTTTTTTGCTTTTCAGATTTAAAAACAGAGATTTCTGGATATTATTCCTTCTAATCAATATACTGACCAATCTTTCAATAAATCTTATACTCCTTGTATCATCTTTGTTTATGACATATACAGTCCAAGTAATATTTCTATATATACTTGAGATATCTGCTGTTTTCATTGAATATATTTTCTATGCGAAAAAAGAAGGAAAGTCCATTAAGTTATTCTTATGCACTTTCCTTGCTAATATGCTATCCTACTCGCTTGGTTTATTAATCTTTGGTCACATCTGAGTCTTTTTTCCCTTTACCGCTAAAGGCTTTTGACAGAAGCAGTATCGCTCCATAGATAACTAGAAGCGCTATAAATACACCAAGCATTCCAAATAGAACAACTTCAGGTGTCTTTAAAAAATTCTCTACATCTATATGTATATTCATATCGTCCCTCCGCTATATAAGCTTTTCGACCAGGGCTATCATTACACCTCCGGCAACTACTGAAGCGATCTGACCTGCCACATTAGCGCCAGCCGCATGCATTAACAAAAAATTGGTCGGGTCTTCTTTAAGACCCATTTTGTGAATAACTCGCGATGACATCGGAAAAGCAGATATACCTGCAGCTCCGACCATTGGATTTATTTTCTTTTTACTGAACAGATTAAGGAATTTAGCAAACAGTACTCCTCCTATCGTATCAAACACAAATGCAACAAGTCCTAATAGAATTATTATGAGAGTATCTACCTTCACAAAAAGGTCATATCTCATCTTGGACGCAATAGTTATCCCAAGCAATATGGTTACTAGGTTTGCAAGTTCTTTCTGAGCGGAATCAGATAATATTCTCAATACCTTGCACTCTCTTAAAAGATTACCAAACATTAGAAATCCTACTAAAGCTACTGACCTTGGCGCAAGTATACCCACAATGGCAGTTGTTATTATAGGAAACAGTATCCTAACTGTTGTTGATACATTTTTCTGTTCATAAGGCATTCTTATGAGTCTTTCCTTTTTGGTTGTAATAAGACGGATAACAGGAGGTTGAATAATAGGTACCAGCGCCATATATGAATATGCTGCCACAATAATCGCACCTATGTAGTTGCTGTTAAAGTAGTTTGCGACAAATATTGATGTGGGACCATCTGCTGCTCCTATAATACCTATTGATGCAGCATCTTTTAAATCAAACCCAAGTAATGCTGCAAGAGCAAATGTAAAGAATATTCCGAACTGTGCCGCAGCACCAAAAAGAAGCATTTTAGGATTTGACAAAAGCGGTCCGAAGTCTATCATTGCGCCTATTCCGATAAATAATAGAAGAGGAAACAGTTCATTTGCTATTCCTGCATTAAATAATACGTCCAATACGCCTACTTCGGTATTTCCGTTAATTATCTGAGTTACAGCTCCGGATGTCGGCAGATTCGCAAGAATCGCACCAAAACCCATTGGCAGCAGCAATGTCGGCTCCATGTCCTTGGCTATAGCAAGCCAAATCAATACACCTCCGATAATCCACATAAGGACCATCTCCCACCTGATTTCCAGTACATTAGAAAAAATATCAGCCATTTTCTTCTCTTTTCATAAATTTACAGGTTAAATGCCTGTTTTCATTGATATATATAATACTTTTAATGCACCTCTTTCGTCAAGCGATTAGTTGCATATCCCGCCCTATTTATATATACTTTATTCATGAAAGGAACTGCAAAGATGAATATAAAAACCATATTATCCAAGGTAGATCATACTCTTCTCAAACAGACAGCCAAATGGGAAGATATTAAACTTGTATGTGAGGATGCTGTTAAATACGGATGCGCATCAGCCTGCATCCCTCCGTTTTTTGTTAAAACAGCTAAGAGTTATTTTAAAAATAAGCTGACAATATGTACTGTAATTGGATTTCCTAACGGATACAGTACCACAAGAACGAAATGTTTTGAAGCTTCACAAGCAGTGAATGACGGAGCTGATGAAATTGATATGGTAGTAAATATAAATATGATTAAGGACCGGCTTTATGATGACATACTCGATGAAATAAACCAGGTTAAAAAGGCATGTTCAGAGAAGCTTCTTAAAGTTATAATCGAGACCTGCCTTCTGACTGAAGAAGAGAAAATAAAGATGTGCGAGATAATATCGAAAAGCGATGCTGATTATATCAAGACTTCAACAGGCTTTTCCACCTCCGGAGCCACAAAGGAAGATATAATACTGTTTAGGGAAAACATAAGAAACGGGAAACTTATAAAAGCAGCCGGGGGTATCAAATCATTGAATGATGCAGAGGAATTTATAAATCTCGGAGCATCTCGACTGGGCACATCCAGTATAGTAAAGATAATAAAAGACGAACAGGTTGCTGGTTACTAAATTGTGAAAAGAATGTGAACTTTTTGCTCTTTTGCCCTTGTTTATGCTTTCTAAATCTGTTAATATTGATGTGCAGATTTCATTATATGAAAGAAGGAGTGTAATTATGAAAAAACTATTTAGTATCGTATTGGTAGTGGTGCTTTTGGTCTCAATGCTATCATTAGCAGGCTGCCAGGCTAAAACCTATGAGTTGGCAATGATCACCGACGTAGGAGACATCGATGATAAATCATTCAACCAAGGAACATGGGAAGGAATAAAAGAATATGCGGAAGCTAATAAAATTTCGCATAAGTATTACAAACCCACAGAAGCTTCTACAGATGCATATGTTGCAGCAATTGATCTTGCTGTCTCATCTGGAGCTAAGGTAATAGTAACACCAGGATTCTTGTTCGAAGAAGCTGTATATATCGCCCAGGATAAATATCCAGAAGTAAAGTTTATTCTCTTGGATGGCACACCTCATGATGCTAATTGGGAAAACTTTAAAACTGGCCCTAATGTGTATGCAGTAGTATATGCTGAAGAACAGGTTGGGTACCTTGCAGGTTATGCTGCAGTAATGGATGGATATAGAAACCTTGGTTATCAGGGCGGAATGGCAGTTCCTGCAGTATGCAGATACGGTTTCGGATTTGTTCAGGGAGCTGATGATGCTGCTAAGGAACTTGGACTTGCTAAAGGTGCTGTTAAGCTAATGTACAACTATTCAGGAGACTTCGCAGATACCCCAGCTTCACAAACAAGAGCTGCAGGTTGGTATCAGTCAGGTGTTGAAGTTATATTCGCAGCAGGTGGAAAAGTTGGAAACTCTGTTATGTCAGCAGCTGAAACAGCTAATAAAGCCGTTATCGGTGTTGACGTAGACCAATCAGCTGAGTCAGCAACAGTTATTTCATCAGCAATGAAGGGTTTGGCATATATGGTTCAGTATGGTTTGAAAGAATACTATGCAGGAACATTCCCAGGAGGGCAGGCTGTTATAGTTGGAGCTGAATCCAATGCAGTAAGTCTTGCATCCTTTGCAACTTCAAAATGGAGAACCTTCGCACAGGCTGATTATGATGCTTTATTCGCAAAACTTGCAGATGGAGTTGTAGTTCCTCAAAAGGATGATGGAAGAACTGACCCAACAGAACTTAATCCTCAATATATCACATTGACCTTTGTTGAGTAAGATTAAAAAAACATAATACCATTTAGACTGCCATATAATTGTGGCAGTCTTATTATATTTACATTCAAAATTGTCTTCTATATTTATTATTTACCCTAAATAATATATAATAATATAAGTTATACAATACTTAAAGCCAAGGAGCGAGTTCATGGATTACATCATCGAGATGTTGAACATCAGGAAGGAATTTCCCGGAATTGTCGCTAATGATGATATCACCCTTCAAATCAGAAAAACAGAAATACATGCCCTATTGGGTGAAAACGGAGCAGGCAAAAGCACTCTTATGAGTGTGCTTTTCGGTTTATATAAACCTGAAAAAGGCATTATAAAATTAAGAGGCAAGCAAGTAAATATTACAGATCCAAAAACAGCAAGTCATCTGGGTATTGGAATGGTCCATCAGCATTTCAAATTGGTTGATGACTTTACAGTACTGGAAAATATCATATTAGGTGCAGAAACAGTTAAGAACGGGTTCCTTAAAATGGATGAAGCAAAAAAGAAAGTTGTAGAGTTAAGCAACCGCTATAAGCTGTATATAGATCCTGATGCAAAAGTATCCAGTATTACTGTTGGTATGCAACAGAGAGTGGAAATACTTAAAATGCTGTATCGAGATAATGAGATATTAATTTTTGATGAGCCTACAGCAGTGCTTACCCCACAGGAAATAGACGAGCTTATGAATATAATGAAAGAACTTTCAAAAGAAGGTAAGTCTCTTGTTTTCATTACCCATAAGCTTGAGGAAATTAAAAAAGTTGCTGACAGAGTAACCGTCTTGCGAAGAGGAAAAGGCATTGGAACATATAACGTTAAGGATGTCACAAAAGAATTTTTAAGCGAGATGATGGTTGGAAGAAAGGTACAATTTACTGTTGACAAAAAAAATATTCCTCCTAAAGAAATAATTTTTGAAGTGAAAAACCTTTCTATGAAGACAAAAGGAACTACACGTAATGCAATTAACAATATTTCTTTCAATGTAAGAAAAAATGAAATCGTTTGTATTGCAGGGATAGATGGAAACGGGCAGAGCGAGCTGGTATATGCATTGACAGGATTAAAACATATTGATGGAGGTCAGATACTTGTTAATGGAGAGGATTGGACCAAAAAGAGTATTCGATATAGAAATTCCCATGGTATGAGTCATATTCCTGAAGACAGACATAAATACGGTCTTGTGCTGGAATACAGCATGGCATATAACCTTATACTTCAGTCATACTTCACTGAAAGATTCCAAAAAAACGGTTTTTTGAAAAAGAAGAGTATTTTTTCTTATGCTGATAACCTTATTAAAAAATTCGATATACGAAGCGGACAGGGTTCTCAAACTGTCACAAGATCTATGTCTGGAGGGAACCAGCAGAAAGTAATTCTGGCAAGAGAGATTGATAAAAATCCATCAATTATGATTGCAGTACAACCAGCAAGAGGATTGGATGTCGGAGCCACAGAATTTATACACAAACAGCTTGTAGCACAAAGAGATGCCGGAAAAGCTGTACTTCTTATCTCACTTGAACTTGAAGAAGTCATGAACTTAAGCGATAGGATACTTGTTATATATGAAGGTGAACTGGTAGGAGAGCTTAATCCTAAGAAGGTAACCATCCAGGAGGTTGGTTTATATATGGCAGGAGCAAAAAGAGATGAGGTGAAGGCATGAACAATCAAAATTCAATAAATCAGTTTTTTGACAGATTAAGCAGAAAAAAAGGTACAGCAAGCCTCCTTTCATCACTTATTGCAATAGGTATAGGACTTGTCATAGGTCTTATTATTTTATTAATATCGAATCCTGAAGAAGCATTTGCCGGATTCTTTACTATGTTAAGCGGTGGTCTTAATGATGGTACAAGAAGTTTTGGTAATGTTTTCTATATAGCAACACCTATTATAATGACAGGACTTGCGGTCGGATTTGCATTTAAAACAGGTCTATTTAACATAGGTGCAAGCGGACAGTTTATTGTAGGAGCTTATGTTGCAGTACTGATTGGAGTCAAGTTACCAGTGCTTGGTGGTTTCCAGTGGATAATAGGGATACTGGCAGCTATGCTCGCAGGAGCTATCTGGGGAGCGATACCTGGACTATTAAAAGCATTTTTGAATGTACATGAAGTCATTGCATCAATCATGATGAACTATATCGGAATGTATCTTGTAAATTATCTTATTAAGCAGACGGTACTTAATGTATACACAAACAGGTCTCTTCCTGTAGCTTCTACAGCCAATATACCGAAGATGGGTCTTACAGCTATATTCCCCGGTTCCAGCATTAATGGTGGTTTATTAGTAGCAATATTATTTGTTATATTAATGTATATTATTCTTGAAAAAACTACATTTGGATATGAGCTGAAGGCCTGCGGTTATAATAGGTATGCAGCTAAGTATGCAGGCATAAACGAAGCAAGAAGCATCATTCTTTCTATGGCTATATCGGGAATGCTTGCAGGAGTCGGTGGTGCTTTGTTCTATCTTTCAGGTGCAGGTGTCTATATCGAGGTTGTTGATGTTTTGGCTTCTCAGGGATTTACTGGCATATCCGTTTCATTGCTCGGCATGAGCAATCCTATAGGAATCCTTTTCTCAGGAATATTTATAGCATGGCTGCAGATAGGCGGTTTCTATATGCAACGTTACAGTTTCGTTCCGGAATTTATACAAATTATCACTGCAATAATTATTTACTGTTCTGCAGCTTCCCTGCTTATAAGAAACTACTTAGAGCTTAAAAAGATTAACAGAGACGAGAAACGTTCTCTTGACCTAATTGATGATACTGCCGAAATTGTCAACGGTAAAAATGAAGGAGGTGAAAACTGATGGATATGCTTTATCTTTTACTGAGACAGACTATGTTTTTCTCCATTCCACTACTGATAGTAGCTCTTGGCGGTATGTTTTCCGAAAGAAGCGGCATAACAAATATCGCTCTTGAAGGAATTATGGTAATGGGAGGATTTGCAGGCATATATTTCATAAATCAAATGCAATCTGATATGAGTGGTCAGTGGCTTCTCATACTAGCTGTAATAATTGCAATTGCCGGAGGAGCGATTTTCTCTGTTCTTCACGCATATGCCTCTATTAACTTAAAAGCAGATCAAGTCATATCCGGTACTGCACTTAATATGTTTGCTCCTGCTTTCGTTATTTATATTGCCAGAATGATTCAACCATCCGGCATAGCTAATGTTTCCTTTAAAAACACTTTCCTTATATCAAAAGTCCCTGTTCTAGGAGATATACCTGTAATTGGAGATATTTTCTTCAACAATACATATATAACTACATTCATAGGATTTTTAATTCTCATAGTATCTTCAATAGTATTATATAGAACTCGCTTTGGTATGCGTCTTAGAGCCTGCGGAGAACATCCTCAGGCAGCGGATTCTGTCGGGATCAATGTTTATAAGATGAGATATATAGCTGTTATAATATCTGGAGCCCTTGCCGGTCTAGGTGGTTTGGTACTTACAATACCGATTTCCACTGAGTTCAAAGGTGCGGTAAATGGTTATGGCTTCTTAGCATTAGCCGTCCTTATATTCGGACAATGGAAACCTATGAGGATATTATTGGCTTCTCTCTTCTTCGGTTTTATGCAAACCATATCTGCAGCTTATTCTGCAATACCTTTCTTATTGAATCTGAATATTCCTTCAGAATTCTTTAAGATGACCCCATATATAGCTACACTAATAGTACTTGCCTTCTCGTCAAAATCCAGCAAGGCTCCAAAAGCAGTAGGTCAACCTTATGATCAGGGAGCAAGATAGCAATGAGAATGTATGATATCATTCAAAGAAAAAGAGACAACTATGAGCTGACAGACGAACAAATCAGATATTTCGTTAAAGGGTATACAGATGGTTCTATACCTGATTATCAGGCTGCTGCTCTATTAATGGCAATCTATTTTAACGGTATGAATGATCATGAAACTACCACCCTGACTTTATCAATGGCGGAATCGGGAGATATGATTGATCTTTCTTCTGTAAAAGGGATTACTGTAGATAAACACAGTACCGGCGGAGTAGGAGACAAGACTTCTTTGATAATAGCCCCGTGTGTGGCTTCTTTAGGCTTTAAAGTAGCTAAAATGAGCGGAAGAGGACTCGGACATACCGGAGGGACCGTCGATAAGCTGGAATCAATACCCGGCTACAGGACTTCTCTGGATAGAAATGAGTTTATAGATAATGTAAACAGGATAGGAATAGCCCTTGTCGGACAAAGCGGCAACCTTGCCCCCGCAGACAAAAAGATATATGCATTGCGAGACGTAACAGCAACTGTTGGATGCCTTCCTCTTATTGTGTCAAGCATAATGAGCAAGAAGATTGCAGCAGGATCGCAAAACATTCTGCTGGACGTAAAGGTTGGGACAGGATCTTTCACTCCTAAGCTGGAAGATGCGATTAAATTGGCACAGAAGATGGTTGATGTAGGAAAACTTGCAGGCAGAAAAATAGCTGCCCTAATAACCAATATGGACGTACCTTTAGGAAAAGCTATTGGCAACAGCATGGAGATAATTGAAGCATGCGAGATATTGCAGAATAAAGGGCCTGCTGATTTAAGAGAGGTATGTGTTGAATTATCAGCATATATGGTATTACTATGCACTAATGATTCATATGAAAACTGCAGGAAAAAAGTTTTAGAGAGTTTGGAAAATGGTTCTGCATATAATAAGTTCAAACAGCTTGTTTCGGTACAGGGCGGTGATTCTACATATATTGACAACCCGGACCTGTTTAAAAAAGCTACATATTCTTATGACATTAAAGCTACTCAATCCGGTTATGTTTTTTCAATGGATACAGCATGTATTGGAGAGGTTTCTTTAATGCTTGGAGCTGGACGTGAGAAAAAGGAAGATTTTATTGATTACGAGGCAGGTATATATATACATGCAAAAACCGGAGACAAGGTAGAAAAAGGCCAGGTTATTGCAACATTGCATACTAACAGAAAACACATTATACACGAAGCGGAACTGGAGTATTTAAAAACACTTACTTTTTCAAAAAATGCTCCACCTCATCAAAAACTTATATACCAATTAGTAAAATGATAGTATAATATTGAGCATTGGAGTTATATAAGTATGGCAAAAAGTAAGTTTAAAATAAATTTAAGAAACCGACAGCATAGGATTGCAATCATAACAATAATCATGGCTGTTATTCTTATTGCTATTTCTATTATTCTTTTTAACCTGTTTAATAAAGCATACAATGATTACGAAGGAAACTCGCCTTCAAATATAGTTAATAACGGTCTTGCAGCAAGTGAAGACGGAAACCTTTTCTATACTAAATTTGATTCAGGATTTAAGATTTATAAATACGATATTAAAAGCGGTAATGAAAAAGCTATATATCCCGTAAATGCAAAGTACTTAAATGTCTTTTCCGGATACGTATATTTTATTGATGGGAGTAACGGTAATATAAAAAGAATAACAGTATCTGGAACTGATGAACTATTATTAAAAGATAGCATATGCTCTCATCTGTATGTAACAAAAGACTGGATTTACTATATTGACAATAAAGAAAACAATACTATCTATCGGATGAGTATGTATGACTTCGCTTCTGAGAAGCTGGCTGAAGAAAATGCAGCATCTATTATGGTAAATGACGATTTCCTTTACTTTATAAATTATTTGGATAATAACAGCATATACCGACTGAATCTTAGTACAAAGGAAGTATCTGCAGTTTTAAGGCAACATACTATTTTTTATACTATAAAAAACAATAAAATATATTACACGAATACAAGTGATGAATCTTACATTTACAGTATGAATTTAGATGGCTCAGAAAGCAAAAGAGTGGAAGGTGTTAAAGGTTGGTTTTTATCAAGTTCATCCAGTGATTCAGATCATCTGTATTTCAAATCAACAACAGGTTCTTTGAAGAAAGTAAATCTTCAAACTTTGAATCAGATGACTGTATCAAATGATGACTGTGCCTATATTAATATAATAAATAATTTTATTGTCTATCTGAATCAGGATGATAATTCTTATTACCTGCTTGACTTACTGACCGGAAATGGTCGCATCCTTAGATAATAATGTAAAAATGCTGACTTATTCAGCATAATGTATTATTATATTAGCATGAAGAATTCGGTAAAGAATATAGCCGTATGGCTGTTGATAATCACTTTGTGCTTCTCATTTATATCAGTTAAGGCTCAAGATGAAGCCTTTGATACCAGATATTACTGGTTGTATTCTTCTGCTATCCCTGCTGCTTGGAAACTGCTTGCTGATATTCCCACAACAGAAGTGACTGTTGCAGTTATAGACACAGGCATTGAATTTGACAATCCTCACCTTAAAGAGAGAATTGACTTAAGAGGACATAATTTTGTTCCATCCGCCTCTGTCAATGATGTTAACGACAAGGAAGGGCATGGAACCGCTGTTGCTGGTATTATCGCTGCTATTCCTTCTGATAACATGAACTATTATGGTGTTTGCGGCAATATCGATGTAAAAATCCTTCCTTTAAAAGTCTATAGCGATCTTACAGGCGCTTTGCAGATACAATATATAATAGATGCAATATATTATGCGATTGAAATGGATGTCGATGTTATTAACATTAGTATTGACATACCTCATTATGATGAAGGTTTACAGATAGCATGTCTGGCTGCATATGAAAACTCTATACCTATAATAGCATCAGCAGGTAATAAAGGTAATGAATATTATTCATACCCTTCGTCATGTTATGGAGTTATCTCTGTATCTGCACTTTCCTTATACAATAACGATTACTTTTTATCCTCTCCTTTTTCATCATATAACGATCGGATAGACTTAAGCGCTCATGGAGAAGATATTTATACAATTGGTTTAGACGGAACATATAAATTTTTAAGCGGTTCGTCTTTTTCCTGTGCAATAGTAACAGGTGCGGTTGCTGTATTAAAAGCTGTAGATAAAGACCTGACCCCTTTGGAAATCGAAACCATACTCTGTTCAAGTGCTGACAAACTGACTGATGAAGGCAGAAATAATTATTACGGATATGGTAAATTAAATTTATTTTCCGCACTGACTCTAAATGTTGATTCTTTAATATTCCAATCTGAAGAACAAAAACCTTCAGAAGATACTCCTGCTTTTTCCTTTTCATATCAAAACCACAAAAATTTATTATCATGTGGCCTTTCATATGGATTATGGCTTGAAAAAAACAATAAGGTTTCAAGTGCGGGAGATTCCTCTTTTGGAAAAACCGACGTTACTCAGTGGGATAACATTATTTCTGTTGCGACGGGAGATTCCTTTTCCTTAGGCTTAAAAAGCGATGGCACTCTTCAATATACCGGATTTTCCGGTTCATATGCATTAAATGTCGCTCATTGGTCATCAATAAAACAAGTGTCTGCAGGAGCTTTTCACACTGTTGCAGTAACAAATGTAGGAACTGTTCTGGCTACAGGGAGTAATAGTGCAGGACAATGTAACACAGGAATAATAGCAGGAGTTTCTACAGCGGAATGCGGATCAATGCATACTGTCTGTTTAAGATCCAATGGAACTGTAAGAAGTGTCGGAACGAATTTTTTTGGTGAATGTAATACATCAAACTGGACTGATATAGTGTCTATCTCCGCGGGAAACGGTTTCACGCTTGGCTTAAAGTCTGATGGTACTGTAGTTGGAACAGGAAATAACCGTTTTAAACAAATTGATGTATCCACATGGAACAATATAATTGAAGTATTTGCTGGATATAATTACTCAATAGGGCTTAAGGCAGATGGCACACTTGTATATACAGGTTTAGCAACAAAAATGTCTTCAGTACTGCCTGAACTGAGCAATATAAAGACTTTGTCATGCAATAGGGATATGATGATCCTTAAGACAAATGATGACGAGATTATCGTAATTGGAAACATCCATACTCAGGAAAGGACAACAAACAAAATATATGTTTTCAATTTTGATGATGTATCGCAAGATTACTGGGCAGCACCATATATAAATATAGTATCAAGACTTGGGATTATAAACGGAGTATATAATGGGACTGGATACATTTATGTCCCGTATGTGCATATGACAAGGCAAGAGTTCTTTAAGATAATAATTGAGACTTTAGGTGTCCCCACAAGTAACATTGAGATTAGTCTTGAAGTTTTTAAGGATTATCAGGATGTTGCTTCGTGGAGTCTTCCATATATAAAAACTGCTTACTATTACGGATATCTTACTGGAAATGTCGATAGTAATGGTGATTTATATATCAAACCAACTGATCCTATATCCCGAGCTGAAGCAGCTACAATTATGAGTCGTGCATTCGGTTTATCACAAAGCCCTGACATGGAATATTCTGATAAAGATTCAATTCCTTTCTGGGCTTATGAAGCTATGTCCTACTTTTCATATTTAAAAGTTTTAAACGGTTATCCTGACAATACAATTGCACCTAATGCAAATTTATACCGTTCAGAAGCAGCTGCAATCATCTGCAGGCTTTACAGTTATGTTTTAAACACTTATACTTTTAACTATGCTAGCAATACTGACTAGGCATACAACATGATAGAAAAACGAGGTATTATAGTGAAAAAAAATATACTTTTGGCTGTATCAGTAATACTTATTACAGTAATTTTATCTTCTTGTGGTCCTGTAACAGCACCGCCTACTCAGTTGATGCCTTCCGATACAATACAAGCTTCTCCTAGTGAAACAGATATTCCATCGTCTGAACCAACAGATTCAAGCGAGCCTACACCATCCACAGATCCAAAAATAACTACTATGAAGCTGTCGGCTATCGGTGATGTAATGAGCCATTACACACAGATTCTGGATGCATATAATACGGAAACAAATGAATATGACTACTCCAACTCATTAAGCCGAATTAAAAACTATACAAAAACAAATGATCTTCTTATCGCTAATCTGGAAACTTCAATGGCAGAAGGTGAATACACTGGATACCCTGTTTTCAATACTCCTCCTGCTTTAGCAAAGAATTTAAAGGATATAGGAGTTGATATCGTAAGTACTGCTAATAACCATTGTCTGGATAAAGGTTATAAGGGTCTTGTTTCTACAATTGAACATGTAAAAGCTGCTGGTCTGGAACAGTTGGGCACATATGCGACGCAGGAAGACCGTGACTTAGCAAATGGAATTCTAGTAAAAGAAGTAAACGGTATAAGTATGGCAATTGTAAATTATTCGTATGGTACAAACGTGATAAGGATTCCCGCAGGTAAGGAATTCAGTGTTAACCTTCTTTATGAAGATTATCTTGGCCCTTATACAATTCTAAACAAGGAACAAATATCTTCGGACTTGGAATATGCAAGATCTCTTAATACTGACCTCATAATAGCTCTCATTCACTGGGGTACTGAATATGTAACATCGGAAAATGAAGAACAGAGAAAAGCAGCACAATTCCTTTTTGAAAACGGTGTAGATATATTAATCGGGAATCACGCTCATGTCTTACAACCTATGGGAATACAGACAATACATACCTTAGATGGCGAAGAAAAAGAAGTTTTTGTCTGTTATGCACTAGGTAATTTCATGTCGAATATAACAAGAACACATTATACGCTTACTTCTGTTATTTTAAATTTGTATATCGAAAAAAATCTTGAAACCAATAAAACCACAATAGAAGGCTATGATTATGTTCCTATTTACATGCTAACTCCGGAATGGGGTGGATCAAGATTCTACGTTCTTCCTACTCATGATGCGTTAAACGAGTATGAATTTGGATCGAGTTCCATTATAAATGAAAAAATCTTCCAGGATTTACAAGCATCCCTAAAGATTTGTCATGACATACTTGGCCGTGATTACGACTATTATTATATAAAAAGAACTGAATAGCCTATTGTTTTTCCTTAAGTTTTGATCTCATACGCAATGTCGGATCCAGTATTTTCTTTCTGATACGCATGCTGAGCGGAGTAATTTCAAGCAACTCATCATCCTTAATATATTCCATTGCTTGTTCAAGACTCATTCTTTTAGGAGGAGACAATCTCAATGCCTCATCGCTTCCTGCTGCTCTCATATTAGTCACATGCTTTTTTTTGCATATGTTAACAGTTATATCTTCATCTTTAGGCGTTTCACCAACTACCATTCCAGCATATACTTCCTCCCCAGGATTAATAAAAAGGATACCTCTCTCCTGTGCGTTATAAAGACCATAAGTAACAGCTGTCCCTGTCTCAAAAGCTATTAATGAACCATTACTCCTATATTCAATCTCCCCTTTATATGGAGCATACCCTTCATATAGAGTATTCATTATACCTTCACCTGCAGTATCTGTTAGAAATTCATTCCTATATCCGAAAAGACCTCTTGCTGGTACTAAGAACTCCATCTTCATCCTAATACCTGATAGATTCATGCAAAGCATCTCTCCTTTTCTTCTGCCAATTTTTTCGCATACAGCTCCTACGCTTTCGGAGGGAACATCTATATATACATGCTCAATGGGTTCCTGTTTTACTCCATCTATTTCCCTGTATAATACTCTTGGTGTGCTTAACTGGAACTCATATCCTTCTCTTTTCATTGTTTCGACTAAAATGGAAAGATGCATCTCTCCTCTTCCCATAACAATAAAAGCATCTGCAAGATCAGTTTCCTTTACTTTCAATGAAACATCTTTTAAGGTCTCTCTGAATAAGCGCTCTCTTAAATGCCTTGATGTCACATATTTTCCTTCTCTTCCCGCAAACGGGCTGTCATTAACAGAGAAGGTCATTTCTATTGTTGGCAAGGATATTTTAGCAAATTCTATTGCTTCAATATTCAATGGGTCACATATAGTATCCCCTATAGATATTTCCGGAATCCCTGAGAAAGAGATAATATCTCCTACATAAGCCTCTTCTATCGGTTCCCTTTTTACACCTTCAAACCCATACATATTAGTAACCTTAGCTTTATATGGTTCTTTTGGATTATGATAATTTACTACAGCTACATCACTATTTGCTTCAATTCGTCCTCTTTCTATTCTTCCTATAGCTATTCTTCCTACATAATCATTGTAATCGATGGAAGAAATAAGAACCTGTAGAGGTTTATCTTCTTCTCCTTTAGGCGGATTGATATGTTTTATTATTGTATCAAATAAAGGTGATAAATCTGTTCCTTTTACTTTAGCTTCAAGTGAAGCTATACCTTCTTTTGCAGAACAATATACATATGGGCTGTCTAGCTGTATGTCGTTAGCTTGTAGTTCCATTAACAGCTCCAATACTTCGTTTTCTGTCTTTTCTATATCTGCGCCTTCCCTGTCTACCTTATTAACTACGATTATAACCTTATGATTAAGCTCCAATGCTTTTGAAAGAACAAATCTTGTCTGTGGCATAGGCCCTTCAAATGCATCAACTAAAAGCAAAACTCCGTCAACCATTTTAAGTACACGCTCTACTTCACCGGAAAAGTCTGCATGTCCTGGTGTATCAATTATATTTATCTTGGTGTTTTTATATCTTACAGATGCATTTTTTGCAAGTATTGTTATACCTTTTTCTCTCTCTAGATCATTTGAGTCCATTACTCTTTCTGCAACAACCTGATTTTTCCTGAACACACCAGATTGTTTAAGCATAGCATCAACCAGTGTGGTTTTACCATGGTCTACATGGGCTATTATCGCTATATTTCTTAAATCTCCTCTTATCATTTGCTTACCTCAAAAGTTTTCAATTCATTATACACCTATATATGAAAAATAAAAGTAATTTTTATCCTATAGGGTCATAAAAGTGATACAATATTAATATTATTTTCATTAAGGAGATCGCCCATGAAGAAATTTGCATTTATAGGTGGTGGCAGTTTCGGGTTTACACGTAACCTGGTTAAGGACCTTCTCACTTTTCCAGCATTCCGTGATGCCCATATAGTCCTTATGGATATTGATCCTGAGAGACTGGACTATATACATCAAGCTGTCAAGAAGATTATCAAAGCAGGAAAATATCCTGCAAAAGTTACTGCAACAACAGACCGGATAAAAGCTCTGAAAGATGCTGACGGCGTACTTTGCACCATACTCGCAGGTGATGTAGACGTGTGGAAACATGATATATTAATCCCAAAAAAATATGGAGTGGATATAAATGTTGGAGACACAAGAGGACCGGCAGGTATATTTCGAGCATTAAGAACTATACCTGTAATGCTGGATATTTGCAAGGATATTGAAAAATATTGCCCTAATGCAGTATTTCTTAACTATACCAATCCGATGGCAATGCTTTGCAGAGCCATGCAGAAAAAATTTCCAAATCTCATGATAACCGGGTTATGCCATAGCGTTCAAGGTACAGCAGAAATGCTTGCAAACTGGATAGGAGCTCCTATAAATGAAGTGACTTATACATGTGCAGGAGTAAACCATCAGGCATTTTATCTTGATTATAAATGGAACGGAAAAGATGCTTATCCTTTAATAAAGGAAGCTCTTAAGAATCCTGATATTTATAAAAAAGAACTTGTAAGGAATAATATGTACGAACATCTGGATTATTATGTAACTGAATCATCCGGCCATAACAGCGAATATGTCGCTTGGTACAGAAAGAATCCTGAAGCTCTTGCGAAATACTGTATGGACGGCACAAACTGGAATCCAGGCCATTATGCATATATTTTGAATACATATCTGGAACGCAAGGATAACTGGCGTGATTCTATTAAGGAATGGCTTGCAAAGGATGAAATAAATCTAGAACGTGGTCATGAGTATGCGACATACATTTTCAATGCTGTTTTTGGGGATAATACTCTATTCAAGTTTAACGGTAATGTCATGAATAATGGAATTATTGAGAACCTCCCATATGAATGCTGTGTTGAAGTTCCTGTATTAGCTTCTAAGAACTCCTTGGAACCTATTCATATTGGAAAACTCCCTGATCAGCTTGCTACCCTTATAAATACAACAGCTCGTTGCGAAGTTATGGCTGTTGATGCTGCACTTGAAGCAGATGCAAGAAAGGTATTTCATGCAGTCGCATTCGATCCTCTTACATCAGCAGTTCTTACCCTTGACCAGATAAAGGAAATGGTAGATGAGATGATGGAAAAGAATAGAGATTATCTTCCTCAATTTTACAAGAAATAACTAAGAGGTATTATTGTATTTTTTCTTTTTGAAATTTTAACATAAAGGGCTATGCAACTGCATAGCCCTTATACTTTGCTTTATATCATTACTCAACAATAACTGTTCCGTCTTCCTTAACTGTAACAGACATACCGTCTTTCATATAATCCAAGAAATCTTGCCCTAAGCTATCTATCGTTACAATCTTGTTGGCCGTCCATATGTCTGCAAGAATAACTCCTGCTGCTCCTATGGAATCTATACTTTCGCTGAATAACATAACTTTTGGAGCTAATCCTAAAGAGGCAGCACTTTGAAGTACCATTCCTCCTGTTGTTGAACCTATGGTCCTTGGTAGGCATAATGCTTTACCTGTTATCTCCTTTTTATATAAGTCAGCATTATTCTGATCACTTCCAAAAACTGTTTTCTTTTTTGCCAATATGCTTTTCTGAAATGTAGCCAAAGTATTCATTCCATTCCGAGATACTATAGCGATTGCTTGAGCTGAACCTGCTACAACATTTCTGCCTTTAAATTCTCTTTTCATCTCGTAATATCCCCTTTCACTGCAATATCAGTTATCTCTTCATCGGTGTAATATCTTGCTGTTGTATAAGTCCTTAACTTGTTTGAATTTGTCACTACAGCCCTTTTTGCGCATATAGGATTATTCATATACATAAGTGGACAGATTGATGAAATTTTTATTCCATAACTTGTGAGACGATTATAATATTCACTATTCTTTTTAAAATGTTCTACAACATCAGGGGCTGCTGTGAATATGGTTTCCAAAGAAACTTTCTTCTTTCCATTTTTATCCAGCTCTTTTCCTATCCTGTCAGTCCATTCTATCAGCTGGTTATATGACAAGTGTGGACACCCTATAAAACACCTTGAGGGTTTTGTATCCGGTTTTTTCCATATAACAGGATAATTCTTCTTAACTCTTTCCAGCTCTGCATCATCTATTATATAGACTTTTGCCTTTTCTTTAATAAGAGATTCTTTTTTTTCAATAGCTTCTGGCGTTAGATTTTCCACATGATAAAGGCCTACTGCTCCATTTGAAGCGGTTGCTGCTCCCATATCCTTTAGGTAGTCCTTTGCTTTTTCGTTCATCTTATTACCGATAAATTTATCAAGACCTTTTATGTAAGGTACATCACTCATGACTTTCATTCCTATTGCGCTTCCCAGAACCTGTGCTTCAGGCTTTTGGCTTGTTTTAACATCAACAATCCATGTAGCTTTTCTACCCTCATCTGTAAGCAAGTCAAACTCTGGAACTTTGCCTATTATAGCACCGAACATTTCTATCAATGCTGAGTTTCTATTGCATCTTGCGCCAATTACTGAATTCGCATATACGACAGCTGATGATTCTGCCCAAGAAAGGATGTCTCCTTTTTTTGGTATATTACCAACTTCGTCCATGTAGCATGTGCAACTGAAAGCTTTTTTGTCTTTTAGCCCGATTTTAATCAGCTGTTCTTCATAATCATCCTGTTTTCCGTACATAATACCGAAAACAAGTTTTTCCAGTGGATTGCATTTGACATTATTAAAATCCATAGGTCTTGGATCAACAGTAAATTTATCAATTGTTGTTATTCCAGCATTGTTTAGCTCATCCATTATATCAAAAACAGCTTTCATAATGGAAATTCCAAAACTGGTTACAAAATGTGCAGGAGCGGTTATCTGTACCATCCTTTTGGCATTAAAGACCTCTCCATACATAACCAGCGATTTCATGACTTTAGCCATTACTTCACCTTTTGACCCGTTGAGAATAGCTTTTTCCTCATCTGTCAAAATCATTTTATACTCCATGCCATACTCCTTCCTAAACTGTAAGCCCAATAGCATATCCTGCTTTTGTAGCTTCAAATACCTTACCACCTTTAAAAGAATCGCCTATATTGAACATTTCACAAGATGGAATCTCTTTTTGCAATGCATAAAATCCTGTGTCATCACATTTTCCACCAGCAGCTTGAATAACGATATCAGCTTCAATAAATTGTTCTTCGTATTCCTCTTTAATTTTCTTTGCAAGAGGATTTTCTATGTTTGGTGGAAGTATCGGATTCCATGTTTTGTAAGGGTCAGGTACAGTCTTGGATACATTCCTCGAAACCTTTATCCCACCAATTTCATAACTTACAAGTTTTGTACAATTAAGCAGTTTTACGCCAGCTTTTTCCATATAGTGTATGAGATATGCTCTGTTTGCCGTACAAACATGATTCATGAAATATGGTTCCATTTCTATTACTGTCACTTCTTTTCCTAATTCCTTGTTTAAGAAAAAAGCTGTCTCGCATCCTACCACTCCTCCGCCTATTACTGCTATTTTATTGGCCTTTTCCACTAATTTTGGTTTCTCAAGAACATCAACTGCTTGTATCTTGTTTGCTTTTTCGTAGCCTGGGAGTTTCAGCTCTATATCCTTTGTTCCTGTTGCATATATAACAGTATCAAATGCATTATTTTTGATTGTTTCTGCATAAACTTCAGTGTTTAGAAGAACCTTGAGTTTATATTCTTTGGAAGTCATATCAACCAGTTTTATTAAATATTCATGATAATTCTGTATATCAAACTTTATCTTTGGCTTTCCTCCAACATTAAGCCTCCCACCGATAACTGACTGTTTTTCATACAA
Source organism: Firmicutes bacterium ADurb.Bin146 (assembly GCA_002070475.1). Taxonomy (GTDB): domain Bacteria; phylum Bacillota; class Clostridia; order DUPQ01; family DUPQ01; genus DUPQ01. Next base: position 26,395 of record MWDI01000035.1, read on the forward strand.
AGTAACATCATGTCCTCTTTTCGCTGCAGTTACTGCAGCCATTATACCTGCTGGACCTGCACCTATTACTGCAATTTTCTTCTTTTTTAAAGCAGGTTGAGGTTCTTTTGGATACATATGCTCAAATGCTGTTCTCGGATTTACTGCACACTGTGGATGTCCTCCTTCAACAAACTCATTAATACAACCCTCTTGACATCCGATGCATGGGATTATTTCCTCTGTGTGTCCCGCTCTTGCTTTATTTGGCCAATACGGATCTGCAAGTAATGGCCTACCAAGCATAATCATATCTGCTTTGTTCTGCATGAGGACTTCTTCTGCCACATCTGGATATCCAAGTTTTCCTACAGCTACTATCGGAACCTTTACCCCTGCATTTGAAAGAATATTATTGTCATCGAAATGTTGTTTCACTATTTTTGCAACATCCGCAAAACATGCAGGAGGCATACCTTCTGGTGGATGTGGCAACCACCAGTTATCATAACAGCCTAAATCCACATCAAATATATCTACACCCATGGTTACAAGATTTTTCATATAATCTAATGTCATTTCTACTGTTCGTCCATTTTTAAACTTTCTAAGCGCTTTTAAATCCATTTTCTCTTTGTATGTCTCATTTAGAGCAAGTGAGAGATCTATCCTATACATTATAGGAAATGAATTATCTGTTCTTCTTCTGATTTCCTGTATCATGTCCAAACCAAATGCCTGCCAGTTGGCATATCTGCCAAGTTTTCTTCTGTTAAATGCAGGATTAGTCATTTGTTCTAGTAAATATCCTTCATGTCCATGAAGATATACTCCATCCAAACCAAACGCTTTAGCATCTGCTGCTGCCTGTCCTGCATTCTTTATTATCTTTTTACATGCTGCATCTGTAAGTGGCATGCATGGCACTTCTGACATATACCAGTTGGGATTCATTGATGCTGAAACTGGAAATTTAAACTGATTTGTCAGACACTGAGGATTACCCACCCTGCCAAGGCCTGGTGTCAGCTGGACGAAAATCCGTGCTCCATATGAGTGAACTGCATGTGCAAGATTTCTCCATCCCATATATACTGTTCTTGAACGGTCTATTCTGGGAAAGTATGTTAGTTTATCCAGTTCTATCAAGGAATGATCTATGCCGAAGCTTATCGGAATAAGTCCTGTTGTTATAAGTCCGACTCCTCCTTTTGCTCTTTCCCTGAAATACTCAATCATTTTCTCGTTTGGCCTTCCGGTCTCTTCTGCCATGTTTATGTTACCCATAGGCGCCATAACAAGCCTGTTTTTTATTGTCAGCTTGTTTATTTTTATGGGTGAGAATAACAACGGATAGGGGGCATGCCTATTTGTCATTTTTGCAGATTTGAAACCGCTTTCCTCGTTAAACCACGATCCGTAGCTGTCAACGAGTTTTTGGATCTTGTCGTCTGTCTTCATGTAACTTACCTCCGTTTGTTTATTATATATTCAGTTATAGCTTTGTATAACTATTTCACCTGATTATCCTGAGCAAAAAGCCGCATTACGTATTCATTAACTTCATTATTATCTATCTTTTCTATATCTTCACCATCTGGAATATATGTGGGAACCATTTTGGCAATCAGTAATTTTATACAGGCAACTTCATCTTCTGTCATTTTTTTTAACTGTTTCAAATTTTCAAAAAATATTTTTTCGTCAAACTTTATCGGATGCCCTATATATATTAAGTCATTTTGTGTTTTTTCTATTCCTTCTTCATCCATAAGAAGCTCTTCATAAAGCTTTTCTCCAGGTCTTAATCCTGTTACTTCTATCTTTATATCTACATCAGGGGTACGCCCAGAGAGTTTTATCATATTTCTTGCAAGATCATATATTTTTACAGGCTCACCCATATCAAGTATGAATATTTCCCCGCCTTTTGCATAATATCCTGCCTGTAAGACTAGAGAGACTGCTTCAGGTATTGTCATAAAATATCTGGTAATATCTTTGTGAGTTACTGTTACGGGCCCGCCTTCTTGAATCTGTTTTTTAAAAATGGGAATAACTGATCCGTTTGATCCTAATACATTACCGAATCTGACTGCTACAAAATCAGTTTTTGATTTTTTATCATATGCTTGAATAATCATTTCGCATATTCTCTTTGTTGCTCCCATTATGTTTGTAGGTCTCACAGCTTTATCTGTTGATATCATAATGAATTTTTCGACACCGCTTTCATCAGCAGCTTTTACCAATGTCAGAGTACCAAATACATTATTCTTAACTGCCTCATTAGGACTTGCTTCCATTAAAGGCACATGCTTGTGCGCTGCTGCATGGAAAATGATTTCAGGTTTGTATTTTGTCATTATGCATTTAATTCTTTTTTCATCTCTTATGCTTGCTATAAGTACATTGATCTTAATCTTTGGATACTTCTTAGCTATTTCAAGCTGAATATCATATATACTGTTCTCATATATATCAAGCATTACTAACATAGATGGGTTATGGCTGGCTATCTGCCTGCAAAGCTCACTACCAATAGAACCTCCTGCACCAGTAACTAAAATGACTTTCCCGCTTACATAATCTAGTATTTCTTGAACATTTATATCTATAGCATCTCTACCTAGCAAATCCTCAATCTGAACATCTCTGAGGTCTGAAAGCTTTACTTCATTGTTTATAATCTGATACATACCTGGTATTGTACGTAAAATGCATTTGGTTTCTTTGCAGATATCAAGAATTTTCTTTCTTTCCTGTGACGAAGCAGAAGGGATTGCAATTATTATTTCATCAATCTTGAACTTTTTTGCTGAATTTATAATCTGATCTCGTCCTCCGACAATTTTAATACCTTGTATGTATAGCCCATGAACATTCTTGTCATCATCTATTACGCATACAACTCTAGACTTTAGATTACCACTAGACTTAATTTCTCTGATTATCATATTGCCTGCATCACCGGCTCCGATAACCATTACTCTTTTTGTTCCTTTTCCTCGTATGTTCTCATGAATAATATATCTTAAGAACCTATAACTGAATCTAGTTACAAAAACCATCATTACCAATAGCATCCATCCGAAAAATATTGTGCTTCTCGGTTGGGCTATTCTTAGTAATGATGTAACAAGGAACTTAAATCCATACGATATAGCACATGCGATAATTATATTGAAAAGTTCTTTGATTGATGCATATTTCCATAATCCCCTGTATAAGCCGAAAATAGTGAATACTATTAAAGTAAAAATCGTGTCAGCCCACAGATACTGTTGTGCATATGTAAGATATTGAACATCAATCTTTGTAAAACTAAGCTCATAACGAAAGAATAAAGCAAGAAAAGTCGCTGCATTTATTGATACAGTATCAAGTATCAAAAGCAGAATTTTTTTAATTACCAAACTGTTATCTTTTACTGTTTTTACCAAAACCAGATCTCCCCCAAAAGCCCTAAAATCAGGCAGTTTCTTTTTTTCTTAATACTGATGCAAGCATGCCGAATACTATCCAGCCATATGGCGCTACTATCGGAACTCCTATATTAAAAAATGCTTGAGCACAAAAACATATGCTTGCAGTCACTAACGCAATTACTAGAGGCTCATCAAATTTTTTTAATGAACGAATCAGTAGTGAAAATTGGAATGCAAGATAAGAAATAAGTCCCAGTATTCCTGTAGTAACAAGCACCTGCAGATAGTCATTATGTGCTTTATCGAAGTATGTATTGTATTTTGCCATACTGTATACATGTTCTTCACGCATCCACAGGTCAAATACAGTATCAGGCCCATGGCCAATTATGGGTTTTTCCTTAAAGAAATTATATACAACCCTCCAAGAATAAATTCTGTTTGAGCCGAATTCATCCTGTATATTACCTTTTAATATCTGTCCGAACTGATAAAGTACTAGCATTACTGATGAATCTACAGGTTCAGGCATTGCAAGTATTTTTTTTATGATGAAATAAATAGCTATAGCTGCAATCACATAATATGTTACAGGCCAAATAAATTTTTTCTCTATTTTTATAAATTTCCCAATAAAATATATTATAGCAGAAATTATCAGTGCTACTATTGCTCCTAAGAAAAGTATATTGCTAAGCGGTTTTTCAAAAAAAACAAAATTCCTAGTCCCTATTTTAGCTATCTGATTTTCAAGATATATGAGAAAAAGAAATAGTGAAATCATATGAAACATTCTTGTTGCAGATATCCTATCTTTGGCTATAAAAGGAAACATGAATGCTATAGCAACTACCATTCCGACATATCCGCTGTCTACCCCAATAAGAATTGAAAAATAGAAACAGATTCCTGCAGACGCAAGATATAGAATCCTGAAAAACTTTTCTTTTGACTGGCAGTACAATACCGTAAATATCATTATCGGAGTAACAAGATAAGTTGAAACAACGTCAATATTACCTAAAGTCGTCAAAAAACTCTTGCCTTGAGTAAGGATATTATATGTAAGTTTTCCGACATAGTATCCATTAATCTGAAGTATACCTAACAAAGCAACAGGTATACTGGCTAGAGCGAATATTTTCAATTCCAGCTTATGGACATATGTACGGGATATAATAAAGAACATGGAAACATACATAAGCTGCATTAAAAAACCTTCATTTCTTGCTTCAACACCCATAAATGCGGTATGCCTGTACTCGGAAAGTATTGCTGATATAAAAGCTATCAACATATATGAAATCAACGCTATATCAGTAAAACTAAGATTCTTCAATGCTTTTTTAAAATATATCGCATCTACCTTTTTTGTGCGAATTTTTTCAAATAATCCGAAACACATAAGAATGAACCAAATGCTAAACATAGCTATTAAGGTATACAGTTTTGTCTCTGTCATGTCTGCATATACGTTGTTGCTTACTATCAATGCAAAACTGGATAAGAATACATATAGAAAAGCTGTAGTAATGAATTCAAAGTATGATAACTTTTTATTGTCCTGTTCCAGACAGAAAAAATCCTTTATAAGATTTTTCTTTGCCTTCGGTTCTTCAACGTATTTTTTCGTTTTCTTATTGCTCATATATACTATCCTTATTCATTAACACTTGAATTATATATTACCCCTCGATTTTTTTCAATCATATATACAGTCATACATACTTTTATCTTCTAACTGCTTTTTAAGGTGTCCTTATATCGAACCAGTCTTTAATGCTTTTTTGTCAGAACAGTCTCAGACTTCATTTTTGCTAGTATTCAATACTCAATAGTGATATAATTTTTATAATATCAAAAATCATTGTTAATGTCTTCTGGGAGGAGATATGGATTTATCCACGCTTATAAAATATTCACGCAAGAACATCGCATTAATTGTTGTCGTTGTTTTGTGTTGCACTTTTTTGGCAGGAACTGTTAAGGTTCTTTCTGACTACACAAGTTATAATGAAGAAAAGATAAATATTCAGAATTTACAATCAGAAATAAATACTCTATCTTCACAAAAAAGCGACTTTCTCGCTCAAAAAACTAATTATGATAAGGATGAACGATATAATTTTATAAAAGAAATTGATTCTGCTTCACTTCTAAAATTCACATCCGTATTTTACATTGAAAAAAATGTAGCCTTATATAATACTGTTATTAATGATATAAACCTTCTTTCAGAAATTTATGATGAAAACAATGTGACTTTACCTTTTGATATAGTCGATATTTTTATCGATTTTACTGCAAGTACTGAATATAGAACTCTTACTATACATGTATATGCTCAGGATAAAAACGGTCTTGAGGAATTAAAAGCAATAGCATTGAACTGTTTTGAGAAAGCAAAAAACACCGTAAGCGCTACTATAGGTCCTAGCAACATACTGCTTATATCAGAAAGAGAGTCAGTATCTTCAAATACTGCTTTAGCAAATATGCAGAAAACTTATAAAACTGAATATGCTGCACTGGAAAAAGCCATTGCTGAAACTGACAAACAGATAGCTGAAATACAAGCCTCTATTGACAAAGTCACTTATGTACCTTTTAACAAAGAAGTCATACAATATGCTGTGTTAGGACTTATATTAGGAGTTTTTCTTGCATATGTACTTATACTGGGCAGATTTTATTTGAGCCGTAAACTAATAGGGATCGAACAACTGCCAAAGCTCAATCTTTTTTCTAGCGGTACTGATATAGTTAAAATTTCACAACTAGCATTAGTCCCTGTTATATATGCATGTGGAAAGACATCTGAGCCTATCGGGGTTACAAGTACTGAAAATCTTGTATCTTTAAATGCTGTTAGTAAATATCTTAAGGATAACACTGATTATGACTTAAGGGTATTAGAGAATATTTTTGATTCTGCAGACATAGCAAAGTCCATGCTGGATTGCAAGGGCATAATCCTCGTGGAAAAATATAAAGTCTCACAAATCAAAAAAATAGAAAAACTGATGGAAATATGCAAAAATAATAATATCACAGTATATGGAGCTATTATTATTGAATAGGTGTGTGATTTACAGTGTTAAGATTTGTTTTTCTTGACAAGTAAAATTTGATATTTTATTATTGTAATATTGTATCAATAAGAATTTGAAAAGAGAGGGTTTTTATGGAGGAGCTTGATATACGGCAAATATTCTCTTATCTTAGAAGACATTTCTGGCTTATTATCTGCATAATACTAGTTGCAGCCAGCTTATCTGTCACAGTAACATATTTTTTCATTACACCTCAGTATGAGGCTTCAGCCACTTTATATGTTTTCAATGATTCCAACAGGACTGATACTTCAATTTCTACAACGGATATAACAACCTCCCAGAAGCTTATAGCGACATATTCAGTTATAATGCAGAGTGATAATGTTATAAGCAAGGTAATAGAAACAACAGATCTTAATTATACTCCTACACAGATACGAAAAATGTTTTCTGGTACTTCCGTTAATAATACTGAAGTTATGAGAATTACAATTACCAGTGAAGATCCTGTTGATGCTATGATTATCGCAAATGCATTCATTGACGTTGCACCTGAGGAGATATTAAGAGTAATTAAAGCTGGAGCTGTGGAAATACTGGATAGAGCTATTGTTCCATCTAATCCATCATCACCAAGTATGATGAAAAATGTCGCAATAGGTACTGTCTTAGGTTTTATAGCAGCTGTCGCATTTGTTATAATGTATGAATTATTCAACACAAAAGTAAGATCCGATGATAACCTTCTTAGAGTGGTTAAAGCTCCAATTATTGGATACATACCGGATCTTCAATTATATCAGCATGATGAAAAGGAGGGTAAGTCTTATGGCGGACCTGGAAAAGCGTGAGTATCTTCTTTTTGATAATAGCTCATTTCCTGTGACAGAAGCAATTAAAGCTGCTAGAACAAACCTGATGTTTACAACAGCAAAGGAAAAATGTCCTGTAATTTCATTTACCAGCGCACACATGGGAGAAGGTAAATCTACTGTATGTGCTAATATGGCTTTAGCTTTTGCAGAAGCAGGATTCAAGACATTGATCATTGATGCAGATATGCGTAAGCCTACAATCAATAAATATTTCAAAGTCAAATCCTCACCAGGTCTTAGTGATATATTAGGTGGTTTGGTAAAGGAAAACTTTATATATCCAACTAAATATAAAAACCTCCATATTCTACCTAGCGGTACGATTCCACCCAATCCGTCAGAGCTTCTGACCTCTGAGAGAATGACTTTATTGCTTAGTGAATTACGCGAAACTTTAGACTATATCTTTATTGATACCCCTCCAGTCTTGATTGTTACTGATGCTGTTGCTATTTCAAACAAGGTAACCGGCACTGTTCTTGCTGTTAGACAAAATTTTTCCAGAACAAATCTCATTAAGGATACCGTCGATGCTTTAAACAACGTGAGTGGCAAACTTCTAGGTTTCATATTCAATGATTATGATATTGAAACAATGTCTTATAACAAATCATATAGATATGGAAAGAACGGGTACAAGTACGCCAAATATGAGAGATATGGCGGATATGACAAAAAACCTATAAAACCAGCATCTCCTGTTAATCTTGATAATGATTGATATACACTGCCACATATTGCCAAAAGCAGACCATGGATCTTACAGTTTGGAAGATTCTTTAAAGCAATTAAAAACAGCGCATAAATATGGCATAAAATCAATAATTTGCACACCGCATTTTTATCCTTTTAATGATAGCATAGATAAATTTCTTACAAGAAGAGATAAAGCTTATGATGAATTATCTGCTGTTAATGATACAGAAATAAAACTTTATAAAGGTGCTGAAGTCCGGCTGGTAACAGGATTAAGCAAGCAAAAAAAAATCAAAAAACTAGCATTTGAAAATTCTAACTATATCCTTATAGAAATGCCTTCATCAATATGGAACAATATGCTTCTAAATGAAATAGCAAACCTTCAATCTATTGGTCTTACCGTTATAATTGCCCATATCGAACGATATAGCTTCAGACAGGTTCAGAAACTCATGGCACTTGATGTTTTAGGACAGATAAATGCATATTCTCTTTATTCGCCCGTGCAAGCCTGGAGGATACGTAAATATATTCGAAAATCTATGGTTGATTTCATTGCCAGCGATACACATATATATAACTATTTTCTAACATTTAGGTTTCTAAAAAAGAGCCGTTTTATTCTTGGCTCCAGCTATACAAAATTTATGGATAATGCCGCAAAACTGATTGTCTGATTATTTTAAAGGAACAAGCTTTCCTCCATCAGGAAGATAAATTGTCGCTTTTCCCATCCATGTGTTGGTAACGCACTTGGTATCATAAAATATTGTAAATCCGTTTGATTTTATTCCACTGAGATTTTTGTCTTTAAGTATTATACCTCTTACATAACTATCTGATGTTACTTCCCACACGCTATTCTCTTCTATCTGAACTGTTACTGTTCTTGCTTTATTATCTTTGTTTATATATCCTTTGATAACTGATCCATCTTTAATAAGAATATTAAGCGATGAACGTTCATCGGCTACAATACTGCCTAGAACATTGGATTTGCTTAAAGTCAGTGTGCCCTCTGAATTTATCAATGATACTACGCAATATTCATTTTGGCTTAATGTTGTATCTTCCAGTTTTGCTGAAGCTTTTGTATCTATCATAGATAATAATGCTCCATTATCAGCTGTAAGTTTGGTTTTCTTCATATTAAGTGAGATATGAATCAGGTTTTCATTATTAAAATTATCTAATAATATTATCCCATGCTTTGTATAGAAACTGGAATCATCTATTGTTATGGCAGCACCTTCATAGAACTTCATGCTCTCCACAGTCATTTGACTACCGCTTATGCTAACAAGCGAGTCAGTTTCCACACCTGTACTTTTAGCAGTCACATTTGAATTATTCAATACCATTGATGCTTTTGATGTTACTTGTATTGCTGCTCCTGTATCTCCTAAGTTTGCAATATTCAAGCTAGATCCTGTAAACACTGCATTATCTGATATGCTTATGACATAATCCCCATATGACGCTATATTTGTAGAAATTGCATTTATAACACTATCTTGTTCTGAAGCTCTTATGGCAACTGTTTTGGATATTATTTCTGAATTTATTATAGAAGCTGTTGATGCGCTTTTTATATTTACAGCTTCATAAAAGTCGGCATTATATATCTGACCTTTTGAAATCTCAAGTACAGCTTTTTCTGATAAATCAATTTTGTTATACTTTTTATTCTTTAAAGCTACAGTCTCTCCTTTTTGCTCATATGATGTCAAAGATTTATATAGCCTTGAAGCACGGTACTCTTCCTCGGTACAAGAAACAAGTACTGCTGACATTATTAAAATTATGAGAATAAGTTTTATTGCCCCGGTTTTCCTCATGTCTACAAAGTTATTTTAATTGCAATTCTGCCAAATATCAACCTTTTTATTGATTTTCAGTCGCTTATTGCCTATACTTCTTTATATTGGAGATATTATGGATATTTTAGGCATAAGAATAGATAATATAGATATGGAAAATTCATTAAAAAAAGCGTATGAATCCATGTTTTATGATCGTTCTTTCAAGTATATTTTTACACCGAACGCTGAAATATGTATGAATGCATTAAGAGACAATGATCTTCTACAAGCTTTGAATTCTTCTTTCCTGAATATACCTGATGGAGAGGGAGTAATCCTTGCTTCTAAAATATTGAAGTCTCCTTTAAAAGAAAAGGTGCCTGGATGCATATTCGTACAGAATCTGCTAGGTATGGGAAAAGCTTTTTCAGTTTATCTTCTTGGAGCTTCTCATGATTCTGTCAAAGCTGCAAAAGAAAACATACTGATACGTTATCCTTATATATCAGTATCCGGTTTCCATGATGGTTATTTTCGTAAAGAAGAAGAGAAAAATATTATTGATGAAATTAATATAAAGAAACCAGACTTGATTATTGTTGGTTTAGGTGCTCCGAAGCAGGAAATGTTCATATATAATCATAGACATAATATACATTCTGGACTTGCAATCGGAGCAGGTGGAACTATTGATATTATATCGGGTTATGCAAAAAGAGCACCGGACTTTTTCTGCAAGCATAAGCTAGAATGGTTCTACCGGCTTATAAAACAGCCTAAAAGATTTAAAAGAATGCTAAATATACCTTTATTCCTGATCAAATGCAAAATTCATGTATTATGCAAAAAAAAGAAAGACTAGGTCTTTCTATTTTTTCATTGAGGAATGAATTATGAAATTTATTATGCTTTCATAATAAAGCACTTATGTGAATATTCTGTGAATTAATAATTAAATCTTTGTGAACATTACAAAGGTTTCTTTTTAGGAATACCGTCTGCCCTGGGATATTTATCTAAAATATTCTTTATTTTCTTAAAATATATATTACACCTTTTTATATCAGAAAATGGAATAGTTTGACTTTCTATTTTATATACTTCTAAAAAAAGTTGCTTCATAGCATTCTTAGCTGATTCCAGTTCGGTTTTATCAGTTTTCATGGCAATAAAAAGACCATCTTTTTTTATAAATGGAGCACAATATTCCACCAGAACATTCAATGGCGCTACTGCTCTTGCTGTAGACACATCAAATCTTTCTCTGTAAATATCTTCTCGTCCCGCTATTTCAGCCCTATCTTGGCAAATGAAAATCTGCTCAAGACCAAGAGTATCTGTAACATGCTCTAAAAAAGAGGCTTTTTTCCCGTTTGCTTCAAGTAAAACTACTTTATTTTTATATCCTGCTATTTTTAAAGGTATACCTGGAAATCCTGCTCCAGTGCCTACATCAATCAAAGATTTGGTTCCGTCTATGCCTTTATACAACATCAGGCTGTCTCCAAAGTGTTTTATATAAATATCTCTTATTTCAGTAATTCCAGTGAGATTAAATTTTTTATTCCATTCAATAAGAAGCATGGCATATGCATTAAATTTTTCGTAATGTTCCTCGTCGTATTTTAACCCAAGTACATCATAAATCCCTTTAAGCAACTCTCTCATTGAAGATTCTCCTTTTTTTTCCTTCTCTGTTGCTCCAAGTAAACATAAAGTACTTGTATATCTGCAGGAGAAACACCAGAAATTCTGCTTGCCATTCCTAATGAACCCGGTTTTATATTTTCAAGCTTCTGTTTTGCTTCAGTTCTAAGTCCTGCGATTTCCCTGAAAACAATATCTTTAGGAATAAGAATTTTCTCCATTTTTTTGAATTGCTCCACTTGTCTAAGTTGTTTTTCTATATAACCCTCATACTTTATCTTTATTTCAGCTTCTTGCTTCTCCTCTTTAGTAATATTAGGAATTTGATCATCAATTTCATATAGATCCTCATAACTTATGCCTTCTCTTTTCAAGATAGAGGCTTCAGTTATTCCAGAATTAATTGTCTGTTGGTTTCTTTTTTCAAAAAATGGGTTTGCCAGTTTAGGAGAAACATTCTTCTTTTTTAATCTCTCTATCTCCTTGTTGATATTTTCCATTTTTATAAGGAACTTATCATATCTTTCCTGGTTTATAAGACCTATCTGGTAACCTTTTGCTGTCAGTCTTTCATCAGCATTATCTTGTCTTAAAATCAACCGGTATTCAGCTCTGCTGGTCATCATCCTATATGGTTCATTTGTACCTTTTGTTACAAGATCATCAATAAGCACCCCTATGTATGCTTCAGATCTATCCAACACTAACGGTGGAAGAGTTTTTATTTTTAATGCTGCATTTATACCAGCTATTATGCCTTGTGCTGCAGCTTCTTCATATCCGCTGCTCCCATTACTCTGCCCAGCTGAATAAAGTCCGTCAAAATCTCTAAACTCCATTGTAGGAAGAAGCTGTAATGGGTCAAAACAGTCATATTCTATAGCATAAGCGCTTCTCATGAAAATAACATTTTCCAACCCCTCTATAGATCTATACATATCCTCTTGAACATCCTCTGGCATAGAACTTGACATACCTTGTACATACATTTCGTCGGTCATAAGACCCATTGGTTCAATAAACACTTGGTGTCTTTCTTTATCTGCAAATCTCACTATTTTATCTTCAATAGATGGGCAGTATCTCACGCCTGTTCCGCTTATTTTCCCACTGTATAAAGGTGACCTGTCAAGATTGTTTCTTATTATTTCATGTGTCTTTTTATTGGTGTAAGTCAGGTAGCATGGTATCTGATTTATCTCAATCTTTTCTGTTTCAAAGGAGAATGGCACTATTGGTTCATCACCATTTTGAATAGACATCTTGCTAAAATCTATACTGTTCTTATGAACTCTTGCAGGTGTACCTGTTTTAAACCTTCTTTGTTTGATTCCTTTTTGTGCAAGATTAATAGAAAGTTTATTTGCTGGAAATAAACCATCAGGTCCACCCTCATATGAAGTATCACCTATTATAATCCTGGATTTCAGATATGTTCCTGTCGCTATTATTACAGCTTTTGAAAAAAACAGTGCATCAGTATTGGTGATAACGCCTTTTACTTTATTTCCTTCAAATATTACATCAGTAACTTCATATTGTCTGATTTCTAGGTTCTCCTGAGATTCCAGTATATGTTTCATAACAATTTGGTACTGTCTTCTATCTATCTGAGCTCTAAGAGAGTATACTGCCGGACCACTGGATTTATTGAGCATTTTCGATTGTATAAGGGTTGCATCAGCGCACTTTCCCATCTGCCCTCCTAGAGCATCAATTTCTCTTACAAGATGGCCTTTTGCTGTACCTCCAATACTTGGGTTGCATGGCATGTTAGCTATACTGTCAAGATTTAGAGTAAAAATTGCTGTCTTTAGACCCATTCTTGCACTTGCTAGTGCGGCTTCACATCCTGCATGTCCTGCTCCGACAACAATTACATCATATACTTTCATTCTATTTACCTATGCAGAATTTTTCAAAAATCCTGTCCACAATATCTGCACTTGCGGTCTCTCCTGTTATCTTGCCTAGTTCCTCTGCCGCACATGTAAGATCAACACTTAACATGTCAATATAGGAACTGTCTTTTGTATTATCCAAGAAATCTATAGCATCGGAAATATGCCTTTTATGTCTTTCGTTTGTAATAGCTGTATCCTTCTGTCTTATTTCTCCTGCATTAACCATTTCAAGAAGTTTATCGAAAATTTCATTTATTCCTTCTTTTTTCTCTAATGAACAGGCGACTATTCTGTCTTTGAAAATTTTTCTCAGGTCCTTTTCCATCAATTCTACATGCTTGTCTCTTTCATCTTCCACAAGAAGATCTGTCTTATTTAACACGCAAATAGTTTTATCCATATCTTTAATATAATTGAATATATCATCTTTATAAGGTTTGCTTATATCAGCTATATAAATAACTGCATCAGCTTCTTCAATTGCTTCTTTAGATTTTTCTATACCTATCTTTTCTATTTGATTGTCAGTACTTCGTATTCCTGCTGTATCCTTTAAAGTAACACATAATCCTTTTATATCTATTTTTACTTCAACTACATCCCTTGTAGTTCCAGCAATATCTGTAACAATTACACGGTTCTGACCGCATGCTTTATTGATGAAGGTGGATTTTCCTACATTCACATCACCTACAACTGCAACATTTAATCCTTTACGTATGATTCTTCTGTTATCAAAATCCTCAATAAACGCTTTAAGACTGTTTTTTATTTCTTCTGCCTTATTTCTCGCTTCTTTTGCTGAAATTTTTTCAACATCATATTCGGGGTAATCCATCACAACCATAATATGCGAAATCAGGTCTATAAGCTCATTTCTAATTTGCTTGATCTGCAAACTTTTCTCGCCTTTTAACTGAGATATAGCTTCTTTATATGAATCTTCAGCTTCACTGTTGATAAGGTCCATTACTGCTTCAGCTTCCATAAGGTCTATGCTTCCATTCATGAATGCTCTTTTTGTAAATTCCCCAGGTTGTGCAGGGGTAGCTCCATTGGCATATGTCAAAGCTAATATCTTCTTTGTTACATACATACCACCATGACAGTGAATTTCCACAATATCTTCTTTTGTATATGTTTTTGGAGATTTCATTTTAATAAGCAACACATGATCTACTGTGTTGCCTTCTTTATCTTGAATCTTTCCGTATGTGACTGTATGGCTTTTTATACTATCAAATGGAATTTTTGATTTAAATATGCTTTTAGCAACCAAAAAAGCATTGCTTCCGCTAATCCTGATTACTGATATTCCTCCAACCCCTATAGGTGTGGAAATTGCTGCTATTGTGTTTTCCATCTTTTCTAATAGCTGCTTCTTTTTCCGTTTCTTTCAAAGGAAATTACTATTTTCCTGTTTGGCTCGTCTCCTACACTGTATGTTGAAACATTATCTCTGTTCTGAAGGCATGTATGTATAATTCTTCTTTCATATGATGACATAGAATCAAGCATAAAATCCCTTTTTGTCTTAACGACTTTATCAGCTGTCTTTTTTGCTAAGTCTTCCAAGTATGTCTTGTGTCTTTCCCTGTAATTTTCTGTATCTATCAATACTCTTATATGTGTATCATAAACTCTACTGACAACTTGTGATGTTAAAAACTGTAAAGACTGGAGTACTTCTCCTCTTCTGCCAATAATCAATCCTGAATCATTGCAGCTGATATCTGCTTTATAGAAACCTTCTTCTTCACTGACAAATACCTCAGGAGCAAGTCCCATTTGCGATAGTATGTCTTCAAGAAATAATTTTATTGTTTCTTTTGGATCGTCTTCTGTTGAGAAATAAACTTTTACTCTTGCTTCTTTTCTTCCTATTCCCAAAAGTCCTTTAGTTTCTTCCTCTACTATCTCAATTTCTACATCTCCAAGTTCCAGGCCTAATTCCAAAAGCGCTGCCTGGACGGCTTCATCAACGGTTTTTCCTGTCTTTTCAATGCTTACCTTGCTCATTTTTATCTTTACTCTCCTTATTTTCCTCTTTAACTTCATATGTTGCTTCAATGACTTTTTCTTCGCTTCTTGATGCTTCTCCGCTTCTTACAGCTTCTGCTGCTTTCTTAGCATCATAATTCTGTCTTATTTTTTCAATAATGAAATGCTGGCCTATCTGAACGACATATGTGAATATCCAGTATAGTGACATGCTTACCGGTAAAGTAAAACCAATCCATAATGTCATAGCAGGCATTAAGAACTTCATTGTTTTATTCATCTGAGAAGACATATCAGGTGCTTCATTGGCATTTGTGGTTTTCTTCTTAACAGGCATTCTCTTCTTCATGGCTTTGTCGGTAAGATACTGCGACAATATTACTAAAGCCACTGATATTAGCGGAAGAAATATGATAGGAAGATATGTCCCTATTGTTTCTGCTCCAAATAAGATAGATGGATTAATCTTTGGAACAAGACCTAGATTCATTCCAAGAAAATTCATATCAATCAGCTTGTCACGTGTTATAAGGTCCTTTACAAGCTCAAACTTTGAAGGGTCTGTTATAAGGTCATTATTTATCGTTGTCTGCAGTACTGTAGGAGCATATTCCAAGCGTTCTATAATTTGAGTAATAACATCTTTAGATACACCTTTAATGTATGTAAGAGGTTGCGCAAGAACCCTGTACATTGCTATAAGTAAGGGAAATTGTATTAAATTAGGCAGACAACCAGATGCACATCCCACATTTTCTTGTTTATACAGTTTCTGAATTTCTTCATTCTGCTTTTGCTGGTCATTCTTATACCTTCTTTTTATAGCATCAACTTTAGGGGTGAGCTCGCTCATCCTCATTGTAGACTTTTGACCTTTAATAGAAAGCGGCATT
>MWDI01000036.1 GCA_002070475.1 Firmicutes bacterium ADurb.Bin146
GAAGAAGTGTGCGAATATTATCTTTAAGTTCGGATGCCTTCTTAATACCTTTAACACTTCCTCATATTGCTTTTCATTATTAATAAATGTCTCATCATAAAGCCAGTCCTGCTCCAAAGCCCATTTGGGTATTTTATCCTTATCCCAGAATTCTTCAGGGTCATTAACATGCCATAAAATAGGAAAAGCTGTATCTTCCATGAATTTAAAATACGGATCCCAGACCAAGGAATCAAAGGCAGGCACATTCAGCATTTTTCTTATCTGAGGCTTCCCTTCTATCATCTTTATCCCGTCACATCCAAGTTCTCTCATCAGCAATGCATGCCTTGCCATTGATTTTCCTAGTGTTTTCTTATTGATGAAATAGCAGGAAGCATCCAAGCTTGCAAACACATATATGCTGTCTTGCAATTTATGTTTTAGTATAAGGGCATCTTGTACAGCAGATAATTTTAATTTATCAGGCACAACAACGATATTGGCTATGTCAGTGTTACAATAGTCAAGTATTTTTGCCATTTCATCTACAGATATATTAGATGAATAGTGTATATGGCAGTCAGCGATCTTCATATTATTGAACATGTGTGCCCCTTAAAACTATCCTTAATTCGTATATATAATATCACAAATACAATAGATATTTAAGAAAATGCGTTAAAAAACCAGCTCTTCAAGTATCTTTACCATATCTTCAAGCTGTTTTTGGTCTTCACTTGAGAATCTGGAAAATATCGGGCTGTCAATATCTAAAACCCCTATAACCTCATTATTATAGTGTATGGGTATTACAATCTCGGAATTAGATGCGCTATCACAAGCGATATGGCCAGTAAATTCATGTACATTAGGTATATTCAGTGTCTTATCCAGCTTTGCAGATTGTCCGCATACTCCCTTACCAAGCTCTATCCTTATACATGCAGGCTTTCCCTGAAAAGGTCCTAAGATTAATGTATCATCATGCAGCAGGTAAAACCCTACCCAGTTCAGGTCTATATATGTATCCATTATGAAAGCTGATACGTTTGCCAGATTGGGTATGACAAACGGCTCATCTTTTACAAGTTCTGCTAACTGCTGCTTCATAAGTTCTGCATCATCTGATTTACTTGTCTTTATCATCTTTTGTTTCCAAATCCTTTTTCATTTTTTTCTTTAGTGAAACATAGTATGCTACATTAAGTGAAAACACTACAGATATACATACTACAATTATCGTTGCAAGAGGTTTTTCCAAATCGTAAATGTAGCACAGGATTAAATTAGCTATTGAAAGCAGTAAAGCTGCCGCGCTAATGACTATTGCTACTAATGTACTGTTTTTTCTCTTTTTTGTTGTCATGTTATTTTATCCTCACACCATATATCTTTTGGGCATATGTACCTACTACAAGTATATCGCCATATATGGCAGGAGTTGCCTCAATAGTTATATACTGTCTGCCTAAACTCAAAGTAACCTGGTTAATTTGAGTTCCTGTTAAAGCGTCAATCAAGGATATCTTACCATTATGCTCACAGTATACGATATATGCTTTGTTATCTTCTGTGTATATATCTACTGGTGAGCTCCAGCTATATGGGGATTTATATTCCCATCTGATCTGTCCGGTTTCTTTATCTATAGCTATCAGTCTTCCTGACCATATAGAATCTTCCAGCGTTTTACATATATTAAAGATTACTAAATCCTTTATTGGTCCTTTTCCTATAATAGGTGAAGCCAGCGCTCCGCCGTTTATTACATCAACATAATATACAGGAACATCTACCTGCCATAAGAGCTCTCCTGTAAGGGCATTGAATTTACGGATATTGCTGAAGTCATCTTCTCCTCTTTTATCTACTTCGTTTGCGGTGTATAGAAATACACCTTCTTCTGCAACATCAAGAGCAACTGATGCATCAGTATCATCACCTGTATTGTATGCCCACAATATCTTCAGGCTTTCAAGGTCAAGACATATGAGCATGCCGGAATTATCGGTAAAATACATATATTTTTCATATATTGACGGTGAACTCTCTATACCATATGCGTATTCAGACTCATATATATACTTATACTTTGTTATTTCAGGATTAACTGATACAGTCTTTGCTGTCTTATTAAATACTGTATTAAGTTTTATTATATATATGACTCCGTTCTCTCCACATTCATAATATGTATCATTTTTAATATCCATTATACCTGAGGAATCAAATGCTCCCCATCCTGGTCTTGGAGCAAATGTATCATATCCTCTTATTTCATGAAGAAGTGTAGAATCTATAAGGCTGAATATCCTGTACCCAAAAGCTTTGTATCTTTCTTCTCCATCATTTGTTTTTGCAGCCTCAAGACCCTGGCCGACATATAAAAGGGGGTAACCTCTGGGGTCAATAGATAATGTTCCTTTAATTGGAACTCCTATGTATATATAGTCTCTGGTAGGTTCTCCAGTTATTAAATCTAGAAAATATATATTACCGTCAAGTGTGGCATAAATGACTTCAATAAGCTCTGTCTCATTTTTAAACTTATCATAAACATTCATCATGCCAAGCATTTCTTTATCCCATTTAACTATGCATGGCTGTCCAGTCCAGCCTACTCCGGGCCATATGGAACCAGAACCAGTCATACCGCCAATCTCATAACTCCATATTTCTTCAAGTTTCTGTTCTGAAATGTTTATATTACCAATGAATCCGGAATCTCTGTAGTTATTACCCCTGTATGTAGTAACACCAATATCGGAATATTCATCCGAGCGAGGAAATGATATATCATAATCAGAAACATATGAAGATGTAACAGTCTTGTCTGGCAGCATTATATATGACTTGAATAATGATGCAGTCTGTTTTACGGATTCAACAATATTATCCAGAACAAGTGCATGGCTGTATATGCTTTTTTCTACTATAACCTCATTTTCAGTGAATAAAGTATTTATTACTGTATATACATCCTTAAAGGTTTCTAAAGCTTCAGATAAGTTAGCATCTTTTGCTGACATGGATACGATAAATATATTTTTTGCATAGACTATAGCTGAAGCATTCATGCTAAAAATATCTTCATCTTTCGTAAATAAAGAAGCTGTTGACACTCCATCTAATATCCCGCTGTTCATATATTCATGAATTTGTGAGTAACCGTCAACTGATGCATCAGTTTTCTGTTTTAGCTTATCAAGACAGATTGCCATATCATTAGGTGAAAACGATGACATTGATCCTGATACGCCCATGTTAGACATATATGCTTCAATGTTATTTTTCCCATACACTCTTAATAGCATATTAAGAGCGGCTCTGTCATCATTCTTTAATATATATTCACATATCTTTTGTATAGTATGAGTATCTGAATAATTGCCTTTTGCTACCACTTCAGAATTTATATCATAGTCGTCAGCGGTATATTCAACCAATGTATCTAAGGGTATTCCCTGTCTTACTTCCGGTTCATATGCATACATGACAACAGCTATTTTGTATACTGATGAATTATCAAACTGCTGGCTTGTAGATATATTGAATGATTTTTTATCTGTAACATCAAGAACCGATAATCCATATATTCCTGTCTTTGTTGAAAGCAGATATTCAAAATATCCTTTTAGATCATCAAACTTGTTTATCTTTATATGACCTTCCGGTATAGGGTTTTCTATTATAGGCGAATCAGTCGGAGTTTCGGTTTCCGTCACAGTCTCGCTTGGAGGAGGTGATGTGCTTATAGATGGCTCTTCTGACTGGCTTTGTGAAGGAGTAGGGGTGATTTCAGGATTAAACCATCCCTTCATATATGCATAAGCAGCAGATATTGCTATACACAAGATAACAGCTATTACTATCAATACTGCTGTATTCTTTTTCTTCTTTTTCGTATTTTTAGTGGTTTTCGTACTATTCGCTTTATTTTTCATTTAAATTCATTCAACATATAACCTTTGATACCTGTCTTAAGATTATACCATTAATCTTACATTTATCCTAAAAAGTATCTTTAGATTTTAACGTTACAATTAATCCAAATGTTCCAAGACTACTGTTTTCGGCACAAGTTTGCTGCTCTTTGCACCATATACGATAACCTTCTTAGTCTCATCAGGTAGCATATCAAAGTAATTGTCAGAGTAATTATAGTCCTCTTCGAAATATATGCCATGGACAAACCCTTTAGTTTTCAGATATACATGAAGGTCATCTCTGTTATTCTCATATTTAAGAATTTCAACATCATTTGTTGTCTTTCTTTCACATGCATCAGCGATATTGAGTATCGCAGACGAGACTTCAGTTTCTCTTGGTATTATGGCAAATATCCATTCAGACAAATCTTTCTTCTGCATTTTTTCCGTATATATGACCTGACGGCTCCTTTTCGGTAAGCTAAATGATGTATTGGCTGTTTCTCTTCTTGTACCGTCAAAGGTTATCCATCCGGTTTCAGCAGTAAAATCCATATCCTTATCAGTCTCATTTATGCCTACTGCTGTTATTGTGTTATCAACAAGCCGGATTATTATCTTCACAGGCTCAAACGCTCTTTTAACACCGTAATAACTTGCTTTTCTTCTTAAGTAGTAATCCAGAACTGTCCAACCTACTTCTCCCCAGCAGTCATTAAACATCCAGAAAATTCCACCATTGCACAACAGACTGAACCGGAATGCTTCAAGTGAATAGTTTAGCACTGAGTACTGTACCATCTGGGCGTATGTGATGTACTCATCAAGTGTCAGTTCTTTGTCTGTGTAATGTTTTTTTATGCCTGCATCAACAGTATCTTTTTCCATTGTATTGTTATGCAGATTCCATACAAAACTTCCTTTTTCAATAGGACAGTCACCATGATACTGCTCTATGGTTTTTCTGCAGGTAGGCCCTATGTACCCATATTCTGACACGAATGCTGAAGACACCTTATCATATACCTGCAAGGTTATCCTGTTTTCCATATCCGGGCTCATCATAGCATCATTCCAGTAATGGACATCTCCGCATTTTGAGCTCTGGGGGATATCTCCGCCATATGGTGAACTGTTCCAGTATGGAATATGTGGGCAGTTCATATGGGTTATTTTCTTTGCAAGGTTATTTGATATACTAAGACCATACTGTTTTGAATAGTCAGGATTTATATCCCAGTTCATGAAGTTTTTTATGCTGAAGATCTCATGACACTCATTATTTCCGCAGAACAGGGCTAAACATGCATGATTTCTAAGTCTTTTTGTCTGATAATCAATTTCTTTTTCACATAAATCCATAAACCATTCAAGCGAATCAGGATATGCTGAGCATGCGAACATGAAATCCTGCCAGACTAAAAGTCCGTATTTATCACATAATGTATAGAATGACTTCCTGTTGTATACTGCTCCTCCCCAAATACGAAGAATATTCATATTTGCATCAGCCGCTTCTTTTATAATCTTTTCCAGCCTGTCGTCATCCACCCTTATATACAAAGGATCAGATGGCACCCAGTTAGCCCCTTTGGCAAATATGTCATATCCGTTAATCTTAAACTTAAAATCTCTTCTATCATCGTTTATCCTGGATGTATCCAGTTCAATAGTACGTATACCAAAGTCAAACTGAGGGTATGATATCTGTCTGTTTTTCACCATCATCTCGCAATTAACCTTATACAAAGGCTGATGCCCTGAATTATTCGGCCACCAAAGATGAGGATTTTCAATTTTTATCTCAAAAGGCAGATAATTTAGGCCTGAGCACAGAAAGACATCCTTTTCTTCCCAAGATACTTTTTTCTCATTATTCAAAGTCAGATTTAATCTTATATACTCAGCATCCAAAGTTGATAGTATATTCATATTTTCGACTTCAATCTCGCCTCGTATAACTGAATAATTACTTTCTATTCTTTCTGTGTATATATGTACATCAGTGATTCTTGCAGTTTTAGATATCTCGATATATACATCATCTGCAATTCCAATTGTAACTGCTCTAGGCGACCAGTCCCATCCGTATACATATTGAGGTTTTCTTAAAAATGCTCTTCTCTTGTCTCCCCTATCATTCCGCCTTGGTTCTTCGGTACAGATAGCATTGTCTACTTCAAAAAGCTCTTCTTTTGGTATCGTTTCCAACCCCGAAGTAAGCCTTACTGTTATGAGATTGTCTCCTTTTTTAATAAGCCTTTTTATATTTTTCCTGAATTCATAATGGCAGCTTTTATGGGAAGCTATATGGGCACCATTTAAGAATATATCAGCCTCGTGGTCTAAAGATAAAAATACCAGTTCCACGCTGTCAGCTCCTTCCCAGTCAGGCAGCATATCGGTATTAACTGCCTTTTGGAACCACCAGGACCTGTCCTCTATCCACTCATTCTTGTAACAGTTATTAGCAATTACAGGATCAGGGATATCTTGACTTTTAATTAAAGGTTCAGATGCATCACAAGGCACATCACATGTATATCTTTTACCCCATTTATTCATATCTGACCATTCTTTTTCATCTATAGGCCTTGGCTGCAAAAGCCAGTCTTTGTTTATATTAACCTTTGTCATATATTCTCCCATTCAAACAGAATAAATATATCAGTTGCATGATTTACTGTAAAGATAATCTTATACCAGCTATGTTGTTATTTGCTCAGCTATACAGTATAGTTTTAAATATGGTGAATAGATTTTTTGACCGGAGGGCTCAATGAAAACGATATATGTATCAGTAAATGGAAATGATGAATATAGCGGGACAAAGCAAAAACCGTTAAGGTCACTGAGCAAAGCAGTGCTTCTTTCAAGAGAAACAGGTATAAAAGATATATTTATGCTGCCAGGAGAGTATTACGGGGTATCTGTTAGCTTATGTAAAAAAGATAATGGGCTTAGTATAAGAGCTGATAAAGGCACAACTGTACTTTATGGAGGATTTCTTCTAAATAAATGGGAATCTGATGGTGAATTAAAGGTGTCTGATTTCTGGCAGGCTTCGAAAGACAATGGCCATTATCAGAAGAAACCATTCAGGGTTTTAAAAATAAATGGGAAAGCAGCAAGAAGGTCGAGGCTGCCGCAATCTGGTACATTCAGACATCTGTGCGAATGGAACCATGCATGTCTTCCGGCATGCTATGGTCACTGGGACCCGAAACCGACAATTACTCAGTCCAATAGTATCCTGTATTCAGCGAGCGATATTCCAAGTGGTCTGGACACATCATCGGCAGAACTTCTAATTTATCATGAGTGGAGTGCGACTTTGGCAGGAGTAATTGCAAAAGACGAATCTAAAAACATGTTTTATCTGACAAATCCCACTGATATGCCTCCAGGAGCATTTGCTGACAGGAATGAGATGGCTGATAAATATGTGTTATTTAATACAAAAGAAGGATTAACAGATAATAATCAGTGGTATGCAGATTTCAACAAAGGATTAGTGTGGTATAAAGAGAACAAGAATGAAAGGGTTTATGGCGTATTTCCCGTTTATGACAATATATTGACCTTGAGTAATGCAAAAGATATTGTCATTGATGGGCTGGATATACAATTGTCCAATAATACATTGATGAATCCAGGGTACGGTGCACGAAATTTATCGGCAGCTGTAGATATTTCCTCCTGTGAAAATATTACTATAAAAAACTGTAACATATCATATGTTTCAGCATGGGGAATAGGGATTAGAAAATGCAGCAGCAACATATTACTGCAAGACTGCGTATTTCATGATATAGGAGCAGGAGCAGTTAATTTTTTCGAAAACCATGATGGTGAGAATATCAAGATTGAGCGATGCCAGCTCTTTGACTTGGGTAAAATTTACCCAGGAGCCGTAGGCATTTATGGAGGTGGACAAAGAAATTTAATATCACACTGCGAAATACATGATGCTCCTTACTGCGCTATAAATGAGATAGGCAACTACTCAGTTATTGAGCATAACCTTATATGGAACATTAAGCAGCAGATGCAGGATGGAGGAGCAATTTATCTCATATTTGAGAATAATATAGTATTAAGAAATAATGTCGTTTTAAATAACCGTGAAGATTTCGTACAGGCTTTCTCTTACTACTTTGACGAATTATGCAAAGATTGTATAGCTGAGAATAACCTTTCTGTTAATGCTACAGTTTCCAGCCAGAACCATATAGCATACAGATGTACGAACAGGAACAACATATATATTGACAACGGGCTCATGAAAGTGAGGTTCGTTGACTGTTATGATTTAAAGTACTTTAATAATGTACTAGTTGCGGATGAAATACTGTTTTACGGTCCTTCAAAAGAAAGAAAATACTCCCTTCCTGATGACCTTTCAGAAACAGTCAGAAAGACTGTATCAAAATTTCAGGATGCTACAGGCATTACCGAGATAACCGGGAATATTATATTCAGTAAGTTAAAACCACCTGCTTTCAGATTACAATACAGTAAAGAACAGCCTGAGACATACATGCCTGATGGAAACATATATGATGACCCTGGATTCAAAGATATGGATAATGCTGATTTTACCGTTGATGAGAACTCTTGTACATATAAAGCTGGATACAGGAATATTTCCTTTAAGGATGCAGGCTGCACAGACAGTTTTCACAAACTTTTCAAAAAATTCTGGCCATTAAAACCGAACTATATGTATGGCTGGGCTGAAAAAAAGGACCAGGTAGATAATACCTGATCTGTTTATTAATAACTATTCAATATCTTTTCTATTTCATCTTTTGTCGCTAATGTCTCAGAAAATGCAGTAGCGCTTCCTGCTGATAACCCGTATCTTAAAGCATACTCCAAATCCTTCTTTTGCATATATCCTGCTATAAAACCAGCTGTCAGGGAATCACCTGCTCCCACAGTGTTCTTAACTTCTCCTTTTGGCGCATCATGACATATTACCTTGCTGTTTTCGGTGACAAGTACTGCTCCTTTATCACCTATTGACACAAGCACATTTCTCGCACCCATTTCCTGCAGCTTTTTTGCATAAAACACTATATCCGCTTCAGTATGTATTTCTCTATCAAAAAGCTGCCCAAGCTCAGTCCTGTTTGGTTTAACCAGAAAAGGATTATGTTTCAGGGTATTTAGAAGATATTCCTTGACTGCATCGACAATAACATGTATATTCCTAGCTTTTATGTGCCTGATGATATCCGAGTAAATCTCTGCATCAAGGTTTTTAGGTACAGCACCTGCAAGAACCAGATAATCACCATCTTTCAACTTCTCCATCTTCTTGAAAAGAAGTTCTACAGAATCTTGCGGAATGGCTGGGCCGATGCTGTTAATGTCTGTCTCTTTATCGGATTTTATCTTAACATTTATCCTTGTCATTCCTGAAGGAAGCTCGATAAATTCGTTTTTTATGCCTAAGGAATATATGCCCTGCCGTACGAACTGACCGGTAAAACCTGCTACAAAACCCAGTGCTATGCTCTTTATTCCCAGATTATGCAGCACTATGGATACATTGACTCCCTTACCTCCAAAGAAATATGCTTCTTTTTCAGTCCTGTTGACTTTTCCTAAAACCAGCTCTGGTATCTTTACAGTATAATCCACTGCCGGGTTCATTGTGACTGTGTAAATCAAAATAGTCCCTCCATTTATAAGTCAACTTAAGTATATCATGCCGATATGCTTTTTTAAATTATTTCAACACAATATCCAAAATGAAAAGAGAAGCGAGTATTGTAGGAACAGAAATTATAACTCCATATTTAATAAAATCCAGAAATGTATATTTGATTTCGTGCTTTTTTAGTATAGATGTCCACATAATACCGGCAAGTGCGCCTACTGGTGTAAGGAAAGCACCGATATTTGACCCTATAATTGATCCATATACCCCTTTATTTACTAATGTAGCAGGTAGATTCTCAGCTATAGAGCTGTATAATACGCTCATAGGTATATTGTTTATGAGGTTTGCAGTAAGAAACGAGCTTAATCCATATTTGTATGTAACGTTACCTATTCCGAAAAATCCTGCGATGTTATCAGTAACTTTGTACTTATCCAGAGCTAGGACTATTATGAACATGGATATGACAAAAGGAATCAACTGCCATGGAGCTCTTTTTATACATGAAGCAAGAAGCGTAAGTTTCTTTTTCTGTATAAGTTTGGATATTGTTATACATACAAAAAGACTTATAGCGAATGCAAGCGAAACAGGCCACATCTCAATTTTTATGTATGATGAAAGAACTAATATGACAGTACATAATCCAAGATGAATAAGACCTATTATTAAAGAAGGCCTGTCTGCAATTTTAATATGCTCTATTGATGGATTTATTTCTTTCTTAAGCTGATTTCTAAATAAAAGCCACAAAACTAGAAAAGCAGTCAACCCTGCAGCTATTGTCGGAAGCAGCATTACCTTCGTATACTCAATAAAACTTATTCCATATGATGTAGCAAGATATATATTTGTAGGATTACCGATTACCAGCATCAGGCTCCAGGTATTTGCTGCAACAAACTGGGCTACCAGATATGGTATAGCTGATATGTTTGCATTCTTTGCGAAATAGCATATAAACGGTGTAAATGTCAGCACGATTATATCATTTGATGTAAATATGGTAAGAACCGAAACTGTCATATACAGATATGTAAAAAGCATGAACTGGCTGGACTTAGCTTTTTTCAGTGTCGCATTTGCTAGATACTGGAAGAATCCCACCTCGTCAAGGAATATTGATAAAACTGTCATTGATATGAACAGGACCAGAATTTTTATCGGATTTATTGCAGTATCTGCAGTAAGACCCTGAGCTATTTCCTTAAAGCTTATAGATTTGAATACGACCAGCAGCAGGGCTCCCATTAAAGCGATAGGCCAATAGGTATCAATAAAGAATCTTTTTACTTTAATCTGCGGTTTGAACAGCACCGCAAGTATCATTGTTATACATGTTATCGACCCGATATCGATTGCTGCTGACACTAATTGCCTCCATAAAAAATTGCAGCTTCCTGCCGCATTTTAATGATAATAGTAGCACAACCGATACCGAAGTCAATATATATTTTAAATACCTATATCATCACTGTTTACAGTATACAATTATTGCGTCATGCATGAGTTTAGCGGTACCTTCTCCATATTTGTCCAGGTTCTTTTTAAACCTTTCATCTTCCACATACATAAGGGCTAAACCTCTTAATATTTCTGTTGTGCAGTCATAAGAATATCTGGTTATGTGTTCCTGCCATCTCTTGACCAGTTTCTGAACTATCTCACCAGATGGATCGGTCCCTATGTTATTTGCAAACTCTTTAAATATCTCTTCTGCTTCATTCATCATATCTGTTTTTTCTTTTTCGTTATATGAATCATGTTTAATGGCAGACTGCTGATAAGCTTTTGATTTTCCCCATTTCTGCTCTGCTTCGTCTGCATACTGCTTCCTTGCATTTTCATATTCCTGTAATACATCATTTTTCACATTCATTTCTTCTCCCTTCAAAGCCTGCTTAGTAAGCTCAATAAGGCTTTCTATGTGTTTTTTCTTGAAAATCAGAAGATCCCTATGTTTTATAAGCGCTTCATTTTTGTCATAATCGGACTTTTTCATTATATTAGCGATTTCCTTCAATGAGAATCCCAGTTCCTTGTAAAACATTATCTGCATAAGAGCGGATATCGCTTCATCATCATACTGCCGGTATCCTGCTTTTGTTAATCCCGAAGGCTTTAAAAGTCCTATCTCGTCATAATAGTGAATAGCTCTAATGCTCAACCCGGTTAAAGCTGCTGTCTTTTTTATACTTAAAGGCTTTTTAACCATTTGATCTGCCTGACCTCCTTATAGTCATATGTTAAACTATTACGTAATGTAAGAGTCAATACATTTTCTTAATAAATTCCCAACAAACTTGTTTTTATACAATATCACTGATTATTATATAATTTTATCAATATTTTACAAATATATTGTTGCATTATTGTGTTATCGCCTAAAATATGATACCCTAATTATCGATTGGCAGGTTATATATAATAGTAAAAGAACAGTAAATTAAAAGGACATATATGGATATTCATAAGACGGAAAAAAGGATACCTTCAAAATTCATTTATAGCAGAATTTTCTTTTTCGCACTTTTATTCCTGCTTTCTGTAAGCGGAGTATTTTATACCTGGAACACATTTAATAATCATCTTGTAACACAGGAGCAAGAAGCAGTCCTTCTTGCTAAAAGCGCATCCTCTCTAATCCCGAAATCCTATCTGAAGGCATTGGATAATGATCTTAGCGATTTAAATAAAAGTGAGTATCTGAGTATAAAAAACAGCCTTATGGATTTCGTTAAAACTAGCGACCGCATCAGATTCGCTTACTTCATGATGATGCAAAATGGCAACATCGTCTTTGCAGCAGATTCTGAACCTTCGGACTCTTTAGATTATTCTTTTCCAGGACAGATATACGCTGAAGCAGAGACATGGGATTTTATACCATTCGAACAGAAAGCACCATCCATATCGAAACCTTTCGAAGATCGCTGGGGCAGATGGATAAGCGTCATGATACCTATAACTGATACCGATACAGGTGAGGTTTTAGCTGCATTCGGGCTGGATTATCCTGCAAAGCAATGGTATATAACTCCAATAAAGAATGCAATGCAGTCGGCTATTCTTTCTCTTTGTATTGTAGCTATGATTGTTGTTCTTTATATAATTTCACTAATGAATATCCAACTGAAAAAAGACCGTCAGCTGATTAGAAAAGCTGACGACCGGTTAAAGGAAAGTATGACTTTATACAAAGCTGTATTTGATCAGACTACAATAGGAATAGCAATTGCGGATAACTATAAATATCTGGTTGAAACAGAATCAGGCCTTCCAAGCATTAATGCAGCCTTTGAGAGCATACTGGGAAGATCAAAAGAAGAAATAGCAGAAACTACATGGTCCGAACTTACATACCCTGAAGACCTTGGTATAGACATGGAGTATTTTCATAAGTTTAAAGCCGGCCTTATAGACGGGTATGATCTGGAAAAAAGATACCTCAGGCCTGATGGAGAAGAAGTTTGGGTGCATATGACCATCTCACCTCTGCTTTTTGAGAACGAAAATAATAAATACCATCTGTGTATTATTGAGGACATATCAAAAAGGAAACTGATTGAAAGAAACCTTCTGGAATCTGAAAGAAGCAAGTCACTCCTACTGGACAACATCCCAGGAATGATTTACAGATGCAGATATGACAGGGACTGGACCATGCTGTTTATATCGCAAGGATGTAAGGAACTGACCGGTTATTCTCCTGAATCACTAATTGACAATACTGATAGATCATATAATGACCTTATCGCGCCAAAATATCGTGAATTCATATGGGAAAAATGGTCTTTAGTACTACCTGCTAAACAAAAATTCATATATGAGTATGAAATTATTACTGCATCAGGCCAGATAAAATGGGTATATGAGCAAGGCCAGGGCATATATGATGAACTGGATAATGTAGTG
The DNA here is from genome assembly GCA_002070475.1 of Firmicutes bacterium ADurb.Bin146. Taxonomy (GTDB): domain Bacteria; phylum Bacillota; class Clostridia; order DUPQ01; family DUPQ01; genus DUPQ01. The sequence continues at coordinate 13,498 of MWDI01000036.1, forward strand.
GCGCTTGAAGGCCTTGTAATAGATATAACCGACCGTAAAAAACATGAAGAGAGAATAAAATACATTAATGAACATGATCCGCTGACCGGATTATTTAATCAAAAATTCCTGATAGAAACATTTAGCAAAGATTTAGACAGAAGAGATAATTCCTTCAAAGCTTTAATTGTCATTCACATAAGAAGATACAGTTTAATGCTGACTGCTTACGGGTATTCCTATTGTGAATCTGTAACTAAAGATATCGCTATGCATTTAGCTAAGATATCAGATGATTCGCATATGCTTTATCAGCTAACAATGGACAGATTCGCGATATATGTGAGAAATTTCCACAATAAGAATGAACTTATGAAACTTTGTGACAGGATAGTGGAGATATTAGGTTACAATATTGCTTTAAAATCATATGGCGCATGGGTTGGTGCTGATATATTTAACGAGAAAGACAATGACATCCAGACAGTTCTGAAAAATGCTACAATGGCAGCGACATCAGCAAATAGCATAAATCCCTTCGGTTACAGTTTTTATGATGTAGACATGGAATCCAATATAATGAGGCAGGAAAACATAAAAGATATACTTGCTGCAATTTGCGATAACACAAGAAGAGACTCTTTTCATCTTGAATATCAGCCTATAATCAGCAGAGACGGAAGCATTCATGCTTTTGAAGCTCTAGCCCGCATAAACGATAAGACACTGGGAAATATAAGTCCGGTTGAATTCATAGCCATTGCAGAAAAAAGACATCTTATTGTAGAACTGGGCAGAATAATACTTGATGAAGCATGTGGATTCATTAAGGAGCTGCAGGATAAGGGCTGGCATGATGTGTCGGTTTCAGTTAATATTTCTGCAATACAAGTATTAAGAGACGATTTTCTGACTGACTTAAAATATGCTATTAATAAAAATGCTATTTCTCCTGAAAAACTGATTTTGGAGATTACTGAATCAGTTTTTGCTGAAAACTTGGAAGTTATAAACAACCAGCTCGCAAAAGCCCAGATTTTAGGCATCCGTTCAGCAATAGATGATTTTGGTACAGGTTACTCCTCCTTATCCAGAGAACGTGAAATTGCTGCTGACATAATTAAAATAGACAAGTTCTTCCTTGACCAGTTTCTCACTAAAGATGAAAAGGAACTTATAACATCTGATATAATTAATCTTGCTCATAAGCTGGGACAGAAAGCAGTTGCAGAAGGAATAGAACACCAAAGCCAGCTCGAATATCTTAAGAGGAATAATTGTGATTATTATCAGGGTTATCTTTTCTCGAGACCGGTTGTAGCAAATAAAGCCATTGAGCTTCTTGAATCAGGAAATTACAATATTTAACTGCTGATAATAACCTATATACTACTTATATTTGTGAAGAAGCTCCATCATAAGCATGAAATTATTAATCGGTGTTGTCGGTGCAACAAGATTGGAACATCCCACAATTGCTCCTGATAACTCTTTTGCCGCTGATACCGCTTTGGTAACCTCAGCTTTTACATCATCCTGGCTCTTCTTGTCCAGAGTTGATGACGCAATTCCGCCAACAACAGTAATATTCGGATATCTTGTCCTGATTGAACGTATATCCATCCCGCAGGAACAGTCTGCTTCATAATGAGCATCTATCCCGCTGTGAATATATAGGTCATCTGCTACATCCCAGAAATACCCGTCAGAACCGAAAACATGAAAAAGGCCGTATTCATGGCACTTATCTGATATCCTTCTTAGGCGCGGGACCATTAGTTTCTTAAATATCTCGTTTGAGTATATAAGTCCTCTGTTGCAGGCGCAATCGCCTCCGCCATATGCGATTTTTGCACCTACTGACGCGATTAATGGAATGTTCATTAATGCTCTTTGTGTATGAGCTTCTAAATATCTTTCAACCAGATCCGGCCTTGAGGCAACTGCCTCATACCATATTTGCCTGGTATTAGGTATAGCTAATGCTACACCTGATGTGTATGTTGCTTTTTCATTTTTAAAATAACTCATTGTATCCAGGTACTCATTATGCATAGAGATTTTGGGAACGTATCTTTTGTTGTATTCCTCCTGGTTAACTACTTCATCCTCCAGAAGATCCACATCCTCTATGTCTTTTTTGGTATCTTCAATGCATGCGAAAAGCTCATATTCATCGAAGTACCTCATTATCCAGTGAGTCCCATCTTCCCTCTCGTAGTAGAATGTCACATCATCAAGCATTTTTACCGGTTTGTACTGATATCTCCAGTATGAAGGGCGTACATAATCAAAGTCCATTGCTTGAGCCCAGTCAAAAGCATCCTGCCTGGATTTTTCTACAAATTCCCTATGAGCTTCTTCTCCGTTAAATCTTGCAAGACTTTCCCTGTACTGCTGTATTCCGCCACCCACATACATGGTTCTTCCCATAACTTGTGAAGCTATTCTTGATGAAACAGAACCGCAGTAAATCGGTACATGATCGCTTCTTTGTTTATTGTATGCCGCCATTACCCGTTCATATGAGTTCATAGTGGTCTCCATTTGTCTTACTTGGTTATATCGAGATTTATCTTCCCATCTTTTATTTCTATTATCCTGTCAGCCTTTTCTGCTATCCTTCTGTCATGAGTTATTACAATAAATGTTGTTTTATATTTAATATTAATATCTCTAAGAAGATCATATATAGTCTCTGTAGAGTCAGAATCCAGATTTCCTGTAGGTTCGTCTGCAAGTATCATTTTAGGATCATTCATGAGGGCTCTTGCTATTGCCGTCCTCTGCTGCTGTCCTCCGGACATTTTAGTAGAAGGATTATTCATTACTTTTTCCAGTCCAACAAGCCTGAGCCTTTCCTTTGCCTTTTCCAGAACTTCTTTTGTTACAGGCTTTTTTTGAATATTATATGGCATAAGCACATTCTCTAAAGCTGTGAACTCCGGAAGCAGATAATGGAACTGGAATACGAATCCGATTGTCTTATTCCTGTAATCTGACAGCTGATTGGCAGACATATCTTTTATATTGTTTCCGTCTATCAGAACATCACCTGATGTCGCTGTATCCAAAGTCCCTATAATATTCAATAAAGTGCTCTTCCCGCTTCCAGACTGCCCTATTATCGAATTAAATGAACCTTCATCAAAAGAAAGATTTATATCATATAATACCTGCGTTTTTATATCTGTCCCGTATATCTTATTTACATTTTTAAGCTCTAAAATCTTATTCATAATAATCCTCTTTAATTGTTTCTTATAATATCTATCGCATTAAGCTTTGATGAACGTATTGCAGGCATTAATGCTGCTAATACTGATGCTACAACCGCAATCAGTCCGGATAAAGCTATGAATGAATAACTTATATATAAATCGACTACTGGTGTCCCATCAGCATTCAGAGCAAATTTTGTAAAAGCAAAAGACAGCCCTAGTCCGAAAAGTATTCCCATTAATGCACCAAAGAAACCGAGTATAAGGCCTTCAAACAGGAAAATATAGCTTGTTGTGGAATTCCTGATTCCCATTGCTTTCAATATTCCTATCTGCTTGGATTTCTGTAATACAGTTATAGCCAGTATACTTGCTATGCTTATTACTACTGATATTATTACAAATACCTGTATCATATAGCTGGATATGCTCTGGCCTTGTAACCCGCTAAGCAGGGATTCATTCTGCTCTTTCCAGTTAATGATCTTATATTCTTCATCTCCAATAACATTGGCTATATTCACAGATATCTCATCTGTTATGAATATTGCATCCTCATTAACCTGCATCTCAACAGATGTTATAACATCATCTAGCTCGAAAAACTTCTGAGCATTACTAAGAGTTGTTATAGCCCAGTTTGTATTCAGGCTTGAGACCTTAAGATCAAAAAATCCGACAACAGTGCTTTTGAATATTTTTCTCGCTTCAGTCCGGAAAATATCAACTTCTTCTCCGACTTCAAGCCCATATTCTTTCTTAAGATCGATACCAAGAAGTATTTCATTATCACCTTTTGGCATACGTCCTTCTACAATACGGTTGGATATATCATAAATCCCATCAGCCATGCTTTCAGGTTTATCTATATCAAATCCTCTTATTATTAAAGACTGATTTTTATCATCATATAACAAGAATGCCTGATTATCCAAAACAGGAGAAATCTTAGTAATATTTTCATCTGTTTCTGCAATATCTGATATGAGCTTGTCGTATTCTGAAATGTATCTTTCATCCTGATTGGATGATACTGTTATCTGGGATGAATTGCCTATTGTCTTCTCTACAAGACCCTTCTGCAACCCTTGTATCAATGAACCTATAAATATCTGTACCGATACGCCTATGGCAATACCCAGTATTATGAGTATTGTCTGGCTTATATTCGAAGAAAGGAATCTGCCTGCTATCTTAAGTCCCAATTTCATAAAGAAACTCCTTCCTTCCCAATATTTAATATATCTTCATATGTCCTGGCATAATAATCCGCACCGACCTGCTTAAGTTTGTTTTCCTCGTCACCGACGAAAGCATATCCTCCCACAACTATCTTAAGGTCATAACCGACTGCTTTCTTAAGCTCCTCAACCATACGCTTTGCTGCAACCAGATGGAAATAATTGCTTACACTAATCGCGACTACTGATGGTTTAATCGCATGTACGGCATTATAGAAATCACGATATGGAGTATTGCTTCCCACAAATACAGTGTCATATCCGCTTATAGTAAAAAAGTCTGCAGCCATTCTGGCACCTAAATCATGATATTCCTCTGGAGGGCATAATACTGCGGCAATACCTTTATTTGCATTTTTAAGCTGATTTCTCTTCTCTATTACATAAGGATATGCACATTCCACAATAGTCCTGACAATGCCGGTTTTGACATGTTCTTTCCAGATGCATATCTTTCTGTCTTCAAGGTCACATTGTATATTATTGAGAAGAGGCGTCAGTATTCTGCTATATAGGGTAATGACATCAATTTCTTTTGACTCGAGCTTTGAGATGATATATGTTACGGCCTTTTCTTTATTTTCCTCATCAAAATAAACCTTAAATTCCTGCAGGATCTTATCCATAATCCCTCCTTCTGCCAAAAGGCATGGTTTTTACTTACCTGTTAATTATATCAATTGCCGATTGGAGTTAAAAGAAGATTATTTTGCATTAAAGCCTTTATTAAGGCTGTTTTCAGTAATAAAGTCACTGAAATAATAAGTATTTAATCTTTATCGCTTGTAAATTCCCACTGGTCATTGCCAGTCTTCACATATGTGCCTGCTCCATGAATCTGATACTGTTCATAAAAAGACATGCTGCCGGCAGAATTCTCCTGTATCTCTACATCTGATCCTATGGTAATGGTATGCAGGCTGCCATTGCCTGTGAAAACATTCTCTCCAAGATACATAAGATTCGCTGGCAGGCTTATGGTTTCCATATTAGTACTATCTGCGAAAGCATAATTCTCTATACGTGTCACAGTTGGAGGGATATATGCTGTATAAAGCGGGCTTTTGTAAAATGCTTTCTCACCGATTATCATCGTGCCATGAGGTATATAGTATTCTGATCTTATGAATCCGACAGGAAAATACACAAGATCCTTCTTACCTGCTTTGAACAGCACTCCATTAAAGGACTCATATATCCGGTTATCGAAATCTACCTCTATTTTTGTTAATGCCGGGCACTCAGTAAAAGCCGTAGGACTTATATACACAGCTGATTTTGGAATATACACCTCTCTTAATGTAGAGCAATTATAGAAAGATTCATCTTTAAGTTCTGTAATACCATCAGATATCTCCACGCTTATCATACTTGAGTTATCACTAAAAGCCCTGTTCCCTATTGCAGTCACTGAATTTCCGTCTATCGACCTGGGAACTACAAGTTTTCTAGCATTTGTCGTACATGCTGTAATTGTTTCATTTAATACAGTATAATCAACTTTTGTCTCATAGGTTATTATTGCATACAGCAGGGCAGCTGCGCACAAGATAAGTACAATAAGTGTTACCAATTTAAGATACTTCATTCAAGAACCTTGTATAATGCATATGCATCATATTCCCTTTCATCCGTTAGATTATAACATAAAGCGCTATAAAAAAGATAAGCCTGAAAGACTTATCTTTATAAAATGCACTTATTTCTGTTATTCTTCTTTATCATCAGACACAAGGGCTGGTTCTGTAACAGAAGTTTCAGTACTCTCTTCTTCCTCTGTAAATTTCTTTGGTAAAGTGACTGTAACAACTACACTGTCTGGCGGGGTTATCAGCTCTATTTTTTTGTCTTTTGATATTTCAAGGTCTTCTACTGTCAACACTTCGCCAGGCTTCATTTTTGAGACATCCACTTCAACGCGGTCTACAAGATCAGCAGGAAGAGCACTGTATGCTATATCATCAAGCATATGCATTACCACTCCTTCTCTTACTTTTTCCTTGCCTGTTACCATTACTTTAGCTACACTCTTTATTTTTTCCCCTGCTACCAAAGCCTGAAAGCTCAGATGCTCCAGCTTATAAGCTCCGGGAGTGTATGTAGCTTCTTTTAGTATGGCCAGATGCTTATCTTTCTCTATTTCCAATTCTACTTTTGAGCCGATGAAATTCGATTGAAGGAATTTCTGGGCTTCATGTACGGGAAGCTGCATGGAAACTGATTCTTTAAGATGCTTGCCATAAAGCACCGCTGGGACTATGCCCTGATTTCTAAGTTGTCTTCCCTTTGAGTTCTTTTCACGTTTTTCCAATTTTAATGTAAACATGATATCTCCTTTCAAGGTTAGTTATCAGCTGTGCCGTGTGATTCCTATATTAAATTGTTTGAAAAAAGCATTTAAACCATTTCGGCAATTAAGTATTTAATGCTAAAAAACATAAAATACATTATCAGCTTAAAGACTATTTTACCATAAATTTGCAATTAAAGCAAATGGAAAACAGCATTAAAAATATAAAGATATCAGACCATCAGATCGCTATCTCATACATAGGGCAGGCAGGATTCATAATTAGATACAGGGCTTTCTACATATCAACCGATCCATATCTGTCATATTATGTGGATGAACACTGCAGTAATGATGACACTTTGTGGATTAGGAATTACCCGCCTCCTATAACCCCGGAAGAACGGGATTTCATTAATGTTATAATATGCACACATGCTCATTACGACCACATGGATCCAGATACAATAGCCAGAATATTCAAAATGAATAAAAAAGTAAAATACATTACCCCTCATCCTGCTGTTGTACAGCTTATAGTAATAGGAATATTCAGGAAGCTATAGATTTAGCCGTAAAATCCGGTATAAAACTAATTATACCGATGCATTTCGATCTGTATGACATAAATGGAGCAGATATAAATAAATTTAAAGCAACAGTACAAACAGTAAACCCTGAACAAGCTTATCATGTATTCCAGCCCAATGAGACATATATAATATAAACTGCAGTGAAGATAATGTTTGTCCTTGAACCGCATATCCTAAGTGGAATATAATTAAAATAATAATTATAAAGGCTGGCATTAAAATGATTGAGCATATAAAAAACTACATTATCCAACCAGATTTCAATATTGATATTCTGTGGTCACTTGAGAAGGCAGAGGAAGCGTTAACAAGTATCCCTCTCTCTCTTTGCGATGTAATATCCCCAATGGGTGAAGCTCACAAAAATGAATACTACTCAAATGGGGATTACTGGTGGCCAGACCCATCAAAAAAGGATGGTTTGCCATACATAAGACGTGATGGGGAAAGCAACCCGGATAATTTTGCTTATCACAGGTATGCCCTGCGAAAGACCAGAACTATGATTGCTCATCTTGCAAGAGCATATATGCATACAAAGGATGAAAAATATGCCCAAAAAGCAGTAGAATTGTTAAAAGTGTTTTTTATTAATAAAAATACAAAGATGGAACCACATCTTCTTTACGCCCAGGCTATTCCAGGCCTATACTCAGGACGAGGAATAGGAATAATTGATACCCTTCATCTTACCGATATTCCTTTTGCTGTAAACACACTAAAAGAAAGCAAATCTCTTACAAAACCGTTATATGATTCTTTAGTTGACTGGTTTTCAAAGTATCTTGAATGGATGACCTCTCATCAGTATGGGATAGATGAATCCAATGAACCGAACAACCATAGCATCTGTTATTATGTTCAGGTTGCTGTCTTCTCAAGATTTACAGACAATACTAAGATGCTGGAGCACTGTAAAGAGATGTTTGTAAAAAAGGTTTTTGTTCAGATGAACAATAGTGGCGGTTTCGATAAGGAGCTTAATAGAACCAAGCCATATGCATACTCGCTCATGGTTCTGGACAATTACATAATATTGTGTCATCTGCTTTCAGATAAGAAAGATGACTTCTGGCAATACCAGGGGAAATACGGCCAGGGAGCGCAAAAAGCAGTGGAGTTCATGCTCCCATATATACTGGATAAAAGCTCCTGGCCTTATAGCAGAGATGTCATGTATTATGATGATTATCCTTCAAGAATGTCTTTTATGATATTTGCAGGTTATGTTTTAGGAATAAAAGAACTGATAGATATCTATCAGTCTTTACCTTGTGAATCATATGTTGATGAAGTCCGGCGTAATACTACAATCCGTCAGCCGTTTTTGTGGCTATAATTCAATAATGCCTGAAAAGGGCTTCTTCCATTGTATCTGCAGTTACCTCATATGTTCTTCCGTCTATTATCTTCAGATACGGTTTGGCATATGGATTCGGTACTGCATTCCTTTCCACAACCTCTACTCTGAATGTAATCGGTTTATCATAAACCAGTGGTTTCATGCTCTTTAGTTTTCCATATGCTTCTTTTGCTTTTTCTGCTAAAAGGGCATAAGCCTGTTTCATAGGAGGTATCATTACTCCGTAAAGAGCTGTGCTCTTCTTGACTTCACAGGTTACTGTCCAAGGAAGCAGTTTTTTTGCTTCGCGACAAGCATAATCATCTCCTGTAACCATTATTACCGGTTTATTGAAATCACCTGCTATACCCGAATCAATTGCTATCTCTCCTGCAGGCATACCATTTATCCAGTAATTCTGAATCCTTGCAGAACTCATGGAATGCTCCAGTACGGCTCCTCTTGTTCCTGCCATTGCATGATAACCCAGTAAGATAACGCCGTCACAGTCATCTATTCCTATGAATCTGTCTTTTCCTGTATTTCCGATTATATATCTGTAAGCTTTATCAGAAAGCTTATCCCAAATTACGTTATTGCCGCCTCCATGAGCGTCGCGGACATAAATCCTGTCAGCCCCTGCTTCTTTGAGTGCTTCCACGACCACATTGACTTCCCTGGTCATATATTCACGGCATTCATTATAGCGTGAACCGTCTGAATTAACCTGCTCTTTATCAAATATCCCGCATAAGCCTTCAGCATCTGTCATAACATAAATATTCATGATTTCCCTCCTGTTAAAATGATACCACGAAAATCAACCTACGGACAAGGTATCTCATTCCATATATGCAGATGGCAATATGTAATCAGTTATAATAGCACGTGTCATGGGCTTGACAGTCGGTGATATCGATCTGTCGCAAGTTATGACTATAACCATATCCAGTTCAGGTATCACCATTATAATCTGCCCGCCTGAACCATATGCCTGAAACATGGAATAGGTCTTGCTGTTTACTGTATCAGAAATCTTCTCAATCCAGAAAAGATAACCGTAATCCTGTGTATCATTAGCTTTTATATAGCTCTTTAGGGAATCCTCTATCCATTCTGCGGGTATGACCTGTTCATTGTCCCACAGGCCATTATTCAGATATAGATATCCGAACCTTGCCATATCCTGTGATGTAAGACATAGTCCAGAGCCTCCTCCGTTACTGCCCTGTTTATCACTCTGCCAGTATGTGACATTCATGCCTATCTTTTCAAACAGGTTCTCTTTTGCAAAATCCATTACACTCATCCCGGAAACATTAGCTATTACTGAACTTAACAGCTGGGTAAGCCCTGTGTTATATACAAATACCTCTCCAGGAGAATTAACAAGCGGTTTTGCCAGAGCGGCTTTTAACCAGTCATCACTATAGAAAAAAGATGTGTAATTGTTGTCTATACTCTCAAGACCTCCCGTCATAGTCAGTACTTGTTTTATTGTTATATCCTTCTTTCTCTCATCATCTATATATTCAGAGAATTCCGGTATATACTCAGCCACCTTGTCATCGATACTTGATATCAATCCTTTTTCTATAGCTATCCCGGTTAATGCAGACATAAAGCTTTTTGTCACCGAATAGGTATCCTTAATTTTGGTTTCATTATTTAATTTATAGTACTTTTCATATACCAGATACCCTTCTTTAACAACCAGCATGCTTTCAATATTTGGGTAAGCCTTCTTTATCCTCTTGTCAGCCTTATCAAGCATTTCTGATGACATGCCAAGTTCTTCAGGGTAAGCTCTCGTCCATTCCTCTGTAGGAAAGGGTGCTTTCTCGGTTATCCGGTTATATGTCTTTTTTGAACACCCGGTAATATTAAACATAAGCAGTAAGCATAACATTATAACTAAAATTGTCCTGGCTTTCATTTCTTATCCTTTCTTTTATACACAACAATACGTATATCGAAGATTCATATTTCCTATATTCAACAATTAAGCACTTCTAGGTTATATTACCCTTAAAACAGTGTCAATGCGTCTAATGTTGCATTTACATAGGTAATTGTGGTAATTATGCTTGACATTCCTGATTTATGAACTTAAACTGTCTGTAATATTAGATTTACTGAAAGGACAGGATATGGACTGCTTGGTTAATAAAACTATATATGGATCAATGCAAATGATGTGCCGAATGCTTCATGACCTGTGGCCTTTATCACTGTATTCTTAAAAGTTATTAAAAAAGGATATTCAAGGTGTAAGCCATAAGGTTTACACCTTTTTTATTGTAACCGGATATTTATTTTAAAGGTTATTAACTGCAGACAGATATTCTATAAAAAACAGAAAGGAGAAAAATGATACAAAAAAGGATTGCATCATATGTAAAAGAAAATGAACATATTAATAGGAGGAGCATGGCCTTACGCAAACGGGCCATTACACATCGGTCATATAGCAGGACTTTTACCGGGTGACATACTTGCAAGATACTACAGAGCAAAAGGGGACACTGTTTTTTATGTCTCCGGTACCGACTGCCATGGAACGCCTATATGTATAAAAGCAAAGAAGGAAAACAAATCACCTCAGGAAATCTGCGATGAGTATCATAATGAATTCACAGATGTATTCAACAGGTTGGGATTCAGTTATGACCTATATGGGAAGACTACTGAACAATGGCATAAGGATTTTGTTACAGAATTTCATAAGCAGCTGTATAAAAGCAAATATGTATATGAGAAAGATTCACCGCAGGCTTACTGCAATCATTGTGAAAAACCATTAGCTGACCGACTGGTTACAGGCATCTGTCCTGTATGCGGCCACGAAGCCAATGGAGAGCAGTGCGATGCATGCGGTAATGTTACAGATGCAGGCAATCTAAAAGAAGCAAAGTGCTCGGAATGCGGAAATCCGGTAAGTTACTATAACGCAAAGCATCTGTATATTGCGATATCGAAACTGGAAGAACAATTGAAGGATTATCTTAACAAGCATAATGACTGGCGTAATAACGCTATAGCTTTTACCAAAAGATATATTGATGAAGGACTGAGGGACAGGGCTATAACGAGGGATCTGGAATGGGGTATCAAAGTACCGAAAGAAGGATATGAGGATAAAAGGATATATATCTGGGCGGAGAATGTATTGGGATATCTGTCTGCAAGTAAAGTGCTTTGCGATAAGAGAAATATCCCATTTGATGATTTATGGAAGAACGACTCACGTCATTACTACGTTCATGGTAAAGACAACATACCTTTTCATACTATAATCCTTCCTTCGCTGCTTCTTGCTCACAATCAAGGTTATCATCTGCCTGACGACATTATATCGAATGAACATCTTACTCTTGAAGGCAGAAAGATATCCACCAGTAAAAACTGGGCTATATGGGCAAAAGATATTGTTAAAGAGTATAATCCCGATACAATAAGATTCTTCCTTGTTGCAAATGGTCCGGAAAAAAGAGATACCGATTTCACATGGTCCGAATTTATAGAAAGAAATAACTCGGAACTCTTAGGTATATACGGCAACTTTGTAAACAGGACACTGCTGTTTATAAAGAAATACCAATATAACATAGTGCCAAAAGGTATTGCAGATGAAGAGATACAAAAAATAATTAATGATACATACGCAAATGCAGGTAAAAATATAGAAAACGGCAGGCTAAAAGAAGCTTTGCTGGAAGTAATAAGTTTAGTCAGATATGGAAACAAATATTATGATACCAAGGAACCATGGAAAACCAGAACCAGCAACATTGCAGACTGCGACAACACGATATTCAACTGTACTCAGATAATTGCGAATGCGGCAGTCCTTTTTAGACCTTTTATACCTTTTTCTTCTGACAAGGTCCTTTCCTGGCTGGATTTATCATATGATTGGGAGATAAAAAAAGTAAAGGAAGGGTATACCCTTCCTGAAATATCTATACTTTTTGAACGGATAACTATTCCTTCGCAGCCTCAGCCATAGCAAGTATATTTTCTGCCGGAACATTAGGCAGTATTTCTTCATGGCTTGGTGAAATGACTATATTCGGACCCAAAATTGACCTTACTCTTCTTACCTCATCTTTTATCTGTGCAGGTGTGGCATTAACAAAGAAGGTCTGAGCATCAATACCTCCCAAGAAAGCCAGGTCATTTTTATAGACGGATAAATCTTTCGCACTCATTCCTGTAGCCTGTGCCTGTATGGGATGAAGGACGTTCACTCCTGCATCAATAAGGTCAGGAATAATCCTGTATATTGATCCGCACGAATGCAGCATAATAATCTTGTTATATTTCTTTCCGACCTGTATCAGTCTTCTAAAAGAAGGCATTACGAATTTCCTGAACATCTCTGGTGACAAGAAAAGATCAAGCTGAGTACCGAAATCATTACCGAAAAACATTGCATCAGCCCTGTCTCCTAATCCTTTAAAGAACAGGTCATTAGCCTCAACAAAGTAATCCACAATTCTTTCAGTAACAGCTTCAACTATCATGGGATTCTCATACATCTTTATAAAATAGTTTTCCATACCGAAGAAGTCAGCAACAAGATGAAAGAAATGGCTCCACATTCCTGTAAAAACCATTTTATCCTGGAATTTATCTGTCTGAGCATATATGTCAGTAAAATCACAATACTTGGCATCCGGCCATGGATACTTTTCTATATCAGCAAGACTCTCAGCTTCTGCAAAACAGCCTTCTGCGCTTAAAGTCTCTCTTTTCATATTCCATGAAGGATTGAAATCTGCAAGACCCTCTGGATGCTTATAGCCTGAATTTGCCATAAACCATCTGCAGTCATCATTAAGGTATTGATAAATAGCTTCCCTAGTAGGTTCGATGCTCCACTTTTCTGCGTATATTGGTATTGTCTTATCATTAGGATGCCCAGTCCACATCGCACCAGTTCCATTACCTTTACGCAAAAAAATATTTTTCACTTTTTCTCTTGAATTCATAAATACTCCTTAACCCAACAGACATATTATACATCAAACAGAAATAACTGAATATATATTAAATATTTATAGAAAATTCTGAATATTTGTATATAATAGAATATGAGTTAAACAAACAGAATTTTGAGGTAAGTATGAAGAAAGACCGTTTTCTATATGCATTTGTAATTATAACAATAACACTGTCAGTCTTTTTGTGTTCTTGTGAGAGCAATATACCAATTGAATCAGAGATAGTATCTCCCATACTATCCCCAACCTCATCTCCTATCCCCTCTGAATCCATAGAGCCTACCAAGACCGATCCTCCTACTATTACCCCATCACCATCAATTACGCCTGAACCTTCGCAACCACCTACAAGACCTTCAGAATATACGGACTCGAAATATTTCGTTTTTGATGAAATAAACGGTGTAATACTGGATTACAACATGGAAGGCGGAATATATGTAAATATACCTGAAACTATAAATGGTAAAGAAGTAAAATCGATTGGATGGAGAGCATTTTACGGTAAACGCCTATATGGTATCATATTGCCTGACACATTAACATATATTAGCGATTATGCTTTTTATAACAGTGGTATTGTTGAAGCTGATATAGGAAATGGCGTAGAGTACATTGGCAAATATGCATTTTATAATAACTGGAAGAATTATATAATGACCAGACAAGATAAACCGGATATGCACTTCAGATCTGATGGTATTGTGCATATCAAACTTTCTGACAGTTTAAAATACATAGGTGAGTATGCATTTTATAAAAACTCTATTGCTGGCATAAAATTACCTGAAGATCTGGAATTTATCGGTCCGAATGCTTTTTCAAATAATAACCTGTATTTAGTAGAAATACCCGACAGCGTGAATTACATAGGAAAAGATGCATTTTCAGGACTTGCCGAGGATAAGATAAAACTGGGTACAGGTTATACATATTATCTTTCTATAGATAATGACACGATAACCGGACATATTGCATCACCTTCAGCCACTCTTGTAATCCCAAGCATTCCCGGAGTCAACAAGATAAAATCTGAAGCTTTCTATGATTACGCAGACATAACAAAAGTAGTAATAGATGAAGGAATTGAATATATAGGGACAAATGCTTTCAAGCCAATCAACTGGCGTGCTCCAAAAAGAACTGTTACTCTGCCTAAAAGTATTAAATATGTAAGTCAGAGAGCATTCTCTTTTTATGATGATCATATTTTTAATACAATTGACCCAAGCCAGCTTAACAAGATTGACTTTGCCGATAAATCCTCATCAAATCCTCTGTATGACTTCCCTCAAAACAGAAGCGAGATTGTATCTGAGAATATAACGCAGACACTTGTTTTCGCGGAAATCAATCCCGTAAAAGATTGGGTTCAAAGATATGTCTGTGCTAAGTACAAGGATAAAGATATATTATCCTGTGAAGTAAGTTATTCATATCTCTCTGATGCAAGCAATATTACAGATATCCATTCATGTGACAGTTATGTTTTAAAAGCTACAATGTTCGAAATATCACTGAAGACAAACACTGATATCGAAGGAATAGCCAAGAACGAATCTGGTTATTACTATTTACAAATACAAGCAATCTATGCAGAAGACAAAATAAATAATCAGCTCACTTTATGTGGGTTCTTAAATCAGCAGGAATTATTAACAAGCAGAGAAGCTTTGTATGAATACATAAAGGAAGATGGAAGATTTACACTAAATGAGTATATACTAAGTAAAAAACTTTCACAGATTGAGGAAAATATCGAAACAAATGACCTTTCTAACTGCTCTGTTATTAAGGAGCTTACCAAGGGTGTTGCCTACAATCAAGAATCCTACAGTAGTTATGAAACATATCTGCCATCAGGAGAGGATTGCGTAATATTCTATGTTCACGATCCTATAAACAAGCTATATAAGGTTAACTACAAAACAAATGAAATAGTATGGGAAAAAAGTTATGACATTAGCCACACAAGAGGACTTGAGTACACGGACCGTTTCCCAAATGAACATAATGATGTCTTTGAGTTCAAATACTATATAGGGAACTACGAACTTCATACAGACTATATTGATACTGACGGCAAAGTAGTAGTCTTAGATGCTTCTGAATTTTATCAGGAGGACTTAATATCGGGTACCGACTGGAAGGTTATATCCGATAATGGAAATATTTATCTTGAAGACACAAAAACTCAGAGAAAATCCATTATTGCAAATCATGTGGAGAATACAAGCCAGTATTTTACGGAAAGCAAATTTGTAAAAGCAATCAATAGCAATCAGATCATAATAGAGTCTTCCTTTTCAGGAGAAGGATCTCTTCATAGCTGGTATTTCATATACAATATTGATACCGGTTATCTTGAACAACTTCTAGTAAATAGTTTTGATTACTATCTCATTACCAATAGAAATGATGCTTATGTAAACAAAATAATTAACGATTACTATAATACTGAAACATTACGAATTTACAACTCTTCAGACCACACGACTACCGATATACGACGCTGGACTGATGACTTTATCTGTATTAACGCTCATGCAGTATCTAAAGACGGCAGATACCTTGCTCTTCTGACCACGGACAGTTTTACAATAGATGGTTGGACAACAACATACGCAAATACCGGAATTATAATCATTGATCTGGAACATCAAAAGGCATTAGTCCAAGATGAGCTCATCTTGAGTCATGGCAGTTTATCATTTTTAAGTGATAATACTTTGGTTGTAAACGATATGAAGACTATGATGTATATAGATGTGCCGTCAATAGAATAGAAGCCTTATTCGGCTATTATCGATATTCTGTCGGTTATAAGCTTATAAAATTCTGATTTCATATCATCAGGCAGATATGAATCACTACACATTTTAAGGTATGTCTCTTTCAATGTAACAATTTTATTTATCATCTTTTCTGCTGATTTACTTAGTATCCCTGCATTTTCAGCAAGAGCAAGAAAATCTTTCTTTTTTATATTCCGTTTCTTTTCATTAAGGGTAAGCGCAAGCTGGTTCTCATCTTCTGGTAGAATAATATTCACAGGAAGCATATCATATGCAGGTGAAAGAACATATTCCTGGCTATTTGGTGCGGTTTCAATCAATGAAAAGTTCTTCAAATGCATATCTGAATTACCTGCCACATATGAAAATACTATTCTGACAAATAGTTCAGACAGATCCAACCCTGTATTTATAGAATATTTAGAAATTATCTTCGAGCATTGTTCGTATGAGCCATGGTATTTATCCTGTGACAATCGGCCGCTTAATTGACAGAAATCTTCCATTGCATGCATATTAGCTTTAATAGTGTTATTCGGCACAATACGGTCGATACGCCTTGTAATATATGAATAGCTGCTGTTTTCCATCATGAATAGTGCAAATGGAACTGTTTTTATACCTGTTCTTAATGCCATCTGCATGACCAGAAATTCTGCTTCTGGTAAAGAACGATACTCCGGCACCTGAGGTTTCAGAATATATACGGTTGGATAGTTTACAAGCGTTAATCTCGGATTATCACCCTGCGTCAGATGCAACGATAATTTTCTTTGTACACCGGGTACTGTGATCCCGTTATTGATATTTTCATTTGCATACTGCTCTAATACCTCATCAGTTATGTCTATCTTTGGAAGGTTCTTTGAAAAAAAGAATTTCTTAATACACGAATTGTGCCAGAATGAAGTTTTCTCAACAGCTGAGTCATTAGATAAAGGCTTGCCACAACATAAGCAGTTCATTCCTTTACCTCCCTTATACTTACATTTCCTATACAATCTTTACACGCAACTAAAAGTATACCAAACCGGTCATTCATATTGATCTTCCAGTTGCGAGCGACAATATTTAAAAGCCATCCTTCAGGTATCAATCCATCAAAGAATGAAAAGAGAGTTTTTGAAACATATGCTTCTTCCCGTATAGGCATAGTCAGGCTTGCAGCAGAAGTTTCAGTATTCTTTAAATACACTTTATCATATTGAAATGAGTACCCTGTATCAGTTTCTTTCAGGATGCCAGCATATATGTTTTGAATATAGATATAAGCGGTTCTGTATGGATCCTGCATTATTCATCCTTCTTTCCGGGTACTGCTTCCATTCCGAACATAGATAAAGCCTGATTTACTTTATCCATTCTTACTGTTTCTTTTCCCTGTTCCAGTTCTCGAACAAACCTAAGACCCAGTCCAGAACGTATTGCAAATTCCTCCTGTGTCAGTCCCGCTTCTCTTCTTTTCTTTTTTATAAACTTACTAATCGCACTCATAGTTGCATATTACACCCGATAGGGTAATAAGTCAACGAAATATTTAATATTTATACCCTTAAGGGTATTACATACCTGCCTTTCCAATATTTACACCCTTTAGGGTATATATTTTGCAATTCTTTCTCTGATTGCCTCAGAGTATGCGTCTTTAAGAATAACTGTACATGATCTTACTGACTCATTAAATGTCATCCTTATTCCATTTTCAGTTAACTGTTGGGATGTGAATATTTCATTATCTAGAATATACTGCCTGTTCTTTTTAAGTTTCGGATAAACTATAAGCTCTTTCTGAAAGGATTTTTCTTCAAACAGCTGAAGTATGACTGTCTTTTCCTCATCATCTGTGTATTGAAGGATCGTAAAACTGTCACTTCTGACAAGAGGAAGGCATACACAGTTCTCATAGAATCCCCGCATTCTTTTATACTCTTCTATATACTCTTTCAGCTGTTCTTTAATATAAGGCAGAAGGCTGTCCAGATCGCAGCTTAACCCTATCGGTCCTCCTGATAAGAAACTTTTGACATAGTCAATTCTAACTGTCTCAGCATCCTGCCAGGTAGCACCTTTAACAGTCAATAATCTGTCAGTCCTTTTTCCTGAGGAATAAACCGTCGAAAAACCATCAACGCTTTTAAGTACAGCCCATCTTTCTATTACTGACGGCGGTAAACGAAGCAATGTATTACGTATTATCTTAATATCATCAAAAAGATTCTGATTGTCACTGAACCATACACCATCAAAATATGTGCTCTGGCCTAAATCCATCCTTGTACCTCCGGATGCGCAGTTCTGAATATACATATCCGGATATCTTTTTCTAAGTTTATTGATAAATTCCCTATGCCCGGTATGATAACGGTAAAATGATGAATTTTGGTTGTCATATAGGCAGTCCGCATTGAAATCAAATTTAATAAACTCAATACCATACTTTTCCACAAGGGAACATACCACTTCTGTCATATATTCATTTGCATCTGGATTTGCATAATCCAGGAAATAGTTATGAGCTTCCTTTATAAAATACTCAGGATGATTTCTGACTGCCGGAACATTAGCAAGGGCACGTTCTGCTTCAATCCATAACCCGAATTTCATTCCAAGACTTCTTATATACTCAGCTAATTCCTTTAGTCTTCCAAAAAATGCACCTTTTTCTTTTTCACGATAATCGCCTATTGCTGAGCTCCATGGCTCTATTTCACCGAACCACCCGGCATCAATGACAAAATACTCTGCACCCAACTCGGAAGCAGATCTTGCCTGCGAAGCTATAAGGTCGTAATTAAAGTCATCAAACGCCACGAACCATGTGTTAAATATTACAGGAAGTTTACGTTTCGGATACTCATGGTTGAAGAAATAGTGAAGCTTAGTGCAGCCCATATCTGTTCTACAGTCAAAATCATAAAATAATATAACAGGCATATCTATTGTTTCATGAGGCTTAACTTCCATTCTTAACCTGTCATCAGATATTCCAATTTCCACGACAGCTGCATTGCTTAATAAGGCGTAAGGTCTTAAGGATACGCTTACTTTCCATGCGGAATTCGGTATAAGATGGAAGGCTGTTCCTCTTTCGTTATTACAGTTCCATAATGTAGTAAAAGGAGTACCTCCAGATGTTGTCCTTATACCCTGGTTTGATACTGTTATGGTTCCATCAAGCTTTTTCCAGCTCCCGCTGCTTTCATTATTCCAGCAGCTGTATTGGGTATATACCTCATTATCATTGTTCAATACAGTAAATCTTGAGAAGTATCTGTACAAAAATATATGGCTGTCAGAAGTATTCGTAAATTTATCTCTTCTGACATAAATACCATGTTTTTTCTCTACTGTACAGGTTGCCTGATATGACTTCTCATTTAAAACTGCATTAAAGCCTGATGATGTATTTTTTACTTCAATCTTACCGCTTCCATCAAAAGAACCTGCACTGCAATCTATGTCGAATAAGCCTGAGACTCCTGTCTTACCGCTAAAATCAAATACTGTAGTTAAATCCATAACACTCTCCTCTTTAAATATAACCTTAGATAATTATATATTACAAAGATGGTATATTCATCCCAGTTTTGAGTACATTTGTAAAAGAATCCTGTTGTGAGATATATTCTGTATGCCGCTTGTCTTTAGAGCATAGACCAGAGGACATACTTCTTCCAGAGCAGCAGCCAATGGATATAAATGAGAAATCCATATTTATCCATTATACTTGATAAGTACTTGTACTTGTACAAGTCCACTATAAAATAGCATAATTTTGAAATGTCATAAAATTAGAGTACAAAACATATTGAAATGTCATAAATCCTGTCTGTTAGCAACGTAACTAAATCATTCCCACTCTACATTTACAACAGGTAATTTCTTGTATGTATCTTTTTTCCTCAGAATAGCAAGGGCTCGTCCCTGGTACAGATGAGTTTCTTTTGACAGGTATGATTCGTCTGTTTTGGTTCTGGCAGAACCCAACCCAACAAGATCCACATCGCCTTCACATTGTATCCTAATATGATTCTCTGCTACAGGAAGATGAAGGTTCTTCTCATCCTTTGCAATGATTTCAATGAATATGAGTTCCTCTCCCTCATATATCACCTGGGACTGTAATGACATTTTACCGCTTCCGGATGCAAGGCTCGTTTCCTCTTCGTGATCATCATATACGGCAACTGCTCTTAGCACACCGGGAACATATCTTATATTGAAGAGAGCAATATACTCCTTTACCTTTTTTTCATCAACCAGTCTTTCATCCAGATACAGTCTTACCCGGTCTGCATCTGAATAAACCTCCACCTGGGTTTTCTTCCCAATGTATCCAGGCCAGTTCCAGCTGTTTATCCCATTAGTGAATCTCCAGGCGCTTTTCTTTGGAATTTCACCGCTATGATTCAGCGGACTGACACAGATATAGGGCTTTTTCCTTAATCCCCAGACAATCTGCTGAAATACAGCCTCAGCGCCTATATTTCCTAATATATCAATGGTACCTGAACCAGCTAATAAAGGTAGTCCGCTATATGAGTGGTACATATAGTCTCCTATACCCGCTTCTCCAAGATAATCCCAAGCTGCCCATGCAAAGTCCCCGATAACTGACGGATATTTCTTTACCCTTTCCCAGTTATATGGCAGTTCCCTTATAATTGTTTCTGCTCCGACCATGACACGATCAGGATATTTAGCCGTATCCTCATCATACCGGGAAGCTGCATAATTCAATCCTAAGATATCCAGATACTCAGCAACCTTCTTTATTGCATTGTCACCTCTTCTGCCTTTACTCATAAAGAACATCAAAGGACCAAGTTTCTGGACCGTAGCGTTAAAGAAAGCAGAACCGGTCTTTTTCTCAACATATCCTTCTTTTTTAGGAGGAAGTTTTTCTGCAGTGTATTCTTTCGTTTCTTTGTATACCCCAAATCCCATCCTGGTATAGACATTCAGAAGAACATTAATCGCTGCTGTAACTGGCCGTGTCCCGTCAAGCTGTTTTAAATACTCCGCCATTTCTTTGGCAAGTAATATGCCTTTGTCATCTACTGATTCCGTTACTTCATTACCTATGGACTGAATCACCACACTTGGGTGGTTGTAACCGGTACGGACCATAGCTTTTATATCATCCCTCCAGTTGTCATGAAATACCCTGGAATAGTCATGATATGTTTTGGGTATATACCACCCATCAAAAGCTTCATCCATAACAAGCATACCCAGTTCATCACAAGCATCCAAAAAATCATTACATGCCGGATTATGCGCACATCTTATTGCGTTATATCCTGCTTCTTTTAATATTTTTACTTTTCTGAATTCTGCATCACGATATGAGCATGCACCTAAAATACCGTGGTCTGAATGGATGCATCCACCTCTTAAGAGTACTCTTTGGTTATTAATCAGAAATCCTGATTCTGCGCTGCACTTAATTGTACGTATTCCAAACCGGACATCCATACTGTCTGTCGTGCTCTTTACTGTACAATTATATAGATTTGGACTGTCAGGATACCACAGTTTAACATTACTAAGTTCAGCTTCCCCTGCATAATGTGTTCCATATATCAATTTCAATGGAATGGTAAAATCAATATCTTCCCCATATATCCTGCAGGTAAGGTCACAATTTTCTACAGGATATGCATCTATATGAATTACAGGAGGATCAATTGATACAGTATGCACTTTTACATCATCAATATAGTTTTTATTGCGTATAAAAAGATGAACAGATCGGTAAATCCCGCTTCCTGTATACCACCGGCAGTTCGGTTCTAAAGAATTGTCCACTATAACTTTTATATGGTTATCCTCTTCTTTAACAGCATCAGTTATGTCAGCATAAAAAGGGGTAAATCCATATTCATGACTTACTATGAATACTTCATTACAATAGACCTTTGCTTTCTGATAAACTCCTTCGAAATACAACTGAATGTTTTTACCTGTAATGTCCTCTTCTGAAAACCGAATTACCTTTTCATATACATATTTTCCACCCGGGAAATATCCTGTGTTTTCTGCATTATGGCATCTTGCATCTCTAGTTTCATAGAGCATGGCATCATGCGGTAAAGTAATTATCTCAGCTTTCTGGCCTTCTTTGTAAAAAATCCAGTTATCATTTATCTTCATATTTTTCTTATCTGAATACATTGCCATATATATAGTTACCTTATCTCAAATTCAAGTAAATCAACTCTCCCGCTTCCGATATACACAAAATACAACGGAGCTTTCTTTGTATTGATATCTAATGAGCATCTGAAAGTCTTCCACTTTGTACTTTCTTCCAAATCGATATATTTCTTATCAGAAAGGTTTTTACTTCTTCTTATTGCATCCGCTTCTTTTTCATCAGTACTGATATATAGCCTGCCACCTGACCCTTTGGTTACTACCAATATTTCTTTAACTTCATTGAACCTGAAATATTTATACCCGACCACTGTACCTTTATTTATTCCCGAAATATAACTTTTCTCATTTTCACTTGCTATCTTTGGTACATCCTTAAGACCGTTTCTTCTTGCTTTTGCAGTCTTGCCATTATACAGATTACAGCAAAGTGCTGCCGGCCAAATTCCTTTTGCTGCCAAAGGCTCAGGATTCAATCCCTGCATAGTCATCTCCACCTGTTTTATATATCCGGTCTCATCTATGTGTATTTTTTCTGCACATGCCTGTCTTGAAAAATCGGTATTATTCGTGCATCTGTGATAGAAGATATATGATTCTCCATTGATACACTCAATACCGCCATGTATTGTCCCTCCAGTCATGTGATATTCTGTATTACCCATATACCCAATATCTGCATTGGATATGATCACACCACGATAGACATAATCCTTGTCAGGATAATAGCTTGTTGCATAAGCAAGTTCACAGTTCTCTCCTGAGGAATATACAAGATAGTACAGATCACCAAACTTACGGATAGAAGGCGCTTCATAAAAAGCATGGTTATACAGATCACTGTTTTTATCAGCAGTAGTCTTGCTGTCAAGTACGGATACTGGTCCTTCTTTTACTGTATACATATCGTCATACAATTCCACTACAGCACAGGAGAGTATTGACGGCTTTGTTTCCTTTATCTCACTTAAACTTCTTTCAAACAGCTTACTCTGCACCAGGTTGTATATCGGCGCCATGATTTTGCTTCTAAAGTCACGTCCAAGACCCCAGCCGTAATACAGATATATTCTGCCATCGTCATTTAAAACAGCAGGGTCGTTTGTAAGAAACTTCTGAAGAGGCTTCCCATCAGGATACTTTATGTCACTCAGATAATCAAAAGGGCCTTCAGGATAATCAGATACAGCGACAGAAACAGGGCCGAAGTTTTTTATATTAGGGCCCATAGCTACATAATACAGATAGTATCTTCCATCATTTCCTTTAACACAATCCGGGGCATATAGGTCAACAAGCTTATCTTTCCTGCTTCTTGGATCATTTTCTTTTCTGTAACTGATTCCATGACTCGTCCAGTTATTCAGGTCATATATGCTTGCAGAGTAAACAGTGTAGTCCTGCATACAAAACCTGTCTCCGTTTTCTTTATCATGTGATCCGTATAAGTATACTCTATCCCCATAAACATGCGGTTCTCCATCTGGAATATATTCATTTAGCGGAAATAACGGGTTTGTCATTTTTCTACTCTATACTTAAAAGCACTACTTCGTTAGTCTTCATGAATATGGTTATTTTAGTACTGTCATCTCTTTTTTCGAACGGATAATCTTCTGGTACAAGTTTAGTCTTTTCCTTTATATCTACCACCTGCTGTTTTGTCAGATTATCTGGTTTTCCAAGTTTAATCCATTCGGCTTTGGGATTGCAGTGAGTATCATCAATCCTTTGTACTGTTACTTTATCTGCCTTCTGATTGACTTCAATTTCTATATCATATGTATCATTTTTAAAATACTCCTGGCTCTGAGTATAAATAAGGACCTGAGTCTTATTTCCTTCAACAAATGCTGCATACTCCACATCTTCATTTGTACGCTTTGTATAAGTCAATCTGTTTTTATACAGCATAGACAGAATCCTGAATCCCCAGAAATTAGGCTTGGGTATACCATCATTCGATATAATTCCAAAACTTCCGACAAAAGGTTTCGGGAGCATGTACTGTTCTTCAAACAAGTCTGAACAGCACCAGAACATAAATGCATCGCAAACCCCATTAAGATCCATTACTGTTTTTACAAGAAAAGCTGCTGAATACTTCTCATCATGAACAGGAGCGCCGAATACAGCCATGGAATTCCATTCGGTAATGTATAAAGGACGGCTACCTGCCTGTCTTTTAGCTTCATCATCCATTCTAGCTAGAGCTCCTTTATCAAATCTTGCAAAATCATTCGGAAGGAAAAACATGTTTGTCAGGGTATCCGTGAGGGAATGGTTATTCTTCACTGCATCTTGTGAAGCTTTGAACATATGCTTGATATTATCGGCATTTATGAAGTTACCAAAAGCATCACCTGGATAATGATGAGTAGTTATGAAGTCACAGGGTACATTGTTTTTTTCAACGAATTCAACGAATTCGTTTATCCAACGGCAGGCGCTTGTGGATGGTCCGCCGACTAAAATGTTCTCACCGACACTCTTTATAGCCTTGGCTGTCGTTTCATATAGTTTGAAATAGTCCTTCTGGCTTCCGGCAAAGAAGATTGAAAGGTCGGGCTCATTCCATACTTCAAACTTCCAGCTTTCTACTTCATCTTTACCATAGCGGTTTATAAGGAAGGTTATGAAAGCGATAATATACTCTTTCCATTCATCCAGCGATTTTGGCATTGTGATGTTGGGGTTGTATCGAAGACCTACCTTCTTGCCGCTTGCAAGCGGTGTTGGCATAAAAGACAATTCAACAAAGGGTTTTACACCTATATCCAGCAGATTATCATAGATATGGCCTACCTGTCGGAAATTCAATTCTTTGATCTTTTTACCACCAGGCACCGAGCGGTAAAGACGGTAATCATGCATTCGCTGAATAGTAAGCATATCATCGTCAAACACACCGTGACAGCGAATGGATTTTATCCCAAGCTTGTCATGGGCAAGCTTTATATGCTCACATATATCTGTACGGTGGAGACAGAAAGCATGGTCATTACCCATGCCTTCCTGCCAGGAAAAATCGGTTGCTTCAGTTTTAATGTTTCTGTCTATCTTTATTTGTTTCATGTTTCTATCTCATCTTGGCAATTTTTTCATTGATTTCGTTTCTCATTCTGGTATCAATCGGGTATATTTTTAAGAATACCAGGGTAATCGCACAAAGGATAGCTGGTATAAGGCCACAAACAATTATAAATCTGTTAAGCATGGTGGGAATAGAACTTAATTCACCTAAGAAAGTATCGGTAACTGAATCAACTTCATAACCAATAGAAATAAGAATCAATCCAACCAGTGCTGTTGACACTGCAGACTGTATCTTGCTTAGAAGGTTCATAACAGAATTAACTATACCATGGATCTCTTTGCCTGTTTTAACCATTGTATAGTCCATGCATTCGACACCCATCATAGAACCAGGGACAAAGGTAATACCGCCACCAAGAAGAAGCACAAAAATACAGATAAAATAGAGCGCAGGTGATGTGTTTAAAATTCCTAGCATCATACAGATAAAGAGGGAAAGACCGCCTACCAGTTCCATTATTACTGCAAGACGCATTACTCTTACCGGGCCGTCCATCAATTTAACAAGCTTCGGTGATACCAGAGCGCCAAGCATGCTTGGGAATAGTTGGAACATACCTAGAATTAATGTCATAGATCCGAATTTTGCCTGGTCCACAACACCAGTTGATAAATCTGTACAATAAGCCCACTTAACATAATATGTGGTTGTTGCAAATACCATTGTCCACACAAACCCATGGAATACTGTCATTAGAAGATTGCTCACATAAGGTTTATTGTTAATAAAGAGGTATTTGAAATCAGCAAAGGAAACTTTTTTTTCTTCATCCTGCTCCATATGCTTTCCTTCTTTGACAAGAGCGATACCGATAAGTGAACAGATACCGGCAATTGCTGCGATTGTAATAGCAAGGAGTGAAAAGCTTTTGCTCATATTTCCTATCTTTTCATTGATTGATGTAAGCATAGGAATGAAAAAAGACACAGGAATAACCACTATCATAGTTATGACTCTAGGCCATGTAATGTGTTTAGCCCTTATTGTCGGGTCAGTTGTGAGTGACTGTTTAAGCGGGTTCTGTGCATTGAATGCAGTACCCATATCGTATAACAGATAGAAGAAAATAACCCATGCGCTCACAAGTGCTTGGTTACCAAGAATACCTTGTGGTATAGCGAAAAGACAACACATGGAGACAGTTATCATAATAATACTGATAATAATGAATGGTTTGTATTTACCGATTTTTGTGGGTTTCGAGCGATCCATAATCCAGCCTTGTAATGGATCATCGATCATGTCCACTATTTTTCCGGCCATAAGTAAAATCGTTCCCAATGTTGCTGCATATGCTCCAATATTTGCATAATCGGTCAGGTACAGCATAAACATACCTATAATAAATGATCCTCCAATGGTCTCCGTCCAACCCAGAGTCGATAGACCGATCATGGTCTTCGCATCTTCCGGATATGCTTTTTTCTTCATTCCCATTTATTTGTTCTCCTTTATGATATTTTTATAGTGTAATGCGGATTCCTTCATGGTTCTTACCCCTGTTTTGTAATCCACATAAATCAATCCGAATCTTGGCCCGTATCCTTCTGCCCATTCAAAATTATCAAGCAGTGACCAGTAATGATAACCAATTATATTCACTCCGTCTTCTATTGCTTTTCTTACATTGCTGATGTAATCATCCATATACTCAATTCGCTTTGTATCGATTACTTTTCCGTCCTTTAGTTCATCATTGTCACAGTATCCGTTTTCAGTAATCATTATCGGAAGGTTATATCTCTCATACATGAACTTTGATGTCCAGTACAGTGTCCTTCCGTCACATACCCAGCCCATGGAATTCAGCATCTTGCCTGATTTATCAACATGGCGTCCTTCTCCCCATGGAGAATAATTAAATGCCTCGTAGTTATTGATAGCTAAAAAATCAAAATCTGTCTGAACCTTTTTAGCAAAAGAATCACTGACATGATATATAAGGAAAGCGCTTGCTCCTTTGCCTTTTATGACAGGGTCAAACCATAAACGATTATTCATTATTCCCATACCGACTTCAAAGGATTTTCTCCTCGCTTCTTCGATTGATGATTTGTCCTTCTCGTTTTCAGGAATAAATGCACCTGACCCGAACGACAACCCTACTTTCGGTGTTTTTTTTGCATACTTTCGGATTACTCTGACAGACTCTTTGTTAGCAAGCATGAAGTGCCTTATGAGACGGGAGAAGCGGAATATGACACGTTTGAAAGGTGCATGTACGCAGGTTATATGCCCGTTCATTAAAAAGCACTGAGGTTCATTGAATGTAAGCCAGTAAGTTACCCTGTCTGAAAAGGCTTCAACTACTGCTTTTGTATATTCTAAAAACAGTCTTACTATATCCGGATTCGCCCATCCACCTTTTTCTTCTGCCCAGAGCGGAAGGTCCCAGTGATAAAGCGTTACAATCGGCTCAATGCCTGATGATATAAGTTCATCAATAAGACTGCTGTAAAAGGCTATTCCCTTTTCATTTATTACCCCTTCTTTTGGTATAACACGGGACCAGGAAACAGAAAAGCGGTACGACTTCACACCGATTTCTTTCATAATAGCTACATCTTCTTTGTAACGATGATAATGATCACAGGCAATATGGCAGGTCTCACCATTTTTGATTTTGGATGCAGGTGCCACATCCCAGATGCTCTTTGTCCTGCCATCATCCAGATACCCACCTTCAATTTGTGCTGCCGCTGTTGATGCTCCCCATAAAAACTGACTGCCAAATACGCTCATATGCACTCCGAATACGCATTTTATATACCAATCATATCAAAAGAATAGTATAATGTATTATATTATCGGGTACTATTTTATAAATTTGGATAATAAAGAAAGGAAAATTCATGCAAGATTACAGACGAGACACTTCCATGAAAAAGGAAATCAGCCAGTATGAAAGAATCAGTCAGGAAATTAAAAACAAACTGGCCAAAAAGGATACAAATGCTTCTTTCCTGGCTAAGGAGAACAAGTTATTTCACGAAACCTGGATGATTGAACAACAGATTCTGAGTTTTATCCGTGAGGGAAATACTGAGGGACTCCGTCGTTTATTTATTACTCTTACCAAAGAAGAATATATTAAAGAAGGTCCGGTTGCAGACACACCTCTTCGTCAGGAGAAAAACATATTTATAGGGTTTACAGCACTTATCGGAAAAACAGCAGCTATTGAAGGAGGACTTGACATAGAAGAATCCTATCGTATGGTAGATATTTATACACAGGAATGTGAGACCGCAATCACTGTAGATGAGGTTTATGTCCTTCGCTACTGCATGATTGTGGATTTTACAGAGCGTGTGAAACAAGCTCAGAAACCCAAGAAATTATCCAAAAAAACCGATAAAGCGATGCATTATATAAACTCACATATATACAGCAGTCTTACAATAGATGAGATTGCGAAGCATATAGGTATAAGCAGATCAGCTTTAACGAAACATTTCCGAAAAGACCTGAACAAAAGCATTATTGAGTATGTAACAGAAGAAAAAACAAAAGAAGCCAAAAGACTGCTTCTTTATTCTAATAAATCCATAAGTGAAGTCGCCGCATATCTTAATTATTCAAGCCAGCCCTACTTCCAGACTGTATTCAAAAAGGTAACAGGAACCACACCATATGAGTACATGAAGAATGTGATATAGACTACTCAATTTACACCATGGACTACATCGGCAATTGAATTACCGGGTATTCCTGCTTTTTATCCTGACAATCAGGATTTTAATCTGACATTTCAATTATACTTCAAAAAAAGAACACAACGGGTTTCCGTTATGTCCTCTGTTCTGGTTGCGGAGAAAGGATTTGAACCTTTGACCTCCGGGTTATGAGCCCGACGAGCTTCCAGACTGCTCTACTCCGCGGCATACTGGTACCGAAGACCGGGGTCGAACCGGTACAGTCTATTCGACCGCAGGATTTTAAGTCCTGTGCGTCTGCCTATTCCGCCACTTCGGCATGGCTGTTGAGACTTTTTCTATTATATACATCACTTAATACCTTGTCAACAGAAATCTACCGTCCTACGGTCATATCTATCTTTTTTAAATATTCCTTGTTCTCAATGTTATTTTGTATATATGTGACTAAAGAACCAACCATTTGCTCATTATCCATTCCCGAAAAGATTGTGTCCACTACGGACTGTGCATAATCTGGTTTGCCTTGCGAGATATATTGAGACAGAATCTCCGTCATCCTTGGTGCTATATATCCGATTGTATCCTGACGTATTGCAATAGATTTAAGGATTATGAATGCATAATCTGTTTTCTTAGCCTCAATGCGCGTGTCCATCTGTTCAAGCTTATAGAACATGTCCTCTATATCATCTGACAGGAAGGATATACACACTGCTGAGTATTCAGGACGAGAATAAACAGATATTAACTTGCCTGCCCATTCTTTAATAGAGTCCTTAATACCAGGGTCCATCTGAATAATTATCTTAATTAATTCATTATTAATATCGTGTGCTCTGTCTATATCATCGAGATAATATAGCAGTCTTACTGCAAGTTCTATTGAATACTCAGAGAGTTTGGGCAGTGTACTGCTGTTTATATCCACTGACAGAATGACATCTGCCGCTTTTTCATATTCTTCACTGTAAAGCAATACATATACAATACTAAGAAGATATTCCTGAGCTTTGTCATAATTTTTAGAATCATCTGTTTCAACAAGATTGAACTTAAAATGAGCATCATAATATGATTCGGACAAATACATAGCTCTTCCTTCCTCAAAAGCAGCTCGTGATGCCTGTATCCTGTCTATTTCACTTTTTGCTGTTTCAAGATTATATAGAGGCATTTCCAGAAGGGAGAACAAATTGAGTTTCTTGTTTGCAGTTTCGTATGTAGCTTTGTCCTGTTTAAAGGAAGTAACTATGTTCTCAATATACTGATATACATATTCCGATGTATTCATCAGCTGCACATAGTTCTTTTCAATTCTTTCATACTGCTTATTAGCTCTTTTAAAATCACCTTGCATTAAAGTATCTACCATGTCAACCCATGGTTCCTGGCTACAGCCTGATAATAAAGTGGATAACATAAGAAGACATGCTATCAGTAAACATACTTTTTTCATAAAAAAAGTATATCGTATATTACGGTTTCATTCAACAGAATACGTTAAACAGAACCCTGCATTACCTCTCTTTTGTAATCTGATATATACTCTGTTAGGCAGCTGGCCATTATCTCATGCCCTTTTTCATTAGGGTGTATGCCATCTTGACATAACAGTTCCATAAGATTCCCTGCTTTTAAAAATGCTTTCCGTATGTCGATAAGCCGGACATTCAGCTGCTGAGATATTTTATTTATAGTAAGTGAATAAAGCTCCTGAAACCTGTATATCTTAAATACATCCTTAAGCCATTTCAATATTGCTTCTTTTGATGTCCCGTCTTTTGTTATCCAATCCAGATACTTGACAGGATCTATTGGATGAAGATTGGTGAGTACAGGTTCAATACCTTTTTCTCTAAGCGTTACAATCATCTGCTTTATTGTCTTCTCGTACTCGCTTACAGGAGTTTTCGGTTCGTGATCCCCATCCGGATTTTGCGCTACTTCATTCCAGTTAAAATCGCAGTCATTACCTCCCAGTTCAATAAGGGCAAAGTCCGGTTTAAAATCATTTTCCAGAAGCGTCTTCTTCATCTTTTCAAAAGCCTTCGGTGCTGTCATACCGAATTTGGAATTATTCACATATCTGATATCGAAATTTTTAGCAGTTTCCGGTATGCAGCTGTTCTGAAGGAAAATATACTTGCAGGCATCATCATCATATACGACGCCTCTCATAACCGAATCTCCCCATATACATATATTGGTCATAATACAGTCCTCCACATTCTGTGTAGACTATATGCTCCGAATATGAACTTAATATGACTTTTAAGTAAAACAGGAAAATATGTTTTATATAAGTATAAGCAAATCTCTACTTTTTAAACATTTCCAGCAGGAGATTATTATTATACAGCACACTAGCAAGCTTGCTTTCCACAATGGCTTCATGAATCACATTCATTACTTCTGTTGTCTGGAATCCGGAAACTACAAGGCATATTATATATCCCAACAGCACTCCTGATGCCGCTCCGATAATTGCACCTACTATTGAATCCACTTGCTTGATTACAGGAAGATCAGATATCTTCTTTATTAATCCTTTAAGAAGCTTGAAAATAATTATTAACAGTATAAACAATACGATACCTATGATAATTGCTATTATGAAATCTGTTATGGTAACTACTAATCCACCCATTGCTTCTGTTTTTGTAGTAGCAGCTGAAAAATCTATTCCGTTAATGAGCCAGAGCTTTATATCATCAGGAAACGGAAGAGAATTGATGGTAGCAATAATCGTCTCTTCTATTGAATCCATATTCGGAACTAATGATTCAACCATATGCTCTATTTTTACATGTATGTTGTTATAAAAACTTGTTCCTATCAGTAAGTCCCTTATAGGCTGAGCGAATTTAAAAGCAAGAAAAATGCTGAGTATCGTAGTCAGCAGACCGTATACTGACATGATTATTCCTCTCACTCCCCCTATAACCATTGAAACAATGATTATCCCTATTAAAATAAAGTCTGCTATGTTCATCATTTACTCCTTTAATACTTGTAGATGACCGCATTCCTTGGCGTCAAAATAACAAGTCTGTTGCCACCTATCGCCATTACCTGCTGTATAAGCGAATCTGTCTCAACCGTGTGGAACTCATTTCCTTTAAGAGTAAACATACTCAGAGTCTGTGTTTTCCATATAATCAGTTTTTTCTGAGAAACCAAAAATCCCTGAATGTCCGTTTGTAATGCTTTTTCCCATTTCAATGTACCATCGGAATCTATTTGAAAAATCCTGTCTTCGCCATCTATTATAGCATATCCATATGCCCTGTTTTCATTTCCTTTAATATAAATAATCTGTTGGCCTTTAATTACTTCAGTCTTTTCCATTTTACTATTTACTATCAGAATATCAGAATCATCTGCAATAAGGAATCTGCCTTCTTCCAGGCACACAGCTTTTGGCATGAACTTATCCAGTGTAATACCAGCTACCGGAGTAGATTTCCCTATATCAAATACTTCGATATATGTTTTTGACATATCCTCAGGGTTACAGGAAACAACAACAAATTTCTCTTCATCTTCAAACATGTCAAGATATACAGGGTATCTGTTTGAGTACTGTATGTCATTTTTATATCCATCAGGTATTATGAGGTTCGTCTGATATATGGAACAGTATGCGGCTCCTTGATATCCAAGTGAGCCTTCACATAGTAAAAACATATATTCATCAAATGCGAATATGTATGTTATACTGGTTTTTGCAGTATATTCATCGATTTTTTTACCATCAGAGAAGACCATGTACGATGTAGTGCCCTTATCATATGCCACTACATGGGTATTCGAACAGGCAATCTGCGTATCTGTATAGGAAAGAAGATACGACCTCAAAAATTCCCCATTACTTTTATATATTGATAACCCATTATCAGCATAAATATATATATAACCATTCTCCGATGCGGCCACGCTTCCTGTCGATATAGGAATTGTGTATTCTACTCCTGCGTCCTTAGCAATTACATCAGCTTTAAAGAACCGCAGAATCTCTGTTTTGAAGAATATGAAACCAGCTGCTATTCCAATAATCAGCAATGCTATGGTTATAATCCAGTAAGCTTTTTTCTTTCGTTTTTTAGCCAATTAAAGATATCTCCTATCCTTTTTATCAAGTCATATTCTATCATAATACATATGCTGCTACAAACAACATGTACCCGTAAATTAAATATTTTGCAATCTTTTTCTGTTGACAAACAAAAGTCTATTTTGTATACTCAATGAGCGGTTCTGATTTTGAACCTGGATTGTACTTTTTAAAGAGAATATTTCTGTATAAGATCTGGTAAAAGAGCAATTTTTTCCCATTACGCGGCCTGGTAGTTCAGTTGGTTAGAATGCCAGCCTGTCACGCTGGAGGTCGTGGGTTCGAGCCCCATCCAGGTCGCCATATGCCCAGATAGCTCAGTCGGTAGAGCAAGGGACTGAAAATCCCTGTGTCGACGGTTCAATTCCGCCTCTGGGCACCAAACAAGCGGGTTTAACTCAGTGGTAGAGTGTCACCTTGCCAAGGTGAAAGTCGCGAGTCCGAATCTCGTAACCCGCTCCATTTTTTTATGGCGCCATAACCAAGCGGTAAGGTAGAGGTCTGCAAAACCTTCATCTCCGGTTCAAATCCGGATGGCGCCTCCATGACATGAATGGTATCAAATGCCAACCGGAAAACCGAGAATATACTCGGTTTTTCTTGTTTTTATCGCTTCTATAGCATTTTCAGAGATAAACCATGAAAGGGAAAATATCAATGAAATATAATATTTTACTTCATACACCGGTTAAAATTTACAATGTTCTGGATATTGAAGGTTTACATTATAGTGCAGAAATACATATCCAGGAAGCAGAAATAACCATATCATGCATCAGGAAAACAAATGGAATATACAAGATATTTGAATTAACCGCACAAAGCATGAATCCTGCAAAATGCTATATTTCTGTTCATGGTGTCGGTGAAGGAGAGCTTTATTCGTTTGCAGGCAAAAGCGAGCAGGAACAGATACTACGGCAAAGTCCCCATAATTATATGAATTATCAATATAAGATGGATAAAAGCGCCATTCCGTCTGTTGCTGTAGTAACAGAGGAAGGCTGTGATATCTGGGTCAGTGACAATCCCGCTCATTGCGACAACTATACAACACAGCATATAATACCCCAAAATAATGAATTTTTTCTATCATCAGGCGATAATGGCGGAAGCCCGAATTTTGAAGGGGATGAATTCCTGCCATATTATCATTCTATAGACAAAGATATAAAACATACATTCAAAGTTGCTATGTGTAAGACAAAATCAGATAATCAGAAGGCAATAAATCGTGATATGTTTGTTCTTATCAATTCTGTTTTCGGCAATAATGACAACTCAGTATATCACGCAATGTGCTTTGGTGCTAATTATATGCATTATCGCAGGAATGAAGAAGGGTCAAGCGATTATTGGATAGTTGCAGGTATACAGTATGCGAACAGTCAATATATAAGAGATTCATTTTACCAGACAATGATACTGCCATACGAAATGGAACAGCAATGTTATAACGCATATGCATGCAGAAAAGATTATGAAAAGATATCCGGTGCCGAAAACCCATTGTTCCTTATAATATGGTCCTATCGAATATATAAACGTGGCGGACAATACAAAAAAGAATTATTAGATACCATGGTTAAAAAAATGTTTATGAATATAGATAAATATGGCAATGGAGGATATTGTGCGGATTGTCGTGAAGATGGAACCTTTCGTAACTGGTTTGATATCTGCGCTTATGAATTTGATGATATTGATGCTTATTCACAGGGACTTTGCATATGTGCGCTTTATATAGCAAAAGAATTAGGATATGATGTCGGCAATCGGCTTGTAATAGCACTTAATGCTTACCTTTCGCTATATAACGGAAAATTCATGCAGATGAGTGCCAAAAAGCCATATCTTGCGTTGGACTGCTTTATTGGTCCGCTTTTATACTACATGCTGTTCGGCAAGTCTTTTATACCGGATTATATCGCTTCGAACACATATAACTTCATTATAAACAGCAATGCGAAAACAAAATATGGCATAAAAATCGTATCCGATGTCAATGGTGACTATTTACCTCAGGAAGCATACAGAGCTTACAACAAGGAGAATAAGTACATGGAAGCTGTGAAGTTAGGCAGCTATGCAAACGGCGGTTCTTATCATATTTATGAAATGATGTTCCACATTGCCGCTTTTCTGCATCACGCTGATGGCGTTGTAGATAATATGACGAAGCGTTTGTTCGTGGATTTGGATTATGACGGAGCTACACATGAATACACGAGCACAATTTCCGGATTCTGTTCAAAAGCAAACCAGGGGTGGAATGCCGCTATTTACAGTATGTGGGCTGAGCTCATAGAACGTGGTGTTGGTGATAAAACATTTTTTGAAGACGCGGAAGCCAAACTACGTTCTCTGTAAAGGTTAAACAAGCCTTATTATGATACTGATAATTTAATGATTTATTTAACCTTGATATAATTTACACTCTATGGTAATATGGTTTTACAAAAAGAACCGTCATTGATTATTCAAAGAAGGGCTTTTAAATATTTTTTACTGCGAGGTAAGCGATATGGAAAGAGCCGCTTCTGTTTTTTTACATGCGGACATAGATACATCAAAAGCAGCATATTTACTAGACTGGGTAAGAGATCCTGTAGTTACCAGGTATCTTAATGAAAAATCCGATGTTGCTGAGAAATTGAATCACATAATAACAACTGTACACCCTTCCCTTTTGACCTGTCATCTTAATAAAAGCGGACGATTCTATTTTGTCTGCAGACAGAATAATGAAGCTATAGGTTTTGTAAGGCTGGCAGATACTGATACTCCTAAAGAATATGAACTGGTTATAGTCATAGGCAGGAAAGAGATATGGGGAAAAGGATATGGTACAAAAGCTGTAAGGGAATGCTTAAGAACCGCATTTTTCGAATGGCGCGCAGAGAGAGTTACTGCATATGTCCATTTTGACAATGTAGGCTGTGCGAAGGCATTAAGAAAAGCAGGTATGAAACATATTTCACAAACTGAGAATTGTGATTTCTTTGATATTACGTTTGATGAGTTCATATCTTACTTTTCAAAGAAGGATAAATCTGTAAATTCATAAGGATATATAGGTATATTAATAGTTAAATAATCTAAAACAGCAGCTTGATTAACATCTTTAAAAGTGTTGACTTCACTAAATTTAATATATAAGATTGTGGTGATGAACTAGTGTAAAGGAAAGATTTTTTACCGATGCGTTATATGCCTTTACGCTTTATTATCGATATCAATGCTAAAGAAACGGATTATCCATGGAACTGTATAAAGGATTCAAAACGGAAACCGATCCTGAGACAGGGCGAAAGCTGATACGCTTGACAGAGTGGAATGCTTTTTGCTACCCCCTCTACTATTTCATACCCTCAATAACAAACGATAATCGTTTTTTAGTTTACCATAAATGTGATGATACAGGTGTGCAGCTGAGGGTATTAAATCTGCAGACTGGTGAGGATAAACAGCTGACTCATGCCGCCAACAGTGCAGATGAAGCACAGTGGAGACCATGGTGTACTCCCTGCGGCGATGGTGTATTGGATCATAGAAGCGTATTAAATACTGTTAATAACACCGTCGTTTATTTCGACTGCAATATTGCCCGTGAGATTAATATTGAGACGCTGGAAGAGAGAGAGCTTTTTACTCTTGACAAGGAAAGGTATCCGATTTCGCAAAGCTGTGTAACTCCTGATGGCAAATGGTTTGTTTTTTCGCACATAGACAAATCCTTCTATTACGAAATGACGGCTGGGAACTGGTCAGATTATATCAAATATCGCCCTTTAACCAAAGACTGCACAATACAGGCATATAACTTCGAAACTGGGGAAATGAGGGATATTCTGATTCTCAATGCGGTTATGCATCATATTATCCCATATGGCAGTGACTACTTTGCGATAAACCATCCTCCTACAGAATCAGGTATACTTTTTACCGGTCTGGAAGGACGCTGGTATACACATATACGTACCAAATCAGCTGATGGACGTGTAGCAAACCACTGTGCCGTAACTAATCGGGGCATAGTCTATGAAGCGTGCAAATTCCATGGAGACAACTGCGGCGGCATTTATCACCCATTTACCCATCGCTACATTGAGTACAAGCTTCCAGAATTCTTCGGATACACCCACACCGGTTTCGACCCGAATGGGGATTTAATCTTTTATGAAAATCTGAATTATGATAATACAGGTATCCACTGTCACAACATGTATAAAATGAACCGATACGAGATAGATGGACCATGCAGCTGGGAACTTCTGATGGGGAACAGGCCTACTTATGGTTCTCGTTCCTCCCAGAAGTCGCATTTTCATCCAAGAGTAACACCTGATAACCGATATATCCTTTTTACAGGAGGGTATGAAAAAACTAGGACAAATCAGCTTTATCTTCTTGATATCAGTTATGTCAAACCTACAGAGAATTTACCTGATTTAGAATAAAGCAGGGTATTTGAAAAATATTAAAGGATGGTATGAACATGAATGAGATGACCTCCCGTGAACGGCTTTTAGCCGTACTGAACAAAACAATGCCGGACCGGATCCCTATCTCTCCCCGTATGAGTTACTGGATGAGAGACTATTATGGCGGCTCAGGTTATTTTGAGTTGATGAAGATGAGGAATGAGTTCAGCTTTGACCCCATATTCCAGATTGATATCTCGCCTCCTAATTTCCCTTACACTCAGTTCATTGATTACTCCAAGTTTGATGATATTACAGTTGATATGAAGTCAGAACGCAAAGACAGAATGCTGTATGTGGACCGCACGATTCATACACCAAAAGGCATCCTGACTGACCGTATGTTTTATGCACCGAATGACCCTATATTCGGGTTGGGACCCAATCCCGAAAAAGCAGTAGGACTTGTTAAAACTATTGATGATCTTGAAAAGATGGCCTATCTGCTGCCTGATCCGGAAAAATTCTGCAACAGCAACTTTAGCCTTGTGGATAAAGCATTGGGCGATAACGGGATTGTCGAGGTACGACCGCATAGTGGTGTTGACCATCTGCTGGTCGATTCTCTAGGTTTTGAGAATGCCCTTATGATGCTTTATGATGATCCTGAACTGTTTAAAGCCGCACTCAAAATGTTCCACACCTATTACAAACGCTGCCTGATTTTCGCATTGGAAAGAGGTGCGAAAATTATCTTCGAAAGCTGGTATAACTGCAGTTTAAGCGCTGGCTGGTCACCTGCAGTCTGGAGGGAATAT
Source organism: Firmicutes bacterium ADurb.Bin146 (assembly GCA_002070475.1). Lineage (GTDB taxonomy): Bacteria > Bacillota > Clostridia > DUPQ01 > DUPQ01 > DUPQ01. Next base: position 52,236 of record MWDI01000036.1, read on the forward strand.
TTTATGCCATGCATAATTGAGGATGCTGCCATTACTCATAGCTACGGAGCTTATTTCCATTTTTATGACGATGGTAAAATTATGCCTCTTCTGGATGATTTCAAGCAAATTAAAATGGATTTATTATCCACACTCTGCTCAAAGGAATCCGGCGGTGATGTGGATGCAGTGATTATCAAGGAAAAACTGGACAAAGCAGTATCATTAAAGGGCTATGTAAGCCTTACGAAGATTCTGATGGGCACTGTAAAAGAAGTTGAGGAAATGACCCAATATGCCTGTGAGGTGCTTGGCAAAGGCGGAGGATATATTTTAGGTACCAGTGATTCAATCCGCAACGGAAGTCCGATTGAAAATGTCCGTGCATTTTTTGAAACCGGCAGAAGGTACGGTAAATACTAATAAGATTTATCCAGACATGATTTATTTTGATTTACAGAGCAGTACATAACCATCTACTCCTGATGCAATAGCTGAGTACTGTATAATTTCCATAATATCAGTATCTATGTATATATTATCACTTTGAGAATATATATATCTGTATTGATAACCGTCATACTCAAAATCAATATATTTTTGGTTTATAAGGGAATAGTAAAACTCTTCCATAGAAAGATTATTGGTATAAAGATAATATGCTGTCGGAAGACCAACATACCGGATATGCCAGGGTTCATACAGCATGATCTGTGTATACTGTTCCTTGCCTTCTTCATATCTTATGGTAAATCCATACCTGTAACTGTTATCTTTAAGCCATAAAGCATATGGTGCACCTTTCGATGATTCATCAAGCATATACCCATAACCTATAACATCAAGGGTCAGTCCGTTATGATGCTCGCTGCAGCCTGGTATTGCCACACGGCCTGCTGTATATTCATAAGCCTGAGCATATGTCATATTCTCCTCGGCTATTCTTCTGTTGACCCAGTAATCAAAACTCTGTTTCTGGGTCTCAAATGTCCTATGTGCGCTTGCTACATGCATATTAAGACTCGCATCATATGCATCAGCTGCCAAAAGGAGTTTCTCCAGAGCTTCCTTAACATGATTCAGAATAAATAGGTCATCCCTGTTATCCAGTACGTAATCCGGATCTGTAAGCTGGACAAGACCGGTTATACTATCTGCTTCCTGCTGTGTTATAGGGTTGTCCCTGTTGATGATTTTTAAGGAAACATCATCCTGTACTGTGTTCTTTTCTATTTTACTCATATATACTGTTTCATCTCTGTCAGACAGAAGGTATCCGGACTTAACAAAATTTCCCGATATAATGGTTGCTATTCCTATATAATTGTTTTTCTCATGAAAAACACCTGTATTAAGTATAAATTTATCATTCTCGTAATTTGCAATTGATATATCAGGAAAGTAAACAACAGCATATGCATCATCACTAGCTGTATTATCGATTAATTTTACCTCTGAAGCTTCAAGAATTACAGTATAGGGGTTGTCTGGATTTGGAAGATGCTCATTCAAACCTTCTTTAGGAGTATACTCCTGTGTCGGAATTGGTGAATTTACAGGCGCTTCTGAACTTGTATTTGTTACAGGCTGGGATGGATTTTCAGAAGCTGAGGGTGTACTTTCATGACTGAAAATGAAGATAAGTATACCTGCAGCAATTGAAAACAGAATTCCTGCAGTAATAAGTAATATAATCGTCTTCTTTTCTTTATCCTTCATGCTGTCCTCTGCTTATCCGATTATCTTAAGTATATCCTTGCTGTCATAATGATAATGAGCATTACAGTATGGGCAAACTGCTTCTATTGCTGACTGCTGGCTTGCAACTTCATTTAGCTGTTCTTTGTCTATTGTTAGCAGTTTTTCTAATATTTTATCTTTGCTGCAGCTGCATTCGAATGCGATACTTTCTTCTTTTGTTATCTCCAGTTTCCGGTCAGAAAAAAGAAAGTTCAACAGATTTTCAGGTGTCCTAAGGTCATATATTAACTTAGATATATTAGTTGTCAGTGATACCCTTTGTTCAAGTTCATTTAATATGACTTCTTCTGTACCCGGTAATACTTGTATTATGTATCCACCCGCTGCCATCAGATTTCCTTTATCATCAAAATATGTCCCCAAAGCACATGCTGTTGGAGTCTGTTCGCTGTCCATGTAATACTTGGCTATATCTTCGGCGATTTCTCCAGTCACAAGAGGTGTAATTCCCGTATATGGTTCTTTCAAGCCGAAATCCCTGGATATCATCAGCTTTCCCGGCATAAGAAGCTGCCCTAATGAGGTTATGTTTTCTCCATATGTAGTGTAATCATTATTCACAACATAACCTTTTACTTTCCCTTTACTGTCGGATATGGCCAATAATCCTTTCATAGGGGCTTCTGATGATATCTGCACAGCGATACTTTCACTTTTTGACATATATGACATCATTGCGGTAACAGTAAGGAGCCTTCCCAAAGCCATTGCAGACATAAGATTAAGGTTATGGTTCAAAATAGCCTTATTTACAGTATCCGTACTTACCGCTGCATATATCCTGACCTTCTTGTCATAGGCCATTGCACTTAATATTTTATCCATTAAACACCTATTTCTTCATTAATATTATAAATTTCCTTTGACTGTCTTTTTTGGGTTTTTCAAATAAAAGATCATCCAGCATGTCCACTAATTCAAATCCGCTTTTTTCTGCTACATCAAGAATCTGCTTGTCAGAATATGCTCTTTCTGTATTGCATGTATCGTATCTTTCATAATCGCCATGCTGATTCTTTATAAAATACGTAATCTCCATTTTGCACAAACCGGACTTTTGGCTATATCTGTTTACCCATGTATAGGAAACATCATCAGAAAGATCAAAATACACATTATTCGCATAAATATTCTCAAACTTGTATACAGTATTCAAATCGAAT
>MWDI01000037.1 GCA_002070475.1 Firmicutes bacterium ADurb.Bin146
GCGCATTGACCGTCATCATTCCCAGAGAAGGCATACAGTCAATAAGGATATAGTCGTAATTCTTCTTCATGCCGTCGATAGCGTTTTTCAGAACATACTCACGGCTCATAACATTGAACAGGCCGGTTTCCATACCGGACAGCTCAATATTAGAAGGAAGCAAGTCAACGCCTTCCGGATGCGTGATAATGGCATTACCGGGTGGCTGTTCATCAATGACTGACTGCATAAGGGAAGAAAGCGAGATATCCAATTCATCGGGGTTCTTCACTCCGAGGCTTACCGTTAAGCTACCCTGCGGATCAGCATCAACAAGCAAAACCTTTTTACCGGAGTCTGCGAGTCCCACGCCGAGATTGACTGCGGTTGTCGTTTTACCGACTCCACCTTTCTGGTTCGTGATGGCAATCACTTTACAGTTTTCCATGTGGTATCCTCCTTTCATAGAAATATATAGCAGTCTGTTTCCAGACGGCTATGTAACCGTGCGTTATTTGTCCTCGACACCCCACGCACAGGGAATACATCAGACGCTTGTTTGCGAAACAAGTCCATGGGAATCTCACCCGCGCCGGGTCCTCCGCCGCCTCCGTAGAGAAGTATCATTAACCCTTGCACTTGTCATCGCCACCGCCGAAAGCAATTCGGTTTCAACTACATGAGTTTGATCGCTCGCCGCAATAGCGGATCATGGCGCACTTGTGGGCTCGGCTCGGAGTTTCCCCCAGCGCAAGGAACGTACCTGATGAATGTATATTTAGTTGTCAAAGTGCGGTGTGGAGTTTTGCCCCACAACCCCTTACCGCAACTTTTGAGGTCAAAAAGCGAAGTAGTTTTTTGAAAAAAATAAAAAAATTTTTTCTGCATATTTCCACCTCCGAAAATAAAAAAAGCCTGCCGAAATCAATCGACAGGCGTAGCGAAAAAAAGAGACCCACTATCTTGTTCGGTAGTGAGTCTCTCTTAAAGAACTATGATGATATTTGATTAGTTATGAGGATTTACACATTTACCAGTACAAAATCGGAGATTATGTGGTGATAAATGGAGATGAAAATGGTGACGAACTATACTGTAAGTCTCCATAAACCTCCGAAATCCTACTCGCTTAGTCCAAAGGTTTCATTGTAGGGAAGAACATAACATCCCTTATTGATGTGGAATTAGTAAACAGCATGATCATACGTTCCAATCCGAGCCCCATACCACCTGTAGGAGGCATTCCTATTTCCAAAGCATTTATAAAATCATCGTCGATTGTGAACTCATAATCACCAAACTTGCTCTTTGCTTGTGCAACAAGACGTTCTCTTTGATCTATGGGATCGTTCAGCTCCGAAAAGGCATTACCCATCTCGCTTGCAAGGATAAAAAACTCAAAACGCTCTGTAAGATGTGGTTTTTCCTTGTTTCTTTTAGCTAAAGGTGAAATTTCTATTGGATACTGATATATAAAAGTAGGTTGTATAAGGTTTTTCTCAACAAATTCCTCGAAAAAGGCATTTAGTATCATTCCCCAGTTCCAATGGCTTTCAATATGCACATTTTTCTCTTTAGCAGCCTTTTTAGCGGCAGCGTCATCAAGTGTGAAGGAATCAAAGTCAACTTCGGAGTATTCTTTTACAGCTTCAATCATTGTAAGTCTTCTCCATGGTCCTTCAACATTTATAATCTGCCCCTGGTAGTCTATCTTGCGTGTTCCTAATACATTATCAGCAACATAACAGTATATCTGTTCGGCCCTGTCCATCATGGTATAAAGGTCACCATATGCTTCATACAGCTCCATTAGCGTAAATTCGGGATTATGTCTAGTATCCATACCTTCATTCCTAAACACCTTACCTATTTCAAAGATCTTATCTAGTCCTCCGACTATAAGTCTCTTAAGGTGCAGTTCCAATTCTATCCTTAAATACATATCAATATCCAGAGTATTGTGATGTGTGGTGAATGGTCTTGCATTAGCATTGGTAGCTTGATTATGAAGAACAGGAGTCTCAACTTCAAGATATCCCAAACTGGACATAAATTCCCTTATCGCTTTTATTATTTTTGCTCTTGTAATAAATACTGATTTTACTTCCGGATTAACAATAAGATCTACATATCTTTGCCTATATCTTAAATCCATATCCTTTAAACCATGAAATTTTTCTGGTAAAGGCTGTAAGGATTTAGTTAAAAGAACCATACTTTTTACTCTGATGGATTTCTCACCCATATGTGTGACAAAAGGAATTCCGGTTATCCCTGCAATATCGCCTATATCGAATTTCTTGAATTCCGAATAAGAATCTTCACCAATCTCATCAACTCTTACATAAAGCTGTATCCTATCAAGCCCATCTTGTATGTGGCAAAAACTGGCTTTGCCCATTATTCTTTTTGCCATTATCCTTCCTGCTAAAGATACTTCTTTATCTTGTAAATCTTCAAAATTTTCAAGTATTTCTTTTGCAGTATATTTTCTATCAAAACGGGTCATGTCAAAAGGATTTCTTCCTTCTCTCTTAAGAGAGTCAAGCTTTTCCCTTCTGACTCTTAATATCTCATTCAAATCCATCTCGGTATTTTCAATAATTTTATCCATTCATTTCTCCTTCAAAATAGCAGCTCTTCTAAAAAAGAACTGCTATTAATTATATCTGATTTAATATGTCAACACAACCAAACAGTTCTGTTACTCCATTATATCCAATATTTTGACTTTTACTGGCCCTGATGGGCTGGTAAACTCAACAACATCTCCAGCTTTCCTGCCAAGTATCGCTTTTCCTATGGGAGATTCATAAGATATCCTCATATTAAATGGATTAGCTTCTGTAGGTCCTACTACCTGATAAATTTCTTCTTCATCGTACTCAAGATCCAGTATCTTAACCCTGCATCCTACAGTAACATTTGTAGTGTCAATATTATCGCTGTCAATAACTTCAACATTCATAAGTAAATTCTCTAGAAACATAATTCTCGCTTCTACTTGTGCCTGTTCATTTTTGGCTTCGTCATACTCACTGTTTTCTGTGATATCACCAAATGAAATAGCGCTTTTCAGCCTATCTGATACTTCCATCCTTGTTTTTCCTTTAAGAGTCGCAAGCTCGTCTTCCAGCTCTTTAATACCCTCATAAGTCATTAAAACCTTTTTTTCTGCCATTCTACGGTCTCCTTTCCTTGTTTGGGATTTTGAAATTATATTGCTTTACCCCGCTTTTGTCAACCACTATTTTCTAGCTTAGGACTTATATTATATTTTCCATTTATTTATTTGTTTTTATCAGCATAAAAATCTTAATGACTTTAATTAACATCGATTGACTAAATATACTTTACATATTACTATTTGAATATAAGTTTTGAGAAAAGGATACCGCCATGAAGCAATTATTTAAAGAACTGGTTTTCAAATCTGAATCCACATGCAAGGATTTCTTCAATGATGTAACTTTTGATGTCTTATTCACTCATCCTGACGGAAGCAGTATTACCATACCGGGTTTCTGGGCAGGAAAAAACATATTTAAAGCAAGATATGACATTTCCATACCTGGTAAGCATAAATATATCACAATTAGCAATGATGATAGCCTGAACGGAATATCAGGCGAAATGGATATAACCAAAGAGCAGACTGAGAATCCATTGTATCTTCATGGAGCTGTTTGCAGATTCGGTCAGAATATGCATCTTTCCCATAAAGATGGCACTCCTTTTTACTGGCTTGCTGATACCTGGTGGATGGCTTTGACCAAAAGGTTAACATTTCCAAAGGATTTCATGACACTGCTTGATGACAGGATAGCAAAAGGTTTCAATGTTGTTCAGATAATTGCAGGTCTTTATCCGGATATGACTATGTTTGATCCTAGAGGCGAAAATGAAGCAGGTTTCCCATGGAAAGAGGATCTTTCTTCTATAAATCCCGAGTATTTTGATAAAGCAGATGAACGCATAATGATGCTGGTTGACAAAGCAGTTATGCCATGCATTGTAGGTTCCTGGGGTTTTTATATGTCTTATGCAGGTAAAGATACTCTAAAAAAGCATTGGAGATACATAATTGCCAGATGGGGCGCGATGCCTGTATGCTGGTGCGTTGCAGGCGAAGCAAACATGGCTTTTTACAACGACCATGTTTCATATGAAGAGCATATAAGACAGTCCCGTAAGGACTGGAATGAAATGACTTTGCATATTAAAAAGACTGATCCTTACGGAAGACTGATTACAATACATCCCTTTCCCGCTACCGACGGTTATGACCAGATAGAAAACGGGGATCTTCTGGATATAAATATGCTCCAAACCGACCATGGCGGATTCGCTTCACTAGTGAATCAGATGAAAAAGATAAAAAAAGCAGTTGATAGAAAAGTCCTTCCTGTAATAAATGCTGAAGTATGTTATGAAGGCATATGTGGTTCTTCATATGCTGATACTCAAAGATATGTATATCTATCAGATTTCCTTTTAGGAACAGCTGGTCATACATATGGAGCCAATGGCATATGGCAGATTAACTCTGAAGAAATGCCATATGGAGCTTCACCTCATGGAGCTCACTGGGGAAATACGAGCTGGAAAGAGGCAATGAACCTGGATGGTTCAAAACACATATCACATTGCATGAAATACCTTACTTCATTTGAATGGTGGAATTTCAAGTATCATCCCGAATGGGTGGAAAAACCCTGCTCATTGGATGCATGTGATGGTCATTTTTCAGCAAGCATACCAGGAAAAATCCGAGTCATATACAAGCCTCATTTCGGAGGAAGCTTCTTCGGAGAGATTAATGTTCTGAACATTGAAAAAGACGTGAATTACAAAGCTTACAGGTTTAATCCGATTACCGGTAAAGAAACCCCTCTTGGGGATGTTACACCTGACATAGAGGGTAAATGGAAATTTCCAAGGGTAGATGCCTTCCAGGACTGGATATATGTGCTTAAGGCTGAATAATAATATATTTAACCTATTCCCCTATTATCTGAACCTCTGCCACTCTCTTCCTTTCACGTACCTGGTCCCAGTCTATAAAGTATATAAAACCAAAATCACCAAGCGACAGCTTACCGTCATTAAGTACTATTGTTTCTGATCTTCCAAAGAAACAGGATCTTAAGTGCGCATCGGTATTCAAGCTTCCTTTTGGTTCTTCATCAGGGAACGTAAGTGCAAAATCTATATGTTTAGGGCCTGGATGCAGGTACTGTCCTTCATATCTGCATGTTGGAATTATTTTCTCCATTATGTTGATAAGGTCCTGTTGCAAATATTCCCTTCCGAAGAATGTCGTATCATGCGAGCATTCCTGTGTCATTACAGAGCATGTTGTGTGGTGTGAATAAACCACGCATATGCCATTCTTCACTCCGGATTCTTCAACAATTTTCTTTACCTGTTCAGTAATGTTGTGAAAATCCGGCATGTGATCCTTTGACTGCATTTCTATCTTTGCTGTATATACTGTCATTTTATCCTCCTAAATTATTTACAATGTATTTCATCCCATGCTTTTCTTAGGTTGTATATCATTTCCTCAACCATAGCATAAGGGTCTTTAGCTTTAATAATTCCTGATGTGCTTCCAGTTGCCATTGCTCCTGCCTTTATGACGTTATACACGTCTTTTCCATCCTTTATCCCTGCTCCCTGAAGCACCATTATGTCTTTGTTTATACGTTTAACTGTTTCAATGGATTCCTTTACATACGAGATATCCGAAGTCTGACCTGTTCCTATAAGCTCAGTCGGTTCTGCTACGATAAGGTTCGGATTCATCATAGCGATCTGCTTCATCTGTTCTATAGTATCCGAACAGACTATTGTACCCAGTCCTACCTCATCAGCACGTTCAATCGTTTTTTTTATTTCCTCCATTCTTAAAGACTTTTCAGCATGGTTCAGCATAACACCTACAGCACCTGCCGCTTTAACAGCTTCAGGAAGAACAGAACCTAATCCTCTGCCTATAGGGAGATAATCCATATGCTGAGCGAAAACCAGGATTCTTTCAGTGTTTGAAGCAAGTAAAGATATGTCTGTATACTGGGGTGTTACGATTATATCCACATCATACTTCATAGCAGTTATATCTATAACCCTAGCCAATGAAAGCATTTTCTCACCATAAAGATATGCTTTCGGCCCTATCTCGAAAAATGGAGCAGAAATTTTCAATCCTTTATACATAAATACCCTCCTATTTCTTGTTCAAAAGTTCGCCTACAGCTCCGCCAGGATGAATTAGACCGAACTGTTCTGCAGTAAAACCTGTCTTTACAATTAGTGATGCCAGTAATGCGTCAAACAAAGCGATTGTCGCTATATAGCTCGAAGTAGCCATCAGTCCTAACGGATCACTTTCTTTCTCAATACTGAGTTTCAACACAATGTCCGAACTCTGTGCAAGGATTGACTGGTCATTCTCAGTTACTCCTATTAGTGTAGCCTTCTTTTTATTGCATACTGATATTATGGGAAGAAGCTCCACTGTCTTTCCTCCTCTTGAAACCATTACCATTACATCATCCTTATCCAGAGCTCCTAGCCCTCCATGAACAGCTTCACTTGGAGACATGAACATAGCATGTCTTTCAATACAGCATAATGAATGTGCAAATTTCTTTGCAGCTATGCCTGATGATCCCGAAGCGACTGTCATAATGCATTTACAATTTGAAAGCGCTTCAACAGCCTTTAGAAAACTTATTTCGTCCAAATAGCCTATAAGTCTTTCTATTTCCTTTTTTTCTCTGTTTAAAGATTCTAATGCTGCTTCCATTATTTCATTTTTCATCTTATTACCTCAATATCCAAAAGCCTGCATAAATCTGCCATCTTATCAGTATTATCTTCATATGCGATGATATAGTGCTGGCTCATTACGTTTACTGCGAATGATTCAACATCATCCAGATAAATCTTAAGTCCTGGAAGCTGCGGTGCAGGTTGTGTCCATCCCGCTTCTTCCCACCTTCCGGCATTAACAGCCTTTCCCTGCACTATATGCATACAGAATCCCTGTTTATTCTCCGCTAATCTGTACATTGTGACATTACCGGTCTTAACTTTTGATACATTCAGAATACCTTGTGAAAGCTGACCGAAAGCTGCAGGCATAACAGTTGTTTCACCTTGTGTTATCTCTTTTGGCACATAATCTGGAACTCCTGCAAGCACGCAGTCTTCCATAAATTCATAAAACTCCATATATGCTCCGCACTGGCCTGTCAGATATTTTACCATAAGCTGCGTTACCATTCCGTATGAGTCATTCTCAGGGACAGTACTCAAACCATCAACATCCGATAAAAGCATGAAAACCGGTGCAGGAGGATAAGATAAAAGCTTTTTCATTCCGTCGACATCTTTTAGCGAAACCGCTTCATATCCCCTTTCCTTACAGATATCTGATACAGCCAAATAATACTTTGCAGCCTTTTCCAGTGTTGAAATCTCGCATTTACTTATGAAATTCCACTTTTTGATTCTTGTATTTATTACCTGTTCAATCCTGTCTTTTGCCATAACTTCAGCTCTTTGTGCGACTTCGAGCATTTCAAAGCTTTCAATGTCCGTTCCGATATGCTTTTTTAGTTTAGCACCATCAAACATAGTGCCATACAGATTCATATCCCTATAACCCATCATTCCAGCCTTTGAAGACCTTAATCTGGTCATTGCGTCTGCTGCTTTGCAGAAATCCGCTACTTTCTTTGAATTCATCGTTTTACCGACAATGTCATATACATATTTGAATCTGTATCCAAGATCGTCCATTACTTTTCGTATTGCGCTTGTCGCAGCCTGGTCTGCTGTAGTAACAAGCCTGTTATCTTCTATCCAGCCTGATAATCCCCAGAGTACCATCGGAATATGTCTGAATTTCTCAGTAATCGCTATTATCGCATGCGACGGTATCCATCCTGCAACACATATGATTATTGAACTTAAAGATACATTTGTCAGTTTCTTAATCGCGTCATTTACATCAGTTCTTTCGTAATCATCTGTTACAGGGTACACGCTTAAAAGCTCAAGGCCTTGTTTCAATAATGCCTCCTCAGCTTTTTTACATTTATCAATAATTATTGCTTTGGGCGTATTAACCTCACCGAAACCTATAAACGCAGCCTTAACCATTTATCTGCCTCCTTTACCATATATCTTTTCATTCATCTTCATGTACTCGTTATATAACTTCGTATAGCTGTCATATCCATCACTTTTTGCCTGGTATATCTTATCTATGTAAATAGTCTTTTCACAAGCTTCCTGGATAGACAAGTACTCTTTAGTCGCAATACCTGCAAGTATCGCGCTTCCTTTACATGCAGGCTCTGATTCCTTAAGAGTTTTTATCTGTTTTTTTGTCACATCAGCCTTTATCTGGCACCACAAATCAGATCTGGCGCTTCCGCCGATGGAATGTATCATTGATATATCCTGCTTAAGCGATGATATGCTGCTGTTTAGCATATATGCTATTGATTCCAATATTGCTCTTAAAAAGTGCTCTTTACCATGCGATAGTTTCAAACCGTAAAAGCAGCCCTTAGCTTCAGGATCATATATAGGATGTGTAGAACCGCATAAATGAGGAAAGAACATAAGGCCATCAGATCCTGCAGGTATATCTTTTGCCAGCATATCCAGCTCGGAATAATTAGCTTCTTTAATGAAACTGTCCCTAAACCATTTTAAAGCCATTCCTGCTGTCGAAATCCATGGCATTACAGCGTACTTCGTCGTCGCATTAAAATGACAGGGTACTTTAATGCCTTCATGATATGCAGGCATCGTGTCAGTTGGGCTGAATAAAGCCATTGCGGTACCGGTCATCTCGCTTATCATTCCTTCTTTGTATATGCCCGCTCCTATCGCCCCTGCAGCCTGATCCATAGCTGATGTGGCAACATGGATACCTTTATAGTCCCCTACATACTCACCGGAATCCATAAGTTTTGGAAGCACATCATCCTTTATACCTATATATTCCAGCATCTGATGCCACCAGCATCCGTTTACTATGTCAAAATACAGGCTGGAAGACTGCAGAGTCTTTTGTGTGACAAATCTTCCTGTTAGCTTATATAAAAGCCAATCTTCCAGTAGAAATATCTTTCTGGTCTTAACCCATACTTCCGGAAGATTATTTTTAATCCATAACAGCTTGCATGCAGGCCATATGCCGGATATATCACATTGTCCTGTTTTTTCATATATCAGCCTGGTTCCAAAATCATTTTTTATCTGTAAAGCTTCCTTCTGCCCGCGGTTATCCAGCCATACAATAGCGTTACAAAGAGGGTTGCCATTATCATCTGCAAGTATCATTGTCTCGCACTGGGTATCTATTGCTAGAGCGTAAATCGAACAGATATCAGAAGCTGCATTTATTGAACTTAACAACATGCTTAGATATTCATCAGCATTAAATTCTATAAAGCCATCATGATGAATCAGGTCATATGTTGTTTCATGGGTAAAAAGGCATTCGCCTGCTTTATTGTATACAGCAGATTTTAATGAAGTTGTTCCGAAATCCAGTCCAAGTAAGTTCATTTGCCTTCACTTTCCCATAACTTCCGTATAGCATCCAATGATGTCTCAACAAGTTTTTTCCCGCCCTCATGTCCGCATATCCCGCTGGATATATATGCGCTGTAATGCCCGTGTTTCTCTGCTTTTTCTGTAGGAAGATATGCACAGCTTCCATTAGCCAACTGTACTATAAATGTCTGTGAAGCCGCAGACCTTGCCTTTATAATATTTCCATAATCAAGAAACAACTCAAAAGGATTAGTGGTAATTGCAATATCCCCCATCCTAATAACATGGATTTCTACTTCACATTGGTCTTGCTTCTGCTGATATATATACCTAGCGACAGTTCCGGCATACATGTGCATCTTCGCATAATCATTAAAGTCATATGACATGGTTTTCCTTGTTTTTATGAATTCCTCAATTTTAAACAGGGCTAATTTATATTCTTCTTCGGATGCTTTTCTTAAGGGTAGCTGTAAATCAATATACTTGTGATTTATATCGGCGTTATCCTTAAGACACTCCCCAACTTCGCTATAAACATTAATTATCTCATTTGCTATCCTCTTAGCTGCTTTCCATGAACCTTCGATCTCGAACATCGAAGGATCAGCAACTCTTTTAACCGTATCTTTACGAGCGATATTGGGATCATCTATCGGATTTATTGGTGCTACCCATCTGATCAAATCCCTTGGGCATTGGTCACCTGCAGCGCTGCATAAAGGTAATAAAAATACTTTATTACCAAACTTTTCCCGTAAAAGTATCTTTACCTTCCCCCAGTAATCTGAGGATATGAAGCTTCTGTGTTCCAGTATCTGGCTTGGGCATGCGATATTAGCAGCTACCCCGGTCAGTTGCTTTTTTTCATCAAAGAAATATATTAACTCTATTCCTGAATCGTTACCGCCTTCAAGGCTTACAAAGTCATCTCTGCTTGTGTCTCCCCACATTAAACCGGTATTATCTGCATATACAGCTCTCCTGCACATACCGACAGGCGCTCTTCCGAAGGCATTAGCATAAACAGAAGGTGTACGGTTGTTCCATGCTTTTATTATTACATCGCTAATCCGTTCTGCCAGAAATTCCTCCGCTTCTTCAGGCTGCATAATCGAATCATCTTTTACCTTTTCAATATATGAAAAATCTTCCGGCATATATTCATTCAGAATATCAAGAGAAGAACCATATTTATTTTCCTGTCTCTGATAATCTATTGAAGTATGGGTATGTGTCGCATTTATTATTACATTAAAAGGATCTAGTCCTTCACATTTACCGGTTATCTTTTCTCTTACATTATCAACAAGATAATCATCAATATGTACCAGATCGCATGAACATATTACGAAATGATTAGTTCCTGATGATACCGCAAGAGCTGTACAAGTTATATCAGTTTCCACATACTGGGATACCCTCTCATAAAACTGGCCTGCTAATTTGACTTTTTTATCTGGGGTTATACTGTTTTCATACCATCCTGTATATATACGGTTTTTCATGATTGCCTTCCTATACTAAAAGTACTTTTATACCAAGCTCTATTAATCCGTCTATTTCCTCTTTAGGTGCATTTGTGTTAGTAACTAGGTAATCCGGCCTGCATGCAGATGATATCTTTGAAAGAGCAGCTCTCCCTATTTTCGTATAATCTGCCGTTATAATTGTAAGATTAGAATTATCAATCATCCCTGATGCGATTTTCCTTTCCTGATGATAGTATGTGGTCATTCCTGAATCCATACTCACTCCGTCTACTGACAGTATCGATTTATCTGTATGATAAGATGAAAGCTGGCTTATCGTGTCATCACCCCACGTAAACTGATAATCGGTATTGACCGTACCGCCCAAAAGCAGTATTTTGTGATTACCATTACCAGAAGCTTCCTGTGCGATTGCTACTGAATTAGTGATTATAGTCAGATGCATACTTTTCGACAAAGCCATATAAGTAAACAGCGTGGTCGTGCCTGAGTTCATCATCAGCGTGTCATTTTCCATTACCATCTGTGCCGCTTTTGCAGCAATAAGCTTTTTTTCATTCCCATTAGCTATAACTCTCTGTTTGAAGCTCATGTTATAGTAATTCTTATATGAAGATACCGCTCCTCCATATACCCTTGATAAAAGCCCGTTTTCCTCTAAATCAGAAAGGTCCAGTCGTATAGTAACTTCAGACACATCAAAAAGACGGCTAAGCTCATTTACCTTAACTTTGCCATCTCTGTTAAGCATGTCCAGTATCTTCTCTTTTCTTTCTTCAACAGCAATTTCCATACGTTTCCAGGTTTCGATAGATTGCATTTTGGTTTCGTTTTGCTTTCAATTAAATAATATATCATAACATATACTGATTCAATATTTATCGTTACATCACATTGCTAATTCGTAAAAATTTATATAAAAATGATAAAAGAGTTTATCTTAGAAATCAGTCTGAATAAGTAACCTTATAATTGGTTGTCAAGCTGAAACGACTTTATTGCTCATATTCGTTTTCTATTGTTTCGCTAATACATCCCTTGCATCTTCTATAATTTTATTTACTTTTTTATTATAAATTTGAAGAGTGCTGATCCAATTTTCCAAGCATTCAAGACCCTTAACGGTTATCATATAATTCTTCTTTGCTGGGCCAGATATATCCATTATCCATTCAAATCTTATCATACCCTTGTTTTCCAGGTTTGCTAAAGTACGATATACACCGGTATTGTCCGCTTTTTCCTCTTCAAATATGTTTTTATGTTCTAATTCTTGTATGATCATATACCCATGCATATTTTGTTTGGCAAGAATAATCAAAATATTAGGTTGTAATAATTTATCAAGATTATTACCTTTACAAGAACATTTTATCTTTTCGCATGATGGTTTTAATTTACTGCTTAACATGTTGAAATCACCTCTTATCCTATAATTGTAAATTCATATTCTAGAGTTTACTAGTCTTTTGTATCTAAATAAGCCAGAATATTTCCCATAGTACAATCATCACCGTCATCAATGCTGATTTCCGCTAAATAACCATCACATGGTGAATAAACTTCCAAAGTAGTC
Organism: Firmicutes bacterium ADurb.Bin146; assembly: GCA_002070475.1. Lineage (GTDB taxonomy): Bacteria > Bacillota > Clostridia > DUPQ01 > DUPQ01 > DUPQ01. The sequence continues at coordinate 12,631 of MWDI01000037.1, forward strand.
TTTTGTATTTCAAGCTCACAAAGAAGCTCTTCTTTCTTTACATAATCCATCAATTTTGCTATCCAAAAGACCTTTGCTTTCTTTCCTTCTGTTTTAAACTCAGTCTTCTGGCATTTACATGCATAAATGCTGTTTTTTGGTATTGCCGATTTTGGAACAACTATTTCTACCTTTGCCATAGCTTTCTTACTTTTTGCATTTTAATGGGTAAAACGGACATTCTGTCTTCTTACACTCTTCTTCATTATGCATATAGTGTGTACATTTAAAATGTTCTGTTTTTCCTAAATCAATGTCAAACTCTTCCTTACTGAAATCTTCAGCGATTTGCAGTGCGATGTATGAACTACGTTTACAGCATCTTGGTCCATCAATTTGAGAAATCTTTATAAGACATTCTCCTACAATTCTATTTGTAAGAGCCCAAGTATGTGTGGAATACTGGTCTGAATCCAGTAGAATACTGGTGTATATACCAAGACCTACAGCAGCGCCGCAGCTCCCGTACAGACCGCAAAAAGCTGGCAGCACATTTTTAGCTCGCATCATCGCTTCCATTAGATCATTCTGTAGCATTTCCAAAGGTCTGCCTTGAGATTTATAAGCAGAGGTCAGCATAGCTGCAGGAATTAAATAATGATGTTGTGGGCAATGCATTTTCAACTGAGAATAATTCATTAAATGAAGAGCTAATTCTGTTGCATTAATAATATCCTTTTCTATATATATACGAATACATTCCTCGGTAATGTATCTGGTAGCCTCATCATATGATTTAAGATTCATAGTTGGTCTCCTCAGTATAAAAACTCTAATGCCACTTATTATTTTGACTTCAACTCTTATATGACATTATAACTTATTAGACTAACTCTAATATTCTTTTAAATCATACCATTATTAAATCATCACTGTCAATCAATTAATTTCATATATCTTACCATTAATTTCTAGAAAAATAGGTACAGTATGATAGCAATCGTTGACTCGAGCTGTTAACACATTGATTTATGCGCACATAAAATTAGATCTATTACTAAAAATTGAGATTATACTCCTACTTTACTCCTACTTTTTGAAAGTGCTCAAAATTCCAGATAACAAAAAACCCCTTTAAATATGGGGTTTTTTTGGTGAGACATCGGAGACTCGAACTCCGGACACCTTGATTAAAAGTCAAGTGCTCTACCGCCTGAGCTAATGTCCCAAAAGTTGGCTGGGATGGCAGGATTTGAACCTACGGGTGACGGAGTCAAAGTCCGTTGCCTTACCACTTGGCTACATCCCATCATCTCAAAATGGGGTGAATAAAGGGATTCGAACCCTTGGCCTCTAGGGCCACAACCTAGCGCTCTAACCAACTGAGCTATACCCACCATGACCAAACGAAGTCTTTTATCATTCTAATTGCTTGGCTAATGTTTGTCAACACATTTATATGCAAAATTTTACACCTGTAGATTGAAAAAGCAAACTTGATTTATTTAAGTTAGCATTATTTAGCATGTATGGAAAGAAGTATTCCACTTCATTTCTTTTTACTTCTTTTTACATGCATATGATTTAACTTTTCATATTGCTCGTAGTCAAGCTGCTTTAAAATATTCTCCAGCTCATAATCTCCCATAACCGTATTTCTTCCATTTTCATATTCTTTATCCACAACTTCTTTTATCTTCGCAACTATAATATCAGTCTTTTTAATTGCTATTTCCTTATCTTTTATCCTGAAATATGAATTGATCCAATGAGCTACACCAGCTAATCCGCTATGGGAATCCACTGCTACTGTTGCAGGCCTGTTCAGAAGCGCTTCCGTATCAAATATGTTATATATCTCTACATCCTTAAGCATTCCGTCAGCATGTATGCCGGCTCTTGTAACATTGAAATTCCTGCCTACAAAAGGTGTTCTTGGCGGTATCTCATAGCCTATCTCTTCTTCGAAATATTCAGCTATTTCTGTGATAACAGGAAGTTTCATGCCGTCAGTTGTTCCTTTTAGGGAAGCATATTCAATAACCATTGCTTCTAAAGGGCAATTGCCAGTCCGCTCACCTATACCGAGTAAAGAACAATTTACACTTGAGGCACCATATAACCATGCTGTTGATGCGTTGGTTACTACTTTATAAAAGTCATTATGGCCATGCCATTCCAAAAGCTCGCTCTTGACTCCGCCATAGTGCATTATGCCATAGATAATGCCCTGGACGCTCCTTGGCATTGCAGCTCCAGGATAGCTTACACCGAATCCCATAGTATCACATGCCCTTATCTTAATCGGCATCTTAGCCTCTTCTGACAACTTAGTAAGCTCATATGCCAAAGGTACGACAAACCCATAAAAATCAGCTCTTGTGATATCTTCGAAATGACATCTTGGTTTAATCCCTTTTTCCAAAACACTCTTAACTATGCCAAGGTATTTATCCATAGCCTGTTTTCTTGTAAGACCCATTTTATTATAAATATGGTAATCTGAGCAGGATACCAGTATTCCTGTTTCTTTCAAACCTAAACTCTTTACAATATCAAAATCCTTTTCATTAGCTCTTATCCAGCTTGTAACCTCCGGAAATTTATACCCCAGGTTCAAGCATTCCTCTACTGCTTTACGGTCCTTGTCAGTATAAACAAAAAACTCGCTCTGTCTTATTAATCCTTTTGGTCCTCCAAGTTTATGCATAAGTTTGTATAAATGCACTATCTGCTGAACGTTAAAAGGAGAAGTCGATTGCTGGCCATCTCTGAACGTTGTATCAGTAATCCATATATCCTGCGGCATATTCATAGGTACGCTTCTATGATTGAATGGTACTTTTGGAACCGACTTATAATCATATAGATATCTATACAAGTTAGGTGTTTCTCTATCTTGCAGCTGATACTTATATGCGGACTGTTCAAGAAGATTAGTTTTATTTGAGAATTGAAGTACCGGATTTGTGTCTTTTTGCATAATTTATTTTCATTCCTTTCATTACATCATCAGTAAATATAAATTATTCCGAATTATACAACCATATTTGCATAAATGCAATAATAATTTTTCATTTTGGATTATTAATTAATATAAGATGGATTAATAAAGACTAATAAAAAAAGCCTCTCATTTCTGAAAGGCTGTAACAAGTCGTGTTGCATTGAAAGTTACTCTGATTGTTTTCTTTTGCTTATTTCAAGCATCATCCTCTCATATTCTTTCTCGTCAACCTTGTTCTTCTTCATCATGATAAAATATGCTATTGAGATTAAAACAATCGGCACAACGACTATGAATATCCTGAAGTTCATTTTTATCGATTCAGTGCCAAGCGCCAAAGCTTGATCTATCATAGCAGCTTTTTCCTGTGCATCTACTAAACCCATATTGCTCATTCTTTCAGCTTCTGATATTCCGTTGGTTATTGCAGTTATGCCAAGTGCAAGATATGCTACTGCGACTATCCCCTGTTGGAGCGCTGAACCCATTTTCGCCATAAATGGGCGTATGGAGAATATTATAGCTTCATCACGATTACCTGTCTTGTATTCGTTATATTCTATGCAGTTTGTAAGATTTATAGTCGTAACCATATATATCATAGCTTGTCCGAATGACAGGATGAATCCTGCTACGCACAAAAGCAGATAATTCATCGGTATAACTACTCCTACTAAGAAGAAAAATCCATAACCAACAACAACCCCTGCAAGGCCTATAGTTGCAACCTGTTTTCTTGTCATATGCTTTACCATTTTAGGGTAAACAATATTAATCAGCAGATTCCCAAGAGCATAAGCTCCTACAAAAAGCGTTATATTTATTCCATCATAACCAAAATACAGATATACATAAATGATACCAAATACATTTATTAAAGATGATCCTAGATTATACAGAAGCATTACAAGCGATGTCCAAAGCAACTGGTCATTTTTAAATACTACCTGGAACATTGCTTTAAGCCCTATTTTCTCATCTTTGGGCCTATATGACACCGGAGCTTCCTTGACAAAAACAGTCGTCATAATCTGGCAACCTACAAATATTGCAGCAATTATTATCGATACCCCCATATATCCTGTGATCGAATTGCCTCCGATAGCATTCGGTCCATTAGTCAGTATCGGGATAACTGCAAATGCGATAATAGCTCCAATGGATGCGAAAAGGTTTGCCATAGATGTAAGAGTAGCCCTTTGCGCCTGGTCTTTTGCTAAAGATGGAAGCATAGCCCAGTAACCTATATCATTCATAGTGAATGTAATATCAAAAAGAAGGTACATGCATCCAAAAAAGATAACAAAAGGCCATCCTTCCAAAGGCGAAGAAAAATATACTACCATTACAATAGCATTAGTCAATGCCCCAATTAATATCCATGGTTTGAATTTTCCCCATTTCATCCTGGTATTCTCAATTATGCCGCCCATGACCGGATCATTAAGCGCATCAAAAATACGGCAGATTACCATAATCACCGATATTGCGGCAAATTGGGCATTTGTTATAGACTTTGTAAACATTACATAAGTCAGCAGATAAGCTGAAAAAAGCTGATATGCCATATCACGCCCTATACCGCCTGTAGAGTAAAACCATTTGTTCCGATTAAAAATCTTGACTTCCTCCATACCATTCACCTCTAGTATTAAATTGTATAATTAAAACCCCTTAATGCTATTATTATATACTATAAAAGATAGTTTTCAAATGTGACAATTGTAACTTGATGAAAAAATAGAATAATAGTTAATTCCCAAAGTAAGTTCCACAGTGGACATGGAGGTGGAATTTAGTCCGGGAAGGATTTGCAGTAGAATTAAGTCTGGGAAATTTCCTTGAAGGAGTGAAAATTATGAAAGACATAAATTCTACCAAGCACAAGCATCTGACGCAGGATGAGAGGCTTGAAATTCAAGACTGACTCAACCGCGGCATGACATTCAAATCCATCGCCTCCAGAATCGGCAAGGACCAGACCACGGTATCCAAAGAGGTCAAAAGGCATCTTTCAGCCAGTACGGGGTCAGTCCGGCGAACTGACCAAAACGGTAATCTGATAACGTCTAATCCTTGTCCGATACTGCTCAAAGCGCCATTCGCCTGTAACCCGTGCAAACGCCGCCACGCTAACTGCGGATTCACGAAACAGCTATACAGCGCGAAAGCCGCACAAGATAAATACAAGGCCCTGTTTACGGAAGCCCGCGAGGGCATCCCTCTGAACAAAGAGGAGTTTTATGAAATCGGCAGCATTGTTTCAAATGGCATAAGACATGAGCAGCATCTGTATCACATTATGAAGGCCAACAATCTGATCATTTCAAAATCAACCGTATACAGGCACTTGAAGCGCGGTTACCTGTCTGTCGGTTCCCTGGACTTCCCGCGTGTGGTCAAGTTCAAGGCGCGTCAGCAGAGACATCCGGATTATATGCCTAAAGCAGCAAAAGCCGGCAGGACTTACGATGACTTCCTCGCTTTCATTGAAGAAAGCGGCATCACCTCATGGGTCGAGATGGATACTGTCATCGGACGCGCGGGAGGCAAAGCAATCCTGACGATGGATTTCACATTCTGCAACTTCATGCTGGGTTTTCTTTTGGAAGATAA
>MWDI01000038.1 GCA_002070475.1 Firmicutes bacterium ADurb.Bin146
AAGGAAACCTCCCCATGTTCCAAAGAGCATACCCCCAACAAAATATGTAACCTGTCCGGGAATAGGAGCAATTACTACCTGCAGATATGAAAGCAGAAAAAATAGGAACGGACCCCATTTGCCTTTGCTTTCAATGTATTTTTTAAACTGATCTCCATTTAACTGGAATAAGCCCCAAAGCTGCTTTCCTGTATCGGTAAGAAGAAAAATAATGAATGCTAATATAACAGCAGCAGCTATTATAAGCTTAGTGTTTCTCTTCCTTATTTTTACCTTATTTTCTTCACTCATTTTTTAATGCTTGTGATCATGTCGTTAAGCATATTCCCATATTTAACATATGATTTAAATAATTCTTCATCATTCATTGGTTTATCGGCTAAATGAGCAATAGCAGATACATGAGGTTCTATAGATATAATCCCGTCATATTTGTCTTCATTAATTAGAATGTCTAATATTTCTCGAACTCTTCCCTCGCCTTCACCAACATACCTAAATTCATTTTCCAATCCTGGTTTTGCTATAAGTGAATCCTTGATATGCACATAATCAATATTCCCTCTTATTCCTTGGAAGAACCTCATAGGATCGTCATAACCATGAGCTACAACATTACCAATATCATAAAGAAGAACAAAATTTCTACTGTTAACTTCACTTTTTAACTCTATCATATTCTCAGGTGTTTCCCCACCCCAGCCTGTGCAGTTCTCATGAGCAAGTATTATACCAAGATCTTCAGCCATCTTCGCTAACTCTTTGCTCCTTCTTATTACTTCCTTCTTTGTAAATGCATAATCATCTTTATCAGGTATCCACGACATGATCCTTATATATTTAACTCCAAGAATCTTCATCCTTTTTGCTGAAACTTTCAGATCCTCTTTATCAATATTGAAGTCTCCTCTTATGCTTCTGCTCCAATTGCCTATGGCTGAAGAGAAACCGGTCACTTTGAAATTGTTTTCTTCGATTATTTTTCTCACATAGTCAAAATCCTCATCACTAAATTTTGTAGTAGAAGGATTTACAGAGTTGTGATTCCTCAATTCCAGCGTATTCCAACCTAATATTTTGTGAGCTTCAATCTGTGTACTTATATGTTTGCCTGCTTCATCGCTTATTCCAGTAATAATCATTATTTCTCCTCTTTGCTGCTATTCTCTCTTATATCCTCAAGAACTCCATCGCTCCATAGTTTCTCAAGGTTATACTTGGCTCTACTCTCTTTCTCAAATATATTTACTACTAAGTCCATACAGTCTATCAGTATCCACTTTGCCTGATTGTACCCTTCAATCGGAGCGGAAACGGTCATGCCTAAAGCTTCTGCTTTTTTAGCCACTTCATCTGCAAGCGATTTGCGATGACGGTCTGAAGTGCCTGTGCATATTATGAAATAGTCTGTCAGTGTAGTTACATCTTTTACATCTATGGATATCAAATCCTTTGCCTTTTTGTCCTTTAGTACATTTACAATCTCATTCTTTATATTCTCTGTATCCAATGTTACCTCCTTGTATGATTGGATTATATAACATTACAGGAAAGTAATAAATGGAAAATATCAATAAACCATGACTTTCCCTTTATAATTATTGCATATAATCTATAAAAGCATTATGATGCTCATAGAATAAAAAGGAGGACATGAACTATTAACGGGTTATTTAAAGTAATATTAATATTGATAGGTGTGTTTACGGTTCAGATGGCAGTATACTGGGGCACTCAGTTTCTTGTGAAAAAACCTCATGTTATAGGCAACAAGCTTGATGAAAAGATACCATTTATACCCTTATTTATATTTCCCTATATTACTTGGTACATAATAATGTTTGCTTTACCTTTTGCTCTTTACTTCTTTTCCATTGAAACCTACGCTCTGTATACTATGTCGCTATTAATGGTTCTTGTTATAAGCGGTATCATATATTTAGTTTATCCGACAACTTTTGTGCGTCCTGAACCGAAAGGAATGGATTTTTCTACAAAAGTCGTAAGATTTATTTACGCTAATGACAAAAAGATATTAAGCTGTATGCCTTCTCTTCATTGTTCTTTGTCTATGCTTTTTATACTTGCAGCAATCGACGCAGAAGGCCTGCCTCTATCGATTAAAATATCTGTGATATTACTTTCTTTCCTTATAATCCTGTCAACAGTATTTGTAAAGCAGCATATGCTTATTGATGTAATAACTGCATTACCTTTAAGCGTAATCTGTTGGTATTTGGCAATGGCTATAGGTACGGACAAATTTCTTATATTCTTTAACTTCATATAATAATATTCTCTAATATTATTTACATTGTTTTATTGTATTTAAAAGCATAAAATATATTAAGAGGTGGAAATTATGAAAACAGCAATTGTATATTATTCATATGGCGGAAAAACAAAGAAATACTGTGATAACATGGCAAAAGAAATAGAAGCTGATATTTTTGAAATGCAGACTCTGAAAAGAAAGAGTTTTATTGGAAATCTGTTCTCCGAATGCCCTAAAGCGCTTCAACAGAAAACGACATCTATAAAAGAAATAAATTTAGATCTGTCTACTTATGACAAAATTATTCTTGCAGCACCTATGTGGGCAGGATTTCCTGCACCAGCTTTTAATAATATGGTTACTATGTTGCCATCAGGCAAGGAAGTAGAAGTTTTTATAATTTCCGGTGGGGGCGAAACAAAACCTGAAAATAAAGAAAAAGTTTTGTCTTTGATAGAAAAAACAGGATCTAAAGCTATCAAATATACAGATATACTTAATGTAAATATTTAGCTGGGTGTCCATGAGTGAATTTGTAAAGCATATACACATATGATGCGTATATGCTTTATGTGTTTTTCTTTTTTGAATTAATTAATATATATTTCTAATACAAAATATCTCTTTATTCAATCTCATTAATGAACTGTACATTATTTATATTAGCGATATCAGATGCTACAACCTCAGCTTCTGTTTCTGATCCTTCTGGTACAGGTATCCTGCATGTATGAGGTTGAGGGCCGTATCTTTGCCATATAAAGAAGTTCACAGTAATTGTGAAATTATCTTCTCTATCTTTAGAATACTGTACAGATGTAATCTTTGTCATAGGAGCTTTCCACTGTACATACTCTCCCATAACCCATGCGCTGTAGGGACCGACGAATACTTCTGGTGCAGCCTGCTTCATCTTGCGGTAACGTGCTCCTGGCGTAAGAAGCGCTATAATAGCTATAAATGCTAGTATTCCTAACATTAATAGAATAAAAAACATGGCATCTTCAATATCATCAAATCCGAATATTGCAAATAAACCGCCTATCACAATAAAAAATGCTGCTATTATTAGAAGCATTACTCTATTTCCAGATTTTCTCTGCAAAAATTCCTCTTCTGCCTTTTCCAGTCTTTCATTTTCTGCAAATGACCAGTGGGCTAATAAATCAATTCCCCTAAACATGCGATCCAGCCTGTTTGATTGGCTTACAAACATGAAAAAGCATATTATGAAGGTAAGCAATAATATAGCTCCAACGAAAATCATCCAATAGAAATTGTAATCATCAATTACTATACCGGCAATAATCATTGCTATTCCAATAAGTACCATGATTACTGATATTCGAACCCACTTCTTTGCGTTATTCTGCAATCCCATGACTCTACCCCCTTAGAAACCACAATTGCCGCTATTAACCCTTACATATACAAGTAATATATTATCAGTAAAATTTCTATTTGTCATTAATTGCTTTTAAAAGATTAGATGTGTAATAGTTAAATCCTGAATCAGCAGGATGAACTGTATGGTCTTGGAAATATTTAGTTTCATGAGGTACAAGATCTAAACCGTTAATCGGAGTGCACTCATGACAGACTGCTAATTCTGTCAGCTTCTTAGCATATTCTTCAAACATATCTTTAAAAAATATGTCTTCATTATAACGTAAACACCATATAGGAGTTATTACATACACCCTTGCTTGTTTGTATATCTTTTTAAGTTTATAAAAGTATATATCTGCTTGTTTTAACACATCACTTAGTTCAGATATGCTTTTTAAGTGATAAATATCATTTATGCCGTATGCTGTAAAAATCCTATCTGGCTCATATTCATCTTGCTCATCAAGAGAGCCCGCATCAAACTTCATAGCGCCCACACCTCTGTTTAAACACTGCGCATTTAATGCTCTAGCTATCTGTGAGGGATATGCTAAAGAAGGACTCAGAGCTACCATTCCTTGAGTTATGGAATCCCCTAAAAATAGAAGCTTTTCGGAATATTCATCATGTACCGGCTTGAAATTTCCTATATCAAGGTCATATATCGTTATCTGGCTTAAATTCGGTATATATACAGTAACTCTCTTTATTCCTTGATTGTCTAAAGGTTGTGTTATTGTTGATTGTTTTGTATCCAAAGCTTCTTCTATATGCTTTCTAAATATTCCATTTTCATAAAAATCAAATCCCACATATCTTCTAGAAAAATGGCTTGCTCGGTATGAAAAGGTTATGTGTTTTGCGTCAGTATAGAAATCCATACATACTCCCGCTGTACCCAAAGCTCTGTCCTCAGCTTGTACCGATTGAGTTTTATAGTGTTGCAGTTGTTTTTCTGTAAACCTTAAGGAAAGATAGCCCTCATCAGTTTTAGTTACCTTATATGCGTTCCTGAAAATATTTGTATACATAAATATTATTTTATCCTTTGTTCCCTTATATATTCCAAAGCTGATGCAGTTGCTGGAAAAAGAACTTCTCCCTTGGAAATAACATGTGTTATTGTGCCGCTAAGGCTTAATTCCACTGCCGCATCCAGATCCTTATACATCAACTTCCGTATCCTGCCAACATTCTGATAAGTCCTTCCTTTTTCTGCAGCATCTGCAATAAATATTATTTTTTCCATCTTACTCATAGCTGCTCGCCCGAAAGTATGATAGTAAATAGCATATAGTATTTCTTCATCATCTATATCATAATCCTCATACGCAATAACTGCTGCACATGGACCATGGAGAATATTGGATGTATGATATTCCTCATCAATAAAAATATCCGCTGATTCCAACATTGCTACCATATCTTTTACTTTCATGTCCTTTGCTATATCATGTAAAAGAGCAGCGGTATATGCTTTTTCGCTGTCTGCACTATGCTTTTCCGCAAGATGCATTGCAAGCTCAATTACATTTTTCACATGCTCATATCTTTCTGGACTGTACCTGTTTATTATATCCTGTTCTGTCTTCTCACTTATATATCCCATTTTCCTTTATATACCTGTACACCTTCTTGTCAAGCATCCACTCTATCGAGTCATCACCTTCTGCTATTGCTTTCCGTATTACGCTAGATGATATTTCAGACACGCTTCTTGTATCAAATATAATGTCAGCATTGTAATCATTCTTAAGGATATCTATTCTTCCTCTTATCTGAGACCTGGTAAATCCCTTTCTTTCAAATACTAGAAATGTACAGAGCCTGAATACATCTTCATACTCTCTCCATGTGTTTAGTTGAAATAATGTATCTGCTCCAATAATATAAATTATACTGTCAAATATAGAATATTCTTCTTTTACCTGTCTTAATGTATCTATTGTATATGTAGTCTGTCCTCTTTTTATTTCCATATCTGATGCAATAAGATTCTCATACCCATCCAATGCAAGACACAGCATTGAATACCTTGCATCATCATCTGTAATATTGTCATTATCTTTATGAGGCGGTTTTATACAAGGAGTTAAGAGTACATACTCACAGTAATCCAGTGCGTATTTCGCCATCTGGATGTGCGCTTTATGTACCGGATCAAATGTTGCCCCTAAGATACCTAGTTTCATTTCCTGCCTATATCCTTCCTATAGTGCATATCTTTAAAATGTATCCTGTTGATATTATTGTATACTTTTGTTACTGCTTCTTCAACAGTATCAGCTGTCGTTGTAAGAGCAAGAACTCTCCCTCCGTTAGTGACTATATCTCCATCTTTTACAGAAGTACCCATGTGATAAACTGTTATGCCATTTTGTATAATTTCTTCTATCCCGGTTATAGGATATCCTTTAGTATATTCCTTAGGATACCCTCCGCTTGCAAGAACAACTGTAGCGCTTGCCTTGTTTTCCCATACAATATCAATCTTATCGAGATTCTCATCAATTATTGCATTGAAAATATCATAAAGATCAGTTTTTAATAGTGGCATAAGCGCCTGTGTCTCAGGATCCCCGAATCTTGCATTGTATTCAATTACCTTAGGTCCGTTTTTTGTAAGCATCATCTGGAAATATATAACGCCTTTAAAATTGCGTTCTTCTTTCTTCATTGCATTTATTGTCGGATAAAAAATATTCTTGACACAATAATCTTCAATTTCGTTTGAATAGTACAAACTCGGACTGAATGCTCCCATACCGCCTGTATTAAGTCCTTTATCATTATCAAGAGCTCTTTTATGATCCTGGCTTGATGGCATTGTCTTTATGGTTTTCCCATCAGTGAAGGCCAGCACTGTTACTTCCGGACCCTCTAAAAATTCTTCAATTATAACAGTACGGCCGGATGCTCCGAACATGTCATTAAGCATCATCTGACTTATCGTATCTACTGCTTCCTGATGGTTCTCAACTATTATGACACCTTTTCCAAGAGCGAGACCGGATGCCTTTATAACTAGAGGATACTTCTTATCTTTTACATATTCCAAGGCTTTTTCAGCATTATCAAATATTTCGAAGTCTCCCGTTGGTATACTGTACTTCTTCATTAAAGTCTTTGAAAAGGCTTTACTGCTTTCTATTTCAGCAGCTTTAGCTACTGGTCCGAAAGCAGGTACATCCATTTCATTTAATCTATCTACAAGACCTAATGCTAACGGATCATCAGGAGTAACAACAACCATATCCATAGGATTAGTCTTAACAAAGTTTATTATTCCTTCTATATCTGTAGCTTTTATATTAACACACTGGGCTATCTGGCTGATTCCGGCATTCCCCGGCGTGCAGTATATCTTCTCAATCTTGGGGCTTTCGCTTAACTTTTTTACTACAGCATGTTCTCTGCCGCCTCCCCCAATAACCAGTACTTTCATCGGTTCACCTTTCTTAATGTAGGAAGTGTCTCATTCCTGTAAATATCATAGCTATGCCAAGTTCATCCGCTCTTGCAATAACATCCTTGTCAGATATAGATCCGCCTGGTTGTATTATACATGCGATTCCGGCTTTTTTTGCTTCAATGACACAGTCATCAAATGGAAAATATGCATCAGAAGCCATAACGCTTCCTTCTGCTCTTTCACCCGCTAATGATATGGCTATTCTTGCTGCACCTATCCTGCTCATCTGCCCAGGTCCGATACCTATAGAAGCCATGTCTTTTACAAGTACTATTGCGTTGGATTTGACATGTTTGCATACAGCCATTCCGAATACGGCATCTTTTATCTGCTGTTCTGTAGGCTGTTTTACAGTAACAATCTTAATTTCATCCATATTCACAATGGTATTGTCCTTACCCTGTACAAGCATTCCACCGCTTACTTTCTTCATTACAAATTCATTTTCGTCATTGTATGTTATATCATCAAGTTTCAATATTCTTAAATTCTTCTTTTTCCTTAAAAGAGAAAGAGCCTCATCCTTGTAATCAGGAGCAATTACTATCTCCAGGAATATCTCATGAAGTTTTTCTGCTGTTACTACATCAACCGTCTTATTAAATGCCACTATCCCTCCGAATATCGAGACAGGATCTGAGTCATATGCCTTTTTAAATGCTTCAAATACATTCTTTCCTATTCCTACTCCGCATGGATTTGCATGTTTTACAGCTACACAGACTACTTTATCAGGGAATTCTTTCAGCATTGAAAGTGCTCCATCAGCATCATTTATGTTGTTATATGAAAGTTCCTTGCCGTGAAGCTGTATAGCATCACATACTGTGCCTTTTGTTCTTCTGGGCTCTTTATAGAAAGCAGCCTTTTGGTGTGGGTTCTCTCCATATCTCATTTCTTGAATTTTTTCAAAGGTAACTGTAAATGTGTTTTTCAAACTGTAGTCACCTATAAACTGATTGAAATGATTTGCTATCATTGCATCATAATTGGCTGTGTGTTCAAACACTTTAATAGCTAGCTTGAAGTTAGTTTCATATGACACTTTACCATTCTCTTCAAGTTCCTTTAATACACCATCATAATCCGAAGGATCTGTAAGCACTGTAACAGAAGCATGATTCTTGGCTCCGCTTCTTAGCATTGCCGGTCCGCCTATATCTATATTTTCTATAGCTTCTTCTTTTGTTACATCACTTTTCATTATTGTTTTTTTGAATGGATAAAGATTAATTACCAGCATGTCTATAGGTGTTATGTCTAGGCTATCCAATGTGTCCATATGGTCTTTTAGATCTCTTCTTGCCAGTAAGCCTGCGTGTATGTTCGGATGCAGTGTTTTCACTCTCCCGTCAAGGCATTCCTTGAATCCTGTAATGCTTTCAATAGGTATGACTTTTATACCGTTCTCACTTAATGTCTTTGAAGTTCCGCCGGTTGAAATGATTTCAACACCCATGTCACTGAGTTTCTTTGCAAACTCCACTATTCCATTTTTGTCACTTACGCTGATTAATGCTCTTTTTATCATTTTCCTATCCCTTTATATATATATTCTCTTCAATGCCTTTAACATCCTTAACATCCTTGGCTACTGCAACATAACCTATCTCAAATACGCCTTCTTTAAATTCCTTCATTATCTTCTTTGCATCTGCCTTGCTTACAGCAATAACCATACCAATACCCATATTAAAGGTACGATACATATTGTCTTCAGCTATATCTGCCTTTTTCATCATAAGGTTGAATATGGGTAATACATTCCATGTCCCTTTATTGATAACCGGAGTAAGATTTCCGTCCTCTTTAAACATCCTCGGTATGTTTTCCACGAAACCGCCGCCGGTTATATGACTCATACCCTTAATTTTAGCAATACTTCTGATTTTCTTAATATCTTTTACATATATCTTTGTAGGAGTGAGAAGTATTTCTCCAATGGTCTTGTCAAATCCAGGATATACCTTGCTCAGGCTGTCTGCATCATCTCCGAATATCTTCCTGACAAGTGAGAACCCATTACTGTGAACTCCGGTTGAAGCTAATCCCAAAAGCACATCTCCTTCTTTCAAAAATGAACCGTCAATAATGTCTGGTCTGTTAACAACACCTACACAGAATCCCGCTATATCGTATTCGTCTTCTTTGTAAAAACCAGGCATCTCGGCAGTTTCTCCGCCTACAAGCGCGCATTCTGACTGAATACATCCTTCAGCAACACCTTTAACAATCTGTTCGATTACTTGGGGATAATTCTTGCCACATGCTATGTAATCAAGGAAAAACAAAGGATCTGCGCCTTGGCATAACACATCATTAACACACATTGCCACTGCATCTATCCCGATAGTGTCATGTACCTTCATGGAATGAGCTAATTTTAACTTAGTGCCTACTCCGTCAGTACCGGAAACCAGTACTGGTTCTGGATACTTGTTAAGATCCATCTGGAATAATCCGGAAAAGCTTCCTATACCACCTAATACTCCTGATGTTACTGTTCTTTGTATATGTTTTTTGATTAAAGCTACTGATTCATACCCTGCTCTTACATCAACTCCGGCCTCTTTATATGCATCCTTCATATATGTCCCCCCATCTCTTAGTTATTAAACTTCTTTTGGCACTTCTATTGGATATATTCCTGTAAAACAAGAAGTGCAGAAACCTGTCATAGAATTTATAGGCGCTTTCATTATCCCTTCATAACTGATATACTCCAGACTATCCGCGCCTATCCACTTGCAAATCGCTTCCTTATCATTATTACTTGCTAATAATTGTCCTCTGCTAGATGTATCTACTCCGAAATAGCATGGGAATTTATATGGAGGTGAGCATATCCTTAAATGGACAGCTTTTGCTCCAGCTTCCCTTAGCATTCTTACAAGTATCTTTGTCGTGGTTCCTCTGACTATAGAGTCGTCTATAAGGACGACCCTTTTGTCTTTTACCTCTGTTTTAACAGGATTAAACTTAATCTTAACCGCTATCTCCCTGTCATTTTGATAAGGAGCGATAAATGTCCTGCCTACATATTTGTTTCTTAACAGGCCAGCAGCTACAGAAATTTGACTTTCCTGGGCATATCCGAATGCCATATCAGTTCCTCCGTCAGGAACACCTATTACGACATCAGCATCAACCGGATGCTCTTTAGCTAAAATCCTTCCTGCATTAACTCTTGCATCATGCGTTGATGCTCCGTCAATTATACTGTCCGGTCTAGCAAAATACACATGTTCGAATATACATAAACTGCTGCTTTTGCATTCAAACAGTTTTCTTGACTGTATTCCGTTAGAATCTATCAGCACCAGTTCGCCTGGTTCTATATCCCTTATGAACTGTCCGCCTACAGCATCTATACCTGCAGACTCGCTTGAAATTATATATGTTGAACCGTTTATTTTTCCTATACATAAGGGCATAATACCTAATGGATCTCTAAGACCTATTAAGTATCTCGGTGTAATCATTGTAATAGCATATGACCCTTTAATAAACTTAACCATCTGTTCTATAGAGTCTTCTATATGCTCACTCCCGATACGGAATTTGGTCAGAAGTGCAGCAATAACTTCTGTATCATTAGTTGTATGGAACATACATCCATTAGCTTCCAGTTCTTCTCTCAACGCATTAGCATTTATTATGTTCCCGTTCTTTGCTATAGCCATATATCCGCTTATATATTTCAAAACAAGAGGTTCGATAGTTCCTTTGGAGACATCACCAGATGTTGAATACCTCACATGTCCTATTCCGGCATCACCAGGTAATTTCTCCAAATCTGCAGCTTTGAAAACTTCAGGAACAAGACCCTTAGCTTTATACCATTCTATTAATTCATTATCCCTTACTGCGATACCAGCACTTTGCTGCCCTCTATGCTGAAGAGCATAAAGGCCGTAATATATCGTCTCTGCGATGTTTACCGACTTATCTTTTGAATATACTCCAAAAATTCCACTCATATTATTTCTTGTTTATCTCCATATCTTTTTGGATAACCTGTTGTTCCATATCTTTTTTAAACTGCTCAAGTTTCAGACCTAAATCTTCATTGCCTAAAGCAAGTATCTGTGCTGCCAATATTGCTGCATTCTTACCACCATCAATCGCTACAGTAGCAACTGGTACTCCTGATGGCATCTGCACTGTTGACAGAAGTGAATCAAATCCTCCCAGATCACTTGTTTTGACTGGAATACCGATAACAGGCAATGTAGTATTTGCAGCCAAGACACCTGCTAAATGAGCAGATTTTCCTGCAGCTGCGATAATAACTTTGAACCCGTTACTCTTTGCATTTGCAGCTAAATCAGCAGCTATATGCGGAGTACGATGGGCAGAACATACTCTGACCTGATACTCAATATTGAATTCATCGAAAAACTTAATCCCAGGCTCCACGGCTTTATAGTCACTATCACTTCCCATTACAACTAGTACTCTCATCTGAACCTCCCATTAAAAAATGCAGCCTTGTAGTGACTGCACCATAAATAATCAAAGAAATGGAATAAGCCACTCATAGTCGGGTCTAAGGTGCCCCGGTAGAAACGCTACAGACCGTTTTCCTGTAACTATACGAGCTCTTTCAAAAGAATATTTTATCATTCAGACACCTTCTGTGTCAACATAAGGAGAGGTTTGATTCATACTATTTCCTTACATATTTTATGAGACTATTCAATCTAATAGGATTTGATTATATTTGTGTAATGCTGTATAATGAAATCAAAGAATTCTTGAGATTTAAAGAAAGGATGATATTTATGAACCTAGCAAAAATATCGGCAAATGGACAAATTACAATTCCGGTTGAGATAAGACGTCACCTTGGTTTAAAAACCGGTGACAAGATCCTGTTTTATCAAAAACCCAATGGCGAAATAGTAATCAATAATGCTTCTGTTCGTGCAATATACAAAGCACAGCAAGCTTTCATTGGTGTTGCTGAGGATATTGGAGTATATAGTGAGGATGATGTACAGAATTTAGTAAATGAAGTACACCACGAAAAAGAAAAGTAGAATATGCGAATTTTAATTGATACGAATATTCTATTTTCTGCAGTTCTTTTTCCTGAATCTAAAGTAGCAAAAACCCTTATATATATCATTGAAAATCATAAATTAGTTTTATGTGATTATATTATCTATGAGCTAAAAGAAATCATTAAAAGAAAAAAACCTGAATTGATAAAAAGCATTGATATTCTCTTAACAGATCTTTCATATGAATTGATACAAACACCTTCTGATACAAAAAACTCAATAAGAGATATAAATGATCTCCCTATATTAAATGCTGCTATTGCATCAAATGTCGACATTATACTGACAGGAGATAAAGATTTTCTTACTTTGGATTTAAATTAAACTAAATGTTTGAATATTGCAGATTTTTCGGAACAAGAAAATATAGATTTATAAATATCATGTCATCTATTCTGTTTGTTTCCATTGTTTAAAAATTAACACTTCTACTGTTACTCAATGTATTAAGTAAATTTGGTATGTCCTTATTTACAATTTCGAAAATAATTAATGTATTAACCCCTTCGTATTCATGAGAAATCATATTTCTTAATCCAATAATATTTGGCCACTTTATATTAGGATAAGCATTTTTTGCTTCAATTGATAGTTTTTTCGCAGTTTCTCCTATTTGCTCAAGATTAAGAATAACAGCATCTACTTTTTCATCATTGAGTTTAAATGATTCGTAAGTTTCCACATTTTTCATATACTTTGCTATTTTACTTGCATAATTTATTATTCTTAAAATATATGCTTTATCTTTCATATATAAGTACTCCTGTTTTTTTTATTTCCTCATATATCGGAGATGATTCAATTATTGTTTTATTACTTAATAAATCTATCTTTTTACCTATTGCAACTCTAAGCTCTTCAATAAAACCAAAATAATCCAGTCCAAATAAATCAGATTCCATATATAAATCAATATCACTGTGTTCATTTGCCTCACCCTTCGCATATGAACCAAATAGATATATTTTATATATGTCGTATTTTTTTGCTACCTTACTAACTGCTTTTTTTATTGTTAAAAACGATAAAATACCTTTTGTCTCGTTATACTTAATTGATTGTTCAGCTTTTTCTCTTAATATTCTATCTATTATCAAATCAACAGCCCACTGACTTGGTTTTCTGACCTGTTGTTCCCAATTTCTTAGAGTCTTAATTGGCATTCCTATAAGATTAGATACTTCATCCTGAGTGAGTCCTATATTTATGCGTGCTTGCTTAATTCCCTCATTCATAATAACCACCCTCGCATTAGTATTATATGCCCCATTGGGGCAGTTGTCAACCATTCATGTTATATTGTTTAACTACCTTCTTTTATTTTCATGAAATTTTAAATACAGTAATATGTGGTTATATTCATGTAATACTGTACAATGAAAACAAGTAAATATTTATAATTAAAGTACCCCATTGGTGCAGTACAATTATGTTTGATATCTTCATACTCTAGACAACAGTTGTTTAGAAGTAGTCTAATTTCACAATCAGTTTCGTAATTTAATTATTTGTTGGCATATTGTTGTTATTCCGTATTGCAAGTATAAGAAAGAAAGTAATATAAAAAGAATGAATGTTATCCTATTTAAATACTGAATCACTGTATAATTTGCTTTGCTCTATCTACAACCTGCTGTATTTCCTTCTTATTAGGATGACCTAACCTGACAAAAAGTATACCTCCTGGACAGGTTATTTCATCTAAAAGCTGTATTTCCTTTTCCTGTAGTATGTTTCTTATCTCTTTCTGGCATCTCCCGCTATCAGACGCGCTGCTGGTTACAAGAACTACTTTATCCACAAGGTTCTTATCCAGTTTGTTTGCATAGGAGATCAGTACAGGATTACATACTCCGCCATATATGCCGCCTATTATAAAAAGAAGATCTGTTTTTTCAGGATTTGACTCTTCTATGATTTGTACAGCCTCTACATTTAATTCCTTAGCAATAGCCTGTGCTAATTTTTGTGAATGTTTTGTTTTTGTGGCATATACAACATTTACTTTACCCATTTCATTTACCCCTCTTTCCTAGTTTTTCTGACAGTTCGGGCAATAATAGATATTAACGCCCATATATGGTTCTTTTTTTATTGATTCTCCGCATGTCGGGCATGGTCTATCTATAGTTTTGGATGACAGAATAGTGGAATAACCTCCTGCAACACCGTATAGATCTTTTTCTGTATCTCTTCCGCCTTTATCTGTCATTTCTTTCAATTTATTTCTAACAGATTCGAATAAAGTCGTGAATTCGTCTCTAGACAAGGTACCCATTTTGCGTCTCGGATGTATTTTTGCACTGAATAGAATATCTTGCAGAACACCATTGCCAAGCCCGGGTATCCTCTGTTTCGTAGCTAAGAATTCCTTAACAGATAATTTGCTTTCCCCCTCAGCATAAAGTGAAGAGAAATAATTAAAATCAAACGCATCAGATAATGGATCAATTTTGCTTCTTGCTATCTCGTTATAATCATTTGTCTCCCCGTCTTTCAAGGCCAACAATCCTCCATACATCTGTATGCTGCACACTAAAAACGTGTTATCATCAAACTTTAATAATAGCTGATGCTTCTTCGGCAGGTCTTTTTCTTCTGCATAATATGTTAAATTAGTACCATCGCTGAAGATAAGCCTTATACCTTCTAAATGTATTTCTATCATCCCGCCATGTGATTCTGCTCTTATAACTCTTCTATCAGACAACAAAGCTGGATAATCCTTCGGATCTCCCTTATACCATGCGAACTTATGTGGAGAGCTGTTTGCTACAACATTGGTTACTGTCTTACCTACTAATATACTGTTGATCTGTTTTTCCAGAGTCCTGCTTTCGGGTAATTCCATCATGATTGCTCACCGCCTTGATTTTATATTTGCTCTGTATTAAATTGCCAAATTATGCAATCATCCTAACAAACAATTGTTCTTTTGTCAATCTATTTTGCCCGTGCAAATCGCAGTTTGCCGCCATTCCCTTGACAATACATATCCATTATGGAAAAATACATTTAATCAAAGATTAAATTTTTGGAGAAATCATGGCTGGATTAATGATACATCTGCTTATAGCGGATAAGGTTTACAACAGAAGAAGCCTTTTATACTATATCGGAAGCATAGCTCCTGATGCTGTATCAGGCTGGAAGAACAAGGATATTACGCATTACAGGACAGTAACTGACAGAAATGCGGCATTATCCAATCTTGCAGTCAACACATCCCCTTCAGATGACTTTGCAGAAGGAATGCTCCTTCATTTATATACTGACTGGCGTTGGGATGAGCTTGTAATGTGTAAATTTATTAAGAAGGAAGGCGCTGACTGGCTTACAAAATACCGTCATGAACTAGCCTGCTCCAGCAGTTATGCATATTACAATACCCCATGGGCTAAGGATATCTGGAATGAGATGCATCAGTGTGATGTTTCCAATTATGGCGATGTACCAGGAGCTACTAAAGATGAAGTTTATGACCTTATACTCCGCAACAAGGTATGGCATGAAAACAATAAGATGGAAAAGTCACTGGCTTTCCCACCAGAGTTTGTTGATAATTTCATTAATACAATTGCTGACGAATATATAAATTGGAAAGTACAACACGAAATAACCTACTATAATTCCTCACCTTGTATTTTTAATGATTTTATAGACATGCCTTCTCTTTCTGATGGTGAATTAAGACTGGAGTGTACTGCTAAGAAAGCAGCTATACCGGAAAAGAAATGGGTCCCAGCTTATGTATTCAACATATGTAAACATGATGTCTGTATAGGTGAATTGAATGTACGTATAGGTTACACTGACAGTCTGTATTACGGAGGTCAGATTGGTTATGGTATAAACACAGAATACCGCGGCCACCACTATGCAGAAAAAGCCTGCCGTCTTCTAATACCCTTACTTAAAGCCCATGGCATGAAAAGAATACTGATAACCAACAACTATACCAATATCGCATCTAAAAGAACTTGTGAAAGGCTTGGAGCTAAACTTATTAGAGTAGCTGTCGTCCCGCAATGGCACGATTTATATGAAGAGGGAAACCGCTTGGAAAACATCTTTGAATGGACAATAGACTAAAGATTGTTTATTTAATACTTGCTAATCACACTATTTTATATAAAAGTGTGACTGTAACCACATTATTATATATATTTATGTGATTTTGCTTTAAATATCTTTCTTTATCCCATGCTCTATAAGGTCCATCATTGTACATACATTGTTATAAATTTCATCATCTGTCTGGTCTGGAGATATAAGAAGGTCTATTCTTTCTATAAGTATGTTTATGAAATCCGCTAAAAGCTTGCTGTTGACATCAGAACGTATCTTGCCGTTCTTTTTCGCTTCTTCCACCCAGGTATATATTTCATCAGTATAATAACCTCCAAAGCAGTCATGAACGAAGTTTTTTATCTCTTCGCTTTCTTTAATATATATTCTCCAGAAGTCATAATACCTTTTTTCCATACGTGCGAACTTCAAAGCAAGAATAGTCTTTTCCCTTAAGGATGCAAAAAAATCATCTTTCTCAGATGTTTTAGCATTGTTGCCTATCATCTCAGCTTTTCTCATGCCGATATAGTAGAACAAGGAAAGATAAAGATCCTTTTTATCATAAAATCTGTAGTAAAAACTACCTTTCCTCATGTCTGCTCTCTTTATAATCTCGTTCAATGAAGCCTCATTGTATGAGCATTTCGAGAACTCATCAAGAGTGCTTTCAAGAAGAAGCTTGTTAGTTTCTAAAGGATTCTCTTTTTTTTCTTCAAACCACTTTATGCCTTTCATTAATCCTTTTCAAGATTCCTCTCTTTTTGTTCTTTCTTCTCTTTCTGCTTCTTAAGCCAGGCTCCGCCTACCTTAACCTTCAAAAAGACCAGTACTACTACCGCCAAACCGATTAATACCCACCAATACCACTGCATTACTTATTCCTCCTTACAACCATATTTGTTTTTTTAGAAAACAGTAACACTGCTATAAGAAACCATGGTATAGCTGTTACTGCTGTCAATATCATATTCAGTATAGCGCTTTGATTATCCAGCACATTCTGTATGGATGTATACTGCCAGTACATGGGAAGCAGATAGTATAGAAAATGCCATTTTTCTGAAACAAAAACTGATGATATCCCTATTATCATAGATAAAGGCATTAAAAGTTTCATTACTCCAACTGCTGATACCTGATTTTCTGCCATTGCAGGAGTTATGAAAGTTATAAATCCGGTAAAGAAGGTGCTGAATAATGTTACTAATATAAGCATCAATAGCATTTGCGCTTTTCCCATTATTAATGCTGCTATTATAACGCTTAGTAATGCATATATAGTTGCTGATATAAGTTTCTGTATTACAAATCCCCACAGACCCATAGGACTTACTGAATATGCATGGATGACTTTTGTTTCTCTTTCTGCAACCCCGTTAAGCCCCATAAGCGAACCACCAATAAACATAGCTAAAAGGATTACACTTACAATAGCTATATCATAAGCTATAGGTGTTTCAGTAACTACTTTTTCATTTACATAACCTACCGGATCCTGTGCCAGGGCTTTCGATACAAGATAAGCCATACCCTGATCAAACCCTTCTTCTTCATTTCCCTCAGTCAGTATATATATTTTCCCGTCTTTACTGTATATTCCTGCTACTGAATCCATAGCTTTTATACGCTTCTCAAGACTGTTAAAGTCATGAACATATTCAACATCCGCGACTGCTTCCAATCTTGTCTTTTGTTCAGCTGTAAGGCTGTTATCTGTTACGAAAGCAGCTGAGGTCCTGCTAATCTGTCCGAATATTGCTATTATTATAACTGATAGCAGTGCAGGAGCACCTAAAAGAGCAATAGATATACCATCTCGGATAATTATCTTGAATTCTCTTATAATATTTGCCCATAAGCCTTTCATGCGTTCCTGCCTCCTCTCTTAAGATAGAATTTTTTAATAAACTGATATGTTATAAGGTATGAAGCTATCAGCCAGCTGCCCATTGATATAATTACCGGTAGAATCTGCCCGGCTTGCTTGAAAAGGATCTTTTCTAGTTCAAACAGTATATAATACGAAGGAGTAAATTTTATCCAGTCTGGTGAAAATGAAGGCATCATATAGCTCATTACCGGCATCATATTAACCATTAATATTATTGCTATGGAGAAGAACCACTCTCCCAATGTTTTAAAGAATACTGAAAAAGCCATACCAAGTAAAATGAAAATACAGGAAC
Source organism: Firmicutes bacterium ADurb.Bin146 (assembly GCA_002070475.1). Taxonomy (GTDB): domain Bacteria; phylum Bacillota; class Clostridia; order DUPQ01; family DUPQ01; genus DUPQ01. The sequence continues at coordinate 18,460 of MWDI01000038.1, forward strand.
CAAAGAATGATATGGCTATGAGACTTAAAAAGTTATAGCTGAAACCTACGCAGGTTACAGCCATCAGTAAAGCATATACAGTTCCTATAAGAGCTAATAGGGTAGTCTTTGACAGTATATATAGATTTACACTGATTGGAGAAATTCTAAGAGCTAAAAGAGTACTTTCCTCTTTCTCTGCCAACATAAGAGCTCCGACAAGTATTAATCCTACAATAAGAGCTTCAAAAGCTATAAATACCGGAACCATTCGTTGATTAAAGGGAATAGGTTCCAGGTCTTCATAAAGTATTTGCGATTCAATCTGAGTAAAACCCTGTGAAAACATCATTACCGCTACTGCATTTATATTCTTGTCAGAAATGCCGTTATGCACTATTACAGGAGTATTTTCTTCGTTAAGATATATCCCTATACCCCCTTCATCTACTGCATCATATAGAAGTTCCATCGAACTAACTTCATTGAATCCGTATTCGCTCAAGCCATATGTGACAAGCTCATGTTCTTCCATTTGAATGTCTTTTGGAAGCAACCACAAAGTCACGACTATTATTAAAACAAGCGTAACGGATATCACTATGAAAAGCGAATTCTTCAGAAGCCTCTTAATATCCAGCAACCAAAGAGAAAAAAAGCCTTTCATTAGAGCAGTTCCTTTCCCGTAACCTTAATGAAGATATCTTCCAGTGTCGCTTCTGAAGTATGCATTTTCAGTATTTCATAATTCATCAGAAACGCGCTTATTTTTTCTTTCTCTTCAAGAGGTATAATTTCTGTCTTTTCTTTACTATCTTCTAAATAGTCTATCTTAAGCTGTTTTGTCCCATATTTAAGCTTTAAAGCATTAGGCGAGTCAATGGCTTCCACTTTTCCTTCAGATATGAATGCTACTGTGTCACATAATCTGTCAGCAAGCTCCATGTTATGTGTAGTAAGTATAATTGTAGCTCCGCGTTCTTTTTGCTGCAGTATTATCTTTTGGACCATAAGTGAATTTGTAGGATCAAGCCCATTAGTCGGCTCGTCAAGAAACATGTATTTGGGGCTGTTTAGAAGAGAACGTACAAAGGTCAGTCTTTGTTTCATCCCTTTGGAATATTCTCCAGCCTTTTTGTTTGCATCTTCCTTTAATCCCACACTGTCAAGCAGCATCATCGGGTCTAATGTGTCAACCGAGTATAAAGAAGCGTAATATTTCAAGTTCTCATAACCGGTAAGCGTCTTGTATACATTCGGATGTTCAAAGGACACCCCTATGCTATTGAAGAAGTCCTTTTTTTGCTCTTTTATAGATACTCCATCGTATAGGACATCTCCCTTTTGTATCTTTAGAATGCCAGTCATAATATTCTGCATTGTAGATTTTCCTGCTCCAGAAGGACCTAAGAATCCGAATATTTCGCCTTTGCTCATTTTAAAAGAAATATCCGACACTGCATAATGACCCTTATTCGAATAATCATGGTAAACATTCTTTACATCAATCATTGCCTGCCCCTTTCTTGACTGACTGATTAAACTTGGACACCCAGTAACACTTGACCATTCAGACAAGGACATATTATCACTACTTGACCAGACGGTCAAGAGATATATTTGAATTTACCTATTTTTTTCTCTATAGGAAAATAACTACTTTTTTATTAGTATTATTAATGAGTATTTTATTTTTCTAAGTCAGTTGCTTATACATCTGCTTAATGATATAGTGTGTTGAGTATAGAATTTTTTCTCAAGAGTAGCTTCTTTGAGTATATAGATTCAATAGAACCTTTTATACAAATTATCCAGGGAGGATACTCATGAAATTAGAAACATACAACGAACCTTTATTCACAGACTTCAGACAGCTCATAAACCACAGTGCAGATAAATACGGAAGAAGAATAGCTTTTAAGATTAAAAGTTCAGAAACCTATATATATATTACATATAAACAATTGAAAGAGCGTTTTTATACTCTATGCAATGAATTTATATCATTAGGCCTTACAGGAAAAAGAATTGCTATAATAGGAAAAAACAGCTTTGAATGGGTTTTATCTTATCTTTGCGCAGCAACTGTCGGGATAGCTGTTCCTTTAGATAAAGAAATTCATCCTGATGACGCAAAAGCATTTATAGATTTTGCAGAATGTGAAGCAATCTGTTATGGAACTACATATTCGCAGAACATAGACCTTATAGTACCTGAAAGCACAAAACATATTTCCTTTTCAGATATAATGAATATTTCTCAACCAAGAAATACTATAGATTGCATAGCTGTTGACAGTATAAAAATATTAAAGGATGAAATGCGAATCCTTATCTTTACTTCAGGAACAACCGGCAGTGCAAAAGGAGTATGTCTTTCACAATATAATATATGTTTTAATATACACTCTACAGTTAGTGTAGTAAGAATCAGACAGAACGATACAACTTTATCTATACTTCCTTTGCATCATACATATGAATGCACTTTAGATTGTCTATTGATACTGTCAAGAGGTGCAATGATTACTTACTGTGACGGAGTTGCAGAAATAGCAAGAAACTTTTTAGAGTACAGTCCTTCAATATTAGTCGTCGTGCCAGCAATATTAAAAATGTTGAATAAGAGAATCACCAAATCAATTGTAAAAGCATGTCCAAAAAAATATAAGTCATACTATGAAACAGAGTCTCTCGCATCAGCATTAAGAAAAACCCCATATATTATAAGAAAATTAATATGTAAGAAAGTTAGCAAATCGCTTGGAGGAAGAATAAGGTTATTTATTGTAGGGGCAGCGGAGTTGGATACATCACTAGTTGACGATTTCGCAGAACTTGGCATTCGTACTTTGCAGGGTTATGGTCTTACTGAGTGTTCGCCTTTACTTGCAGGAAATACTGATTTCTATTTAAATGCTGCTTCAACAGGAATTGCAATACCAGGTGTTACACTTAAAATTGACAATCCGAATGAAGCTGGAGTCGGTGAAATTATTGCAAAAGGTGATAATATTATGCTTGGTTACTATAAAGATCAGCAAGCTACTGACCGAGTACTTCGTGACGGATGGTTTCACACGGGTGATCTTGGATGTATGGACCCGGACGGAGCGCTATATATTAAGGGTAGGATAAAAAATGTCATTGTCACACAGAATGGCAAGAATATATATCCAGAAGAACTGGAAAACCGTTTAATGCAATTTTCGGAAATTGGGGAAGTTCTTGTGTTGGGAGCTAAACAAAAAGATGATGTGCTAGTTAAAGCAAAAATACTTCCTAATTTTGACTTTTTAAAGGAAAAACTCGGACGTCTGCCAAGCAAAGATGACATCCATGCAGCAATTAATAATGTAATAAGAGATATAAACAGAAAGATACCCACATATAAGCAGATAAGGGAGACAGAAATCCTAACAACTGTTCTTGAAAAAACAACAACTCAGAAGATAAAGCGCTTCGGTTCAAATATGAAGTAGCATTTATCTTAATTTAGTCTTCTTTTAATTCATATTGAAAAAGAAGGCTTTTTTTCTTCTTATTAATATTTTACATACATTTAACATTAGCATGTATTAAGACTTTACATTAAGCAGTTATTCTTAAACCATGAAAAAGAAAATTATTGAGTTAAAGAGAAAATTGGAGGAAAAAGTTAAATGAAGAAAGTTATAACAATAGTTATTAGCTTGATTTTGACACTTGCTATGTTTAGCGGGTGTACTCAAAAAGGTTTTGACCAGGAGACTGCTATTACAGTTATCACCCGTGAAGAAGGCTCAGGAACAAGAGGTGCTTTTATAGAACTCTTAGGAATTGAGCAAAAGAATTCCGATGGCGTGAAGGTTGATCGTACCATAGCCACTGCAGACACAAATTCCAGCACAGGCGTAGTTTTAGCTTCTGTAGCACAGAACATGTATGCAATAGGTTATATATCATTAGGGTCACTTAATGACACTGTAAAAGCTTTATCAATTGATGGAGCAGCAGTAACTGTGGAGAATATAAAAAGCGGTTCATACAAAGTATCCCGTCCTTTCAATATTGCAGTTAAAGAAGGATTGTCAGATGTTGCACAAGACTTCATAAACTACATATTATCAAAAGAAGGACAGGCGGTAGTAGAAAACGCAGGATATATCTCATCTGTTGCAGGAGAATCCTACTCAGGGATCAAACCATCAGGTACAGTAACAGTAGCAGGATCATCATCCGTTACACCAGTCATGGAAAAGCTTAAAGAAGCTTATGTGAAGCTTAATCCTAACGCAGTAATTGAGATTAACCAGTCTGATTCCACAACAGGCGTTAACAGCGCTATCGAAGGGATATGCGATATAGGAATGGCTTCAAGAGCACTTAAAGCAAGTGAACTTGAAAAAGGAGTCACACCGACTGTAATAGCTATAGATGGTATAGCAGTTATAGTTAATAATGACAATCCTTTGACACAGATTACAAAAGATGAAGTAACTAAGATATATATCGGTGAGATAACAACTTGGTCAGAAATAGGAAATGAATAATCTTAGTAACAAAAAAAGCAAGAACATAAAGGAAAACATCATGAAGGCGGTATTCTTTGCAAGCGCCTTCATGTCTGTTATTTCTGTATTGCTCATATGCATTTTCCTCTTTGCTAACGGACTTCCGGCAATGGCGGAAATTGGTTTTCCTGAATTCCTATTAGGAAAAGAATGGAGACCTGGTAATGATATATATGGGATACTCCCGATGATTATAGGAAGTCTTTATGTAACAGCAGGCGCATTAGCGATAGGTGTTCCTATCGGAGTCCTGACAGCAGTTTTTATGGCTCGCTTTTGTCCTGCTAAATTGTACAAGGTAATTAAGCCGGTAATAAACCTGCTTGCAGGCATACCCTCAGTTGTATACGGCTTTTTCGGGCTTATGGTCATAGTGCCGTTTATTAGGAATACTTTCAAGGTCAGCGGGACAAGTATGTTAGCTGCTTCCGTCGTCCTTGGTATCATGATACTTCCTACTATAATCGGCATGTCAGAGGCGGCTATAAGAGCAGTACCCGACAGTTATTACGAAGGTTCATTGGCCTTAGGAGCAAGCCATGAAAGAAGCGTGTTTTACTCCATGCTTCCGGCTGCAAAATCTGGCATCCTGTCGAGCATAATACTCGGTATGGGCAGAGCTGTAGGTGAAACAATGGCAGTCGTAATGGTAACTGGAAATCAGGCAGTAATGCCTTCTGGTTTATTAAAAGGCTTAAGAACTCTTACAGCAAATATCGTTCTGGAGATGGGGTATGCTGCTGATCTGCACAGAGAAGCTCTGATAGCTACTGCTGTAGTTCTCTTTGTTTTTATATTGATAATCAACCTTATCTTTTCAGTTATTAAGAAAGGAATGAAGTCATGAAACGTGCAAAAACCCAGACGATTTTCTTACGAAGCATAGTATATATCTCGGCTGCCATTACTATAATGACAGTCACAGGTATTTTATTATATATATTAATAAAAGGACTTCCTCATATATCATGGGATTTATTCGCATTTAAATATACTTCTGAAAATGTGTCTTTGTTCCCTGCAGTAGTGAATACTCTTACAATGACAATTACAGCTTTGCTTATGGCTGCTCCTTTAGGCATATTCTCTGGGATATATCTTGTTGAGTATGCAAACCGCAATAGCAAAATCGTTAAAGTTATCAGAATAACGACAGAAACTCTTTCAGGTATACCATCTATTGTCTATGGATTATTTGGCTATCTTCTCTTTGTAGCCGCTTTCCGCTGGGGTTATTCTATGCTAGCTGGAGCTTTTTCTTTAGCAATAATGATACTTCCAGTGATAATACGTTCCACTGAAGAATCTTTAAAAAGCGTTCCAGATTCATATAGGGAGGGCAGTTTCGGATTGGGTGCTGGTAAACTAAGGACAGTATTCAAAATAGTTTTACCATCTGCAATGCCGGGTATCCTTGCAGGAATTATACTTTCTATAGGAAGGATTGTTGGCGAAACAGCTGTTTTGATTTACACATCTGGAACAGTAGCTCAAATCCCAAAAAATCTTATGGGTTCAGGAAGAACCCTAGCAGTTCATCTGTATGCTTTATGGTCAGAGGGAATGAATACTGAATCTGCGTATGCTACAGCAGTAATATTAGTTATAACAGTAATATTTCTAAATGCTATGTCAGCTTATATTGCTAAGAAATTTACGAAAGGAAAAAAAGAATGAATAAATTCGACATAAAAAACCTGAATCTATATTATGATGCATTCCAAGCTTTAAAGAATGTAAATATGTCAATACCGAAAAACGAGATTACTGCCTTTATAGGGCCATCAGGCTGTGGCAAGTCAACTCTGTTAAAGACGTTAAACAGGATGAATGATCTTATAGAGGGATGCAAGATACAAGGCGAAGTGTTGTTAGACGGAGATAACATATATGGGAATATAGATATAAATCTTTTGAGAAAAAGAGTAGGTATGGTTTTCCAAAAGCCTAATCCCTTTCCTATGAGTATATATGACAATGTAGCATACGGCCCCAGAACACATGGGATAAAATCAAAAGCAAAGCTTGATGAATTAGTGGAGAGATCACTTACTGATGCCGTTATATTTAATGAAGTAAAGGACCGTTTGAAAAGAAACGCATTAGAACTTTCAGGTGGGCAGCAGCAAAGATTATGTATTGCTCGTGCGTTAGCAGTTGAACCTGATGTACTACTTATGGATGAACCTACAAGTGCATTAGATCCTATCTCCACATCAAAAATTGAAGACCTTGTGCTAGAATTAAAAAACAGATATACTATTATTATAGTTACACACAATATGCAGCAAGCTACAAGAATATCCGACAAAACAGCATTTTTTCTCCTTGGAGAAGTAATAGAAATGAGCGAGACCGATAAGCTTTTCTCAAAACCAAAAGATATTCGTACTGAAAATTATATAACGGGGAGGTTTGGATGATGCGTAGTAAATTCGACATGCAGTTAGAGACATTAAACAATAGCCTGATAGGCATGGGAGTATTATGTGAAAAAGCCATTGAATCTGCCATTAAGGCCTTACTTGAGAACGATTTAGTCCTTGCTAAGAAAGTAATGGAATCAGTTAAGGATATAAATCAAACCGAAAAGGACATTGAAGCAATGTGTTTAAAACTGATTCTTCAACAACAGCCGGTTGCAAGGGATTTACGACAGATATCCTCGATTTTAAAAATGATAACAGATATGGACCGTATTGGCGTCCAGGCAGGAGATATAGCTGAGATTGTCACTTTTGCAGATTTATCAGAAAGTAAAGACAGAGTACATATTGCAGACATGGCTAAAGCTACTATAAAGATGGTATCAGAAAGTATAGATGCATTCGTTAAAAAAGATGTGGAACTTGCTAATCAGGTCATAGCTTATGATGATGTGGTGGATGATCTTTTTACAAAAGTGAAAAATGGTATCGTGAATCTTATTTCAAAAGATAAGAAGCACGGTGAGCAGGCAGTTGATATAATAATGATAGCGAAGTATCTTGAAAGAATAGGAGATCACGCGACAAATATTGCCGAATGGGTAGTATTCTCCATAACAGGAGTGCATATGGAAGTATCATAATGATATATTTTGTGGAAGATGACAGTAGCATAAGAGAACTTGTAATATATACTCTTAGCAATACAGGGTTTGAAGCATATGGAATGGATAACGCGAAAGCCCTTTACCAGAGCATATCTGTAAAAAAACCGGACCTCATATTGTTGGACATAATGCTGCCTGGTGAAAATGGGTTGGAAATATTGAAAAAACTTCGTTCTTCACCAGATACATCAGACATACCTGTAATAATGGTCACAGCAAAAGGTTCCGAATACGACAAGATCGTAGGCTTAGACAGTGGTGCTGATGACTATATTTCAAAACCTTTCGGTATTATGGAGCTTGTAGCAAGAATAAAAGCAGTTTTAAGAAGAGTAACTAAGAAGATTAATGCCAATGAATATGAAGATGAAGGTGTATATATAAATAGCAGTGATCATACTGTAACCGCTGATGGAAAACCAGTACTTCTTACACTCAAGGAATTTGATCTTTTATATGAGCTTATGTCTAATAAAGGAATAGTCCTGACACGTAACTCGCTTCTTGAGAGAGTCTGGGGTTATGATTACTCTGGAGAAACAAGAACTGTTGATGTTCATATACGTACACTAAGAAAAAAACTGGGTAAAAAAGGAAATATCATAATAACAGTAAGAGGTGTGGGATATATTATCGGAGGCAATAGATGAGAAAACGGATATTTACAAGTATATTTCTAACTTCAATGCTAGCACTGATACTTACTTTTGCATTTGTTTCAGGTATATTATATAACAGTACTTTTAATAGTATAAAGCGTGAAGTAAGGAATGAATCTTTATATATATCCGAAGCGTTAGAATCGTACAATGGTCATTTTTCAAATATATCAACATATCTTAATACTATAGGTCTTCAAAGCCTTAATAGAATTACGCTTATTAATAGTGACGGATTAGTTCTTTATGATAATTTCGCGTTACCTGCTAATATGGATAATCATTTAGACCGTCCGGAAATTATTGATGCTATACAAAACGGGTATGGTGAAGTTAGCCGTTTTTCTAAGACTTTAGGAGAAAGAACATATTATTATGCTTATATGATGAAAGATAGCAATATTATAAGAATTGCTTCGACAACTAAAAGTATTCTCGGTATTATAACTGAATCAGTAATATGGTTTATACTAGTATTTATCGCTTTAATATCAATATCTGTAGTAATAGCAAGATTATTAACAAAAACCGTAGTAAAACCAATTAACACGCTTGATCTTGATAATCCATTATCAAATGATACTTATGAAGAGTTATCTCCTTTGCTTATTCGAATGGATAAGCAGAAAAATGAAATAAAGAATAATATTAATGAATTGACAAAAACCCGGGATGATTTTAATTTCATAACTGATAATATGAGTGAGGGTTTTGTGGTCTTTTCGGAAAAAGGATATGTAATCTCCGCAAATAAAAGCGCTAAAAAAATCCTTGGTATAAGGGAACAACATTACTACATGGAAAGCTGCAGAGATTTAACATACATTAAAGTTATTCAGTCTTCACTTAATGGAAATCCCTTAATTGATAAGCTGCATAAGGATGGACATATATATCAGCTTTCAGCAAGCCCGGTAAAAGAAGATTTAAAAAGATATGCAGCTGTTCTTTTTATTTCTGATATAACTGATAAAGATCAAGCTGAACAAAGAAGGAAGGAATTCTCAGCTAATGTCTCGCATGAACTGAAAACACCACTAACATCTATATTAGGTTACGCTGAACTTATATCCAAGCAAATAGCAAAGAAAGAGGATATACCTCGTTTTGCAGACATGATTCATACTGAAGCTTCAAGGCTGATGCAGGTAATAGAAGATATTATAAAGCTGTCAAGACTGGATGAATCAGATTTAGAGGATGAATTTGTAAATGTTAGTCTTGACGAACTATGTGCTTCAGTTGTAAATGATTTAAAAACAAAAGCAAAAAACCATAAAGTCACTATTAACACGAATCTTAAAAAGGTATATATAAATGGATATGCACCTATGCTTTATGAAATGATTTATAACCTATGCGATAATGCTATAGCATACAACAAGCCTACTGGCTTTGTTGATATTTCTTTGGACACAATAGACAATACTGTTATTTTAAAGATAACAGACAATGGTATCGGAATACCTATTGAACATCAATCAAGGATATTTGAACGTTTCTACAGAGTGGATAAAAGTCATTCAAAAGGAACTGGCGGTACAGGATTAGGTTTGTCAATCGCTAAGCATGCTGCAGCTTTGCATAAAGCAAAAATTCAATTATCAAGTATACCTGATAAAGGCACATCTATATCTGTTACATTCCCATCTTAAGACATTTAATTTTTGTTTATATTCTTGTCTAATGTTGCATTTTAGTCCCTATTCCTTTAAACTTTAATAAGCGAAAGGAATATGCAGCAATGACTAAAACTTACTCTATAGGAATTGACTTTGGCACACTTTCAGGAAGAACTGTTCTGGTAGACCTTGATGACAGGAGAGAACTTGATGTAGAGATATGCAGTTATCCACATGCAGTAATGGAATCACATCTGCCTAGCGGATTAAAACTTCCTGCAGATTTTGCATTGCAGCATCCTGAAGATTATCTTTATGCAATCAAGCAGACAGTACCGGTTTTGCTGAAACGTAATAATATTAATTCAAATCAGATAATAGGTATAGGAATTGACTTCACAGCATGCACCATGATGTGTGTTGATAAAGAAGGTATCCCATTATGTTTTAAAGAGGAATTTTCTAATAACCCATATGCTTATGTAAAACTCTGGAAACATCATGCCGCCCAAAAACAGGCTGATAAAATTAACAAGACTGCAAGAGCTCAAGGATGCAAGTGGTTAGACAGATACGGCGGTAAGATATCTTCAGAATGGTTTTTCCCAAAGATATTAGAAACTTTGGAAAATGCAAATGAAGTATATGAAACCACATACAGATTCATTGAAGCTGGAGACTGGGTAGTATGGATGCTAACAGGAAATGAAACTCATAATGCCTGTATGGCAGGATACAAAGCAATGTGGCATAAAGAAGAAGGTTATCCAAAAAAAGATTTTTTTAAGGCCTTGGACCCGCGTATGGAAAATATAATTGGAACAAAGGTATCTGACAAGGTACTGCCTATGGGAGCGAAAGCTGGAGTATTAAATGAATATGGTTCTTCTCTTACTGGTTGTGCTCAAGGTACCGCAGTCGCTGTAAGCAATGTTGATGCACATGTCGCAATGCCTGCAGCAGGTATAACCCAACCTAATAAGATGCTTATGATTATGGGTACATCTACCTGTCATATGGTACTTGGTAAACAGGAAAGAACTGTTAATGGGATTTGCGGAGTAGTTGAAGATGGTATAATTGAAGGATTTTATGGTTACGAAGCAGGACAGTCCTGTGTAGGAGATCATTTCGACTGGTTTGTAAAGAACTGCGTGCCTTCAGAATATCAAAATGAAGCAAAAAAGAAAAATATAAGCATACATAAATATTTGAGGGAGCAGGCTATCAAGCAGAAACCTGGGGAAAGCGGTCTTTTAGCTCTAGATTGGTGGAATGGGAATCGTTCCATACTTGTTGATGCTGACCTTACCGGTGTAATGATAGGAATGACATTGGCTACCAAACCTTATGAGATATATAGAGCTCTAATTGAAGCTACTGCATATGGAACAAGAATGATTATTGATAATTTTGAGAAGAACGGTGTTAAGATAGACGAAATTTATGCTGCAGGCGGTATAGCTGATAAGGATGAGATGATGATGCAGATATATGCAGACGTCACAAAAAGAAAAATCCATCTTTCCGCATCACCTCAGGCACCCGCTCTCGGTTCCGCTATATTCGGGGCTGTCGCAGGAGGTTACTTTAACTCTATAACTGAAGCAGCAGATGCCTTAGGAAAAATAAGACAACTGACATATGAACCGATTTTAAAAAATTCTGTTATATATGATAAATTATATGATGAATATTCCTCATTACATGACTATTTCGGAAGGGGAGTCAATAATGTCCTTAAGCATCTAAAAAGCATTAAGGCAAATTAAAGTATGAAAACTGTTTTACAATATGTTAAACCATATTCAAAAAGAATAGCTCTTGGATTAAGCGTAAAAACTATCGGTACATTGATGGATTTACTTATTCCATGGATACTTTCACATATAATTGACAATATCATACCTACAGGAAGCATACCAATGGTCATCGCATGGGGCGCAGGTATGATAGTATGCTCTGCTTTAGCAATAATTGGCAATGTGACAGCAAATAGAATGGCTGCATCTGTGGCAAGAGATACTACAAGGACTCTAAGGCATGACCTTTTCGTGAAAATATCTTTTTTGTCAAATTCCGAAGTTGACAGATTCACAATACCAACCCTTATATCCAGAATGACTACAGACTCATACGCAATTCATCATTTTGTCGGGATGCTGCAAAGGATAGGCGTAAGAGCCCCTATTTTATTATTGGGAGGCATAGGCATTACTTTATTTTTAGATGCTACATTGACACTAGCAATGATAGCTATACTTCCTATTGCAGCGATATTGATAATAATCATTTCAAAAATCGGCGTAAAACTTTACAGGAAGATACAACTTGCCAATGATGATATGGTCAGGGTAGTCAGAGAGAATGCTACTGGTATTAGAGTAATTAAAGCCTTGTCAAAATCAGAACATGAAAGAACCAGATTTCAAAATGTAAATAAAGATCTTACTAAAAAAGAAAAGAATGCTGCTCTAATAATGTCTACAGTAAACCCTGCAATGAGTTTTCTAATGAATGCAGGTTTTGTGGTAGTAATAGTTCTTGGTGCATTCAGAGTTAATGAAGGAACTAGTGAAATAGGTAAAATTATTGCTTTTATGACATATTTCACAATTATACTTAACGCACTGATGTCCATAACCAGAATATTTACAATGACATCAAAAGCAACTGCATCTGCTGATCGCATAAAAGAAGTGTTGGATGCTCGGAATGAAAGAGACATCACAATAGCTGATACAGAAGCATTAAGCACACAGGAGGATTATTCTAAAGCAAGTCCGCATATTGAATTTAAGAATGTGTTTTTCAAGTATGACAATAGCAGATTCCTTATAAACGATATATCATTCAAGCTTCCTCATAAAGCAACACTTGGCATAATTGGAGCTACCGGTTCTGGAAAAACCACATTGGCACAACTGCTTATGAGATTTTATGATATTAAGAGCGGTGAGATACTTATTAATGGGAAAGATATAAGATATATGACTCTGTATGATCTTAGAAGCAGGTTCGGAGTTGTTTTCCAAAATGATACTTTATTCAAAAGTACAGTTGAAGAAAATTTAAGTCTTGGAAGAGATATTGACTTAATACAAATTAAACAAGCCGCACAACATGCTCAAGCAGCTAAATTCATAGAAGAAGCTGGAGGTTATGATGCAGAGGTCGCAATAAAAGGAATGAACTTCAGTGGTGGACAGAAACAGCGTCTTCTGCTTACCCGAGCTCTTGCTGGAAAGCCGGAAATAATCATTCTTGATGATGCATCCAGTGCTTTGGACTACAAAACTGACGCAAAACTTAGATCCGCGTTGGATACAAATTACAAAGATTCGACAAAAATAATTATCACTCAGAGAATAAGCTCAATAATGCATGCGGACCAGATTATGGTAATAGATGAAGGTAAAGTTATTGGATTAGGGAAACATGAGGACCTTATTCGAAACTGCCAATTATATCAGGAAATTTCCGCATCACAGTTAGGAGGTGGAGAAAATGCCTCCTCGTAATATCAACCCTAATGATAAAAAACTGACAAAGATAGAAAAGAAACAGGTTTTCTTCCGGTTGATGAGGTATTTATGGCAGTATAAATTCTTGTTGCTTCTGGCTCTTATAATGACTCTAGCTGCAAATATTCTTTCTTTAGCTGGACCTTTCCTTTCAGGAAAAGCTATTTCAGCTATAGAAAATGGTTTTGGTAATGTTGATTTTGATACTGTCTTTAAATATGCAGGACTTATGATAGGCTTTTTTGCAGTATCTGCTATTCTTTCCTATCTATTAACGATTGTAATGGTAAATATAAGTAGAAATATCACATACAAGATGAGAAAAGATGTTTTTGACAAAATAACAAAACTACCTGTTGGTTTTTTTGATAAAAACCAGACAGGCGACATATTATCTAGAATCTCATATGATATTGATGTAATTAATACTTCCTTATCTAATGATGTTGTTCATATCTTGGCTGGAATTACAACAGTGGCAGGATCTCTAATAATGATGCTTGTCATTTCGCCTATTATGTCTTTAGTTTTTGCTGTAACAGTTCCTCTTTCTATTATAGTAACTAGAATAATGACTAAAAAAACTCGTCCTTTATTCAGAAAACGAAGTGCTAAAATAGGAGAACTTAACGGCTTTACAGAAGAAATGATAAGTGGACAGAAAACTTTAAAAGCATACCTGAGAGAGCATTACACTATACAGAAATATGATGATAACAATAATGAAACCGTTGAAGCTACATATAATGCTGAATATCATGGAAGCGTAATAGGCCCTACAGTAAACTTCATAAGCAATCTTTCGCTTTCTTTAATAAGCGTGTTTGGTGCTTTAATGTATTTAACAGGCGGTATAACTATAGCAAATATATCATCATTTGTTTTGTATTCCAGAAAATTCGCCGGGCCGATAAATGAAACCGCTAATATAATCGCTGAGCTTCAGTCTGCATTATCTGCTGCAGAAAGAGTATTCAGATTATTAGATGAAGACGAGGAGGTTGCTGACAGTGAAGGTGCAATAGACTTAGAACAACCTCAAGGGGATGTAGAAATAAAAGATGTAAGCTTCTCATATCTAAAAGATATTCCTGTCATACAGAATTTAAGTTTTATTGCACCAAAGGGAAGCCTTATTGCGATAGTTGGTCCTACTGGTGCAGGAAAAACCACGTTAATCAATCTTTTAATGAGATTCTATGATGTTGACAGCGGCTCAATAACTCTTGATGGATACAAGATAGATAATATCACAAGAAAAGACTTAAGACTGGCATATTCAATGGTATTACAGGATACTTGGCTATTTCACGGAACAGTATATGAAAATGTCACTTATGGACGTCAGGATGCTACAAAGGATGAAGTAGTTGCAGCTTGCAAGGCTGCAAATATACACAACTATATTGAGAATCTTCCTGACGGCTATGATACATTGATAAATGATGATGGAACCAATATATCAAAAGGCCAAAAACAGCTTCTTACAATTGCAAGGGCTATGCTAATGAACACCAATCTTTTAATTCTTGATGAAGCTACTTCAAATGTCGATACAAGAACTGAGCTTAATATTCAGCAGGCCATGAGAACCCTGATGTCTGATAAGACCTGTTTCATAATCGCACATAGATTATCGACTATACAGAATGCAGACCATATACTTGTTGTGAATAACGGTCAGATAGTGGAGCAAGGTACCCATAAAGAATTATTAGCACTTAATGGTTTCTATGCTGAAATGTTTTATTCACAATTTTCATAACTTTTACTTTAATGCTTTTGCCAGATCCTGAAGACCTTCTTCGAAATTAACTCCGAAACGTATATCTGTCTTTGCATTATATGTTCGTATAATACTTTCAACTGTAAAGTCGACAGCGACTGTGGCAGATTCGATAAGGCTCTTCCCTTTCATCATAGCGGCAAGTAATGCGCTACCGAATACATCTCCCGTACCATGGTAATATCCATCAATACGTTGTTTTGCATAGAATCCGAATTCATTATTTCTTTTATCATATGTAGCGGCACCAAGTTGCTTATCGTTATAAAACACTCCTGTGAGAACTACTTTATCTGGTCCCATATCAGCAAGACTTAGTAACAAATCTTTAATATACTGCTGTGTATATGGACCATCTTTATATTCTTTACCAAGCATGAAACAGGCTTCTGTAATATTAGGCACGACTGCATCTGCTTTAGAAGCAAGTTTTTTCATTCCTTTAGGAAAATCCGGTCCGAATGCTCCATAAAGTTTTCCGTTATCAGCCATCACTGGATCGACCAGTGTTATGGTATCTTTTGATTTGTATGTATCAAAAATATTTGATACTATGTCAATTTGTTCAAAAGAGCCAAGATATCCTGTGTACAGCGCATCATATCCTATATCCAGGGTTTTCCAGTGATTTACTATAGGTATAATATCTTCAGTTAGATCTCTAAATGTAAAACCTGTAAATCCTCCGGTATGTGTTGATAATACTGCTGTAGGGATGACTGTGCATTCAATTCCCGCTGCTGATATTATCGGTAAAGCTACTGTTAAGGAACACCTGCCGAAACAGGATATATCATGTATGGCTAAAACTCTTTTCTGTCTTTCCATGTTTCCACCTCTTTAATATACAGAGTAATAAGCTTTCGCTATCTTTTAATATATACAATCATCACACCACTGTCAAATAGTTTTCCATCTCTTTTATAAACTCATAATATTAGAGCAGTTATCAGCTTCAGGCTTTATTCCACTCCTGCCAATTTGTGTATACCCCTTGATTTTTCTCCCCAGTTTTCCTAGGATGAGTTTTCCTATCATTTAAGCTTTAATACCTTGTTTCCGACAGGTTGTTGTATGGCCTTTGGCTTATCTTTCGCACACTCTTTATAAGCATTTTTACCATATAAAATTACCTGTTTTGTTAAGTAATTCTAGATATTACCTCCAAAGCTGTCTGAATATCCTGCAGGAAAAATATATCCTTTTCTAAAGTATTCAAATATACTACAATGTCCTATATTAGTGTGTTATCATATATTAACTACTATTATAAGGAAATGCTATGATTTTTGATAATGTAAGCTTCATATCCGCATACAGATTAATTAAAAATAATGATAATATAAATGATCCTGCTTTTATGTTTCGAAAGACATTCAATCTGGAAATAGGATTTACAAAAGCCATACTATATGTTGCAGGATTAGGTTTAGGATATCATTACATAAACGGAAACCCGGTATCAGATGACCTTTTTACTCCGGCTACATCTGAATATACAAAGACTATCTGGTATAACAGATATGATGTTACAAAACTTATATGTGCAGGGTGTAACATCGCTGCATCTATGCTTGGAAACGGTTTTTTTAACGAAACTCTAAAAACAGGATGGGATTATGATATAGCTCCATGGAGAGCTGTTCCAAGATTAATATTCAAACTCGATATATATTATCCGGACAGAATATTAACTTTGGTATCAGATGAATCTTGGAAAGTGACTGATGATTGTTATATAACATACAACCAGCTTAGAAGCGGTGAGCATTGCGACTTAAGAAAATATAATCCTCGTTGGACATATAATGATTATGATGATTCTACCTGGGAAAATGCGGTAAAAGTAACCAAACCCAAGAATCTGGTACTTCGTGAACTCATAAGCCAACCTATCAGAGAGTGTAAAGTTTACGATGTAAAATCTATGATAAAAACATCTGATGAAACATATTTATGTGATATAGGGCAGAATATCTCTGGATATATCCGAATACAAATAGATAAAGATTGGAAAAATGAGATTACAATCAGATATGCGGAAAGCATAAATGAGGATGGAAGCCTGAATCTTAATAAAATGGAGAGGTTCTATAAAGAAAGCGCATTTCAGACAGACAGGATTATACCATGTGGAACATGTTTCACATGGTCACCTAAGTTTACATATCATGGATTCAGATACATTCTTATATCTGGATTGAATAAAAAACCAAAAAAGGATTCAATAAAAGCTGTTTTTGTGCATCAGGATATACCAAGGATATCAGATTTTGCTTGTTCAGATGAGAATTTGAACCAGCTTTTCAATATGGGCTTAATGGCTACTTATTCTAATCTGTTTCATATACCTACAGACTGCCCTACACGGGAAAAGTTAGGTTGGACTAATGATGCAAGAGCATCTTGCGAGCAGATGCTTATAAACTTTGATATGACCCTTTTTTATAAAAAATATATGCAGGACATATATGATTCGATGACAGATGAAGGCGCTTTACCAGGAATTATCCCTTCTTCTGGCTGGGGGTATAAATGGGGTTCAGGACCAATTTCTTCAGGCATACTTTTTGAGATACCATACAGATACTATATGTATACAGCAAATGATTCCCTGTTGAAAGAAGCTTTCTCATACTTTATAAAACATCTTGAATATATTAAAGGCAAAAAAAATTCGGAAGGCTTTATTGCATATGGACTCTGTGATTGGGCAGGACCTTATGAGTATCTTGATAAATCACCAGTCCCTCTTGAGCTCACAGACACAATAATGTATTATGCTTTTCTGTTAATTACCATTAAAACATCAAAAATCATATGCATATCAGTTGATGAAAAATGGCTTGTCGAAAAAGACAATTTAAAGAAGGCTATAATTTCAAAATATATTGATTGTTCGGGCAGATGCACGATCGATGAGCAGTCAGCTATAGCTATGCTCATATTTTATGATATTTATGATGATTTAGATCCTTTAAAAAATCAACTAAAGGAAAATATCGAAAAGCATGATTTTCATCACTATTGTGGAATGCTTGGTTTAAGGCACCTTTATGAAGCGTTGACAAAATGCTGTTTAAGCGATTATGCGTATAGAATAATAACTGCAAAAGGCTATCCAAGTTATATTGATTGGATAACCAAAAGAGATGCCACCACTCTTTGTGAGACCTTCCAGGAGTCCAATTCTCAAAATCACCATATGTGGTCAGACTTCATTGCATGGATGATTAAGAACCTTGCTGGAATACAACCAGCAACTGCTGGATTCGAAGACATATTAATAAACCCCTATTTTCCTGAAAACTTAAAATATGTTGATGCATATATGAATACTTCAAATGGAAAAATATCAGTGTCTTGGTTAAAAACAGATTATAATGCTAAACTTACAGTGTCCATACCTGCTGGTGTAAAAGCTGAAATTCGATTACAAAATGCAGTTTATAATGACAATAGAGAGACATCTGTACTTTGTAGTGCAGGTGATTATGAATTCATGACAACTATAGTTAAGTAACTTAATTATACCAACCATATTGTCTTACAGTCTGATACATGGCATATATATTTTCATACGGGGTTAATGGTGACAAGTTATTGGCATCCCTCATAACAAACCTGTCTGTGTATGGCATTACTTCATCCATTATCCTCTTTGTTTCCTTTGCTATCTCCTCCGGTGTTTTCTGCATAAGATCATCAACCCTCACACCTCCATTAATCCTTACAATATCTGGATTGAGATCTATTACCATCTTTTTAAAATTTATAGGATATCCAGTATCAAAGGAATGAATATTAAGATTATCTTGTAGAAATTTAAAGTGTCTCTGGGCATTTCCACATAAATGTATATAGTTGACGCTGTTATTGAAGTCTTTTACCATTTCGGTTATAAGTTTCTTATGATAGGGAAATACCATTTCTTCATACATATCACAGGACAATAATGCAATAGAGTCATCTGCAAATCCAAAATCCTTGGTTATCTCCTCAAAACCAAAGTGTTTTCTTAAACCTTTAAGCCTGTATATTATGGCTTCGACAAGATAATCCATAAGCTCCTTTGCGTATTCAGGATCTTCAATAAGGTCCATGCAGAAATTTTCTGTTCCTCTTATCATACAGGCTAAAGTCATAGGCCCATCTGTACCTATCCCACTGAATCCGACTTTCTTAATCGGAAGCCCTTTGTATGTGTATCCTTTTTTTTGCAAATCCAGCATCTCATTATACAGCTTGAAAGATCTTTCTTCAAAATTATCAAAAATACCCGGTAATGGTTTATTGAAAAGCATATCTTTTTTATCACCTAGTAGAAAAGGTTCACAAAATGGGACATTGTTTGTCGCATACTGCACATGAGCTCCAAGCCAGCCTGTTTCATGAAGATTTTGCCTGTCAACATATACTGACCACCCATCTTTGGGCATACCCATCTCATGATCAGCATATATATCATGCCTCATCATGTGCTCAAATTGACAATATATCTCTGTCATTATTTGTGCATCATTGAAATACTGTTCAAAGGTATACCTATTTTGATTTAATTTCTTATCTAGAAGTATTACCCTGTTGTTGCCGTATATCATACAAGGCATCCTTATAGGCTTGCCGTTTTCATATGAATCCCAGACTTTCTTTACTTCCTCATTGTGCTTATCATAATCCCTATCAAACTGCATTTAATACCCCCCATACTTTCTTACTGTCTGATACATTGCATATATATTTTCAAAAGGCGTACATGGAGATAGATTATTAGCTTCTCTCATGACAAATCTGTCTGTGTAAGGCATTACTTCATCCATTATCTTTTTTGTTTCTTTTGAAATTTCATCTGGGTTCTTCTGTAACAAATCGTCAATCCTTACTCCGCCATTTAATCGTATTATATCACTACCAAGTTCAGTTGTTAATTTTTTAAAATTAATCGGATATCCTGTATCAAAAGAATATACCCTTAAATTATCTTTTATAAACTTAAAATGTCTTTGTGCATCACCACATAAATGTATAGATTTCCTGCCTGTCCATTTTTTATAGACCTCGTGAATGCCCTCAAATGCTTGGTTTTACAGGCTTTGAGGGCATTTTTAATTTGAGAGGAAACTATCGTAACTTATCGTAAAATGGTGTAATTTGATGAAAAAAGTGTGTAGTAAAGTGTGTAGTAATTCGTAGGAAGGATACGCCAAATATCAAGAGTGGCAGTGAATTCGTCCATGTGTTTGTAGAGATACAGATGCATGGACATTTTTTATTTTGGTTACCGGCACAGATGCTGGAGAAAGAGAGGATTTTATGACAGAGAAGATTAGAGAATACAGTATGAACGGAGCATTAATTATTGGAGTAGACAACGGCTACGGAAATATGAAAACAGCCAGGAGATGCTTTAAGACAGCAATTGCAAAGTATGACAGCGCACCTGTGTTAAGCAGAGATTATATCGAGTACGACGGTGGATATTATGTCATTGGAGAGGGAAGAAAGGGTTTTGTGGCAGATAAGCAGACTGATGACGACAATTATGTGCTGACACTTGTGGCTATTGTAAAGGAACTGGAAGCAAGAGGAATGACAGACTCTGTAAACAGGGCAAGGATTCATCTTGCAGCTGGGCTTCCTCTTAAATGGGTGCAGGCACAGAGGGAGGACTTTAAGAGATATATGCTTAGAAACAGCAGTGTGGAGGTCGGCTATAAGGACAGACTTTATTGTATTGAGTTTGCCGGATGTACGGTTATGCCGCAGTGTTACTCGGCAGTGACAGAGAATCTGAAGGATTTTGCAGGCGTAACGCTTCTTGCAGATATTGGAAACGGCACCATGAATCTGATGTATCTGAATAACGGTAGACCAATGGAAAGCAAGGCATGGACCGAGAAGCTTGGCGTGTTCCAGTGCTTTCAGAAGATTCACAACATGGTGCAGGACAAGACGGGGGACAATCTTATGGACGATGTAATTGATAATATTCTTCGTAGCGGGAAGATTGAACTGCCGGAGCCCCATGCATCCATTGTGGAAAAGGCAATTTGTGACTATGTGGAGGAGATTTTCCAGAAGCTTCGTGACCATGAATATAATGAGAAGCTGATGAAGGTTTACTTCATGGGTGGTGGAGCAAGACTGGTAGAGCAGTTTGGGAATTATAATCCGGACACCACCATTTTTAATCATGATATTCGTGCTAATGCCAAAGGATACGAGTATTACTGCTATATGCTTTTAAGACATCAGAGCAAGTCAGGCAGAAGGTAGGTGAGGCAATATGACAAAGCAGTACAGGAATCACAACATTCGTTTCAATATGACGGATGAGGGAGGAGTGCGGGCGTGGGAACGCCTGCATTCCGAAGAGGTAGAACAGAGCTTTAAGTCGCAGAACGCGTTTGTGGTGGCGGCTATCAATGATTATTATGAAAGGCATCTTTCCAAGAAAAACGATCCCTATCTTGAAAGCAGGGAAAAGGAGGATGCTTTTGCAGACAGGCTGGTGCAGACTGTGGAGCAGAAACTGCTTTCCAATCTTCCGGCACTTGCAGCCATGTATCAGATGCAACAGCAGGCATTCTTTCAGGCGGGACTACAGGCTGGTGGGATAATGTCTTATCCGTATCAGCAGGGGAATCCGCAGGTTGTGACCCCGTCGGCAGGAAAGTCATTGATGGAACAGGAAAGTGTCTGTGAGCAGACAAAAGATTCCCGGGAAGAAGAAATGCCTCAGCCGGAAGAGAATGAGTTTCTTGATTACTCGTTTGGTGTGTAATTTTTTGAAAAGGAGTTGATATTATCATGGAAACGGGATATACTAACAGTGTAAGGAAAGTAAGGAATGCATTACATTTTAAAGGAGGTTTTAATATGGAACTTGCTAAAGTAACATCAAAAGGTCAGGTAACAATTCCGGTAGAGATTCGTAGAAAACTTGGGATAAAAAACGGCGATAAAGTGCTTTTCATGGAAGAAGGTGGTCGTATATATATGATGAATTCCTCGATGGATGCGTTTAGGGAGGCACAGAGAGCATTTTCCGGAGAAGCACAGCAGGCTGGATTGAACAGCGAAGAAGATGTAGTCCGGATGATTAAAGAACTCAGGCAGGAAAGCGTGGTGAAGTAAATGCGGATAATGCTTGATACAAATGTGTTGATTTCAGCGTTACTGTTTCCGAGTCAGAAGTTCAATTCCATTATGGAATATATCTTTGCGGAACATGAATTGGTGCTTTCTTCATATGTAGTGGAAGAATTAAAAAGTGTAGTACGCAGAAAGTTCCCGAAAAGAGAAGCTGACATTGAAAGACTTTTATTTTTGATGAGCTTTGAATATGTCTACACACCAGATGAGATTGACCAAGAATTATTTGAAATTCGTGATGTGAAGGATTATCCGGTCCTTTTTACAGCTATTATTGAAGATGTGGATGTTCTTATTACAGGTGATAAGGATTTTTCTGATATTGTAATAGAAAAACCTGAAATTGTAACACCAGCAGAATTTGTGGAGCGGTATTTATAGCCGATGTACATTCGTACAATTACTAAAGTGAACATCGGCTACATTCCAGGGCACAATTGCGGCAAAGACAGAAAACTCACCATCCCCTTTGCAGATGGTGAGTTTTTCTGTCCGGGGGTCTCGGGGGCGTAGCCCATGAGCAGGTAGCACCGATGGTGAAGACAATGAGGAGAAAATAAAATCGGGGTGCCGTAAGGCACTCTGATTTTATTTTTGACGATTTGGCAAGCCAGCGGTACTACCTGCCTATATCATCCCCACCACATCGGAAAGGGAATAGAAGATTTCAATAAGTAGTAGAGATGTGGAAAAAGCAGTCCGAAGCGGTAAGCGAAGGGCTGCTTTTGTCTGTCTGACGGAGTCTTTTTTCCGGCGGGCAGACCTGTGGGGATGATGTGCCCTGCTGACGAAGCATCGCTTACACAAAGGCTACGAAGAAATACCCAGACGGATGCAGATGATAGCGGTTCTTATGGACAGTATAGCTATAGCAGATACAGTTTGGACAATATCTGCAACCAAATGGCTACAAAGCAGAGCAACAGTAGAACCACAACAGGGGCATGACACTGCAATTTACCGGGGCAGACCACAATTTCTATTAGTATGTAGCCATAATCCGGTGCAATCGTAGCCAAAACACAATAACTGAATACAAAAATACCAAAAAGCGAAGCCATGAAACAAATGGAAGAAAAGGCAGCAATACCAATTCAACCAATGAGTTTTGTGGCTTTTTTGTTGCCTTAAACCACATTTTGAAATCTCAAAACAGTGGTGACAGGGAAGCAATGTAACCAATTAACCCGGGCAGTATTGAAATCGGATACTGTCCACCACAGATAAAAAGAAGGAGAACATTATGGGGAAACGAACAAGAGACGAGGTAATCTATTCTCGTGTGGATTACCATGTAAAGCAGGAATTTGAATCGCAGATGAAGGAGAGCGGATATAAGACTTCCGCTGATTTCATCGACTATCTGCTCCGTGTCAACAAGGGCAGGCAGATTGACGGGACAACACTGAAGCAGTTTATGGAGGTTATGAATGATGTCTGCTATGAACTAAAAAAGCAGGGGGTCAATATCAACCAGCTGGCAAGGAATATCAATGCCTATCCGGATTTGATATCCATGACAGCATTTGAACCGTTCCAAAGAGTATTCCGGCGGTTGGAAGACTCGGTATTAAAGCTATATGAAAAGGTGGTGAATTAGATGGCAGTATATGGAAATGTCAATGTAAAATATGCTCCCTGTAAGTCTGTGGCACAGCTTCACAGTGCGGCAGATTATATCCTAGGGCAGAAGAAGGAACAGCTAAGTTCCGGTGTTATCAAGACAAAGTCGGAGTTATATAATGCCTTTGGCTGCAATCGGGATAACTTTGCAAACAGTGTCCTTATGACAAGGAAAATGCATCAGAAGAAGTACAGCCGGTTCTTCCCAAGGGACATTCTTGCACAGAAGCTGTCCATATCCTTTCATCCGGAGGACAATGATAAGCTGACTTATGCAGATGCTTACAAGATAGCGGAGGACTTCGCTCATAAGTTTTTCTGGAAGAAGGGATTTGAGGTATTGTTTGCGGTTCATGTGGATACGGAGCATGTTCACGTGCATTTTCTGGTAAATAACTGTAACCAGAAGGATGGTTCTTCCTTTCGGAGAGGTCCGAAGGAACTGGTGGAAATGTCGGAGTATTTTGGAGAACAGTGCAGGCGCCGGGGCTTGACGCACTCTGTTCGTGACAGCTTCTACAATCCGGATAAGACCAGAGAGGAACGCACCTTAGCGGAAAATCAGATGCAGAAAAGGGGAAAACTTTCTTTCAAGGATGAAATGCGTGTGTATATCAGACTTGCCATGAATGACCCGACCACGCAGAACATCCATGATGTGGTAAATATGCTTGAGAGAACCTATCACATGAATGTGCGCTTAAAGGGGAATACCATCAGTTATGCCCTTCCTTATCGCAGCAGCAATGGTGGTAAGGTGCAGGCAGTACGAGGCAGTAAGCTTGGTAAGCGATTCACGGTTGCAGGCATCAGGGAGTATATGAAACAGAAGGAAAAAGAGGATTGGTTTGATTATCCAAGGCAGGAACAGGACATCGAACATTCCAGTCAGTCCATGAAGGATTATCCCAGATGGGAAGAGGATGAGGACGAAGTGAAGGAGTCTGCTTCTAAGGCTAAAAAGCAGGTACCAACACAGGAGTCACAGCCGACCAGAAAACCGGATGTTTCTGTATATGAGGCATATGACGAGTTTCAGGAAAAACACGAGATACCGGAGAATGACGAGTCTTTCTTTTATGGTGCTGCATTTGATGACTTCAATAAAGAGTGGCAGGGACTTGATGCAGGCGCAGGCTCGGTAAGTACTGAGTTTAGCACAACAAATAACTCAACCGACGCAGAACCAGATAATGAGGATGAGTTAGACGAATTACTTGATAGCAATTCGTCAACTGTGCCGGTTCAGAATAAGCCGTTTCCATCCCCAGCAGAATACCGCAAGCTCTCTCTGGAAAAACGTGCTAAACTTCTTCCGCCACCTTCTGATGACCGAATGGAAGAACTAAAGAAGTATCAGAACAGAATGGGATATACCGAAGAATCCATGCGGAGTATGCGTTACAAGATGTCCGTCTATGATGATTTTACTGAGGAATATGATTATCGTGTGAAATACAACAGAAATCATCCTTCAGAGGAGCAGCTAAAAGCACAAGGGGAACAGCAGATAATCACACCGGTTCGTAGACGTGGGCGTGGCAGATGACAAGCATGGGTAAAGAGTGATAACAAAAGGTATGTGGATATGAAAATCTGGTTTTTACGAGAAATGGAGGAGAAACATGAAGAAAAAATGGCTTAAAAGGAGCAGCGCGATTCTACTTTCAATGATAATGGCATTGTCATTATTTCCGGGAATGAATGGAACAATACCGACTGTACAGGCAGCGGAAAACACATCCCCTGAATCAGCATACTGGACGGAAGTAGATGGATTAAAAGGGTTTAGTCTTTCTGATACAAGCACAACAGTCGGTAAAATCATATCAAGATTATAGTGTTCAATATTTCTTTCTACCTCACGTCCACCTTCCATTTGAACAGTCGCAAAATTTGCGACAGTTGAGTTATCGAGCTCTTCTTTTAGGGCATTGTTAATATGTTTACCGATGGTTTTTACATCACGGTCAAAAAGCTCTGCCATTTGATTTCGTGTAATCCATACTGTTTCCTGCTCCCACGAAACAGGTACATTCAGTTCTAAGGTTCCATCTTTAAATGTAATCAACTCATTTTTCATTTGGTCATCTCCATTTCGTTTATAGCTTGTCAAATAAGAATCTGTTTATTCCGCATCCTCTTTCGCCCGACACTTATATACATTATGTTGATTTTTACATTGCGAAGAACAGAACTGCACATTGGAGCGGCTGGCTACAAATATCTTTCCACAGTGCTTGCACAGTTTCAGCGTAGAGTTTTCATCCGTTATCATAAAGGAAAACAAGGGATACCAGTAAAAAGATAAAATCCACTTTCAAGGCGAAAGGAAAATCCGGCAAGCATGTGACAAGTACAACACCGTATGGGTATCTGAAAGACAAGGATGACCCGAATGTATATGCAGACGGAAGATGCTGTAATTTTGCAAACAGTAGAAAAGATTTGTTGGATTGGCTGAAAGCATTGAAAGATGAAAAAGTTGTTGATATCCGTAAAGTGTACAAAAATGGAGTTACCGATTCTGTCATAGATAACTACCGCAGGTATCTGAAAAAATAGTTAAGAAGTTAGCAGGTAAAAATATAGAATGCGGAAAAGGCAGGACTGATGTTCTCAACGCAAATGGATGTGGTCCACCGCTCTGCGGAAGAAACTTTGAATACTATTCGGAGGCCCCCTATCTTTCCACAGAAATCGCATCCGCTATGGTGGAAGGGGTTCAGAGTAAAAATGTCGGAACAGGGGGGGGGCAGTGATTCGTCGGGAGCAGTGAATCAGGAAATGCTGGAACAGCTTCTTGCCGCATTAAATGCACCGAAGAAAGTTTGAAGGAGACCAGCTAAGAATGAGAAAGGAAGAAACCCGGTGTTGCCGCCGGAGATATGTATTGCAGACGGGGAAGCCCATGTATTCGGAAACAGGCTGTATGTGTACGGAAGCCGGGATTTAGACGACACAACGTATTGCAGTGAGCAGTACAATGTTGGTTCCACAGAGGATATGGAACACTGGACGGTTCACGAAAAGTCCTTTGATGGAAATGATGTGCCGTGGATTCATGATAAAAAGGGAAAGGACTATCCGGTAACGGATATGGATTTGAAAAATCCGACGCCGATGTTTCAGCATATGATAAGTACAATGCCGGCATTCATCCGATTCCTGATTAAGATTTCAGGGAAGAAAAACCTGAACATGGGAAAACTGATGCCAAACCAGCAGTATGTGTTTGCACCGGACTGTATTGAGAAAGACGGAAAATACTACCTCTATTTTTGCATGACAGGCAATTCGGAAGGCGTTGCGGTTTCCGACAAACCGGAAGGTCCGTTTGAAAATCCCGTACAGATGCCCAGCGGGGGAATCGACCCGGTAATCTTTATTGGTGATGACGGGAAAGCCTACTACTATTGAGGACAGTTCCGTGCTTGCGGCGTACCGCTGAACGAGGATATGGTCTTCTTTGACGATGAAAACGTAGTACACCGGATTGTCACAGGGGAAGAACACGGTTTCCACGAAGGAAGCTCCCTGCGGAAGCGAAACGGCATTTATTATTAAGTATATCCGTGTGTGTACCGGGATAAAAAACTGACCTGCCTTGCCCTATGCAACGTCGAAAAGTCCGTTAGGGCCATTTACTTATCAGGGGATAATTATTGATAATGCCAAATGCGACCCGAAATCCTAGAATATACACGGCAGCATTCAGGAATATGAGGGGCAGTGGTATGTGTTCTATCACCGTTCTTCGGGAAACAACGAGTATCACAGATGTTTATGTGTGGAAAAAATCAATTTCAATGGGGACGGAAAACTTACGGTTTTGGCAGATGGAAAAGCAATTGCGGAAGCAGAGCCGGGAACCTATGAAATCAAAGTAACCTGTAAAGTAGATGTGGTACTGCATTCCGTGACCATTCAGTAAAGGAAATGCAAACCTATTCTTACAATAAATAACTCAAAACTATAATACGAAAAGAAAAATATATGCTATCTTTATCCAAAAGAGAAAGATTTGCAGGAGGATGAAACATGGAAACAGCAAAAATAAAAGAATTGGTCTCCAAAATGACTCTGGAGGAGAAAGCATCTTTGTGTTCCGGGCTTGATTTCTGGCACACAAAAGGAGTGGAACGTCTCGGAATCCCTTCGGAAATGGTATCAGACGGACCTCACGGACTCCGCAAGCAGGACGATAAAGCAGACCATTTGGGAATCAACGACAGCATTCAGGCTGTTTGCTTTCCAGCGGGATGTGCAACCGCATCCAGCTTTAACCGTGAGCTGGTGACAAAACTTGGAGAAACACTGGGGGAAGAGTGTCAGGCAGAAAATGTAAGCGCAATCTTAGGCCCGGCTATGAACATTAAGCGTTCCCCGCTGTGCGGACGTAATTTCGAATACTATTCAGAGGACCCGCTTGTGTCAACGGAAATGGCAGGTGCGCTTGTCCACGGCGTCCAGAGCAAACATATCGGAACAAGTCCGAAGCATTTTATGGCAAATAACCAGGAATATCACCGCTTAACAAGCTCTTCAGAAATGGATGAACGCACCATGCGTGAAATTTACCTTGCTTCTTTTGAAGGAATGGTAAAGAAGGAAAAGCCGTGGACCATTATGAACGCATACAACAAGCTGAACGGCACATACCTTTGTGAAAACAAAGAAATGCTCACAGATGTGCTCCGCAGGGAATGGGGATTTGACGGCTATGTAATGACAGACTGGGGTGCGATGAATGACCGTGTGGAAGCTCTGAAAGCAGGCTGCAATCTGGAAATGCCGTCCTGTGAAGGCGCTACGGATGCGGAAATCGTTGCCGCAGTACAGGACGGAACACTGGATGAATCTGTACTGGACAAGTCCTGTGAAGAATATTTGAATGTTATTTTCAAATATGAGGAAAACAGAGACAAAAACGCGGTATTTCAGCATGAAAAAGACCATGAGACAGCCCGGGAAATCGAAGAGGAGTGTATTGTGCTTCTGAAAAATGAGGATGCGCTTCTCCCGTTGTCCGCAGACAAAAAGGTGGCTTTTATCGGCAAATACGCCGAGAAACCACGCTATCAGGGCGGCGGAAGTTCCCACATCAACAGCTTTAAAACAGAATCTGCAATGGACGCCGTAGAATTTCTCGCAACTGTAAAAAAGGAAAACATCACATTTGCCAAAGGCTTTGATGATGTTGAGGATAAAGCGGATGAAGCATTGGCTGCAAAAGCCGTAGAGGCTGCTGCAAATGCGGACGTGGCGG
>MWDI01000039.1 GCA_002070475.1 Firmicutes bacterium ADurb.Bin146
TATGTAAATAAAATTTTTCTTTTTCTCTTTGCATTTAAACATGCATAGCGCATTAGATTATATATATTTATAATATCGAATGTCAAGTTTTTTAATTGTAACACTTAAGTAAAAACCATATATGATTTATCTGTACTACATATAGTGCTATTTATTTTGATGAACCACAATTCACTAAAAAAATCATCTGATCATTTTAATATTATTTCTTATGATAATAGTAATTGTACTATTAAAACAGTTGTTAGATGTATATAACATTAATTATAACTACTAAAATTTGAAATATACGAAATCTAGAGGATCATAACCGGCACCATATACTCCAAAAAGAATAATTGCTATAATTAGCAGAAAACAAGTCACATATGTCAATATTAAGTTATTATTCAACAAATCAGGAAGATACTTCTTTCTTGTAAGTACATCAATAACAAGCATTACTATAATAGATACAATTAGTACTATCAGGTTATAGGCATCTATTTCTAAAGAAGTAAGACTTATTGCTAATTGTTTATTAATGTAAATTGATTTGAATATTAAAATTGCATGTTCTAGATTGTCTGCTCTGAAAAAAATCCAGGTTAACGAAATAAGTATGAATGTTATTGTTCCTTTAATAATAAGAAATAAATTATTACTGTCCTTTATTTTCAAGTAATCTTTTATCTTTCTATATACAGGAGACATTAAATTACCTATAACAAGATAAATACCATTTATAACACCCCAAATCAAAAATGTTACCGATGCTCCATGCCATAATCCGCTAACTGCAAAAACTATAAGCGTGTTCAAAACATTCCTCAACTTTGAGCACCTGCTTCCTCCTAAAGGTATATAAAGATAATCCTTGAACCATGAAGTCAGTGATATGTGCCATCTTCTCCAGAACATTTTTACTGATGAGGATAAATAAGGGCTATCAAAATTTTCCATTATATTCAATCCAAGAAGCCTAGCTGACCCTATAGCCATATCTGAGTATGCAGAAAAATCAACATAAATCTGCAGTGAGTATGCAATTATTGCAATTACTACATTAATGGAGGATTTTTCATTCAATGAAGCGTATGTTCCATTAACAAGCATAGCTAGCTGATCAGCAATTATCATTTTTTTAAACAAACCCCATAAAAATCTTATACTTCCTGCTTTTAGGTTGGAAATATCAAATTTTCTTGTTTTCTTATACTGAACAAGCATATTTGATGCTCTTTCAATAGGTCCAGAGAGAAGTTGTGGAAAGAAAGATACGAACAAAGCATAATCAATAAAATTCTTTTCAGCAGGGTTTTTCTTTTTGTATACGTCAATAAGGTATCCTGTTACAGTAAAACTATAGAATGATATACCTATAGGAATAATTAGATTTATCCTAGGAAGCAAAGGTAAATTAAGTTTTGATAGAAGCCCGGATATGCTTAAGCTTAGAAAATCAAGATATTTTAATGTAAATAGAAGACCTATGCTTAAGATTATTCCAAGTATAAGCCAAAACTTCCGCTTTTTTTCTGTATCCCTTTCCATTATTATTGCAATTAAATAACTTATAGAAGTAGAGAATAATAAAAAGAAAATATATCTTGGATCAATATATATATAGAAAAAATAACTTGCAGCCAGCAATATTGTATTTCTATATTTAGGTCTTACTATATAGTTAAGTATGCAGATGCCTATAATAAATATTATGTAAGTTAATGAATTAAAGCTCATTATTATCTGCCTTTACCCGCTTATTTGTTTTTTATTATACTATATTATCCTATAACAGCGATATCAATCTTATCCTTAAGAGCTAATATTCTCG
This sequence comes from Firmicutes bacterium ADurb.Bin146, assembly GCA_002070475.1. Classification (GTDB taxonomy): domain Bacteria; phylum Bacillota; class Clostridia; order DUPQ01; family DUPQ01; genus DUPQ01. The sequence goes on from MWDI01000039.1 coordinate 1,817, forward strand.
GCCTGTTAAATCTTTGCGTTATTATACACGGAAGATTCACAGCAAGCGCATATATAAGCATGTAAAGTACAATTATTGGGGGAGCTATAAAACCAAATATCCAAAATGGAAATATTGCAAGAATATGTGTCAATTCCGCTCTGCATGTTTCTATTGCAAATTTTTCTAAAGACTCAGAAGTATATTCAGTGAGATGCCTTTTCTTATATCCATCCTTAAACATTGTAGCACCGTCTGGAAGATACTTTTTCCATTTTTTTACCTTGAAAAGGCTTTGATATATTTCTCCTTTTTTTTCCCATTTCTTAGTTCTATAAATTAGTCCTAAAGGATTATAGTATTTATCTGGAATTTTTAAACATATTAAAGCCGGAACTATATGAAATACAAACCATAACGGTATACAAAGCAATATTGTCCAGATATCTGGTAAAAATAGTATGCGCATTATATTTTTCTGCCTTTCCATGAGACTTTGATTTTTAATACTTTTTTTAATACAGACATAAAGAAAATAACAAGAAAGAACACCATATAAACAGGATAGAAAACAGCATTCAAAATATTATAGTTACCTATCTTTTTTGATATCCTTGTTAATTCTATAACCCATAAAATATAGAAAATATTAAATGTGATTATTTTAGTTAAATCATTTATAAACCATGATGATATCGCATTAAATGCTGTTGAACAAAGTGCAGAAATCCAAAGAAAAGTTATTATAAAAATATCAGCTCTTGCCATAGCTGCTCCAGCTGCATAGTTTTTAGTCCATCCTTCAATAATCTGCCTTATTCCTTGGCTATACATCCTAAATGACACATCTTTTCCACCAAGAAAAAGTTTATAACCCAAACCCCTTGCATTAAGCACTTGCCCAATGGCAAGGTCCTCAAGAATAACATCTTTTGCTCCGCTGTGACCACCAATTGAAAAATACTCTTTTCGATTTATGAGTATTACTGGACCAAATAGACCTGCTGTTCCGTTTTTTATAGCGCAAGTAACGCCATTTCCACCAACTTGCACTATATTAAAAATAAAAGAAAGCTTCTCAAAAGATTTCTCCATTTTATGGTAAGGCTGTACAGATATTGTCCTTTTACTATCTTCATATTCTGATATAAGCATATTAAAACCTTGTTTGTTTAATCTAACATCTGCATCAAGAAACAAAATAACATCTCCTGTAGAAACGGATGCACCTTTAAGACAAGCCCATGATTTACCCATCCACTTATCGGGTTTATCATTTACTTCGACAAGTTTGTACCCATATTCAAGTATTACATCTTTTGTGTTATCTGTAGATCCGTCATTAATACATATAATTTCGTGTATATCAGCCTGAAATTTTTGCAGATCTGATAAAAGAAATGGTAGTGTCTTTTCTTCATTTCTTGCAGGTATAACTACAGAAACAAGCAATTTAGAGCTTTTGTCTTTTCTATTTAAAAAAGGGAATCTATAAAACAGTATGATACTGCATATTAATCCGATTATAATTAGCGTAATATTGTATATCATAATTTCTTACCGCTTTTTTTTATAACCTTATCTGCTGCCAGTTTTCCGGTAATTATACAGGTAGGAACTCCTGAAGGATAAAATGCCCATTGTCCTGCTTTATAAACATCCTTTATATTTGTTACCGGTGCACTAATAATTTCTTTTAAATCGCTCTTTACAGGCATATCATTACTGTATGACCATCCTGTTATTGATCCTTCAAGCCCTTTAGTAGCTTTTTCAATAGTTAATGGTGTAGCACATATAGTAAATGTTGTTTTTTCTTTAATACCTGGAAATATGCTTTTATCAAGAACCTCCACTATAATATCTGTACAATATTCCTTAAATTTTTCATACCGATTATTTTCTTTTAAGTATTTAAAAATATTATAATCCATCAATGTGCTTACTATTACACCTGTTTTTCCTGGAGGAGACATAGATTCATCTCTTAATGATGGTATAGAGATTTCATAAGTAGTAAGACTAAGATATTCTTTCGTTATTTCCTGTAAAATAATAAATTCATCTTCTTTACTTCCTTGCTTTAAAACATCCTCCCACTTTCTCATCATAGAGGTACTTAATCCTTTTTTGTCAGGAGTATAAAAGCAATGTCCTTTAATTTTTCCTTTAAAGTATTCTGTATTTAAATCTGTTCCTATAAAAACTGAAAGAATAGAATCACTGCCATGTCCATTAAATACTTTTTTTCTAGTTTTCATATTTATGTCACGTTCTCTTCCCGACATTTTGGAAACATCAAGCCCTGAATAAAGTATTCTAAGATCTGCTGCCCATATAAGATAATCATATGATATTATCTGATTATCATTAAGTGTTATTTTCTTATCTTTTACATCAACAGATATGACTTCATATTCTGTTAATATATTGTTGTTGCCTTTTGTTATGTATTCTGCCATTTTGTCTGCAAGAACCCCTGTACCTCCTAATGGATATGAATAATCCAAATACTGTCCGAAGTAACTTAATGCAAAAAATGTAGGCGTATCTTTAAAAAAGTGCTGTATTATAATATCTATAAGTGATTGATTATCAGTAAATTTATGTAAATACTCTTCTACAGGTTGATTAAGCTTTTGAGCTTTCTTTATATTAACGTTGTATTTAATTAACCAAGGAAGAAGCTCTTTGAATACATATTCTTTATCAGTAAATTTATCTGTGAACATAGGATTATCAATACCGTATATGACAGACATATACCCTATCACCTTATCAATTTCTTTAATAATTAGAGCTATCTCTGCAGTATTATCCGGATATGCATTACATAAGAGATTCTCGTAATCTTTAAGGCTTTTTTCAGAGATAAAATCGATTACTTCTGTCCCAATACCGACACTGACAGGATTATGTACGAAGTCAATATCTATTCCCAACTGTTTCAGCATCGGAAAAATAACTCCGGAGTTTTCAAAAGCTCTTGCACCTCCATCAAATTTAAATCCATTATATATAAAAGTATTTACAAGTCCCCCAGGTTTTTCATTTTTATCTATCAGTAGTGTATCTATTTTGTTTTTTGTAAGATAAACTGCTGCTGTCAAACCTCCAATACCTGCTCCTACTACTATCGTGCTATACTTATTTCTAATCATATATACCTTCCTTCAAAAATTCCACTACGGATGAAATACTAACTGCTTTTCCAATTCTTTTATTCTCTATGCATCTTTTCTCGTATTGGATCAATTTATCTTCAGAAATTAATAAAGGATTTTTAGTAATTATTTTTTTTGCGCCGATAAAATTACCTACACATACTCTTCTCATTATTCCTCGCACATCAAAATTATTTGAACATGCTGGTTCCTCACAAAATTGGCATGCAAAAGCCTTTTTCACTATATCTGCTGTTTTTTCATCATATTTATAATAAATACTTTGTTCTGTGACTGGTCTTTGTATTATATTCACATAGTTTTTTCTATTTTTATCAAAAATATATCTTTGTTTACCTAGTTTAGATAAAATTGCATTCGCAGCAGAAATTCCCGAAGTGGTCACAGTTGGTGTGCCTGTTCCCATTACAGTCGACTCCCCGCAACAGAATAAATTATCCCAATATGTTTTTGTATGCTGTCTTTTAAACATATGCTGACCAAGTTTCTGTTTAGGCCCCGCCACTGCACCATTCTTTTTATTCAAATACCTCTCCAAAGTTTTTGCTGTTGCAAGATTACTAAACACAATATTTTTTCTTATATCAGGAAATCTTTTTTCAAGAACATTTATAATCCTATCCTTTTCTTCTTCTTTTTTTATAAGATACTCTTCTTTATTTAGCTCTGACCACTTTATAAATGTCGGTCCTATTGAAGCAATAACATGATAACCCTCTTTACACAAGGTTTTATCATCTATACTAAAAATATATGCTGTGACTTCACTCTCATCAATCTTGTTTATGTTTCCTACTAGCATTTCAACAGGCTGAGTATCTTTTGGGATACAGTCCTCTTTTACAAGCAAATAAAGAACTACTGATGGATAAGTTGCTTCCATTTTTTCTGCCCATTTTCTTCTCTTTCTGCTTGTTTCGCTTTTATCTATTAATTTACCATATAAATCCCATACAGTACCTGAAAAAATAATATTATCTGCATATACTTCTTGGTCATTATCAAGTAAAACCCCTATCGGTTTGTTATATTTGAATATTATCCGAGTAACTTCTCGATTGAGAATCATTTCTCCTTCGTTTTCTTCAATTGATTTTTCTAGAAGACCCGGAAGAAAAAGTGTCGAGCCGGCTGGATAATAACTGCCTCCTACATGATTATCTACAAACATAACAGAAGCTAGTATTGCTGGAGATTCTGCTGTTGTTGTATAACAGTATGTAGATGTCAATTTGTCGAAAAATTTGATTATCTCGTCCTTTTCGAAATACCTCTTCAGTAATTTTTCTGAACTTAAATTTAAGTAACTTAAAAATTTAATATAAGACATAGGATGCTTTAAAAAATTATCTTTTGCTTCAATAAAATTATTTTCATCGGGTGTCGTATAACTTGGATTATCGACAAGCACATCATGATATGTTTTATTCATATCTGTGTAGAAACGTTTTATATTATTTCTCTGATCTGGAAAGACATTGGATAATTCCTCAATAAACATGTCAAGATCCGAATGAAATTTTATCTTTTTCCCATTGAAATTCATTACATATAGTAGTTCATGTTTTATCATATCAATAGGTTGTTCTAGACAGTTAAATACAAATCTGTGAGCGTTAAATCCTTTCTCTCCAAAACCAAACAGCATTGCTGATCCCTGGTCAAAAGTAACTCCTTCTCTTTTGAATATCCCACATGATCCGCCAGGATTATAATTTTTATCTATAACTGCTGTATTAATCCCTCTTTTGGCCAATAATGCTGCAGCAGTAAGACCTGATAATCCTCCGCCTATTACAATAACATCATATCTCATATCTACCCCTTATAAGTTTATTAGTACTAAATCCTGCTTATATAATAATGCTAACATAACTGGAATATGTTTATCAATTATTTATTATTCTTCCCAAAAACTTTTTACACTAAGATTGTTTTATAAAACAAACATAAAGTGAAAACTTAAATCCCAATAGTAAAGTACTTATTGAATTATCGTATTACCTAATATTTTTCGTTTATATATCTTTTTTTATGTACATTAAAAAACACACTTTTTCTATATCAGATAAAAGTGTGTTATTTTATGGCGGAGAAGATGGGATTCGAACCCATGCTAGAGTTACCCCTACTAACGATTTAGCAAACCGCCCCCTTGAGCCTACTTGGGTACTTCTCCTTGTGGCGGAGAGATAGGGATTCGAACCCTAGGTAGGGTTGCCCCTACGCCGGTTTTCAAGACCGGTGCCTTAAACCAACTCGACCATCTCTCCATATTAATTATTCAAAGTCCTCGCAATAAACGTGCCTAATGAATATACCAAAGTTAAATAATTGTGTCAATAGCCTTTTTATTGACAATTAATGCTATTTGGTGTAAATTTCATTTGCTTTCTTTATTGCTTCTTTTTCTTCTTCCATAAGAAGAACATCAGAAACACCATTTGTTATTCTTCTTACATATAAAGAGTTGCTATCTATCAAAGAAATATTTGTAAAAACTATTCCGTTTTGCTTATCATCCATTAAAGCAAGTGAAAAACTAAGATTACCTCCAGCATCATCTGAATATTTATATCTTACCAATCCGATATTCTTTAATGATGATGCAGTGGCTTCATCCAACTTGTCACAATGGCCGTTTAGATATCTGATTCTTCGTTCATTCTCTTGTGTACTCTTATGTATCCTGTTCATCTGAAACAACAAATCTTCATAAGTTTTTATATCCTCTATAGATATTTCTTTCTTTAATTCTTTTCTTTTCTTCCTGTTTCCAAGAAAAACAAGAATTAACACTGAAGATACAATCAGTGATACTCCTAAACTAATTAAAACGTAATATATATATTCCATTAGAATGTTTCACGTGAAACATTATTTGCTTAAAATGTCAATTATCCTGTTTAATCCTTCAAGCGAATAATATTCTATCGTTATTTTTCCTTTCTTAATACTTCTTGTTATAGTTACCTTAGTCGCAAGTTTTTTTTGTAATTTGTTTTCGACTTTTATAAACTCTTCATCATTCTCAATCTGCTCATTATTTTTAGGTTCCTTCTGAACTTTTTTTATTAACTTTTCAAGTTCCCTAACGCTTAATTCATTATCAGCAGCTTGTTGTGCTAAATCATCTCTTAAATCTTCATGAATTGATAGTAATAATCTAGCATGTCCTTCTGAGATTTTACCTCTTCTTAAATAACTGAGAATTCTTTCGCTTAAAGTTAATAGTCTTAATTTATTTGTAACAACCGGACGGCTTTTGCCTAGACTTTTAGCTATTTGTTCCTGTGTTGCTCCGAATTCATCACATAACCTTTTATATGCTTCTGCTTGCTCAATAGGATTTAAATCTTTTCTTTGTATATTTTCAATTAAGGAAATTTCTAATACTTCTCTTTCAGTAAATTCTTTTACGATTACTGGAACAGTTTTTAATTTCTCTTGTTTGGCTGCCCTAAACCTTCTCTCACCAGCTACTATTGAATATGTTTCACCAGTTTTTCTTACTAATATAGGTTGAATTATACCTTTTTCTCTTATTGATTCTGCAAGTTCATCTAGCTCTTCTTTAGAAAATTCTTTTCTTGGTTGTCTTGGATCTCTCTGAATCTTATCGATATCCATTTCTATAAGCTGATTCTTGTAGTTTTCCTCATCAATATTTAATAGTGCACCAAGACCTTTTCCTAAACCATATTTAGCCATTTTTCCCTCCACACTGTATAACTTCTTCTGCTAGGTCTAAATAACTTATAGCTCCTTTAGAGTCTTTATCATATAGAATAATTGGAACTCCATGGCTTGGTGCCTCACTAAGCCGTACATTTCTAGGAATTATAGTTCTATACACTCTATCTGAGAAGTGTTCTCTGACACTTTCAACTACTTGAAATGAAAGATTAGTTCTAGAATCATACATTGTCATGACCACACCTTCCACTTTTAAGGTAGGATTTAAATGTTTTTGTACTAATGCTACTGTTTTCATGAGCTGTTTCAGTCCTTCTAACGCATAGTACTCACATTGAATAGGCACTAAAATTGTATCTGCTGCTGTTAAAGAGTTTAAAGTCAGAAGACCTAAAGATGGAGGACAATCTATTATTATATAGTCATAATCTTTTTTTATAGGCTCAATAGCATTTTTAAGTCTATTTTCGCGCATCATTTGGCTCACAAGTTCGATTTCTGCACCGGCTAGTTGAATATTAGACGGACATATAAATAAATTATCCATCATTGTAGGAAGTATTGTTTCCATTATCTCTATATCATTAATAAGAGTATCATAAACTGATTTTTCTACAGTCCACTTATCTACTCCTAAGCCACTTGTTGCATTCCCTTGTGGATCATTATCTATAAGAAGTGTCTTTTTCCCCATATAAGCTAGGCTCGCACTTAAATTTATTGATGTGGTTGTCTTTCCTACTCCGCCCTTTTGATTGGCAACAGCCATTACTTTTCCCATTTTGACCTCATTATATGTTTCACGTGAAACATTATATATCCAATCTGTTCAGTTGTACATCTTTTGCGTGTCTTTCAATAAATTCTTTTCTTGGTTGCACATCATCACCCATAAGATCAGACACTGCCATATCTGCCAAAAAAGGATTATCCATTTTTAATTGTACTATTGTTCTGGTCTCAGGATTCATTGTTGTTTCCCATAACTGTGTCGAGCTCATTTCACCAAGGCCTTTATATCTTTGAAGAGTACAGTCTTTCTTATCCCATCCTTTTTCACGGAGTATTCTTTCCATTTCTACTTCATTAAAAGCATATATTGATTCTTTTCCTCTTGTTATTTTATACAAAGGAGGTTGGGCTAAATAAAGATGACCTTTTTCTATCAGTTCTCTCATGTATCTGTAAACGAAAGTAATTAATAGCATACCTATATGTGCACCATCAACGTCAGCATCTGCCATTATTATTACTTTATGATATCTTAATTTTTCTATATTAAAATCCTCGCCTATGCCTGTTCCAAGTGCAGTAATTAATGGATGCAGCTTTTCATTATTATATATTTTTTCTATTCTTGCTTTTTCTACATTAAGCATTTTTCCCCATAGAGGCAAAATGGCTTGGTATTTTCTATCACGGCCTTGTTTCGCGCTACCTCCTGCACTATCTCCTTCAACAATAAATATTTCACTATTTACCGGATCTGTTTCTGAACAGTCGGCTAGCTTTCCAGGAAGAGCATTTCCTTCTAAAGCGGTTTTTCTTCTTGCAAGATCTCTAGCTCCTCTTGCTGCTTCTCTAGCTCTTGAAGCAAGAAGACACTTATCAACAATTGCTTTTCCCTCTTGTGGGTTTTCCTCAAAATAAGCGGCTAAATCCTCGTTTACTGTTTGTTCTGTAACTGTTCTTATATAGCTATTACCTAATTTTGATTTCGTTTGTCCTTCAAACTGAGGGTCATGGAGTTTAACAGATAATACTACTGTCAGTCCTTCTCTTACATCATCTCCTGTCAGATTTTTATTTGTATCTTTTAAAGCTCCTATCTTTCTTGCATAATCATTAATTACTTTTGTTAATGCAGAACGAAAGCCTGTTACATGCATTCCTCCTTCAATAGTCGCAATATTATTCGCATAAGAATACAAGGTCTCACTATATGAATCATTGTATTGCATTGCTAACTCTACAACACAATCTTCCTTCTTTTCTTCTATATAAATGGTATTTTTATGTATTCTTGTCTTATTAGAATCTAAATATCTGACAAATGATACTATTCCTCCCTCGTAGCATAATTCATTTATTACATCTACATCTCCTCTTTTATCAGTTAGAACAATCATAACTCCTTTATTTAGAAATGCCATTTCTCTATATCTTGATAACAAAGCATCGTATTCATATTCAACTGTATCAAAAATCTGGCAGTCTGCTTTAAAAACTGTTTTTGTCCCAGTTTCATCTGTTTCTCCTATAACCTCAAGTTTTGTTACAGTTTTTCCTCTTTCATATCTCTGTTTATATATTTTCCCGTCTCTTTTTACTTCAACTTCTAAAAATTCGCTTAATGCATTTACTACAGAAGCTCCTACTCCATGCAGACCGCCTGATATACTATATGCTGATGAATCAAATTTACCTCCTGCATGCAATACTGTATGAACAACTTCCACTGTCGGTATTCCCATTTTTGGATGAATCCCAACCGGTATACCGCTACCATTGTCTGTAACTGTAACTATATTGTCTTTATCAATAGTTATTTCTATCCTATCGCATCTTCCAGCAAGTGCTTCATCTACACTATTCGCTACTATCTCGTATACAAGATGATGCAACCCTTTTATAGAAGTTGTACCGATATACATACTAGGTCTTTTTCTAACAGCTTCTAACCCTTCTAGTACCTGTATTTGAGATTCATTATAGTTACATCCCTTTATATTTTCTTGTCTTTGTTTATTATCCATATATTACTCCGTTAATCTATTATTCTCTGCTCTTTTTTTTAATGTTAAAGAAGATACTAATGTAAAAAACACTTTAGAATCAGATACCTTTTTTCTTTGAATGACTACAAAGGCTTTCGGTAGCTGCTCACTTATAGCTAATGTCATGTGTTTTTTCTCTTTATCTTGGAGGTATTTTTTTGTATGTTTGGACAATGTAGCAGTTTCAAAATCAAATATTCCTATAATGTCCTTTTCACGTACAACTAAATCATCTCCTATGTGTAAAAACATAAAATCCTCTCTTTACTCTTCTATTAATTATACCATTTTTAAGGATTTTTTTCTATACACTTTTGACGGTACCTTTATTTACATAGAAAAAATTTATATTATCATCTAATGTCATGTATTTTCTTTTTTCTGTGCATGTTATAAATGTTTGTTTTGTATCTATCTTATCCAACAAGGTCCTTTTTCTTAATAAATCTAGTTCACTTAAAGCATCATCAAGCAAAAGAACTGGTTTTTTGCCTGTTTTTTCTTTAATAATCTGCATTTCTGCAAATTTTAAAGACAAAATAGCAGTTCTTTGCTGGCCTTGAGATCCATAATCTTTTATATTCATACCATCTAGTATTATCTCGATATCATCACGGTGTGGTCCTAATATTGAGCTTTGTATTTTAATTTCTTTTTCAGTAATTTTTTCAAGAGCTTTATATAATTCGTTTTCTTCATTAGAAAAATCAACAATATCACACTCATACTTAATTTCCAAATTTTCAATGCCTTTTGTTATATCATAATGATTTTGTTTAGCTTTTATATTTATCTGTTCTATAAAATTTTTTCTTTCCTTAATAATTTTAATTCCAGTTTTAGCTTGTTTCTGATTATATATCTCTATCAGATCTTTATTTTTCCCACCTTCGTAAATATTTTTTAATAAAGCATTTTTTTGTTTCAATATTTTAAAATATTCTTGCAAAGCATAAAAATATGAAGGATTTATCTGACTTATTAATATATCAAGAAATCTTCTTCTTTCACTAGGTCCTTCTTTAATTATTGTCAGATCTTCCGGTGAAAACATTACACTATTTAGCACTCCCATCAGCTGTCCAGTTCTCGTAAGAGAAATGTCGTTAACTTTAATTATTCTTTTATTTGTTTTTGAAGTAATTTTAGTGCAATTTATATCTATTGAAAAAGGTTCGTCATCTCTTTTACCTTCTATTTTTATTAAATATCCTTTTTGTAGTGTCCTTATTAGATCGCTATCCTTATTTGTTCTGTGTGATCTTGCAGTTGAACATAAAAAAATAGACTCAAGGATATTTGTTTTTCCTTGAGCATTTCTTCCGTATATTATATTAATCCCTTTTTTTGGGGATATTTCTTGATATTCGTAATTTCTGAAATCCTTTAGTACTATATTTTCAATTAACATCAATTATTTATGAGGATATTCTTACCGGAAGAATAAGATAAAGAAATTCATCGCTATTTAAAGGTGTAATTACACATGCATTGGTTTCCCCCATAAATGATATCCTGACTTTTTCTTCATTTACTGATTTTATTGCATCAAGAAGATATTTTGCGTTAAAACCAATTCTCATATCCTTTCCATCTTTTTTGATATATAGTGTTTCTGTTACATTTCCAGCTTCTCCTTGCGTATTAGCTGTCAATATATTATCGTTTATTTCTAGTACTAAAGGTGCTTTTCTGCCATCATCAGAAACCAGCATATTTCTTTCAATAATTTCTCTGAATTCATTCACATCAACTTCAATTTTTGTTATAAATTCTTTTGGTATAATAGCTTTGTAATTAAAATACTCGCCTTGTAAAAGTTTTGAAATAAATTTACAGTTACCAAATTCAAATAATACTTGAGTTGTTTCATAATAAACTCTTATTTCTTCATCATCATTTGTCATTAACTTTAATAATTCATTTAATGTCTTTCCCGGTATTACAAACTTAAATACTTCATCATTTCCTAGAATATATTCTTTTCTTATACTCATTCTAAAGCTATCTAAAGTAATCATCTTAAAACAATTTTCTTCGCTTTCAAACAAAGCGCCTGTTAAAATTAGTCTTTGTTCACTTGTGCTAACTGAAAATAAAGTATTTCTTATCATATTTTTTAAATATTCTGTTTTTAGCGTAACTTTATTATCTTTTTCTACATCAGGTAATTTTGGGAAAGCTGCTGTTTCCAACCATCTAATATTAAAAATAGCATTTCCTGATATTATAACTAGTTTATTGTCTTCAGTGAAAATTTTTGCTTCTTCTTCTCCTAAATTTCTCACTATATCAGAAAAAAGTTTGGAATTAACTAAAACTTCGCCTTCTTCTATAACTTCTGCATTTTCAATATGTTCAATTCCAATTTCAAGATCATAACCTCTGAATATTATCTGTCCGTCTTTAGCTTTAAGAAATATATTTCCTAACACCGGCATTATTGGATTATTTGAAATTGCTTTTGATACGCTGTTTATAGCTTCCTGTAATTTTTTTCTTGTGCATGTAAAATTCATTTTTTCTTCCTCTTTCTTTATTAACTTATTTATCAGCAGTAGTAGTAGGTCTTGTGGATATTGTATAGAACGTGTTTTATGCCTTATTTACCGTCTTTTTTACTGTTGATAACTTTTGTGGATAAAAAGTTAAAATCACGGTTCTATTGATATTATACATTATTCCACAGAAAGTTATTAACATTTCCACAGGTTCCTGTTAATAAGTCAGCTTACTTATAAGTTCATTAACATCTCTTTCGACATCTTTATCTGTACGTATTTTTTCTGCAACCTTATCACATGCATATAATACAGTAGTATGATCCCTGTCAGCGAAATATTTACCAATAACAGGAAGTGAAAAAGAAGTCTTTATTCTGCAAATATACATAGCAATCTGTCTAGGAAAAGCAATATTACTTTTCCTTGTTGGAGATATTATATCTCTTGTTGTTATATTATAGAACTTAGCTACGGCATCAATTATACTAGGTATAGTTATATCATTTATACTTGTTTCGTCTATCATATCTTTTAAAGCTTTCTTTGCTAAATCAATTGTAATGTCTTCTCCAAAAACACGAGCATGAGCGACTGTCTTATTCAATGCTCCTTGAAGATTTCTTACATTAGAAGATATGTTTTTTGCAATAAATTCAATTACATCCTTAGAGATACTATATTCGGATTTTAATGAATTCTGTTCTAGTATAGCGACTCTAGTCTCATAATCAGGAGTCTGCATATCAGCCATTAGTCCTTGTTGAAATCTCGTTTTAAGTCTTTCTTCAAGTCTGCTCATTTTTTCAGGAGGAACATCTGAAGTTATTACTATCTGTTTATTTGAGGAATAAAGTTTTTCAAAAGTATAGAAAAATTCTTCTTGAGTTCCTTCTTTTCCAGTAATAAATTGTATGTCATCTATTAACAAAACATCCAAATTTCTATATTTTTCTCTAAATTCCTTACTTTTTGCTGTTTTAATTGCTGAAATCATCTCATTTGTGAAAGTTTCGCTTTGCACATATAAAATCTTTTTTTCAGGATATTCATCAGCTATTGCATTTCCTATTGCATGCATAAGGTGCGTCTTTCCTATTCCGCTTTCACCATAAAAAAACAAAGGATTATATGTTGTGCCGGGATTATCGACAACAGCTTCTGCTGCAGCTCTTGCAAACTGATTAGATGAACCGGTAATAAAATTTGCAAATACATATTTGTCAAGCAGTTGGGTATCTGCATATGAATTATTTTTTATTATTTCAGGTTTGCCTTTTTCCTCATACTCTCTTATCTCATTCTTTAGCTTAAAAAGAGGGCTTAATTCTTTAGCTGCAGCATCAGAAAGAGCATTTTTTAATAAAAGTTTGTAATTTGCAAGATAATTTCTTGAAAAGTCTGATTGTGTTATTAAAATAAAATTATCTCCATCTATTGTGTAAGGTTCTAGTGGCAAAATCCATGTTTTGAAATTGAGTTCACCCATAACACTTTCAATATTTACTAATGCATCGTTCCAAATCTCTTGTACGGTCATAAATGTTAGTTTCCCCTAATTTTTAAAAAAGATAAAACTGCTTATTTTATTTTCCACTATGAGCAGATTTATCTTCTGTGACCTGTGGATAAATACTCATAAAAGCAATGTTATCAACAGGGAAATATAATATATCAAAGATACAAGCACAGTACAAGAGGGAAAAATAAGAAAATTATATAAATTTTCTCGGATTATTAAAGTTATCCACAGAAAACGAGTTATCCACAGAAAATCTGTGGATAAGTGTGTAATTTAATGCTGACATACTATTTACAAAACAAGTGTGGCAGTATAAAATAATTATGCTAAGAGTGACTTAAAAGGAGCATTTATGATAAACGGAAAAAGCGAAGCGCAATATCAAACAATAGCAAGAGATATCGCAAGCAGGATAATTAATAACGAATGGGTCGAAAATCAGATGATATCAGGAAGATCGCTTTTATCATCTGAATATAATGTATCTCCTGAGACCATAAGAAGAGCATTGGCATTGTTATCTGATATGAAAGTAGTATCAATAAAGAAAAATGTCGGTGTTTATATATTATCAATAGATAACGCAAAACGATATCTTTCTGCTTTTGATGAAACAAAGAATCAGAGAGATATGCAAAATGAACTAAAACAACTTATTGAAAAAAATAGCATTATAAACAAGAGAATGCATGAACTTTTATCTATGCTAATAAAGAGTCAAAATACCATATCATATATAAAATCAAGATTTCCAGATTATGAAGTTAAAATTTCATCAGATTCAAAGCTTATAGGTAAAAATATAGGATCTATAAGATTCTGGCAGAATACGCAAGCTACAATAATTGCTATAAAAAGAGGGCAAAGCGTTATTATTTCACCAGGTCCTGATGCAGAATTATATGAAAATGACACAGTTGTGTTTGTCGGATCATCATCTGCTGTGGAAAAAGTGCATTTATATCTGAATGGTTAAGGTACTTAAAGGGGGTAAAAGCATGAAACTGATATTTGCAATAATACAAGAAGCGGATGTAAGAGGTCTTTTATCAAGACTTATAGACAAGGGATATAAGGCAACAAAACTTGCTTCAACTGGAGGTTTTCTGAAAGCTCGTAACACTACTCTTCTTATCGGTGTTGAAGAAGAAAAAGTTGAAAACGCATTAAGAATAATTAAGGAAAATTGTAGAAAACGTACAATATTAGATCCTATACCTCCATATTCTATCGGTGCTCATGGGGAGTATATTCATATGGATCCTGTTGAATATGTTGTTGGGGGGGCAACAGTTTTCGTAATTGATGCAATTGATTATTCAAAAGAAATGGAAGATTAAATGAAAGGAAAATTTGATGAAAAAAGGAATTATTATTGGTGCTTCTATAGGAAATTGCGTCCATGTTGCAGGTGTAGCGCATTTTCTGAATCTTGCACAAGAAGAAGGGTATGAAACTATCTTTCTAGGTCCAGCAGTTGATACTGCAGTTATTGAAAACGCAATCAGACATTATAAACCAAGATATGTAGCTGTAGGGTATAGATTAACACCGGAAAACTTCATTAAGATAATACCTTCTTATATAGAAATGAACAACAGACAAGAGAATAAACCTATATGGATTTTCGGAGGTACTTATTCTGTAGCTAAAAAAGCAAAAGAGACAGGACTTTTCGATATTATTTTTGATTCTACAGAAGATATAGATGAATGTATCAAGTTTCTACGTACAGGGATACACACTAAAGAAAATGAAAATGAGCATAATTCACAAAATGTAGTTCAAAGAATTGCTCAAAAAAGACCATATCCTCTATTAAGACATCATTTTGGGCTTCCTTCTTATAAAGAAACAATTGAAGGGATAAGCCAGATTTCTAAATCAAAAATTCTTGATGTTATATCTTTAGGTATAGACCAGAACACACAGCAGTATTTCTTCAGGCCAGACATGAGAAATAAAGATATGGACGGAGCAGGAGGTGTTCCTGTTAGTTCGAAAGAGGCATTCATAACTCTTAAAAAAGCTTCAGAATATGGGAACTTTCCTTTAATGAGATGTTATAGTGGAACAGCAGATGTGTTAAATTTCGCGGAAATGCTTGTAAACACTATATCAAACGCATGGTGTGCTGTTCCATTATGTTGGTATAATGAAATTGATGGACGAGGTACCAGGAAACTACACATCTCGATAGAAGAAGCACAGAGTCTTATGAGATGGCATGGAGAAAGAGATATACCAGTAGAACTGAATGAACCACACCACTGGGGTTTAAGAGATGCTCATGATACGATATCTGTTGCAATGTCATATATAAGTGCATATAATGCGAAAAAAAATGGCGTTAAGGACTATATTGCTCAATATATGTTTAATGTACCAAATGGATTAACCTTTTCCATGGACCTAGCAAAGGTTTTAGCGCAACTTGAAATGACTGAAAGCTTAGCAACAAAAGAATTTAGGGTATACAGGCAGGTAAGAGCAGGTCTTCCTTTTCTTAGTTCAGATGCTGACGTTGCAAAAGGACAACTTGCTGCCTCTACACAACTGTCAATGGCGATTGAGCCTCATATAATACATGTAGTAGGATATAGCGAGGCAATAGAGGCTGCATCTGCTCAAGTTGTTATTGAAAGCTGTAAGATAGTAAGAGGAGTAATAAGATCAGTATTACATGGTAATATAGATTATAAACAAGACAGTGCTGTACAGCGAAGAAAAAAAGAACTAATTGACGACGCTACATATCTTTTGAATTTCATAAAGCATGTATATGCAGATAAAAGTAAAGACCCTCTGTCTGATTCGGCAGTATTGACGGACTGTATTAAAAAAGGAATTCTTGATGCCCCTCATATCTTTAAAAATGATGAATTTCGAGGAGTGCTTCATACAAGGGTTTATGATGGGAAATGTCTTGCATATGATCCAAAAGAAAGATGCTTCTTAAACGAAAAACAAAGATTATTCAGATTAACTGGGAAGGAAATAATTTGAAGAAAAAAATAGCAGTAATTAGTACAGGCAATGGTGGCCAGTCCATGGCAGCATATATCGCTTTAAAAGGTTATCCTGTAACTTTATATGCAAGGGAACAAGAACGCGTTGATATGTTTTCAAATAGAATTTTTAAAGTAAAAGGAATTGTGAATGATACTGCAGAAATAAGCCTTATAAGCTGTAAAATGGAAGAAGTAATAAAAGATGCATACATTATACTTGTCACAACTCCTGCACAATACCATCAGGCAGTAGCAAAACAGATGGCACCACATCTGAAAGATAAACAGACTGTTATTTTGAATCCTGGCAGGACTTTCGGGACATATGAATTCGAACAAGTTTTAAAAAATAATGGATGTAAAGCAGAAATATTGCTTGGTGAAACAGACACTTTTATTTTTACATGCCGGTGCGAGAAACCTGGATATCCTCATATACACGAAATGAAGAAAAAAGTAAAGATAGCAGGTCATAATAAAGAAGATACTGCAATCTTGGTAGATATGATGAACAAACTTTTTCATGATATTGAGCCTGCAAAAAGCACTCTTCATACAGGCTTATCGAATATGGGGATTATTTTCCATCCTCTACCAACCTTGATGAACATAACCAGAATAGAAGCCAAAGAAATTTTTAGATATTATATAGATGGCATATCTCCTCTTGTTGCAAATATTCTAGAAGAATTGGATAATGAAAGAGTTAAGATAGCAAAAAAAGCAGGAATAGAGGTTTTACCAGTTTGCGAATGGCTAAAAGAAAAATACAGTTCTATAGGAAATAACCTTTATGAGTGTATACAGAATACTCACGCATATTCCAATGTACTTGCTCCCTTTGAAATCGATACCAGATATATTTATGAAGATGTTCAAACAGGATGTGTACCAGTATGCTGTCTTGCGAAAGAGCTGGGAATAAAAACAAGGATATTAGATTCCGTTATAGATTGGGCATCTATAGTATATAAAAAAGATTTTATGCAAACAGGAAGAAATAGTAGTAAGCTAGACATAAGGAAAATACTTAATGATAACTTAAAGTAAAAGAGTTATTCATATTATGCAAAGAAACAATAAGATATTGACTTTCTAACACTCGTTAGAATGTAGTACCTAACGAGTGTTTGTCTATAAAAAGAGGGATCTGATGAGCGAGACAAAGGGAAAAATATTAAGTGTATCTATTAAGGATATTTGTAAACAAGTAAAAATTAAAGAAAGTTCTGTCTGTTATCATTTTGAAAAAACATGCAATTTTTAATGAGCTATTATCTCGATTTAAAAAAAAGCAACAGAGATGAACCGTCTTACAGTAATGATGGTTGTAGATCTACAGTAAATTGACAGTGATTTTAATAAAGAAATCAAAAAGGAATATGATTATTGGTTATTTACAGAACTCTTGAAAGTTCAAAGCAGTATTTTCCAAATGTTGATAAAGCAAGGATTGTACAACAATGTAGATAGCGAGTATATTGCAATACAGACATATACAACATTTTTTTCAAAACAGGGAGGAATCTGAATGTCAAACATTATTATAACAGGTGCAAACCAAGGCATTGGCTATTATTTTGCTGAACAGCTGCTTAAAGAAGGTAATAGTGTAGCTATATTTGATTTAGAAACAGATAATATCGAAAAACTAAAGACCAAGTATGGTGATAATCTTCTGTACTACATTGTTGATGTAAGAAATCAAGATAAGATGCATTGTGCTGTCGCAAGTGTAGTTGCTGAATTTTCAGTAATAGATATTGCTATACATAATGCCTGCAAATGTACATTTAAAGCAGAATCAGATACAGATTTAGATACATATCGAGATGTATTTGATGTTAATTATTTTGGTGCATTAAGGTTAGTGAAAAGCGTTTTGCCATATATGATAAAACAGAATCAAGGAAAAATAATTTTTACAAGTTCCGGTGTCGGTGTAATGGGATTCACTCGTATATCTCCTTATGCTTCCAGCAAAGGAGCTATAGAATCTCTTGCGAAATGTTTAAAAATAGAATATGCAAGAAACAATATCTCCTTTCACATTTTTCACCCTCCTTTGACAAGAACTAAATCATCTGCTCCATTACCTGTTCCGAAAGAATTTATGGCCTCTGCTGAGAAAGTAGGTCAAGGCTTAGCAAAAAACATTAACTCAAAACGTTTTATCATATGCCATAACTGGCAACAATAGATACAAACTATCGGTTGTTATCTTTTTCCAATTCAAATGGGTAAATTGATGTCTAAACTGACAGACAATTTTGCTAATATGACAAAAGAGAAGAAATAAATTCTGCAGAAGCAGATAAATTAGAATAAATATAAGAAGAGCGCATTAATATGCGCTCTTCTTTTAGAATAACCTAATTATAATTATTACATCATTTAGCCAATCTGTTCTTAAGTTTAGCTAATTCGTCTTTAAGTTCCTTTGGTAAAGTATCTCCTATCTTTCCATAGAATTCTTCAACAGAATTTGCATCTTCAAGCCAAAGCTTTTTGTCGACAGTTAAAAGATCTGTTAAAGTTTCTTTTGATACATCAATGCCTTCGATATTAATATCTTCATCTTTTGGTAGATAACCGATAGGAGTCTCAACTGCTCCAACCTTATTTTCACAACGGTCAAGTATCCATAAAAGAACACGAAGATTCTCACCAAAACCAGGCCATTCGAAATTTCCTTCATTGTCAAGTCTGAACCAGTTTACATGGAATATCTTAGGAACTTTGTTTCCTACATCCTTACCCATATCTAACCAGTGCTGAAAGTAATCACCCATGTTGTATCCACAGAAAGGCAGCATTGCCATTGGATCTCTTCTTACTACTCCTACTGCTCCGCTTGCAGCAGCTGTTGTTTCTGACGCCATTATTGAGCCAACAAATACTCCGTTTACCCAATCAAATGACTGATAAACAAGAGGGGCAGTCTTTGCTCTTCTTCCACCGAATACTATAGCTGATAGAGGAACGCCATTAGGTGAATCAAATTCCTTGCTTATGCAAGGGCAGTTTGTTGCAGGAGCTGTAAATCTGCTGTTTGGGTGAGCTCCCTTCTCGCCTGATTCCGCTGTCCAAGGTTCGCCTTTCCAGTTGAGAGCCTTCTTAGGAGGATTCTTATCCAATCCTTCCCACCACACTGTATTGTTTTCAAGATTATGAACAACATTAGTGAAAATGGTTCCCTTTTCAGTTGAATGTAAAGCGTTAGGGTTAGATTTTATATTTGTTCCAGGAGCAACTCCGAAGAAACCGTTTTCTGGATTTATCGCCCAAAGTCTTCCATCAGGACCTTTTCTTATCCAAGCGATATCGTCTCCGACTGTCCATACTTTATAACCCTTTTTCTTGTAGATTTCAGGAGGTATTAGCATTGCAAGATTGGTTTTTCCGCATGCAGATGGGAATGCTGCCGCTATATACTTTACATCCCCGTCAGGATACTCAACACCAAGAATAAGCATATGTTCAGCCATCCATTTCTCCTGTTTTCCCTGGTAGGAAGCAATCCTCAAAGCAAAACATTTTTTGCCTAAAAGAACATTCCCGCCATAACCTGAGTTTACAGACCATATTGTATTATCTTCCGGGAAATGGCAGATATATCTGTTTTCCTCATCAATGTCAGCTTTTCCGTGTAATCCTCTAACGAAATCATTTGAATTTCCAAGCACATCAAGCACATCATTGCCCACTCTTGTCATTATGACCATATTCAAAACGACATAAATGGAATCGGTTAATTCTATTCCTACTTTAGAAAACTTTGATCCTACGGGTCCCATAGAATAAGGAATAATATACATTGTACGGCCCTTCATGCTTTTGCTGAAGAGTTTTCCAAGTTTTTCATATGCTTCTTTAGGTTCCATCCAGTTATTTGTAGGTCCTGCATCTTTCTTATTTCTTGAACATATGAATGTGCGATGTTCTACGCGTGCTACGTCATTTACAGCTGTACGGTGTAAATAACAGCCAGGAAGCTTTTCTTCATTAAGCTTGTAAAGTTCACCGGTAGCTAAGGCTTGTTGTCTTAGTTCATCAAGTTGTTTTGGGTCTCCTGTTATCCAGACGACCTTATCAGGAGTAGTAAGAGCAGTCATCTCTTCTATCCAAGAAAGCAACATTTTGTTTTTTGTCATATTTATTTTCTCCTTCCTTCCGGAATAATGATTAAATCAGTTTTCCAAAATTCGCCTTCTATCATAATAATTCATAGCCGTAAATATGTAAAGAGATATGGGCAAATTTTAAGTAAAAAACTAAAATTTATTACTTGTATTTGTTAAGAAGAGGTTCTTTGCTACCATTAAAATGAGCATATTTCTGGATGTAATCCTTCCCAAGATAATCGTGCAAGGTATAAGCCTGTGCTTCGATCTGTCTTATGTTCAAGATCAGAAACCAACCTTGAACAGCTGGATATATACCACTGGTTATTAAACAAAAAAATTTCACTTGCATGAGAGGGACCTAAGTAATATGAATCGCAGTAAGTAAAATCTGTGTAGGAATCAGATATACAGTACTTTGTTCCACTTCCATGTCTGTAAAAAAGATAATAAAGATTATTTTTTTTAACTAAGCAAGGAGATTCGGTTTTACAAATAATGCTTTCATAAAATGAATGTTTACGAATAAGAACTGGTCCGGCCTCTTGCCATGAAAGCAGATTCTTAGAAACCGATGCAGCAATACAGGAGAGCTTTTTGTTTTCTTTTATGTCTGCAACCCATAAAGAAATATATTTATTTTTATCTTCATCATAAAAAATATGAGGATCTCTACAGGAACAAGGAATGGACTCATTCCATAATGCCCAATCAGAAGAAGGTATGAATAAGGGATTCTTTTCATATCTTTGCCAATCATAAAGGTTATCCGAGAATGCCAGACACATATACTGTGCTTTTGATAGGTTATGTGAAGAATAGAACATATAGAATCTTCCTTCCTTTTCATAAACATAAGGTGCGAAAATTCCTCTTTCTTCAAAATATAGTGATTGGTCATAAACAAGAGCAGGTTGCTTTTCTTCCCATGAGATTAAATCCTTACTTACTGCATGACCGATAATAACCTCATTTCCTATATCATAACAGCCTTTTCCTGTCTCTCCGTCTATATAGAATAAATGCATCTCATTACAGTGCGATATAAAGCAATGATCATTTATGTATCTACCTTTTATTTCATAAACTTTTCTAAAACTATCTGCACAAGCCTGCGTATTATTCATAAAAATTTTCTGTATCTTCATTCTAACAGCCTTTCTTGCGTTTGCAGAAAATTATATCACTGATGCCATTTTATTCAATCTATTGATAGTGGCAGATTTATCTTTTTTCATATAAAATTAATTCTTAAAACTAAACCATAAAAATATGTTAGAATATTAAGAATGATTAAGGAGCTTTATCAACCACGATTTCTGCTTCGTAAGCAGAAACTATTAGGAGAAGTTCCTTCCGCAAAAGAAGCATACGGCAGAATGTTCAAAATGGCATTCCCGTCTACCGTTGAAGCGCTTTTAGGAGGATTAACAAGTTTTGTAGATACTTTAATGGTATCTAGTCTTGGCATATCTTCAGTTACGGCTGTAGGTATTACGACTCAGCCAAGAATGATAATATTGATGCTTTTTATGGCATTAAATACTGGTGTTACAGCATTAGTAGCAAGAAGAAAAGGCGAGAATGATGCAAAAAAGGCGAATCAGATTTTAATGCAGGCATTATTAATCTGTTTTATACTTGCCATTATTATGACAGCAGTTGGTTTATTTACTGCGAAGCCTTTACTAAGATTTGCCGGAGCAGGTGATGACTTTATTGATGATGCAGTAATGTATTATAATATCGTGACTGCAGGAACGGTATTTTCAGTACTCACTATGACAATTAATGCAGCTCAAAGAGGTGCAGGTAATACAAAAATTGCAATGACTACAAATATAGCTTCTAATGTTGTGAATGTAATTTTTAATTTTTTGCTTATTGGAGGTAGACTAGGGTTTCCGGCTCTTGGGGTAAAAGGTGCAGCAATTGCAACAGTTATAGGTATGATCGTTGCATTTATAATGGCTTGTTATTCTTTGAGGAAATCCACATTCATTTATTTCAATTTTAAAAGCTTGAAAAAATTTGATATGGGTATTGTAAAATCAATTGTTAAAATATCAGGTAATGCAGCACTCGAGGAACTGTGTTTCCGTTTTGGATTTTTTATGTATAATAAAATAATAGCTGAGCTAGGTACTCTAGATTATGGTACGCACCTTGTATGCATCAATATATTAAATCTTTCTACAAATATTGGAAGCGGTCTTGGCATAGGAACAACAGCCCTTGTTGGTCAGACAATGGGTGAAAAGAGGAGCGATTTATCTATATTGTATGTAAAGATAGGACAAAGGATGGCTTTTTTGGTTTCTATTACTCTATCAGCAATTTTTATTTTTGGAGGCAAGATGCTTATGGGTTTGTTTACTGATGACACAAGTATTATTGAAAATGGCTCCAAAATACTGTTAATTATGGCACTGTCAACCTTCTTTATAAATTCTCAGATAGTATATTCCGGATGCTTAAGAGGAGCAGGTGATGTAAAATTTGTTGCTACAATGGCTCTTATAAGTGTTGCTGTTATAAGACCTGGATTGTCTTATATAATGATATATCCTATGAATTTAGGTTTAATAGGAGCATGGCTTGGTCTGCTTACAGATCAGCTGACGAGAGGTCTTGGTGGAATGATAAGATTTAAAACTGGGAAATGGACAAAAATCCGTATTTAATATATATTTAACCACAGGGGGATGAATCTATGTTATTGACAGTTATCCAGATTGTTTTATTCTTTGGAATACCTTATCTGCTAGTTGTTCTTGAAAATAAATCTAAATTTATTAAAACAGTGGGTCCAATCATTTTTTGTTATGCAATAGGCATAATATGGGCTAATAGCGGACTTCCGTTAGATGCTTCTTTGTCAGATACTATTTCATCAGTATTAATACCTATTGCGATAACGCTTATTCTACTGAATTCTGATTTTCTTACCTTAAAGAAAAATGTTAAGAAAACAGGGTTATCTTTTCTCCTTTTATGTATTTCAGTTATGAGTGTTGCTGCAATAAGTGTTTTTATATTTCCCAATGTATATGAAAATTCCAAGATAGCATCAATGCTGGTCGGCTGTTATACAGGAGGGACGCCTAACCTTTTCGCAATAGGATATGGAGTAAATGCAGATAAAAACACTATTATAGTTGCAAATTTGGCAGACCAGGTTTTAGGAGGAGCATACTTCCTTTTTATCTGTACACTTGCAAAACCGTTGCTTTCGAAGTTTACAAAACAGATATCTGTTGCAACAGAAAAGACAGACTACCAAAAAGAAAGTATAGTCAGCAAGTTGACAATTCCGTTAAAAGAAAAGATAAAACAGGGAGTGATAGCAATTCTTATCGGAATAGGAGCGCTTGGTGTAAGTATAGGGATATCTTACCTTTTAACAAAACAAGCGACCAATGTAGCAGTAATAATGCTTTGCGTATCGCTAATAGGGGTAGCTTTATCATTTGTTAAAGGAGTAAGACAGAATAAAGTATCCTATCCGTTAGGGCAGTACTTTATATATGTTTTTTCATTAGCTGTAGGATCGATGGCGGATATGCAGCTTATAATTGGGCAGTCCGTACAGGTATTAGGTATAGTAGCTTTTGTTTTATTTGCTACAATGACTTTACATTTCATACTTGCCTTATTGTTAAAAATTGATGTGGATACGATAATTATCACATCAATCGCAGGGATATTCGGACCTGCTTTTATAATACCGACTGCAAAAGCAATTAAGAATGAAGGAGTCATTCTTATAGGAATAGCTACAGGGCTTTTAGGGTATGCGATAGGCAACTTTATGGGATTAAGCCTTTATGAAATTTTGAAACTGATAAATTAGGAGATTATATGGAATTTAAGGATTTGGAAATAAAGGAACTTATTAAAAACACTTATTCATGTGAGTGTGGTCTAGTTCATGATCCTGGAATAGAAAAAATAGAGATATCGGAACAAGGAATAGAAGAAGGAGTTAGTTTTATTCTTACAAAAGCAAAAGGCACAATAATAGTTATATCTGATGAGAATACGTACAAGATAGCCGGTAAAACTGTTTTTGAAAAAATTAAAAGAAAGAATCAGGATACTTATAGTTATATAATACCTCTTAAAAACGATGTCGCAGTTGTCCCGAATGAAAGTACAATAGGGGAAACACTGATAAGGATGCCACAGGGAATAGATTTCTTTGTTGCAGTAGGAAGCGGTGTGGTTAATGATGTCGTAAGGAATATTTCATACCATCTTGGGAAAAAATACGTGGTTATAGGGACTGCGCCATCAATGGATGGATATGCTTCGATAACATCCGCCCTTATAATAAACAATCTTAAAGAAAGTTGTCCTGGACAGGTTCCGATAGGGATATTTGCAGATATAAATATTTTAAAAAATGCTCCATATACTATGCTGACTGCAGGATTCGGTGATGTTTTATCGAAGTACAATGCGGTAAGGGAGTGGAGATTTGGAAGAGATCTTAACAAGGAGCACTACTGTGAAAAAATCGCTGACCTTATTTGGAAAGCTGCAGATAAGTGCTCAGACAGCGCTGCTTTATTAAAACAGAGAGACAAAAAAGCGGTAGAAAATATTATGGAAGCCCTTATTCTTTCCGGAATAGCAATGGGTATGTATACAAACACAAGACCTGGTTCAGGAGCAGAACACCATCTTGTTCATTACTGGGATGTTGAGTTCATTAAAAGAGGATGGGAACACCCTCTGCATGGCAATTCCGTAGGGGTAGCATTATGCGTAATATGCAGGCTGTATGATATTGTAAAGGACAAGCTTCCTGTTAAAGTCATGGATCTTGATACCGAGAAAATAGAAGGAATTCTGAAAAACGCTGGTTGTGAAACAGATCCAAAAGCATTAGGGATTCCTGAAGATATATTTCATGATAGTATTTTATATGGTTATCTTATGAGTAGGACAAAATATACTGTTCTGACACACCTTAATAAATGTAACAAAGAGCTGTTAAATAATTGCGCAGTAATGCTTACAAAGCACTATTACTCATAATATTTCATTGACATATCATATACTGGTGTATAAAATATGATTTGCGTTTGGAGAGATGGCTGAGCTGGTCGAAGGCGCACGACTGGAAATCGTGTTTACTAGGAATAGTAACCAGGGTTCGAATCCCTGTCTCTCCGCCAGAAACCCTTGAAAACAGAGATTCAAGGGTTTTAATTTTCTTGAATCTGAAATAGGTAATAAAGTAACATAAGCCCATTAGGGTTACTAAAGTACATAATAATTCAACAATAAAAAGACTATACTGATATACCAATTTAGATGCTCAGATAATATAATTCTTTGTACGATAACAAGTGAGAGGTGACATACTATGATTAAAATAGGTGGAGTAAATATAGATGTTTCTCATCCGAAAGCATTTGCAACAAATCTGGAAATTCATAATATTAATATGAGGTATGAGTATATCTTTAATGATGGATTCAGGTCAGAGGATGAAGTTAATTGGTTTATAAAAAGATTTAACTTAAATGGCAGGATGCATTCAATAGAAGAGATGGCAGATATTGTAGACATTGGTTTTGTACAGTCATGCAACTGGGAAAAGCATATTGACCAGGCAATGCCTTTTATTGAGAAAGGGAAACCTGTTTTTATAGATAAGCCGATTGTTGGAAGCATTAAGGATATTAAAAGGATTGAGATGCTTGTTAAAGAAGGAGCTAAAATATTAGGTTCCTCTTCTTTGAGGTATTCTAAAGAGATTAAAGGATTCTTATCTAAACCTGCTGAAGAAAGAGGAGACATAATAAGCATTTTCGGTACCAGCGGAGTTGATGAATTCAATTACTCTGTTCACATTGTCGAAGCTATGTCAGCACTTGCTGGATCAAGTGGCAAAAGCTGCCAGTATATCGGAAAAGGTACAGATGGAGATAAAGCTTCTTGTGAGATGTACAGCATAGAATATGAGAATGGGATAAGAGGAGTATATTATTCACATTTAGGCAAATGGCAGCCTTTCCACATTACCATTATGACAACAACGGGGACTTATAGCTTTGTAATTGATACGAATGACTTATACCGCGCTCTTCTTGAAGCTATTTGTGATTATATGGAAGGAAGACAAAATGTGTTTGCTGATATAACTACCCTTACAAACTGTACTAAAGTAATGCTGTGCGGTAAGAAATCTAGAGACGAAAAAAATGGAACTGTAGTATACATTAATGACCTTACTGATAATGATAAATTCGACGGTTATAAATTTGAAAAGTATTATAGCAGTTCGCAGGGTGTAGTTTATAAAGACTAGATTCCTAGTATAACTTGGTTATTATTAGTTATTATTGATTTACAATAGGCGGAATCTCAAGAAACTGTACATCTTTGTTCTTTTCCTGAGCCCTGTTAAATGTCCATTCACTGTTATACAGTATTACAGGTCTTCCATGACTGTCTTCAACAGCTTTAGCACTGTCAGCAAAACCCAGCATTTCTCTGGTTACAGTCTTTACCATAACCCATCTTGCAAGAGTATATGGCAATTTCTCTATTATAATATCAACACCATATTCATTTTTCATCCTATATTCTAGTACTTCAAACTGAAGAACACCTACGACACCAATTATCAATGTCTCCACACCGATATTGGGTTGCTTGAATATCTGGATTGATCCTTCTTCAGATATCTGATTAATACCCTTTAAAAACTGTTTTCTCTTCATTGCATCAGGAGTTCTGACTAGAGCAAAGTGCTCTGCAGGAAAAATGGGTATGCCATCAAAAAGAAAAGGTTTCTTTCCAGTGTATAGAGCATCACCTATATTCAATAACCCGTTGTCCACTACTCCAATAATATCTCCTGCAAATCCTTCTTCTGCTACTATTCTTTCCTGTGCGAAAAACTGTTGTGGCTGGGTGAGCCTTAAAGTTTTTCCCGTTCTTGCATGTATGACTTCCATTCCTTTTTCAAATTTTCCTGAACAAATTCGAAAGAAAGCAATCCTGTTACGGTGAGCAGGGTCCATATTTGCTTGTATCTTAAAAACAAAAGCTTGAAATTCATTGTTTGTTAATGCTTCATCAGATTTATCACTAGTAACTTCCTTTGGAGAAGGGGCCATTTCTATAAATTCCCTTAAAAAAGGTTTTACTCCGAAATTTGTCATTGCACTTCCGAAAAACATAGGAGTCAGCTCGCCTCTTTCAACTTTGCTCATGTCAAAATCATCTCCGGCCATATCTAAAAGTTCAATTTCTTCAATCAATTTGTCATATATTTTTTTACCTAATATTACTTTTGTTTCTTCATCATTTATAGATATGGATTTTGATGAGAGGGCATACTGGCCATGTCCATGTGCTTCAAAAAGATCTATATTTTTCGTTTTACGATTATAAACACCTATATTATTTCCATCCTCACCAACCGGCCAATTCATAGGATAAGCCCTTATATTCAGAACCTTTTCAATTTCGTCCATCAGTTCAAAGGGGCTTTTGCAATAGCGATCAAGTTTATTTACAAATGTGAATATTGGAATGTTCCGCATACGGCAAACATGAAAAAGCTTTCTTGTCTGAGCTTCAACTCCTTTAGCTCCGTCTATAAGCATTACTGCACAATCAGCAGCTGTTAAAGTCCTGTAAGTATCTTCGCTGAAATCCTGATGGCCAGGAGTATCAAGTATGTTTATACGATAGCCATTGTAATCAAAAAACATTACACTAGATGTAACGGAAATACCTCTTTGTTTTTCAATTTCCATCCAATCGGATACAGCATGTTTAGTAGCTTTTCTTCCTTTAACAGCGCCTGCAAGACGTATTGCACCTCCATAAAGAAGCAGTTTTTCTGTAAGGGTTGTTTTTCCTGCATCCGGATGAGAGATTATAGCAAATGTCCTTCTGCGTGTAACCTCGTTATTAATTATGTATGATATATCAGTAATTTGTTATTCTCCCGTCTTTATCTGCTAAAAGCAGAACTTAAGTCAATATCGTTGGAATTATATACAAAAATTGCATATAAGGTCAATAGATAGTGTATAAATAATTATGACTGTTCGCACTCCTAAATAGTAAGCTTTGTATATTTTTCTATTCGGTTTCACATAACCTGATTTTTGCAGAAGATGTTTATGCGACAGGTTATGATTTTCTTCACTTCTATTAATGTTAGAGAGAAATAACATTACACTTTTTTGCTTTAGTTATTACATTTTGTCTGTTATTATGGTATATTATTAGTTACTATATAAAAGGATATGTAATGACTAGAGAAGGCAGGGAATTAATAAAACATAACAGAACAATACTTCTTGAAAAACTGAAGGAATCTCTTTCATCAGTCTTACCAGTAACGATTATAGTTTTTATTCTATGCTTTATATTTTTTCCTGCGGATAGCGGGATAATGTTAACTTTTATAATCGGAGCTGTAATGCTGATACTTGGTATGGGGCTTTTCACCTTAGGAGCAGATATTGCTATGATGCCTATAGGAGAGAATGTCGGTGCTGCAATAACAAAGTCACGAAAAATGTGGTTAATCATTTTGGCAAGTTTTTTAGTTGGAGCAGCAGTTACGATGTCTGAACCGAGCCTGACTGTATTAGCTCAACAGGTACCAGGTATACCAAATATGGTTTTAATAATTACCGTATCAATTGGTGTTGGTTTATTTTTAGTTTTTTCTATGTTAAGGATTATATTCAGAATTAAGTTATCTTATATTCTTATTGGTGTTTATACAGTGATATTTACATTATCATTTTTTGTTCCAAAGGAATTTTTATCTGTCGCTTTTGATTCTGGAGGTGTTTCGACTGGTGCAATGACGGTTCCATTTATTTTAGCTTTTGGAGCAGGTACAGCTTCAATAAGGAGTGATAAGAATGCGCAAAGCGAAAGTTTTGGATTTGTAGGATTAAGTGCTGCAGGCCCCATATTAGCCGTATTAATACTAGGAGTGTTATATAAAGGCAGTGGTTCAGAATATGAATTAAGTGGTATGGCTAATGTTGACAATACAAAACAGATAACAAGATTATTCATATCTGATATACCTGTCAGAATGGCAGAAGTTGCAATAGCTGTATTGCCTATTGTCTTGTTTTTTGTTATTTTCCAGCTGGCTGTCCTCAAATTAAAAAAAGGACAGGTTATAAGGATTATATTCGGTGTTATATACGCATACATAGGCCTTGTTTTATTCCTGACCGGAGCTAATGTCGGTTTTCTTCAGATGGGTAGCTTTTTAGGACAGGAGATAGGCAGTCTTTCATATAACTGGATTGTTATACCTATAGGAATGATGATAGGGTATTTTTTAGTAATTGCTGAACCAGCGGTTCACGTATTAAGTAAGCAAGTTGTAGAATTGTCGTCAGGCGCAATACCAAAGAAAGCAATTTCTACGAGCTTGTCAATCGGAGTATCTATATCAATAGGTCTTTCTATGATTAAAATTTTAACAGGTGCATCAATTTTATATTTTGTTATTCCGGGTTATGTTATTGCTTTAATATTATCATTTTTCGTACCATCTGTTTTTACTGCGATAGCAATAGACTCAGGAGCTGTCGCATCAGGACCTATGACAGCAACATTCTTATTGCCTTTTGCTATAGGTGTATGCCTTAGCGTAGGAGGTAATATTGTAGTTGATGCATTCGGAATAGTAGCCATGGTTACAATGACTCCATTTATAACTATACAGGTGCTTGGACTATATTATAAGTTCAAGCTTAAAGCGGCTGAAAAAGAGCAAGAACACAAATTAAGCAAGAAGGAAAGCATTATCAATTTTTGATAGCAGGTGTTGAATGGGTAATATGTTTTATATGATAATAATTACACAAAGGGAATATGAAAATACGTACCATGAATTTTTTAAAGAAAATGGTATAAATACTGTATTGTCTGATTTATGCAAAGGAACAGCTCAGAAGAAGACTCTGGATTATTTGGGAATAGAGAAAACTGAGAAAATAATGTTTCATGTTATTGCAGATTGCGTACACAGGGACAGTATATTAAAAAATCTAGTAAATCAGATGGAAATTGAGACGCCAGGTAATGGAATAGCTTTTACGGTACCTTTAGAAAGCATAGGGGGAGAGTCCTGCCTTAAATATTTGGCAGATGGACAGGAAATTTTAAGCAAAGAGGGAGAAAAAATGGAAAATTTAAAATACTCATTGATAGTAGTAGTTGCAGATAAAGGATCATCAGATATAGTAATGGAAGCTGCTCGTAGCGCTAATGCAAAAGGAGGCACTGTTGTTCAAGCAAAGGAAACAGGGGAAAACACAAAAGAAAGGTTTTTCGGTGTTTCTATAGCTACAGAAAAAGAAATGATATACATTCTATCAAAGAAACAGGACAAAGAGTCCATAATGAATGCCATTATGGAAAAGGCCGGTATGGATACTGATGCTCATGCAGTGGTTTTTTCAATTCCTGTGGACAGAATAGCTGGATTAAGAAGTGTTGTAACAGAGCAATAGCATATATATTACTGATAATTACCTTAACTGCACAATTCATAGCAGGTTCATATTTGATGGTATAATACAAATAAGAAGGTGATTTTTATGTTTAATATACTGATAGTAGAAGATGATAAAAATCTAAGAAGACTTATAGGAGCGGTTCTAAAACAGAACGGTTTCAATGTTTTGAGCGCAAATGATGGTGAACAAGCGCTGGAAATACTCGAAAGTACTAAAGCAGACCTTATTATATGTGACATAATGATGCCTAATATGGATGGATATGAGCTTACAAGAAGTTTAAGGGACGCAGACTACAACATGCCCATTCTTATGATAACAGCAAAGGATACAATGGAAGATAAAAGAAAGGGATTTGTTTCTGGTACAGATGACTATATGGTAAAACCGATTAACATAGATGAAATGCTTTTAAGGATAAACGCTCTTCTAAGAAGATCAAAAATAGCTACAGAACATAGGATTGAAGTTGGAGAAGTAGTTCTTGATTATGATACTTTAAGCGTCCAAAGCGCTAATGAAACAATAATACTGCCCAAAAAGGAGTTTATGCTGCTTTTTAAGCTTATGAGTTATCCTAAAAAAATATTTACACGCCAACAGCTTATGGATGAAATATGGGGATTGGACAGCGAGACAGACGAAAGGACAGTTGATGTTCATATTAAAAGGTTAAGGGAAAAACTTGCTGGCATTGATGAATTTGAAATAATCACTGTCAGAGGGTTGGGATACAAAGCGGAAAAGAAAACATGCAATTAAAATCAAAATTATCCATTTTTCTTCTCATCATCATAATAATAGCTTCCATGTTTGCATATATGGGAGCGATTTTGGCATCTAATCGCAGTTTTATTGATACTATAAAAGAAAATCAAAGATATATCGCAGAAACCATAATATCAGCCAAAGATGAGACGGACCTTTCTCTTGATAGAATTATTGCTATTACGCACAATGCCCTTTATCCTGCTATTCTGACAAAAAGTATAGAGGATCTTAATCTTAATGAAAGAGACATAAACTTACTGGAAAATGGAAGTATAGTTTTTATAAAGCAAAGAGTCATACCTGTAGGGATATCTGTTGTTAAGGCTAATGAGTATTACCTAAGGGTTGGATATCAGCCTGAGAATAATCTTTTCCGTAACTACGCGATGCTGTTAGCTTATGCGCTCTTGTTTTCTATTGTAGTATTCATGCTCATTATAGTGGGTTTAAGCAATAAAGCAATGAAACCTATAGTATTGCTTAATAATGCGACCCAAGAAGTAGCAAAAGGCAATTTTGATGTAGTAGTAGTAAATGATTCGCAGGATGAGATAGGACAGCTTACTGATAGTTTTAATAAAATGACTAAAGAACTTAAGAGCATTGAGTATTTAAGAAAAGATTTTGTAAGTAATGTATCACATGAATTCAAAACACCTATTTCCTCTATTTTGGGCTTTGCCAAACTGCTTGATAACGATAAGCTTACTGATGAAGAGAAAAAGGAATATCTTGCTATAATAGTTGAAGAATCGGAAAGGCTTTCCAATCTATCAACTAATATATTGAAATTATCTAAACTTGAAAGTCAGGATATAGTGTTTAACAAGACAGAATATAGTCTTGATGAACAGATAAGAAGGGTAATATTGCTTCTAGAACCAAAATGGTGCGAAAAAAATATCGATTTTGATATAGAAATGGAAAGTATATCTTTTCTGGCCGATGAAGATCTTATGCAACAGGTTTGGATTAATCTGCTTAATAACGCAATTGTATACTCAAATCAAAACGGTATCATTCATATAAGGATGTATAAGCAAAAGGAAGAAGAAAAAGCAGTAATAATTATACAGGATGAAGGAAAAGGAATGGATAAGCATACTCAAGAGAGAATGTTTGAGAAATTCTTTAAAGGTGATCCTTCACATTCAAAAGAAGGAGCAGGATTAGGTTTGGCACTTGTAAAAAGAATCGTGGATCTTCATCAAGGCATAATAGAAGTCGAAAGCGAGCTGGGAAAAGGGACAGCAATCAAACTGACTTTTCCTAATGAGTTCAGAGGATGGGAAACAATCAGGTGATTGACAGAGGATAATATGGCAGAAAAGAAATTTTATGTAACTGGAATGACCTGTTCAGTATGTGTCGAACATGTTGAAAGTGCTGTAAAAAAGCTTGATGGCGTTAAACAGGCAGGGGTTAATTTATCAAATGGAACATTAAAAGTTATATATGATGAAAATAAAGTCATTGAGGCAGATATAGAAAAAGCTGTAA
This sequence comes from Firmicutes bacterium ADurb.Bin146, assembly GCA_002070475.1. GTDB lineage: Bacteria > Bacillota > Clostridia > DUPQ01 > DUPQ01 > DUPQ01. Next base: position 35,412 of record MWDI01000039.1, read on the forward strand.
AAAAAGAAGGATATGGCATAAAAAAAGGCGACGAATATATTGAAGAAGAAAAGAAAATGCGGACAAGAATTATACTGTCGGTTATTATTCTTGTTATACTGATGTATCTATCAATGGGTCCTATGGTAAATATACCAATACCAGGATTTTTATCATCAAATATTGTTTTATACCTTTCAATCCTTTTGGTACTGACTCTAATAATTGCTTTTTTGAACAGAGCATATTTTATAAAAGGGACTATACAAATTTTCAAATTAAAACCTAATATGGATTCTCTGGTAGCTGCAGGTGCAGGAGCTGCAATAATATATGGTATATATATATTTGTAAGGGTGATAATAGAAAAAGACCCGCATGCTCATTATATACATGATATATATTTCGAATCTGCAGCTATGATACTAACACTTGTCACATTAGGTAAATATTTCGAGACAAAGAAAAAAAAGAAGACAGGTGAAGCTTTGAAAAGGCTTATGGATTTAACTCCTAAAACATCTATAATCTTAAGAAATGATCAGGAAATAGAGATACTAAGTGAGGAAATACAGCAAGATGACCTCGTAGTCATAAGGCAGGGTGATGCTATACCCTGTGATGGAACAGTAATTAAAGGTCAAGGATATGTGGACCAGTCAAGTGTGACAGGAGAGCCTATACCTGAAGAAAAAATGGAAGGTGACAAGATTATAGCAGGCTGTATATGCAAGAGCGGATATTTTATATTCAAAGCTGAGCAGGTAGGTGAAAATACCACTGTAGCAAAAATAGTAAAATTAGTTGAAGATTCTTCAATGAGAAAAGCACCTATCGCAAAACTGGCTGACGAGATAAGCAAATGGTTTGTTCCTGCTGTCACCCTGATTGCAATTATTTCTTTCATATTTTGGCTTTTAAAAGGAGAAGGCTTTGATTTCGCTTTTTCCATAGCTATATCAGTACTGGTAATTTCCTGTCCATGCGCACTGGGATTAGCAACACCGATTTCTGTAATTGTTGGAACAGGTAAAGCTGCAGAGCATAACATCCTTATAAAAACCGGTGAAGCGCTGGAAGTGCTTCATAAGGTCGATACGGTAGTACTGGATAAGACAGGGACAATAACTGAAGGGAGACCTACAGTTGTTGATATTCACACAGTTATCGGTGATGAAAGCAACCTAATATCAATGGCTGCATCATTGGAAAAAATGTCTGAACATCCTTTAGCAGATGCCATAGTGGAGAAAGCACGTGAAAAAAACATAACAACAATGCAAGTCAAAGACTTCCTTCCTATACAGGGAGAAGGAGTGCAGGGCAGAATAGGAACATCTGTATATAAAGCTGGTAACAGAAGGTTTATGGAAAATGGTGGTGTAAATGTGCAAAGCGTATACGAAAAATACAATGAGTTTGCTGATAAAGGATATACACCAGTTTATGTTTCAAAAGATAATGAGATTATAGGAATTATAGCTGTTGCAGATACAATAAAAAGCGATAGTACAGAAGCAATAAAAGCTATAAAGAAACTTGGTATAAAAGTAATAATGCTTACAGGAGATAATGAAAGGTCAGCAATGGCAATGGCTTCTGCAACTGGAGTTGATGATGTTATAGCGGGAGTGCTTCCTGCTGAAAAGGAGCAGCAAATAACCGCACTGAGAGATAAAGGCAAGATAATTGCAATGGTAGGTGATGGTATTAATGACGCGCCCGCTTTGGTTGCAGCAGATGTTGGCATAGCTATAGGAGCAGGAACAGATATAGCCATAGAATCTGCAGATGTAATACTTATGAAAAATAGCCTGATGGATGTGCTTACTGCTATAAAACTTAGCAAAAAAGTGTTTGTTAACATAAAGCAGAATCTTTTCTGGGCTTTTCTCTATAATACTATAAGCATCCCTTTAGCAGCGGGGGTCTTTTATAAAGCATTTGGATTGAAGCTGAGCCCTATGATAGCAGCTGCCGCTATGAGTTTAAGTTCAGTAAGTGTTGTAGCTAATGCTTTGAGATTGAGAAGTTTTAAAGTAAATAAGGAAAAAGGAGAAAACATGAAAAAAGAGATAATTATTGAGGGTATGAGTTGTTTACACTGCTCAAAAAGAGTTGAAGATGCATTAAATAAATTAGAGGGAACAAAAGCAAAAGTAGATTTGAAAAAGAAAACAGCTTATGTCGAAACAGAACAAACCGATGATATACTTACAAAAGCAGTATCTGATGCAGGTTATGAAGTAAGAAAAATTAAATAATTATTCTGATATATATCCTTTTTTCTCTAATTCATCAATCATATCTAAAAGATATTGCCATAAAGCAGGTGTTGCAATCCTGATGGGGTCCATTCTCCATAATATTTTTTCTTTTGTCACATGACCAATCTTCCAGGTGTGGCCTTCCGTCATAACATTACTCAAAAAAGGTTGAAGCCTATCCAAAGCATTAGCAAAAAGAGAATTATCTGTCTGCATAGCATCAAATTCTCTCCAAAGAGAAAACATTAACTCTTCCTGATCTTTTGGAAGTATGGAAAAAAGCAAGTCTGCAGCTTTGTTTTCTCTTTCTTCCTTATCTATATTGCCTTTTATGTCATATGCGAAAGTGTCACCTGCGTATATCTCCACAAGGTCATGTACAAGAGACATTTTAATAACATGAGCAATATCTACAGGTCTTACTGCATATTCTTCTAATAAAAGAGCCATCATTGCCAGATGCCAGGAATGTTCTGCATCATTTTCTCTGCGTCTTGTCTCACTGACAAGCGTCATCCTCAATATGTTCTTCATCTTGTCTATTTCTTTTATAAAGTTCAATTGCTTTTGTATCCTGTCTGTCAAATCCGATCCTCCTTCTTGTCCTTATATTTAAAGACTATATTCCGATTTAATATAAAACCTGTACCTGTATAGAACACCATCCCGATACCCACTCCTAACCACTCCTTCATATAAAACACATCAATAAGCAGATACTGTATAAGCTGGACTAAAGCTAATAAAGAAGCGCTTATCGTGAAGAACAGCAGTATTTGCTTTTTAGCATTTTCATTTTCTTTTTTAAAAGTATATTTTCTATTTAAAATAAAACTGATACAAATTCCCACTGTATATCCGATTATGGTATAAGCAAGATATTTGAAACCCAGAAGATTTAATAAGAAAAAAATGCTGGTAGTAATGCATGTATTTATTATACCCACAATCCCATATTTAAATATCAGATATAATTCTCTGAAAAGCCTGTATTGCATAAGCTTATCGAATAACTTTTTCATAAAGTTGATTATACAATAAAAATCAGAAGTTAATTAAATAAAATACATAATAAGGAGTGTTAAAAACAGTTTTGTATTATAATAAGCATATTAATGTGTATGAAAGGATGTTAATGGTAAAATCAGTTTTTGAACTAGCCTTATATATTGAGCTTAATTTATTTGCTTTTTCAATATTGCTCGTTCTTCTGCTGTTTACAAGGAGCAAAACGAATAGGCTGCTTTTTGACCAGAAGCTGTTTATAACTTTGATTGTAAGTAATGCCATATTGTTAATTTTTGATACATTAATGGTTGTATTTGATGGTATGGGAGGTCAGGGATACAGAATTCTTCTTTATATCTCTACCTTTGTGTACTATATATTCAATACCCTTATATCTATGTTTTGGTATATGTATATACATTACTACATATACAGAAATAAACCTGCTTTAATGAAACAGCTTTCTTATATAAGCATACCTTTTTTTATAGTATGCATACTGACTGTTCTTAGCCTTTTCGGCAACTATGCTTTTTATATTGATTCTAATAACATATATCACAGAGGCAGATACTTTATTTTGATTACAATTCTTAGTTACTTATATATTGTTTTTTCATATATTCTGCTTTTTATCAAACGTAGAAGTATGAAAAGAAAAGAATTTCTCACATTGCTACTTTTTGCTATACCAGCAATTATTGGGGGAGTTATACAGGTAATAATTTATGGTATAACATTACTTTGGATATGTACTACCTTATCTTTAATGATAATATATATAAATATCCAAAACACCCAGCTATACAAAGATTATCTTACTGATCTTTATAACAGAAGACAGTTAGACAATTATATGCGAGCTAAAATTAACAACAGTAATACAAGAAGAATTGTCGGATATATGATTGATATTGATTCATTTAAAAAAATAAATGATGTTTACGGACATGATATTGGGGATTTAGCTTTAAAAATAACAGCCCAAGTGCTTAGAGATACTTTCAGTCAGAATGATTTTATTGCCCGTTATGGTGGAGATGAATTTGTAGTTATCACAGACATAAATGATGGTGAGGATCCATATGAGTACATTGATAAAATCAATTATAATCTTACATCCTTAAACTCAAAAAAGGATCTTGCATTTAAAATAGGTTTAAGCATCGGATGTAGTATACAAGTACCCGGTGAAACCCTTACAGACTTTTTCAGAAGAATGGATAAAATGATGTATATTAACAAAGCAAAAACTAGATAATTGATTTAAAAATATGTTAGTTAAATATAACTTTAATATCTTCATCATTGTATGAAACAGAAGGTATAGAAATTAGGATATGCCATTGTGCCATGTCGGTAGTTCCCATCTCAGGAATGATTCTTTTTATTCCAAAGATAACAGAATCATCATCAGTTGTAACCGATTCAAGCTCATGACGGATAGAACCGCTTGATTCTTGAATAAGTATTATCACTAATACATTGTATTTTAAAAATGATTCATCATAATATGCCATTCTGTCTTTAAAATCTGAATCCATATTAAATTTGTCCTTTTGTTTCTGATAGTATTCTAAAAGCTCATTCTCAGATTTTATTACCTGTATGCAAGGATATGACATATCACTGTGATAACCATCTGTTCTGGTATACTCTATTGATATATCCTTAAGATTCAAAGGATCATCACATGAAAAAGTGTTAACTGGATTGCATCCGGCCAGTAATGTGAATATAAATATTAAAATAAGTAGAGTAATAAATTTTTTCATTGCACATCCTTTTTCATACTCTTTACTCTTTGACGAAAAACAAATAGATAAGTTCACACTCTTCATATATGAATAACGTACCTAGACAGGACATTTGGCTAAATTAATTAACAAACAGCTTCGAATATGATAAAATCAAAATACTGCTAAGGAGAGTTTATGAAAGCAATAATTAAAGCTAGAGAAGGAATAGGAAATGTAGAACTCGCACAGAGGCCTGTTCCACAGATTAACGAAAATGAAGTACTTATAAAAGTAAGGAAAGCCGGAATATGCGGAACAGATTTTCACATTTACAAATGGGATAAATGGTCTCAGAATAGGATTAAGCCACCGCTTGTGATGGGGCATGAATTTGCAGGTGAGATAGTACAGATGGATAAAGCTGTAAAAGGCCTTTATATAGGGCAACGAGTATCAGCAGAAGGACATATCACCTGCCAGAAATGCAAGCTATGCAGAACAGGGAGAGGTCATATTTGCAATGATATTGAAATAATCGGTGTAGACAGGGATGGCTGCTTCGCTGAATACATAAAGATGCCAGCTATGAATGTGTGGCCTTTGGATGACGAGATTGAGGATAAATATGGAGCTATCATGGATCCTTTAGGGAATGCAATGCATACAGTAATGGCTCAGCCTGTATCTTCAAGGGATGTACTCATAACCGGAGGCGGATCAATCGGTCTTTTTGCAACAGCAATCGCAAAAAGGTTCGGTGCATCAAGACTTGTAGTCAGTGAGCCACAGCCATACAAGGCGCAACTTGCTAAAAAAGCAGGAGCAGATGTAGTGGTAAATCCATTGGGAGATAATCCAAAAGAGCAGATAATGGAAGCTTTTAATGGACATCAGCCAGAAGTGGTACTTGAAATGAGCGGGTTCCCCTCAGCATTCCAGTTGGGGCTTGAGGTTATTGAAAATGGCGGTGATATGGCTATATTAGGCATTCCTTCAGAGGACTTAAATATTGATATGGGTAAGTATGTTATCTTCAAAGGAATAACTTTAAGAGGAATTAATGGAAGAAGGATGTTTGATACTTGGTATCAGTGCCAAAACTTCCTTAAAAGTAACTCCTCATTTATAGATCATGTCATAACACATGAGTTGCCGATGGAAGATATAAACGAAGGATTCAGACTAATGTCTGAAAGCAAAGCGGTTAAAGTTGTGCTGGATTTTTAAAAGATGATTGTACAGAAAGCGTATGCGAAAATTAATATCGGTTTGGATATCAAAGGATTAAGAGAAGACAGATATCATGAAATTGATACAATCATGCAGACTGTCGAGCTCGGAGATCGGATAACTTTTACCGAAAAAGAAAAAGGCATATATTTCTGGTGTGATGACTACTCAATTAAGCAAAATGAAAATACTGCATATCTTGCTGCAAAACTCTTTATGGAAGAGATGAATATAAAGCAGGGTATAAAAATTGATTTATACAAGACTATACCAGTATGTTCAGGACTTGGAGGAGGAAGTTCAGATGCTGCAGCAGTCCTAAGAGGATTAAACTTCATATTCAAGACTAATTTGTCATATAGCGATCTGGAAAAGATGTCTTTAAAGATTGGTGCGGATGTTCCATTTTGCATAAGAGGAGGAACTCAGAGGGTAAACGGAAAAGGAGAAATACTTAAACCCTTAAAAGATTTTTCTGATGTTTGGTTTGTAGTAGTAAAACCAAAAGATTCGGTTGAAACAGCATGGGCATATAAAGAGTATGATAAACTTAGTGATCCTTTACGGCCTGATATGGATTTAATACAGAATCTGCTTGAAAAAAGGGATATTTTAGGACTTAAGGGCAAAGTAATTAATATATTTGAAAAGGCTGTAATACCACATAATCCATCTATTGGGGTTGCGATTGAAGACCTGCTTGCTACTGATGCGATAACATCATTTATGACAGGTTCTGGATCAGCAGTCGTTGCAGTATATAGCGAGATGAGACAGGCAAGTATGGCATATGTATCATTGTCAAAGAAATATGATGATATTTATATAACCAAAACATCAGGAGGTCTAGGATGAGGATAGCATGCGGTACTGATATTTTGGAAAACAAAAGGATTATGGATGCAGTCAACCGTTCAGAGAAATTTTTGGAAAAGAATTTTACAAATAAAGAGATTGAATACTGCAAATCGAAAAAAATTTTAATGGCCCAAAGCCTTGCAGCAAGGTTTGCAGCAAAAGAAGCAGTTGCAAAAGCACTTGGAACGGGATTTAGAGGAACTGTCCAACCAATACAAATTGAGATAGCAAATGACAAAAAGGGCAAACCTTATGTAATATTAGGTGAGGATCTCAAAAAAGATTTTTCTGACGTAATGGATATCAGCATAAGCCTGTCACATTGTAATGAATATTCAGTTGCTCATGCTGTAATAACTTTTAAAGAGGTATAGAATGTCTATAAGTTTTTTCCATATGGCTGATATTCATCTTGACCAGCCATTCTCATCATTAGCATCAGTTGAAGGCTTTCCATCCAAGAGAAGGGAAGAGATTTTCAATGAATTCTTAAATGTTATTGAAACAGCCCAGATAGAACAACCAAAGTTCCTATTCATATCAGGAGACATGTATGAACATGAATATACCAAACTGAAAAATATAAGCAGGATAAATGAAGCCTTCGCTAAATTGAATGGAAATATAATTATGATATGTGGAAATCATGATCCTGAATCTAAGAACTCTTTTTATAGCAGTTATCCATGGTGTAAAAATGTATATATTCTAGGAAGGAAAAACCCATACATGGTATTCGATAAGGAAAAAGTATGTGTATATGGAATAGGATATGATACAGGAGGAGGACAGTATAAGGCTCTCGAGAATATAAGGACAGACCGTAACTATACAAATATTTTGCTTATGCACGGTGATGTGGACCTGAATCTATCTTCATACAATTCTGTAAGTTCAGAAAAGCTTAAGGATATAGGATTTGATTATATAGCGCTGGGACATAATCATAAGATGTATGTTAAAGAAAAAATATATAATCCAGGTAGTTTATGTGCTCTGGGTTTTGATGAAACAGGAACTCATGGATATTTTAAAGGAAATATTTCTACAGGTGAAATTGAATTTATAGAAAGCAAGTCAAGAAAATACATTGATATAGAAATGGAATACAGCAAGCTCGAAAGCTTTATATCTATGTATCCAGATAAGCAGGATATATATAGGATTAAAGTCACGGGCATAAAGAAAGATAAAGAAATAATTATTCCTTTTGAAGGGTATGATTTTATAAGGTATATAGATAGAAGAATAGCTGAAAAAACAAAAATAGCAAAAGGCACAACACAAGGAATAAAGAGCAGATATATAAACATTATGTCAAAAAAAATTGAAAACGCATCTTCAGAGGACAGGAAGATTTTTGAACAAGCGTTGGATTTTGGATTAAAGGCATTATCAGATGAGGAGCTGGATATGCAATGAGAATTATGACAGCTCACATATATGGATATGGAAAACTAGTAAATAAGACGTTTAACTTCAATGAAGGCATGAATTTAATACTTGGTTATAACGAGACAGGAAAAAGCACGCTTATGTCTTTCATAAAAGCTATGTTGTACGGTCATAAAAAGAATGAACGGGAAGGAAAAGACGGCTCAATTCCAGAGAACAGAAAATTTAAACCATGGGATACTGACAAATATGGAGGCTATCTGATAATAGAAAGTGATGACAAAAGAATATTAAGAGTAGAACGGGATTTTAACAGTAAATCATTAACTGTATTTAATGAATATAACGAAGATATAACAAATGAATTTTCATACAGCAAGGAAAATGGCATGCTTGGACAGGATCTGCTGGGTATGGATTTTGAATGTTTTACGAATTCATCATTTATGTGTCAAGACAAGAACCTATTATATCCTGAAGATAAAGAACACATAGCACAGAAACTAATGAATATAAGTGAGTCAGGTGAAGAGGACGTTTCTGTTGTTGATGCATTAAAGAAACTGAAGGAAAGTGTTACTTTTCTTGGCAATGAGAGAACCAGCAAAAGAAAATATAATATTTTGATTTCCCAGATGAATGAAGAGACAAGACAATTAAAAACAATGAAAGAAGACAACGAAAAATGCATTGAATACCTATCAGAAGCTGAAGACTTAAAAAAGGAAATAAAAAAGCTGGAGACAGAAGAGAAGCTCTGTGCAAGAAAAGAGATATTCGATAGTGTTAATAAAAGTACCAGAGAATATGAAAATCTTGTTAAAAAAATTGAAGAAGTAGAGAATGAGCTTTCAGATGTAGATATTGATGCTTATAAAAAGAAGAGAGGTCAATTTAACTCTGATAAAAAAGAATACGAAAATTATAAGGATCTACAAGAGATTAAAAAAGTCCTCTATGAAGAAGAAAAGAGGAATAGCAAAAATATAACCTTTTTCATCATATTTGGTGTTATTGTTATTTCAGCTACAGCAGTCTTATCAGCATTAGTGGATATTTGGTTTATTTTCACTTCTTTAGCTGCTATACCATTTATTGTCTTGATACTTCTTCTTAGAAAAAAGAATCTAAGTTTAAATGAAGAAACAAAGCGAATTGAAGAGCTGATGGAAATTGAAAAGGAACTTGATCAGACAGAAGAAAGAATAAAAAATGATAATTTAAAGAATGACATTTTGAAAAAATATCAAGAAATGCAAAAACAGATACTCGAACAACAGGATGTGCTGGACTATAACGCACTATTGGAAAAAGCAGAGGTTTACAGTCTAAAAACAGTAAAACCTTTATACAGCCGTGAACAGTGTATAGGTTTGATTCAGACAAAAAGAGAAAGGTTGGCAGTAGTAAATGCTCAACTTGACAGGTATGTGAAATCCGACGTACAGATAGCATCAAAACAGGAATTGATATCTGTTATAGGTGAACAGTTGAATTCATTAAAAGATACGCAAAAGGCTCTGGAATATGCAATTAGCGGCATAGAAGAAGCTTCGAAACAAATTAAAGAGGAAATAATCCCGAAAATGAATCAAAAAATGAGTGAATATCTCTACAGAATAACTGCTAATACACACAATAATTTATTAACGGGCAGTACTATGGACCTTAACACGGAACATAATAACTCAATACGTTCGGCATACAGTTTTTCTGATGGCACGCTAAGACAGATGTATTTGGCTTTCCGACTAGCTGCATCAAGAGTTTTTTCTTCCAGCAAAGTTACACCTATTTTTATGGATGAAACATTAGTATATTATGATAAAAACCGCAAGAAAAGCACATTTGATTTTTTATATGAACTGAGCAAGCATAATCAGATAATGTTTTTTGCAACAGATATAGAAGAAGAGCTATTATATAAAAAAGATATTACCGTTATTACGTTAAACTAATTATGTGAAATTATTTCAAACTGAAATTTCTCAAAAACTCTACTTTACAAGTACAATCTTTACCATTATTGACACCTGTATCTTTACATATATCGCAATCGTATTTTCTGACAAGATAATCATCAGGAATGTTATTGTGTTTAAACAATAGCGCCATCTCATAATTTTTGTTTTTGATATCTTCTGCTATAGCTTTCTTATCAGGAGAAAAGGCTTGTTTAAAATGAAGATCATTTATCTCATTATACAGTTTCTCAATTTGTGGGGACTTTTTGAATATTTCTGCTTTCCTGCTCTCAAAAATCATGGAATTTTTCATGTTGATGCTTTGATAATGTTCCGAAACCATCATACGAAGTTCATTTGGTGACAGATCCTTAATAGCTTTTTCTTTCTCCAGGTCGTCTATGTTTTTAAACTCATTTTCATACCAGTTTGAGAGTATCTTATCTACGTATGCTATATTAGGATTCGATATTTTGACAGTTTTCTTTAGTGCTTCTTCAATTATTTCAAAACTGTACCGGTATTCATTGAACCATTTATTTATTAAATCTGTTTCGTATTGAGTGAATGCTGTTTTTCTATTTAAAGCCTTTAGTATTTTATTCTGTATGTCTTTCATTTTATCGCGTTCATTGAACAATGCTTCAAGATCAAACACTGTCTTAACTCCGTTTTCGAACCAATCTTTTGCTACAGTTTCAATATAGTTGCGTGTTAAAGCTCCTTTTTCATTACTAATGGAAAACAGCATTAGCATAACAGGATCTTCAAATCTGTATTTTTTGAACCACTGTTCTATGCATCCGTACATATATATTGGCATGTTCCCATCGAAAAATTGATCATTAATTGCGGATATTACAGATTCCTTTTCGCCAAGATCATCCGGTTTAATAGATGTTCTTTCTTTATAGAGCCTGTCTATCTCAATTGCTTTTATATCATTTATAAAAATATCCCGTCCGCTAACAGATATAAGGTGTTTCTTAGTAAGTTCGTCAAGAATAATAGCAAGCTCTGACTCATCAATATCCAGACGTCTGATGATTTTAAACATATCCATGGATCTTTCTGTTTTTTCGACAAAACAACAGAATGTATATACCTTTACAGCTTGTGCTGAAAGCAATGGAAGATATTCAGATAAGAAGATGTCTGGTATCAATGTGTCAGAATATAGTATGGATTTACTGTCAAATTTATCTCTCATGGTTATTTCCTTCGTTTGACTATTATATATAAAAAAACAATTCAAGTAAACCGATATAAAACATATATATTTAATATGAGTATAAAAGAATCTTGAAAATATATGAAAAAAGTATTACTATACATGTGCGTGCGCCTGTAGCTCAATTGGATAGAGCGTTTGACTACGGATCAAAAGGTTGGGGATTCGATCTCTCTCGGGCGCGCCAGGTAAAAAGGATATACTGGAATGTATGTCCTTTTTTATAACAATAGATAAAAATTTCACATTTTACTGAATAATGATAAAAATAATTATGTATTTATCTGTACTTCTTGGCAACAATCTGGATTCTATACAAGATTTATGATGATAGGAAGTAGCAGGAGGTTTCTTTAATACTTGACGATATAAGGAAATGTTTAAGTGAAAGAATGCAAGTATACTTTTCATTTACTGATAATAAGGACATTACATATGACGAATATGCTTTTATCATTAAAGAGGATAATTTAAAATTGTATATCAGATAAACATAATAATTTTAATGGTTATTATAATTTTCCTATTAAATATCACATAAACAATATAATGTAATCATTAAAACGGATTTACAATCAAACCCATAAGTTGTATAATATTTATACTGATTAATTTATGCAAAAGTGCTCTATAAGGGTATGGGAGGAATAAATGAGAAAAAAATTAGTTGTATTAGTAGCAGTAATTCTTGTATTGGGTTTTGTGATGGGGCTTACTTCATGTACTCCTTACGAAAAGAGACCAAAGCCATCTATCAACACGGCAAATGCATTAGAAGACAAATATATAATTAAAGAAATAGAATATACCATTGCTACATATGGTGGAGATCCTATTCTGAAACCTACTGTTTCTCAGTTTAACAACATAAGCAGGCAGAAGACATTGAATGCAAGATTAAGTGCATTTAATGAAATGGTAGGAAGAGATCCTGTTGAAGATAGAAACGAACAGCTTTATCAGTCATATAAAATACACCAAATGAACTATTACATATTTTCTTGTGAGTATTTTACGGCTTTCGACACAACAACAACTAACAAAGGCGTTAATATGATTATTGGGTCAGAGATAGACGGAACTCTTCTTATGAATTTCCCTGCTCTGCTCGGTAACAACCAGGATTCAGATTCATGGCTGGAATTCCTTATATTCTTTGAAGAAGCAAGAATTGCAGCTGGAGCAAAAGAGATAACAAAGCAATACATGGCTACTGATAATGTCAGTTTTGTTTTTGAAGGAGAGGATCTTACTGACCTTACACTCCGCGTTCTTTATAAAGCCCCAGATGATACAGAACAGCAGGAAGTACCAATGAAGCTGAATGATATAAAAGGTTGTCTATCGGAAAGAATGCAGGTATTTATGTCATTTACTGAAGATGCATCAATGACATATGAAGAATATGCCACTACAATCTCAGAATATAACCTGACAATAGCATCCGAATAAGATAATACAGAATAAGACAAAAAGGACATGTAATGTCCTTTTTTTTCTGTCTATAACAGTATATAATATTAATATTAATAAGTGTGAGGGTGTGGATGATAAAAAAATTTAAGAACATAAAAGGTGGAGTTACCTTGCCTCACAAGAAAGGTACTTCTGAAATTCCTACCGAAAAATTCCCAATCCCGAAACTAGTAGAAATCCCCATGCAACAGCATATCGGAGCCTGCTGCGAAGTGCTTGTTAACAAAGGAGATTATGTGTATGTAGGACAGGTTTTGGGGGATACGGAGAAATTCGTATCTGCACCGATACATTCAAGCGTATCCGGAAAAGTTACACAGATAAAGGATATAACACTTTATAACGGCGCAAAATCAGTGAGTATAGTAATTGAAACAGATGGGAATCAAAATTTGCTGCCTGGCATATCAAAACCTGATATAGCAACAAAAGAAAAATTTCTTAAAGCAGTTCGTAGCAGTGGTCTGACAGGACTTGGAGGAGCAGGCTTTCCTGCTCATATCAAGCTGGATACAAAAGAGAAAATCCCTGAAGCCCTTATTGTAAATGCAGTAGAGTGCGAACCCTACATTACCTGCGATTACAGAGCTATTATCGAAGAAGGCAATGAAATAGTAAAAGGGGTGAAACTAATACTGGAAAAATTATCTATACCAAAAGCATACATTGCATTGGAGGATAATAAACCGGAAGCTTTCAATCTTCTTAAGGAACTTGTAAAACAGGATGCTAGAATAGAAGTAGTAATGCTTGCTACAAAATATCCTCAAGGAGCAGAAAAAATGCTCATTTATGCCTTAACTGGTAGAGAAGTACCAATGAACGGATTACCGATTGATATAGGCGTAGTTGTAATGAATGTAACTAGTGTATTGGCGTTGTTTAAATACTGTGAGACGGGTATACCATTGGTTTCAAGAAGACTTACTGTTGACGGAAGCGGTGTGATGGAAAAAGGTAATTACCATGTTGTTTTCGGTACATACATTAAAGATATATTTGAATACTGCCAAGGTGACTATCAAAAAACCTTGAAAGTGCTTTGTGGAGGACCCATGATGGGAATAACCGCAGAAAGTTATGAATCTCCAATGATAAAACAAAATAATGCATTTTTGTTTATGACGCAAGAAGATCTTGATTTCATTGAAGAAACTGCTTGTATCAGATGTGGAAGATGTATAGATGCATGCCCAATGGGTCTTATGCCTTTAACATTAAACAAATATGCTTTAGCGAAAATGACTGAAGAATTGCAGAAATACAATATAATGAACTGTATAGAATGCGGATCTTGTTCGTATGTATGTCCAGCAAAGCGACACTTGGTACAATCTTTCCGTTTAGGAAAAGAGCTTCTTAAGAAAGCGAAGGTGAAAAATGGATAAATTAATTGTGTCATCCTCACCTCATATTAAAGCTAAAAGCACAACAGCAAGAATAATGCTTGACGTTATAATCGCATTAATGCCGACAGCGATACTGTCAATATATTACTTTTCATATGTAGCTGCTCTCATTATAGTGACATCTGTGTCGTCTTGTGTATTGTTTGAATATCTTTTCAATCTGATAACAAAGAAAAAGCATTCTGAAACAGACCTTTCCTGTGTTGTTACAGGATTAATACTTGCTTTAAATATGCCTCCTTTAAAATCATCGATTATATTAAGTATTATAGGAGCATTTATAGCAATAGTGGTTATAAAGATGCTATTTGGCGGAATAGGCCAAAATATATTCAACCCAGCTGCATCTGCAAGATTGTTTTTGACCGCATCATTTTCTTCATTAATGACCGTATATGTTGCTCCGTTAACTGATGGTGTAACAGCAGCTACTCCTTTAGCAATATCTGAAGGAGAGGCTTTACCATCATATCTTGATTTATTTTTAGGAAAAACGGCGGGAAGTCTGGGAGAAACAGCTGCAGTTACTTTGATAGCTGGTGGTATATATCTTATTATAAGAAAAGTCATTTCTTGGGAGATACCGGTAACATATATAGCAACAGTTGCTTTATTAAGTTTACTTTTTGGACAAGACCCTCTTTATTGCATTCTTGCTGGGGGATTGATGATAGGTTCAATATATATGGCAACAGATTATACTACAAGCCCGATGACCACAAAAGGAAAACTTATTTTTGCAGCAGGTTTAGGAATTATGACTGCAAGTATAAGGAGGTTCGGGTCTAATACTGAAGGTGTTGCATATTCATTAATATTTATGAATGCGCTTGTCCCTTTAATAGATAAATTTACGGCAGTGAAGACATTTGGGAGGGTAAAGAAGAAATGAAAAAACACGTAGCTCCTATACTAAGTCTTTTCCTTATAACTGTATGCGTTGTCGGACTGCTTGCGCTTACTAATCATTTTACTGACAGAGCTATTAAAGCCAAAGAAAGGACAGAAGCTGAGAAAGCGATGAGTATGGTTCTTGCCGATGGTGCTCCTTTTACAGATATTTCCGAGGATGTGCAGAAACTGAATATCAGTACAAAAGCAAGAATAAAAAGCGTAGATAAAAGTGATAAAGGATATGTTTTTACTATAATAACCAAAGCTTATGGTGGAGACATGGTGGTGTTTGTTGGCATAAATAATGAAGGCAAGGTCGAGAACATTATGCTTGGAGAAAATCAGGAAACCCCTAATCTTGGAAAGAAAGCTGAACTTCCTGAGTTTACTTCACAGTTTATAGGGCTTACTGGTGAAGATAAAATATCGGAAAAAATAGATTACATAACAAGAGCTACAGTTACCACTGATGCTGTCATTTCAGCAGTGGAAAGCGCTCTAATTATATATGCAGAGGTGGTAAAATGAAAAACAGATCTTTGCAGGAACTATCAAAAGGAATATTCAAGGAGAATCCAACATTTATTCTTGTTTTAGGTATGTGTCCTACATTAGCTATATCGACAACAGCTGAAAATTCTTTTATGATGGGTATTGCTGCTACAGCAGTACTTGTTTTATCAAACGTACTTATATCCCTTTTAAGGAAGCTTATACCGGACTCGGTAAGAATACCAGCATATATTACTGTGATAGCCGGATTCGTTACTATTGTGCAGCTATTGATGCAAGCATTCCTTCCAGACTTAAATAAAGCTTTAGGAATATACATTCCGCTAATAGTAGTTAACTGCATAATTTTAGCAAGAGCAGAAGCTTTTGCAGGCAAGAATAATCCATGGTACTCATTACTCGATGGTCTTGGAATGGGATTAGGGTTTACCTTATCCCTTACAGTAATAGGTACTATTAGAGAATTTTTAGGTAATGGTTCGATTTTCGGACAGCAGATTATAAAGAATATACCTATGCCGGCCTTGTTTGTAACACCTGCAGGAGCATTTTTAGTTCTTGGGTCGCTGATGGCTTTAATAAGCGCAATAACTCATAAGAAAACTGAAATTAAAGACTGTTCGGAATGCCCTATGCAGTGCATGTCAAAAAATGAGAAAGGAAAATGCTTATGAGCGGTGACACATTTAAACTTATTATATACATAACCTTTGGATCTATACTTATGAATAACTTTGTGCTGACTAATTTTTTAGGAATCTGTCCATTTTTAGGAGTATCCAAAAAACTAAGTTCAGCTATAGGAATGGGATTAGCCGTCATATTTGTAATGACGATTGCTTCTGTAGTGACTTACCTTACAAACACGTATCTTCTTGTACCTAACAGCCTAGAATATTTGCAGACATTGGCATTCATACTGGTAATAGCGGGACTAGTTCAGTTTATAGAGATGTTTTTAAAGAAGTCAGTACCCTCTTTATATAACTCATTAGGCATATACCTTCCCCTTATAACGACTAACTGTGCAGTGTTAGGTGTTGCCTTGCTGAATGTGCAGAATAATTATAATTTGTGGCAAAGCGCATTGTATGGCGCTTCAGCAGGTGCTGGATTCATGCTTGCTACATTAATTTTTGCAGGAATAAGAGAAAGACTGGATTTAAATGATATACCAAAATACTTTAAAGGCTTACCCATAGCGCTTATAACAGCGGCATTTCTCTCTATGGCATTTACAGGATTTAAAGGAATATTCGGGTGAGGTGAAAAATGCTTAAAGAAATACTAATCCCAGTGGTTATATTGGGAGGAATAGGCTTGTTTTTTGGAATAGCGCTTACAATAGCAAGCAGAGTGTTTGAAGTAAAGAAAAATGAAAAAGAAGAAAAGATAAGGCAGATACTCCCAGGAGCAAATTGTGGTGCATGTGGCTATGCGGGATGTGATTTATATGCAAATGCGGTAGCAGAGGGTAAAGCTGAAGGTAATCTTTGCATACCCGGCACAAACACGACAGCAATAAAAATTGGTGAAATACTTGGTATTAAAGTGGAAACACAAAAGACAAGAGTAATGAGAGCATTGTGCTGTCCTGATGTAACAAAGAAATTTGAATATTCCGGTATTAAGACATGTGCATCAGCAAACCTGGCATACAGAGGTGAAAATTCCTGTAATTATTCCTGCCTTGGGTATGGAGACTGTGTTGTCGTCTGTCCTCATGATGCGATAATGATGAAAGATGGTGTTCCAATAATTGACCCTATGTTATGTACCGAATGCGGTCTTTGTGCAAAGGCATGCCCAAAAAATTTAATAAGATATGTAATAGGAGAATACGGATATGTTGTAGCCTGCGTAAGCCAAGATAATGCGAAAGTAACTAATAAAAGCTGCAAGAATGGATGTATAGCATGCAAGCTATGCGAAAAAGCTTGTGAAGATGATGCCATACATGTAGTTAACAATGTTGCAAGCATAGATTATGATAAATGCACAGTCTGTGGCAAGTGTTATGAGGTTTGTCCCAAGAAGATAATTAAAAAGTTCTATTCAAGCTACTAATAATTTGTGGTAAAATATGAAAACAGGTTTATAAAAAGGAGTACTAGTCAATGGCAGAAGACAAAAGGATCATAAGCGCAGAAGAAAAGGCGAAAGCTATACGTAAAATGAAGATTGAAAAGGTAGTTACAGTATCTATACTGGTATTACTTATTTTAGGTATTGTGTCTGCTTTAATATTTAAGTCGATTGTAGGCACATGGTGGGCTGAAATTCAGGCAGACTCCACAACAACAGGAGCATATATATATTTTGGAGGAGATAAGACATACAAAACCTTTATGTACGGAGTGGAGGAATGGTCTGAAACTGGAACATACGAACTGAAGGGTACGAGCGTTAACGGCTATATAATATTTAATCCAGAGAGAGGGCAGCAGTATATAAGAAGGTATAATATCAGAGGTACTAGGTTGAAAATTTTCAAACCGGATGATACAGCTATTAGTTTTCTTCGCAACAGGACCGATTGATTATATTAATTAAAGAAGTTTTTAAACATAGTATATAATAATTGCATAGAAAATACACAGTGAAAAAAAGCTTTATGAATAAGCTTTTTTCTTGTTTGAAATCGTAATTTCTTCATCATTCGAGGCCATTGCCAATGGACTTGGCAAGGTTAATATGATATAATAAGTAAGATAAAACTATTGAAAGTGAACTGTAAAAAAACGATGGAAAATGAAAAATTAAATGATGTTTCCAAAATTATACCAGTAGATATAGAGGAACAGATGAGGAAAGCGTTCATAGAATATGCTATGAGCGTAATAGCAGACAGAGCATTGCCTGATGTTCGTGATGGGTTCAAACCAGTACACAGAAGGATACTATATGCGATGCATTCATTAGGATTTTATCCTGATAAATCCCACAGGAAATGCGCAGCTACCGTAGGTGAGGTTTTGGGTAAATTCCATCCGCATGGTGATGCTGCGGTATATGATGCAATGGTAAGAATGGCTCAGGATTTTTCTTTAAGATATCCTTTAATTGACGGACATGGCAACTTCGGTTCTCGTGATGGCGATCCGCCTGCAGCCATGAGATATACTGAATCTAGGCTTACAAAAATTGCTGTTGAAATGCTTGCAGATATAAATAAGGAGACAGTAGATTTTAAGTCTAATTTTGATGATCATGAAATGGAGCCAGTAGTACTGCCCTCTCGATTTCCGAATCTGCTTGTTAATGGCTCTAGCGGTATTGCAGTAGGAATGGCTACTAATATTCCTACACATAACCTAACAGAAGTAATCGATGCTATTTCTGCGGTTATTAAGAATCCTGATATAACCATAGATGAACTGATAGAGATAGTTAAAGGTCCTGACTTTCCAACATATGGTACCATAATGGGACGATCAGGCATATACCAGGCATATAAAACAGGAAAAGGAAGAATTGTTGTAAGAGGCAAAGCGGAAATAGAAGAACTTACAAATGGAAAGCAGAGAATAATCATCCATGATCTTCCTTATCAAGTCAATAAAGCAAAACTTATTGAGACTATTGCCAATATGGTTAAAAATAAAGCTATTGAAGGCATATCAGAAATAAATGATGAATCAGACAGGAATGAAGAAATAAGAATCATCATAACCCTAAAAAAGGATGCGAATGCGAATGTAATACTTAACAGGCTATATAAGCACACACAACTTCAGGATGCCTTTAATGTTAATATGCTTGCACTGACTCCTTCAAAAACCGGGTATGAACCGAAAATACTTAATCTTAAACAGATGCTTGAGTATTACATAATGCATCAGGTCGATGTGATAAAGCGGAGGACCAAGTTTGATCTGGATAAAGCACAGACAAGAGCGCATGTATTAGAAGGTTTAATTAAAGCTGTAGACATACTGGATGATGTTATTGAAACAATCCGTAAAAGTGCTAATGAACCCGAAGCCAAGATTAATCTTATTACAAAATTTGAATTTACTGACAGGCAGGCACAAGCGATTGTAGATATGAGACTTGGCAGGCTTACCGGATTAGAAATATTAAAACTTCAAAGTGAATTTGAGGAGTTGAATGAAAAGATAAAATACTATCTGAATGTCCTTGAAAACCAGGATGCAACTCATCAGGTCATAATAGATGAACTTGAAGTTATAAAGAAAAAGTACGGTGATGAAAGAAGAACTCTTATTGAAGAGTCAGAAGAAGATTTATTGGATGAAGATCTAATTAAAGAAGAGACCGTAATACTTACCCTTACGAGATTTGGATACATCAAGAGACTGCCTGTAGATACATACAGAAGCCAAAACAGAGGTGGTAAAGGGGTAATAGGTGTTACTACAAGAGAAGAAGATACTATAATAGATATATTTACTACAAGCACTCACAGCGTTCTTCTATTCTTTACTAACAGAGGAAAAGTATATAAGCTTAAAGGTTATCAAATACCGGAAGCGGGAAGAACAGCAAAAGGAACTGCTATAGTAAATCTTTTGGAACTGGATGCAAATGAAAAGGTTACCACAGTCCTGCCAATAGATAGTTTTGAAACCACACAGAATCTGTTTATGGCTACAAAACTTGGATTTGCTAAAAAGACCCCCTTGGCAAGCTATATGAATATAAGGAAAGGCGGTATTATAGCAGTTACACTCAGGGATGACGATGATTTGATATCAGTTAAACTTTCCGAAGGAGATGATACTGTAATGCTTGTCACGAACAAGGGTAAAGCTATTAAATTTACTGAGGAAGATACAAGAGAGACTGGCAGGTCAGCAAAAGGCGTAATAGGAATAAGACTGGATGAAGATGATTATGTTGTCGGTATGGATCTTGTTAAGGATGAGGATACAATACTGATGGTTACCGAGAATGGCTTTGGAAAGAGGACTTATGTATCAGAGTACCCAATACAGAAACGTGGAGGTAAAGGGGTTATTACATATAAAGTGACCGAAAGGACAGGTGCGGTTATTGCTTCTATGATTACGTCAGATGATGACGACCTTTTGCTTATATCACTTCAAGGAGACATAATAAGGCTAGATGCAGGTCAAATAAGCATATTATCGAGAGCCACACAGGGGGTAACCCTTATGAGGATTGAAGAAGAAAATGCTGTTGTTGCTGCAACAATAACCGATAAGGAAGAAGAAATAGTCGAAGAAGAAGAACAGTAAAAATCCACAGACCTTGTGGAAAAAGAAATCATATAACATTCTAACCTATAAAAATGCCCATAAACAAGGCATTTTTTTAGTATAAAGTTATCCACAGGCTAACCCTGTTTTTTGTGGATAAGTAGGAGCGAATTTAAATTTATACGATAAATAAGGTATAAATTTCGAATAAAGTTATCCACAGGGAGAATTAGGAACTATTGATTAGTATTGGATATTACTGTTAAATATCTGTAAATACAACTAGCTTAAAAAAAAAGAAAATAATTTAAAAAATACCTTTACAGGCGAAGTATATTATATTATTATGTACTCCGTTAGATGATATACTCGGTGAAGGGAGGGATTAGATTGATAATAGCATCTGATCTTATAAGAGGAAATACGGATACGATCATACTGGCAAGCTTGATGAAAAAGGATAGCTATGGTTATGAGATAAACAAGAACATATCAATAAAAACCGATGGCAAATACGAATTTAAAGAAGCTACACTGTATACAGCATTTAAGAGACTTGAAGAAGCAGGATTTATTACTTCATACTGGGGAGAGCAGAATGTGACTGCAAGGCGCAGATACTACTCTATAACACAAAAAGGAAAAGAGGAATATTTAAGACTTGTAAATGACTGGAGAAATGCAAAAAACATGATTGAGAAACTGATTGATACGGGGGTGATAGAAAATGGACAATAAGTTAAAGGCGTACGTTGATAATCTATTTAAAGATGCGCCTGCAACGGTAAAGGCATATGAGGTTAAGGAGGAAATACTTCAGAATCTCAAGGATAAATATAATGACCTTATTGCAGAAGGCAAAACAAAAGATGAGGCATACAAGATCGCACTAGAGAGTATAGGTGATTTGACGGAGCTGTTTGCTGAACTGGAGAAAGGTGTTATGCATGATGATTCCAAGTTGCAGAAATATCTTGCGCTCAAGGCAGTAATAGCAATGGTATTTGTACTTGCTGCTGTACCGCTTGCAATGGCGTTCTCTTTTAAGAATGTACTGATAAATGTAATGATAACAGTCATACTTATAGCGATAGGCGTAATACTTGTGATATACAACAACGCGAATAAACCAGGTTATACCTATAACAACAGCCAGGCTAATAGGATGGCTGAGATAGAAAGAAAGAAAAGCATAAGAAAATCAGTATCCGGATTTTTATGGCTTATAACTCTGATTATGTACTTCATTGTGAGTTTTCAGACACATGCATGGCATCTGACATGGCTTATGTTCCTGCTTGCAGCAGCAATTGAATGCATATTGAATATCTGGCTTGGGCAAGCCAAAAAGTGAGGTAAAAAATGAATGCGACATCGTCAAAGATAATAAGGACCATAGCTATATTAGTAATAATATTTGTTATTATTGGTTTAGGCGCATGGTATGTTGTGGAATATGGATTTAACGGATCTAACGGATTCAGAGGATTATCTTTTTCAACTACTGGAAGACACAGGATTGAAGCTCTGACAGGCTCTTACGAAGAGAGAGAAAGATATGAAGAAGAAATAGATGGTATAAAACAGATTCAGGTTTACTGGATAACATCAGCAGTGGATTTCAAGGTATACGATGATGATTCCATACTGCTTATAGAGAGTTGCCAGCGGGAGTTAACCGAAGGAGAGAATCTTGCATATACCATAGAAAACGGTATATTGAAAATCAGGGAGCTAGAAGATGAATCTAAGTTATGGATAGCTCCTAAAAAGGTTGTTATATACATTCCTGAAAATCTTTTAGAGTCATTGGAAGTATTAAAAAGTGACTGTTCTTTGACAGATATAACTGCACAGGACATAACCGCGGATACTATTTATCTTGAATCCGATACCGGCAGGATTGATGTGAGAAATCTTACAGCAAGCCAGACAATTACTCTTGATACAGATACAGCTTCAATAACTGCATCAAATATAAAGGCTAAGAATATAGTAATTGACAGCGACACCGGAAGTATTGAGGTAAATAGAGCGGTTGCAGACACAAAAGCAGATATAGAGACAGACACAGGCAGAGTAGAAGTCAATGATATTACGACACCTACACTGTATTGCGATTCTGATACCGGCAGGGTCACATGTACTAATTACACTGTTGATTCTATTACACAGAGTTCTGATACAGGAGCTGTTGAAACTGAAGGAACTTTCAAAACAGGTGACTTTAGAAGCAATACCGGAAGTGTAACTATGAAGTGTGCTACGTTGCCTGAAAGCATATACGCAAAGAGTGATACAGGATCTATTCATCTGTATATTGCAAGAAATGATAATCTGGTTGTTTCATACAAGACAGGTACAGGTGATTTTACTTCAGAATTCCCTGTACTGGTATCCTCGTCAGGAGACGCAGCAATAACCTTAAAGACTGCAACAGGCAACATATATATAAAGCCATATGAAGCAGAATAAATAGACAATAAAAGTTACAAACAAAAAACAGACGGCTTATGCGCTGCCTGTTTTTTTTTACAGTATATAATGATCATTGTTTTAGACATTAATTCTATGTATTATTTATGCCTTCTTCTTAAAAATCCTAAATGACATTGGATATAAGCAGCCAGCAAATAGTATTATGAGAAGGTATCTTATTCCGTCAGCAACAGGATTCTGATTGAACAGATCAAGAAGAGGCTGCTTCAAGAATGTCTTTATAACTATTACTATACCAAGGCCTACAGCCAGTTTTATAGCCTGCTGCCACCATTTTGCCTTAACTTCAAAATGAGTGTATTTGGTATCAACGATTATTGAAGCAATAATACCTATACAACAACCTAAAAGTTTCCATCCATTTTCTATCCCGTGAAGGTACTCAACTGAACCGGTTTTGTCAAATGAAAGAATTATCATTGCTATAGTTATAGCGATTGCAACAATTCCATAAAGGTAAGCGTCACCATATTTATATTTATCAGCAACACGGAAAATAAAATAACAAAGAAGTAAAAGTGCAATTCCGACAGCTAAAGATGTAAATACATCTATAGGTGTATGGACTCCGAGATACATCCTGGAAAAAGCAACAAGAAGAGTAAGCACTGCCATGAAAATATATACCCATGATTTTTTAAGGAACATTGCAATGGACCCAAAAAGGCTCACTCCCTGCTGTGTATGGCCTGATGGGAAAGAATAACCGGTAGCTGCTTCTACTGAACCTTCTACTGGTTTTGCAGCATTCTCATATGTCCATGGCCGCGGAATTTTAAAGATAAGTTTGAGCATTTGATTAACAAAAGAACCTAAGGTAAAGATAAAGAACATGCGATATCCGGATTTTTTATCTATGCACCAGATGACAGCTAGTATTATTACAGTAAAGAATAATTCTTCTCCCATTTTTGTAATCAGTAAGAAAAACTGATCAAAAAAAGGAGTCCTAATCTGTTCCAAGGTTTTTAATAATTCCATAAATACCTCCCAATGACTAAATATATTAATATTTTAACTTATGTCATGAGATTTTACTATGTGTTTTTTATAAACTGCTCTTTACACTTTGGACAGGTTATCCTTATCTTTCCTTTGTTTTTTGGAACACGAATTTCAGTTTTACATTTTGGGCATTTGAAATATCTGTGTGTTTTATCTGAAAATTTCTTTTTAAAAGAGTAATATTTTCTTTTAATCGGATTCCAGAATTTTAAGAAAGCTTGGTTTTCTTTTGTTCTGGCCACAAAGTTTCTTGATAAAGAACGATATACCTGGTATATGGCTATAGCAAGGGATATATACATGAATATATTATTTCTTGTTATCAGATATATAAAAAGGAAAAAGATATAGAAAACCATCAATGCACGATTAAAGTTGTCCATACCATATCTGTTCATAAAAAATTCTCTGATTTTTTTCATATTTGTAAAACAAATCTCCTGCTTCTTTATTAATATATTATATCCTTGAATTATGAACTGTTTTTAAACTAAATTACGGTTCCTCCATTCACTGAAAAAACTTGTCCCGTTATAAAGGAAGTTTTCTCATCTGCTAGAAAAAGAAGCATTTTTGATATATCCTGACATATGCCTATTCTGCCAAGCGGGATCATATCTTTCAATTCTGACTGTGAAAATGTATTGTTCATATCAGTCTGTATTATGCCAGGTGCGACACAGTTAACATAAATATTAGATGGAGCCAGTTCTTTTGCAAGAGCTTTCGTGAAGCCTATGACACCAGCTTTTGATGTAGAATAAGCTACCTCGCAGGAAGCTCCAGTAATTCCCCACATAGATGAAATATTAATTATGCAGCCTCTTTTTCTATTAATCATGGAAGGTATCGTGCATTTACAGACATTGAATATACCCTTCAGGTTGACATTCATCAGTATGTCCCAGTCTTTTTCCTCCATTTGAGAAAGTAATCCTATATACGAGATAGCTGCATTGTTTATGACTACGTCAATACTGCCGAATATTCTTTCGCCTTTTAAAACCATTTCTTTTACCTGCGAGTAATCAGATACATCTGCTTTTATAAACTCAATATTATTTTTAAAAGCTGTATATTCTGATTCATTAATGCATGTATTGTTAAAGTTTGCGATTACATTATATCCTGCTTTTAAAAAATCCAGAGATACTTGTTTTCCGATGCCTTTTGAAGCGCCGGTTATTAAAACTGTTCTCATGCTTCCTCCTATCGATATGTTAGCACAAAATTTGGACTTTTTAAATATTAAGTATGTAAATGGCGAGTATATGAAAAAAAAGGAATAAAAATATAGGACAATTATAACATCTAGGGTGAATAAACTAATGAATAAATCCAGATATATTTACAAATCAGGTATATTATTATATTCTTTACATAAGCAATCGGAGGGATATAATGAAAAAGAATGTAGTTCGTATAGGAATTCTAATAATTATTCTTACTTTCTGCATCATATTGAAAACAATGCAGCCTGATGTTAATGTTACTTTGCTTTATGAGGATGAGAGAGTCCAGACTGAATACGCGACTGTACAGCAACCATCAACAACAGCTGTATTAAGAGGAGCATGGGAAAATGCTGTTGTAATAAACAGTGATACTACAAATACATTGGTATTTAGCGATTCATATAGTGAAAAATGGTTTGTAATAGAATCTATTCCGCTAGGTAAATCAGTATCAATAAATATAAGCTGTGATGACACTGCTGTTTCAGGCGTTATATCATCTCTTTATTTTAAATCTGATGTAGATTCCTTAGGTAATAATGCAGAAAGACTTTTCGGTACTTATGCACTGAACAAAAAAGCTGTTTACAAAATACTGAAAGAGGGTTCTTATTATTTAAAGGTTTCTATACTTGGAAATAGCGCTGTGGGTAGTGAAATAAAACTTAGTTATTCTATTACACAAAATGATATATATGAAGAGAATGATAGTTGGGGAAAAGCAACAGAAATTAATATAAGAAAGCCTTATATCATAGATATATCTGCAGTAAATGATATAGACTGGTTTAAGATTAAATTACAGGAAGACCAGTCATTACAATATATAATTAATAATGGTGACAGTTCAAGCAAAAAGGTAAATGTCGCTGTATATAAACAAGAGGATTTGGTAAAATACGGGGATAAGGCTCCAGTAATATTCACATCTTCTGAATTGAATAAATACTTTACCCATAAGACAGACAAAGATCAAACATACTTTTTAAAGGTATATGCTCCGGTTAGCGGATCAGTACTTAATAATGTTACTCTTATAACCGATATAATTGAACCAGACAGTCTTGAAGGGAATGATACTTATGATAAAGCAATAATTCTGAAAACCGGAACAATTAAAACAATTACAATATCAGCTTCAAATGATATTGATTGGTTGATGGTTAAGACTGAAAAACCGGGTCAGACAATAAAACTGAATATAAGAAATGCATCTTTATCAGGATCAAAACTGGTATGTGAGTGGTATGAGGTTTCACAACTGCTTGCTGATAGTGATACAGCAGAACCGATATATACATCAAAAGGAGCAAAGACTTCTTATGTATATATTGAGGAGGAAGGAATATATTATCTTAAGCTTTATACGGAAGATAATAGTGTTATAACAACACCAATTGAAATAAGTTACACAATTATTCCAGCAGATAAATACGAACCTAATAATAATTTTCAGAGCGCAAAAGACATTACAGCAAGCCGTGAAACAAGTTTCACTCTTCCCGCCTTAAACGATAAGGACTGGTTTACGGTAAAAACACATAAAGACAACCAAGCATTAAGGCTTACTATACATATGGTAAAGACAACAGCAATTGTTAATATTAACGTGTACAAACAGGAGGACGTAGAAGCATATGGTAATGCAGTTCCGATTTACAGCTTTAACAGCAGCCAGTCGCCATATATATATATGCTTGAGAAAAAAGGCACCTATTTTATTGAAATAACATCAAATACTATTATTTCTGATGAATGCATACTTTATCATTCATTACTGGACCCTGATTCGAATGAGCCGAATAACAGTAAAGAAGAAGCAAAATATTTTGAAACTGGCGATGTAAAAGTTTTTACCTTATCCGGAGTTAATGATGAAGACTGGTTTAGAGTAAACATTGAAAAAGATAACAGCATTTTAGAGTACAAATTGAAATCTGACTATAACAGATATGCGAAAGTTTTAATATACAGTGAATCGGAATTGAATAGCTATGAGGAATATGCGGTACCATTATTTACATCCAGTGAATATGACGAACTTGTAACATATAAGTTTGAAAAAGCAGGAACTTATTATTTTAAGGTATATTCAGATATTCCCATTATGGATGAAACAAGCATTGAATATACTATTAAGCAATCAGATATATATGAAAATAATGACATATGGCAGAAAGCAACGACAATTAATGCAAATGAAGAAATTAAATTTACAATAAGAGCGTCAAATGATGTTGACTGGTTTAAGATAATCAATACAAAAATGAATAAGATGAGCTTTTCTTTTACTATCGACCAGATGTATCTTGCAAAAGATATTATAAACATATATGTATACAGGGAAGTTGATTTACTTAATTACGGAACCAGTGCACAACACATATGCTTATCCAGAACATCAGATTTATCAAATATATTGGATATATCAGAAGGAGTATATTACATAAAAGCAATATCCGTTAATGATAAGGCATTTGATCATGAGTTCACTTTTAAAGCTAATATATTCGTGATGCTGGACTGATAACCGTTGTGTATGATAAAATTGAACATAGCTTATTAGGAGGTATGTATGCAATATATCAAGACAAAGCATGTGGATATAACTGATGGATTTTGGAGAAAGAGACAGAAGATAAATAAAGAAGTTACAGTTAAAGCTGTCCAGGACAGATTTCTTGAAACAGGAAGGTTTGATGCTTTTGACTTCACAATAGATAAGATTCCGCATATCTTCTATGATTCAGATGTTGCGAAATGGATTGAAGGTATCTGTTACATTCTTTACAAGGAAAGAAATCCACAACTTGAAGCCTTTATAGACCATATAATTGATCTAATTGAAAAAAATAGATCAGAAGATGGATATTATAATTCACATTTTCTTAGAAAACCTGATGAAAGATGGAAACATAGATCAGATCATGAACTTTATTGTGCAGGTCATCTTATAGAAGCCGCAGTTGAATACTATAAAGTGACAGGTAAGAATAAATTTTTAAGGTTAATGGAAGACTATGCAGACTACATATATAGGATATTTGTAGTTGAGGAATCCGCAGCATTTAAAACACCAGGACATGAAGAGATAGAACTAGCGCTTGTGAAACTGTATGATATAACAAAAGAAGAGAAGTATCTAAAGCTTTCTAAACACTTTATTGATAAAAGAGGTGTTGAAGATGAACCTTGGATTACTAGCAACTATAACAAATACAATACTCAAGACTTTCTTCCTGTAAGAGAACAGAAGACAGCAGAAGGACATTCCGTCAGAGCGTGTTATCTGTATTCAGGTATGGCCGATATTGCTAGAAAATATAATGACAAACAATTAACAGATGCATGCAAGGCAATTTTTTCGAATATTGTAAATAAAAGAATGTATATTACCGGAGGAATCGGGTCATCTCATCTTGGAGAAGCTTTTACTCTTGATTATGATCTTCCAAATACAAAAGGATATTCGGAAACATGTGCAGCTATTGCACTTGCTTTTTTTTCTCAACGAATGTTTCTATTGGAAAAAAACTCAGTTTATGCTGATACAGTAGAAAGGGTAATGTACAACGGTATGCTTTCAGGAGTTTCTCTAGATGGCAAAGCATTCTTTTATGAAAATCCGCTTGAGTTACAACCAGTTCTTAACAACAGAAATGTGTCTACAGTCTTAACAGAAAGGAACCCTATAACGCAAAGAAAAGAAGTATTTAGCTGTTCATGTTGTCCTCCTAATGTAATAAGGTTTATAGGGGCGTTAAATGAATATATTTACTCATATGAGCAGGATATTTTATTCATTAATCAGTACATTTCTTCTACTACAGAATATGAAGGAATAAAGGCAGAGATGAGAACAGATTTTCCTGACAGTGGGTTAGTGGATATAAAAATATCAGGTGCAGGAAAAATAGCAGTAAGGAAACCTTATTGGTCTACTGATTTGAAAATCATCTTAAATGATGAAGAGTATGAATACTCACTGGAAAAAGGATATGTATACATAAATTTAAAAAAAGGTGAGAACAATCTTAAAATTGATATGAGCATGCCAGTACTGTTAGTAAAAAGCAATCCAAAAATTCTTGACAATTCTCACAAAAGTGCAGTAATAAGAGGTCCTTTAGTCTACTGTGCAGAGGGAATAGATAATGATTTTTCTTTGAATAGTATATTGTTTAATAAAGATTTGCATTATCATCTTGTAAAATCCGACAAATTGGATGCAAATATGCTGGAAATTGATGTTGATATTCCAATAAGCATGAATGAGTTATATTCTTTTAATGCCTATAAATATGAAAAGAAAAAATTAAGAATGATACCATATTACTGTTTTGCTAATAGAGGAGAGACAGAGATGAGAGTATGGTTGTAAACCGTTATCTGATATACAAGCACACACTGAAAAATAGCACTTAATGTGCTATTTAGCTGTTCGAAACTTTGTATGAGGAGTTATAAATTATGTTTCGGTATTATTAGCGTTTTTTTGGTGTCTAGCCAGAGGAGGAAAATTAGTTATTAATTTCAACGTCTATTAATACAAATTGAGTATAAACAGCAAGTGTTAATAAATTATGAACAAGTTGTTAACTTTCCGTGAATTAATTATTCTGACCTTAATGCCTCCACAGGATCACGCTTTGATGCAAGTCTAGCAGGAATAGTTCCTCCTAGTACAGTCAAAGCTACACTTATCAATATAAGTGCCAGAGCATGTAACGGATTCATTACAGCTACATTATCCAGATTTGATAAATTTTTTAGAATAATATTTGTAGGGAATATAAGCAGTCTGGCTATAAATATCCCTATTGCTCCGGAAAACATGCCAATAATAAATGTCTCAGCGTTAAATACTCTGGTAATATCCTTTTTTCTTGCACCTAATGCTCTTAATACACCAATTTCCTTTGTTCTTTCCAGAACAGAGATATATGTAATAATGCCTATCATAATAACAGATACAACCAAGGATATAGATGAAAAAGCTATAAGAACATAAGTAATAGCATCCATGATATTTCCTGATAGAGTGGTTACCATATTTGCAAGATCAGTATAAATAATCTCATCCTCAGGATTTTCCTGTTTTACGTTATATGCATCAAGATAAGCTAAAACCTCATCCTTTGAATCAAAATCTCTTGGATAAATACTTATAGCATATGGTACGGCAGTAGCTCCTAGAACCTGAAGCAATCTATCCTTTTCCATCTGTGCTAAAGGAGATGCTGGTCCAAGTATGGAAAAAACATTGTATTCTACATTCATTTGTTTTTGGACAACTTCAGAATTCTTAGCATTTTCCATCACATATGTTACTAATTCTTCAGTATATGCTACTCCAGTGTCCAATATAGGCATAGTTGCATTATCTTTCTCACGTACGATTCCGCATATGTTTAGAGTTACAGAATTCTTACTGTCGTAAACTGCCTGAAAATCGGAATTAACTATGAAGTGATCATTAAAAGGGACATAAAGATCATCATTCATAACAAGATGAAACTGTATTCCAAGAATTTTATCAAAACTAATAGTTTCAAGGGAGGAATCTAAGCCTAGAGATTCTAATATCTTGACATTAACTCTATTCTTTTGGTCTACTACAAGAACCAATTCATACATAGATTCCGGATACTTTCCTGATAAAAGATCATAATTTGTTTCAATAATGCTTAAACTGTTGTTGTCAAGATTTTTAGGGATAACAGAAAATCGTATATCAGAAGAACTTAAAATACCGACATCTCCATTTTTCTTAATCATAAGGTTAAAATTTATTGCTCGTGAATATTGAAGGCCAGAAACTAAAGAAGGATCAATATTTTCAACATAACTGATGTATTCTTCCGTAATATTATTTGTATGCCTCATTGACGACTGTGAAGGGTCATATGGGTATACTGCTTTTATATCAGGATAATCATCCGCTGAACCAAAAATATATTGATTTCTCATAGTCTGAAGCTGATCATAATCAACATTCATCGCGCTCTGAGAAATCATGATTGGAAAAGCTGACATAGTTTCTTCTTCAAAATTTTTAACTTGTTTGTCAAATCCGTTAGATAAAGCAAGTATAAGGGCAATGCCTATTATCCCTATGCTTGATGCGAATGCTGTAAGGATAGTACGTCCTTTTTTAGTCATTATATTATTAAAAGAAAGACTTAACGCAGTAAAGAAACTCATAGCTGTTTTTTTGAATGAGTATTTTTCCTTATCAGACAACTCTTCAATAAAAGGATTTGTATCTCCAACAATCTCTCCATCCTGTAGATTTATTATCCGGTTGGCATATTTTGTGGCAATTTCCTTATTATGTGTAACCATAATGACAAGTTTATCTTTTGCTATATTCTGAATGAGATCAAGTATCTGAATACTTGTTTCGGAATCTAAAGCACCTGTAGGTTCATCGGCAAGAATTATATCCGGATCATTTACTAAAGCTCTTGCTATAGCAACTCGCTGCATCTGCCCACCAGAAAGTTGTGAAGGATTCTTTTTAGCATGCTCCTTTAATCCGACAAGGGTTAAAGCATCCATAGCTTTTTTTCTTCTAATAGCTTTTGAAACACCGCTCAATGTAAGACTTAATTCAATATTTTGTACAACACTGATATGTCCTATTAGATTATATGATTGAAAAACGAAACCGACAGAATTATTTCTATATGCATCCCATTCACTATCTTTGAAGTTCTTAGTGGATTTTCCATTTATGACCAAATCGCCTATGTCATAGCGGTCAAGTCCGCCAATAATATTGAGTAAGGTAGTTTTTCCTGATCCTGACGGTCCAAGTATTGCTACGAACTCATTTTTCCTGAATGAGACAGTGACACCATTCAATGCGTTCTGCATGAAATCACCAACTGCATAACTTTTCTTTATATCTTTAAGCCTTAGCACGCTTTAATACCTTCTTTCTGAAAACTTTCCTTCTAATTCTATGATTAGAATATGAATTATATGTTAACAATCAAAAAATGTAAATAAACGCTGATATAAAGCATTTTTCACATAATGATGAAATGAAACCTTTTCATGTAAAAAATGAAAAACATTGACTATACATATTTTCTAATCTAAAATAAGTAGAGCAAGCGGATGTGGCGGAATTGGCAGACGCGCTAGATTCAGGTTCTAGTGGTTGCAAAATTGTGCAGGTTCAAGTCCTGTCATCCGCACCAATCAAATACCATCTATTGTTAATTATATTTATCAGCAGGTGGTTTTTATTTTATCCGTAAAAATTCTATTAGTGGAGTTTTCACTAATAGTATGTACTTTGAAAGTTATACCAAAAATATATACTTCATTTTATAAAGGAAAATACACCGATTGCCACGTTTATGATTAATCCGACAACTATAAGAAATATATCATATAGGGATTTATAACTTGGCAAACCCACTGCGTTAAACAAGAATAATATAGATGTTGCTATGATATTTGCATAAACAATATTTTTATTATCCCAAAATACATTCACCAGCATCATCACGATGGGAATCAGCATCACAACGGCAGCTCCTAGCCATACTATTGGTTGTACGGTTTTGCCACCAATCTGACCAGGGACAAAGTCACCGGAAAATATTCTTAGTACATCACCCAATAGATAGACTAGCATTAAAGCAAGCCATAATACCGCAAGCTTCATATTCATACCTCCTTGATTTGAATTTGAATGTTTATAGTGTAATGATGACATTGCCAGTTTTATGCCCAGTATCGACATAGGTATAAGCTTCAACAATTTGTACAAGGGGATAGGTCCTGTCTATTACAGGCATATATTTGCCGTCTTGCGCTATTTCTTTTAGCAAGCGCAAATCCTCTATACGTTCGGTTGCATTTCCACCACTGACTGTTATGTATTTCCCGTTCTTTTCAAGTGCATATTTACAGGAAGTCTTTGTGATTTTACCCACTGCATCAAAAATCACATCATACCTTTCGCACTTAGTTCGAAAATCCTCCATTGTATATTCAATAACTCGATCAGCTCCTAAACTTTCGACAATCGTCTTATTGCGCCCGCTACATACAGCAGTTACCTCAGCACCGAAATGTTTAGCAAGTTGAACAGCGCTTGTTCCAACCGAGCCGGATGCGCCATAGATAAGAATCTTTTGACCTTTCTGCAAATTAGCTTTTCGAAAAAAATGCAAGGCTGCAGTTCCTCCAAAAGAAATTGCAGCTGCTTGCTCATAGCTTAAATTGTCTGGCTTGAGTAGGATTTTTCGCTTTCAGGCAGAACGATATACTCTGCGTGTGAGCCCATTTTCATGCCTGTCATGGCGAAGACTGAGTCTCCAACCTTAAATTTTGAAACATTTTTTCCAACAGATTCAACTTCTCCAGCCAGTTCGGTGCCAAAAATCGGTTGTCTTGGCTTACTAATTCCATAGATCAACATCATCATTGGCTTGTAGAGTATGGGAATATCTAGATTTCGAACACGGCAGTCACCAGAAGAGACAGTTGTAGCTTTGATACGGATTAAAACAGAGTCATCTTTTAAGACTGGTTTCAGTCTTTCTTCAATTTTTATAACTTCAGGCGGTCCATATCTTGTACAGATTGCTGCTTTCATTTTATGCTCCTTATCGTCCTGATATTAGTAGTTCATACATACTTTTAATCATGGCTTCAATTTCGTTTTTTGGAGCAGATAACTGGTTCAATACGAGCATGGATGCGATTCCGTGCGCATATAGCCACAGATCTGTGAGTAGCCGCATTTTTTCAGGTGAATTGAGGCCGGTTGCTATCGCATCATCATCTGTAAGAGATTTCTTTGTTGCATTTTCGACGATTTCGTTTATCTTTTTTCCCTGATAGCCATTGGACATATACAGCATCCTGAACAGATTGGGTTCCTCAACTGCAAATTCAATATATAAGATTGCACCGTTCATGATTGAATACTCATCTGTAGCCATCTTTTCAAAATAATGCATATGATAGCGATTCACCATGATAAATAATTCATCTTTCAGCTTTGCCATGTTTTCGTAATAACTAAAAATAGGTTGTATGGATGAACGTAGTATTCTTGCGATGTTTCTGGCATTCAAGCATTCAATACCTTGTTCTTTGACTAATTGAAATGCTGCTTCTAAAATCATCTCTTTGCTATATTTTGGTCTAGGTGGCATTTTGATTACCTCATAAATATCATTTGATATATATCAAATGTTATATTATCATGAATAGTTATTATGGTCAATATAAATTTGTATATATCAAACAGATAAATCGCTAAAAATCATCCTCTAATAGTATTCCATATACTAAAAACATTAACAGAATATCATATATAAGATTCATTTAAATTTAACATGACAATATGAAACAGTGAATTAGTGAGCTGCTTGTATCTAGTTTGTGGATTAGATTAATATTTTATACATCAAGCGGAATCATAATTTTTAAGTAGAATATGCTTTTTTCAATACTGAAAATTGTCTGACCGCCATGTGCCTTCGCAATGGATACTATACTGCGTGTTCCAAAACCATGATTTTTGGCTGAAGACTGAGGTATTCCATTTTTCATTGTAATTTCTCCAAAAAAGGGATTAGCCGTTGAAATTAATAGCTTGTTTTTGTGTATTTGTAATTTAATATCAACAAAAGAGTTAGAACATGTAACAGCAGCATTAATTGCATTTTCCAGACTGTTTGAAAGCAGTGAGCAAAATTCAGTATCACTAAGGGAAATGATATCAGGAAGTTTTGCATCTACTGAAAATAAAACATTTCTTTGTTTTGCTATAGAATGAAAAGAGGATAAAATCAGATTAGCAGTTTCATTCTCGCAAAAGCGGGTAGGAGTGATAGCATCTATGTCGGATTTAACAGATTTAAGATATTCTTTTATATCCTCAAAACGGCAATTAGAAGCAAGTCCCTGAAGAAAAGAAATATGATGACGCATGTCATGACGATAAATAGTAGTGCATTCTTGTAATTGCCGAAGAGTAGCAAGTTCAGATTTTGCATGTCGAAGCTGTACATCCAGCATGTCTCGTTCTCTTTGCGAGTCAACTTGCTTTTGAATTTCGGCATAGTAAAGAGTTATGAATACAAAATAGAAAATAGAGACTATTGAGGGTATGAATAGAATCACCCATTTAGAATCACTATAAATAATATCAGGATAGATGATTGTAATATAGTCGAATATATAGTAAAAAAGAGGTATAACTCCGAATAATAAGGTTGATTTTTTGGATTTTTCGATAAGCAGTCTGACAGATCCAGCTACATATTTTTCTATTAAATAGTATGCTAGTAATATTGACAGCATATATGAAATATGATCTGCAAGTGTGCTTTCAAAAACATCATTAGCAAGAAAACCAATCCATCGTGGAGCTTGGATACACAGATAAGCAGAAATTGCACTGACAAAGGATATAAGCCATGGACGTTTGAAATATAAAGAGAATATAAGTATTATTGGAATATGAATAATAAAAGGATATAGTTTAGATGTTGTTTCTAATCCAAAAAACCACAGGAAGGAATATTGAGTAAAAAGTAGAATTGCATATATTACTCCAATAGCAATTCTATTCTTACGCGTATGTTCTATACCGGCAAAACGAACAGAAATTACTAAACCAAAGAGGAGGGAAAAACCAAATCGAATGATACCGATTACTGTTACAAGCATTTAATTTTCTCCCTTTTTCTGAGCAAGCTCATCCGCTTCTTCAAATAAAAACTTAGTATAAGCAGTCCTGACCTGAGAATAAGCGGTTCTTGATATCGGCACAAGTCTTCCTGTAGTAGTTACTAATTCTTTATGACGAAGTTCATGTATGCAGTGCATGTTAACAAGATAAGAACGATGCACTTTTATAAAATCTGATCTTTTCAAAAAAGATGCTTCAAAGTCAGTCATGCTTCCACCTATCTCTCTTATTTTACCATCTGCTAAGTAAATATATAAAATTTTTGCATTGATTTCTACATATTCAATTTTTCTAAAAGGGATAGTAAATACACAGGATTTAGTTTTTATAACAAAAGATTCCTCAGGTTTTTTTAATCGTTCAATAAGACTGTCGAGTATAGGAAAAAGTTTTTCTTCCGTTGCAGGTTTTAGTATGTAATTATTAGCTCTGACTTTATAGCTTTCCACTGCATATTCCGGTGAGGAAGTAAGAAAAACAATTTCTATCTTATCGTTGTATTCTCGGATTTCGTGTGCTGTCTGCATACCATTAAAGCCAGTCATAAGTACATCAAGTAACAGAAGGTCATATTCATTTTTTGGCTTAGACATCGATTCTAAGAGGTCAGTAGCATTATTAAAACTAATAAATGTAATATCGGTCTTATTTTTTTCCTTATATGCTTCTACAAGCGATGTAATTTGAAGAAGATCCTGATTATCATCGTCACAAATAGCAATCCTCAGCTGCTTCACCGCCTCTCGTATAATATTTTACTATATTTTTTTACACTCTTCAATTGAACCGATACTATTCAGGCAAAAATGATTACCATTCAGGATGCAAAAAGATTTTGAGTGTTAATTTTGCTATTCTGTAATAGAAAATGGGAGAAGTGTGACAATGTGTAACAGAATCTGCTGCTTTTCTTATTCAAGCAAAAGTAGTTAAAATACATATTCATATTTTGAACTGAAATGAATATATAAAACGAAATATTATTAGGAGGGAAAAATGAAAAAACGAATTTTAAGCATTGTAATAATTCTATGTATGGTATTTACCTTAATACCGACGACATCATTGGCAGCAACACAATTAACTACGCTGAATATAGGCGGTATTAATGTACCATTACCAAGCGATGGAAATATAACATATTCAAATACTGATACTACCGATTCTATATGGTGGGTCAGTAACAGTGGAGGAAGTTATACTCTTACTTTAAATAATGCGAATATATTAACTAACTATTCTTTTTTACTTCATGATTTTTACCACTATACTGCAGCTATTTATGCGGATGGCGACCTTAATCTGATACTACAGGGAACAAGCACTGTTATAAATGATGGTTTATTAATCGGTGGTAGTGGTAGTGCTTGTGGAATGTATATTAATGGAGCTTTGGATATTAGCGGAAACGGCACTTTGAATATATCAAGTAGTCACATACCATCAGGAGGAGCTTTTAGTGTAGGTCTATATATTACTGGAGCTTTAAATGTATCAGAAAGCGCAAATCTTAATGCAATTTCCACAGAAAACTCAAATTCGTATCGTGGTTATGGTATTTTTTGTTATGAAGCTATAATAGAAAATAATGCTGTAGTCAGTGCAACTGGAGGCCTCTCACCATTAAATGAAACACGTTACAGTACGGGTATAATGCTTTTTGGTAG
This sequence comes from Firmicutes bacterium ADurb.Bin146, assembly GCA_002070475.1. Classification (GTDB taxonomy): domain Bacteria; phylum Bacillota; class Clostridia; order DUPQ01; family DUPQ01; genus DUPQ01. The sequence goes on from MWDI01000039.1 coordinate 73,690, forward strand.
TTCTAGGTTTATAGTTCGTGATAATGCTACTGTTAATGCGACCGGAGCATCATCAAATCAGCTTTATTATAGTAAAGGAATTGATTTGTCATCATCCCATATGATTATTAGTGACAATGCTTCAGTTACTGCACAAGCAGGAACAGTGTACCTTGGAGGAAGTTTTGGTCTTAGTGACAGTAATGATACCTATGGCGGAGGAATACTTACGGTCAATGGAGGAACTCTGACAGCTATTGGACATTCGACAACGCGCACAGCATCGAGTGGTATTAGCATAAATAGAACCATTACTATAAATGGAGGTACTGTTGTAGCTGTAGCTGGTTTTGGACAATCTAGTGTTGGAATATCAACAAGATACGAAAACATTTATATAAATGGTGGCAAAGTTATTGCTTCTTCAACTTCAGCACTTAGTGGTAGCAATGGAATATATGCAAACTCAAGTTCAAGTAATATTTATATTGATAGCAGCGCTTTAGTTATAGCAAAGTCAGGATATAATGCTTTATATATGACAACAGCTATGAACAAAAATCCTTATGGTACAGCTTCAGTGCTTAGTGGCAGTTATGATAGCAAATTTGCTGTTTATGGAAGAACAGGTACATATAAAGTTGTTGCAGAAGGTATTGACCTTACAACCGGAAACCATTCAGAAAAGACGCTTGCTGATGACGGTTATACCTGGAATAGCAGTACAAATACAATGACGATTGAAAATATTATTATTGATGGAAATGTAAATGGTATTACTACTGATACATATGGAATTAAAACACCTTCAAATACAAACATAATACTAAAAGGTGTAAATGTCATATGTCCTGGAAATACAAGCGGAGCAGAAAGCCATGGTATAAATTCCACAGCTGATTTAACAATTTCAGGAAGTGGAGATATGATAATTGCTTCAGGCCATTCACAATCAAATAGTATAGGACTGTATAGCGATTCGAATATTATACTTAACGGAGGAAGCTGTATTTCTTTAGCAGGAGAAGGAGACACTAATAGGAAAGCACTTTTTTTGTCACCAGTCACTACAAATCCTAGATCTACTCGTACTTTATCAGGCGGAGGATACGATAAAATAGTTGCGGTATGGATTGTTAAAACTCCTGAAAGTACTCCTAATGCCTCTTTTGTTGCAACAGGTTCGAGTAACGGAACTGTAAGCAATGTGACGACAGATATGAGATTTAGCGTTGATGGAGGTAACAACTGGTATTATTTCAACGATACAGTTACCCAAATTCCTTTAGTAACAAGTACAAACGGCATACAGGTTTATAAACCAGGAAACGGAACAACTACTCTTGATTCCGATATACAGACAATTACAGTCACACAAGCGGTTGTTCCTTCTGTAACTCATTCTAATTGCACTACATTAGCCAATAATGATGGTAAGATTATTGGAGTTACATCTCAGATGGAATATAAGCTTGGCACAGATACTGACTGGACAGATGGAAACGGATTGGATATTACAGGACTTACAGACGGTACTTATTATGTTCGCAGTAAAGCTTCTGGAACTATGCTAGCTTCTGCTTCGCAAACCATTGTTATATATGGATATGTCGGGTTAAGAGAGGATACACCAATTTCAGTTGCAGACTATGTTAATGAAGTACTGATTGGATTGAATTCAAATGCTAGTTATAAAATAAACGGAACTTCAATAACTTCAGATGGAGATGGAAAAATAGAAATTCAAAATTCATGGTTCGGCACAACTATTTTACTAGAAAAGGTTGGTAATGGAACTACTACTTTTGATAGTTTGGCGCAGAGTATTACTCTTTCTGCACGACCAACAGCACCTTTTTGCATAGTTATTCAGCCATCTGCAAATGTAACAACAGGTACAGTTACAGGTATTACGACTTCAATGCAATATTCAATTGATGGAGGAAGCACTTGGATAGATGGGAATAACAATGATGTAACCGGACTTGCTCCTGGAACAGTATTAGTGCGTATAAAGGCACAAGCAGGTACTGCACCTTATGGATTAAATCAGAGTATCGTAATAACAGCATATACAGCCCCTCCCTCTATTAATGTATATACAGATCCTGTTAGTGTTTTGCAAAGCGGAGATTATTGCATAGCAAACAATCTTGATGGATTGATTTCCAAGGGTAAAACACTGACAGTAAATGGGGATAAATTTGCAAGACTGATTTTTGATACAGATGCGCTCAAAGGAATAGATGAACAGACAACAGGCAATGTAAAGATTGAAATAAAGGATGTTTCTTCCGATTATCAAAAAAATCTTCCTAATAAGAAAATATTTACTCTTGCTATTACCTCGAATGGGAAAGAAATTACATATTTCGGAGGTTCAGTTACTGTATCTCTTCCTTATGAACTTAAAGAAGGTGAAACTGCAAATCAAGTAACAGTGTGGTATCTTGCAAATGACGGTTCAATGACAGAAATCCCATGTACATATATTGAGAAAACAAAGCTTGTTACTTTTACTGTTACACATTTCTCGCAATATGTTGTTGGTGCAGATATGCTTTGGGTAAACCCATATTCCGATTTAAAAGATACTGATTTGTACTTTGATGCGATTAAATATGTTACTGATAATAATATGATGCAGGGTGTTAGCGTAACTGAGTTCGAGCCTGATACAATTCTTACTCGCGGGATGATGGTCACTATTTTATGGAAGCTTGAAAAACAACCTAATGTTGCTTCAGCAACAGTTCAATTTGATGATGTTGCGGATGAAATGTGGTATACAGAAGCTATAGCTTGGGCTGCTGACAAAAATATAGTCAACGGATATAACGGCAGCTTTAATCCAAATGATTTTCTTACAAGAGAGCAGATGGCAACTATAATGTATCGTTATGCTGGTTATAAAAAATACGACTTAAGTAAGACTTTTGATTTATCCGTATACATAGATAAACCATCTGACTGGGCTTTATCAAGTATAAGCTGGGCGGTAGCAGAAGGTATTATAGAAGGCAAAGATGAAAGGCTAAACCCGAAGGGTGATATATCTCGTGCTCAAATGGCAGCTGTATTAAAAAGATTTGCGGAAAACAATAAAAAATAAATAAATCATACTTTACTAAAAGGAGGTTTAAGCAAAAGCTTATCCTCCTTTTTTTAAGTTTTCCAAAATTCTTTAAGATTTTATTGTTATAACTACACAACCTTTACATCACATATATGTGCAAACCCATTTTTGTCATATGCTTCCTTTTTTAATCCGAATTCAATAAAAGTTTCGTTTTCAAATAAACCTATACCTAGTTCATAATCGCCTTTTGGTATATCTATTGGGGTAACAGTCAGCTCCACCTCTGTTTCGGTATTATCAAGCCATTGCCTGTTGTCAGTTTCAATGGGGTATATATATGATTTATTATCTTTTATGAGGGCGAGTTTTAATGTATATTTGTGATATGCAGGAGCAAATCCACGATTTTCAATATAAAGTTTGATTATATTATCTCTGCCTAATGTAATTATATTATCATTTAATGCTATTCCATTTATAAAATACCAATAACCTAATCGATTAGCTGCGTATTCGCTCATATATAGATTTCTTTCAATCCATGGCCTTGGGTATCCGTGAAATCCTGCAAAAGTCGCTTTTGCCTTACGCATAGCTTCCACAAACGGGAAACCAGATTTCAGATTATCTTCATGTACTAACACATAATGTTCTAACTCCAAAGTGACCGGAGCATGTTTGTTAAAATAGTCGAAAAGCCACGGACTGCGTAATGATGTATATCCACAATCTCTGGAGTAACAGCTTACCTGTACTGAATCATCATCAATCCCCATTTTTAAATCTACAGCACGCTTAATAATGCGAAGATTCTCTTCAGCTCCTCTTTCCCAGCAGGAATTAATCATGTCATCATTAATCATTACAAAAGTATCGGAAAAGTATTTTGCATGTAATTCCATATGCTTAATTATCACATCAGCAGTATACTGGATATTTGTCCCTGCTGCAGTATGTCCTTCTCCCCATGTACCAAAAGAACCCACATCAACAGTCTCAATTCGTGGGTCGTTATTAAATTTCTCTCCTGCAACTACTAAAAATCTTTCAAGATAGAAAAGAAAAACAGGATCATTATAGTCTGGTTCTAGGTTGCCGTTTGGCATGCTATAGCATTTAGCACCTTTTTCATACACGAATTTAGGTGTTGCATAGGGTATTAACGGATTTCCTTCATAAGTACATATTCTTAAAGCAAACTTATATCCGTATCTTCCCCATTGATTCATTATTGAATCTATATATGACCAGTCATAAATGCCATCTTCAATTTCTATGTCACCCCAATCAAAACGAAGATATAAATGATTTAACACAGGAAAATCAAGAAGATGATCGCTTGAACTATGCAAATCTCTGTACTGTCCTCTTTTAAAGCTGTTGTCTATATAGTGCCAGTACCATCCTTTATGGGGATTCTTGATTATCCTTTTATCATCTTCCAGCTGATGCAAGCTGATATATCCCGGTATATCTTTTAATGGCTTAAACAAGCAAACTTGTGTGGCATTATTCTCTAAAGGCGTAAAATCAACCTTGTTTGGAAAATCATATTTCATTATTTATTCCTCCTTGGGTGTTCATTATAAATATATGTTATATTAATTTCTTTTGCATATAAATACTGCCATTGTCTTTCTCTTGTACTATGATAAATCCAAATTTCTTATAAAGACCTATTGCGGGAGTATTATATGAAAAAACATGAAGCATTATTGATTCTTTATCATCTTTTATAGCGATTATTTCCAGCTGTTCCAATGTCATGTAGCCGTATTTGCATCTTCTGTATTTTTCAAATATTACGAAATCACAAATAAAGACCATATTCCCATTAATCAAATACCATATTACGCCTACATCTTCATCACTTTCATTAACAATCATCATTAAGTAATTATCCTTTGTCTCAAGGCCATAGGGTAATATTTCGTTGAATTCATTTTCAGCTTTCTGTAATGCTTTTTCTTTTGAACTGGACTGTTTTGCAAGTAACAATTCCTCTGCATAATCGTTTATACTCCATTTAGAAAATTTATCAAATTCATCTATCTGCATATTATGAAGTTTAACTGTTCTTGAAGCATTAGTTGTCATAGAAATTTCGCCTAAGGTGTTCATCTGCTATTTATAATATCACAAAGAAATACGCATATTGTAAAAAAAAGCGGGTATTACTTTTTTGGGTCTGTTATTTTCTGACTATTTAGATGTTCAGTGAAAGAGGAAGCTCCTAATTTCCTGCGTATGCTTAACATGGAACTCCAGATAAAATTTCCGTTCTCTTCTGTTATGAACCCTCTTTCAAATACATAACATAGGATATCACCTGTGGTCATATGTTTCAAATTATATTCATATATGTACTCTGATATATCTTTTAAATTATTGCTAGCTATTATACCATTATGTTTTTTTGCTAATGCTATAGCTGCAGCTTCTACTTTACCGATGACAGGCTTACCAGGAACTGGCTTTACTGTAAGCTGATAGTATAATAAATATATTTCTGTCCCTACATTTATATTAATAATCTTTGCATGATTTGCGGATATGAGTAAGTCAAGTTTTGTTATTAAATTTAATACATATGGATATGCAGATTTGTCTAATAAAATATCAAATGCTTTAAATACAAGGTTTGGAACGGCATCAGCAGGGAAGGTGTTCGTTGCAGTAGGTATAATGCAGCTGATTGAAAAAAGATTGTTAAGATTTGAAGATAAAATAGGTGACCTTCTGGATTTCGATTTAAAGGATATTGATAAAGATATTACGGTTGAACAGCTGCTTACGCATACATCCGGTATCCCCGATTACTATGATGAATCTGAAATAGATGAATATGAGGAGTTGTGGGTAGACTTTCCGAATTACAGGATACGTTCAAACAGAGACCTTATCCCTTTGTTTATCGATAAACCTATGATGTATCTAAGAGGAGAAAGGTTTCAATACAACAATACTGGATTTGTTGTCTTGGGTATAATAATCGAAATAGTTACCGGTATGAGTTTTGATGAATATCTTAAGGTGAATATTTTCTCACCATGCAAAATGAATGGTACTGGTTATTATGAACTTGACAGGCTTCCGGAAAAATGCGCATCAAGCTATATCTATGATGAGGATAGGGATACCTACCGGACCAACATATATTCTGTTGATGGTAAAGGAACAGGTGCAGGCGGTGCGTTTACAACAATAGGTGATATAGAGAAATTCTGGGATAATCTGATTGGTAACAAGCTGATATAAGAAAAAATGTTAACTGATATGTTTAAATGCCACTCAAGTGATGATGATGACAAGTACGGATACGGGATATGGCTTGCAGATAGGAAAAACAGGATAATGCCATATTTTGCAGGAAGTGATCCAGGTGTAAGTTTCGTATCAAGTTACGATAGGGAAAAGGATTTACTGATTGTAAAAGTAAGTAATTTTGAAGAAGATGTCTGAGATTTGCACAAAAAGATTACTGAATCTGTATTTACAAGTGACAATAAATATATCTGAGGAGTTATATGTTTATAAAAAAAGGGGAACTGACAATAAGGAAGGCGACCAGTCTTGATGCAGGCATGTTATGTAAATGGTGGAATGACGGCAAAGTAATGGCTAATGAAGGTTTTCCTGATGGTCTTGGCACGACAGATTCAGAGATAATAAGAAAGCTTACAAAAGACAATGATGATATACACAGAAGGCATATAATTGAACATTCCGGTAAACCAATAGGTGAAATGAACTACAGGAACAAAGGCAATGGAACTGCTGAAATCGGTATAAAGATATGTGATTTCACATATCAGAATAAAAGTTATGGTACAGAGCTATTATCAATGTTTATAAATGCTTTATTTACTGATCTGGGTTATAAAAGAATAATACTTGATACCAACGAAAAGAACACAAGAGCCCAGTATGTTTATGAAAAGATAGGATTTATAAAACTACGAATAAATACTGATGCCTGGAAAGATCAGTATGGGGAATTACAGTCATCTACAGACTATGAATTAAAAGCAGAAGATTACTATATTTCTTTATGATAATATACATACCAATGCACTACCAATTTCTTCAATTTAGAAAATTATCCCAAATACATTGCTATCCAGAAATATATTGACTCTATAATTTTAGTTAAGTATAATTTAGTAAAGTATAGTTTACTTATTTAATGAAAAAAGAACGGAGGCGCTAAAATGTTCATAGGGAGAAAAAGAGAACTCGATGATTTAGAACAACGTTATAAAAATGGTAAGTTTGAATTTGCCGTCATATATGGTCGCCGGCGTGTAGGTAAAACTACTCTTATAAATGAGTTTATTAAAGACAAAGAAGCCATTTTTTACACAGGTATTGAGGGTAATGAAAAAGAAAATCTTGAAGGGCTTAGTAAAAGCATTTATTCCCTATCTCAGGATTTTGCAGAGGCATCATCAAGTTTTACAAGCTATGAGGAAGCATTGGAAACAGTATTTAAAATTGCGAAAAAGCGTAGGATTGTGTTTGTAATAGATGAATATCCTTACATTGCAGGAAGTTATATAACGCTTTCGTCCATTTTACAAATTATTATTGATAAGAATAAGGATATCTCAAAAATGTTCCTTATTCTGTGTGGTTCTTCGCTTTCATTCATGGAAAACCAGGTACTTGGCTATAAAAGCTCTCTTTTCGGTAGACGAACTTGTCAATATAAAATAATGCCATTCGATTTCTTTGAAATAAAGGATTATTACAATAAGTTCAACAATATTGATCTAGCTGTAATCTATGGCATAACAGGCGGTATACCTTTATATATGTCGCTTATGAATGATTTCCATAGTGTTGAAGAGAATATTAAGAGAAATTTCCTGGTACCAAATGCATATTTATTTGAAGAACCCACAAACCTAATAAAGCAGGAATGCCGTGATCCGTCACAGTATAATTCAATTATAAGGGCTATCGCTTCAGGCTCTTCCAGAATGTCGGAAATCTGTACTAAGACAGGGCTTGATACGGGGCTTGCGACAAGTTATCTCAATAAACTTATGTCTTTTGGTATTGTAAAAAGAGAAATACCTTTTGGAACAGACAGTTCACGAAAAACGATTTATATCCTGAAAGATTTCATGTTCCGTTTCTGGTATCGTTTTATACCAGATAACCTAGCGACAATAAATCGTGGTCTTGCCGACATTGTTTATAATAGAATTGCTCCGCATATTACTTCTTTTATGGGCAGCGTATTTGAAGAAATATGTAAGCAGTATTTGTGGGAATTGAACAGACAGGGAAAAGCTGCTATCACATTTACTGATTTAGGCCGCTGGTGGGGTAATGACCAGATCAATAAGCGTGAAACAGAAGTTGACATTATCGGTACAGCTGATGATAAAACTGCTTTTCTTTGCGAATGCAAATGGACGAATGAAAATGTTGATACTGGTGTTCTTGATACGCTTATTGAAAGAAGTAAATTGTTCAGTTTTACAAATACTTATCTTTACATCTTTGCGAAGACCGGATTTACGAAAGGTTGTATAGATAAAGCAAAAGAGTATGGAAAAGTTAAACTTATAACCTTTGATGAAATGGTAAAGTCGTAAACAATATCAATTGCGAAGAAGATTAAATTGAACAGGTAGGATAAAGTAAGGTCCTTTATTGACATATTTAAAATCTATTGATATACTTCGTGTAATTTATGAAAGGCGAATTTGAAATGGCAGCAGTTAATAATAAGGCTTATACATATCAATACTACTATTACTATGTTAACAGGCTTGAGCTGCTATTGTCATAGCGTTGCTGTTTAATTACGGATAATAAGGCTCAAGCAGATGCTTGAGTCTTTTTTTAGTTCGCGCGCCATGGGCGCGCTCTAACGGGTGTAAGTCCCGAACACACCCGGATAGTGGGAAGT
>MWDI01000040.1 GCA_002070475.1 Firmicutes bacterium ADurb.Bin146
AGAGTAGTTTTGCTTTGTGTCTGGACAAGACTTACAATATCAGCAATATATGGTACTTTATAGTCTGTAAGTAATTTCTTTTTCATTTTGTCAGTTAATGGTGATTACCAGTCTCATAACACCATTTTGCTATATCAGAAATCAGTTCGAGAGGAATAGGTTCATCATACTGAAATTGAATCGCGCCTTTGCTGGTTTTATAGTCTTTTAATCTATCTGCAAAATAAATTATCGCTTCTTCCCCAGGATACAGTCCAATGTGGTTTTTATATGCAGCAAAATGTATGATATTATGTTTATCCCAGTATGTAGGCATGTTCCATGATATCTTTTCTTTTGCATCTGGTAATGTATCCTTTAATGCTTCTCTGACTTTTGATAGACGAATCCTGATATTCTCAGGAAATATCAACATATACTCATCAATTGTTTTATATGTTTTATTATCATCATTCATTTTGCATTCTCTCTTTCTCTTATTGTTATAAATATGCTGTCTGCTAATTTTATTTCTTATGTCCTTGCATATTCCAATTATATAATCTTCTGTTCCCATTTTCATTACCTGCCCACCATATGGCTCATTATCGAATGTCGCATGGAACAGTATTCTGCCTTTACCGGCTCTTTTTTATATTCAAAGGCACTTCAACATATACGCCATCAATATCCGGTACTTTCTTTATTACAGCTTTGAATTCATAGATTTTATTATTCATAACTATGCATGATTATATAAGCCAGTCATTCTTAAGTTTAAAAGCGAATTTTTCAGCAAGCTGCAAATCATTTTCATTCGGTCTGCCTTTATTGAATCCGCCGATATACTTCAAAAAACTGTTTTTGTTTAATCCTGGGCAGTTGAATTCACCGATTATCTCATAACCTTTATCCTTCAGCTTCGCTCTTAAAGCAGCATGATCCTTATTCATCTTGTCCTTAAGCAAAAGGTCGCTGTTATATATGAATCTTGGTGCTCCATCTGTTGAAAAAATGAAGGCTTTCATGTTTTTCTTTACAGGAAGCTTATCAGCCAGATTGAGAAGTTTCTCGTGATGTTTAGAGTCATAAATTCCTGAACCGAAGCCTATCAAATCGAATCCTGACAACTCATCAGTATTCACCTTGCAGGCTGAAATAATATTACCGTTCAGTACTCGTGCAATCCTCATTGCAACTTTTTCCGTATTCTTCTGATGATATGAACTCACTATTACAAGAGTGTTCATTTTATTGTGTGGCATCATATTCGAAAACCTCCTCTATTCCAACATCAAAAATAATGGCTATTTTGAAAGCAAGCTCAAGTGATGGCGAACACTTTCCTGCTTCTATGGATATTATTGTCTGTCTGGATACGCCTGCTTTATCTGCTAGCTGCTGCTGAGTCATCTCATTTGCAAAAAAACGCAGTTTTCGTATATTATTCTTGATAGTGGTATCTTTTCTCATTATCAGATATAATCATCCTCTTTATATGTTTTACATCCATAATATGCTTTTATATGCATACCTGATGTAAAATATTATAGACATATAGTATATTTTATATTACTTACTGTCAAGTATATTTTACATTTGAGACTAAAAAATAACCTCACTATATGAGGTTATTGATATTACAGATTCACAACTGTTTATTTTTTACTATGGGGAGCCACACTTCTGATTTATAATCTTTTGACTGCTGGTCACCATCATAATACACTTCTATATCCGGCGCATTAGCATATTCATATCCTGATGTAGGCAGCCACTCTGTAACTATTCGCCTTTGTAGCAACTGTATAGAATCCGGCATTGGTCCAATACATTCAAAAATCGCCCATGTCCCTGATGGTATTTTATACTCTGACAGATCTTCACTTATCGGTATATCAGATGCTACCGCAATGTAGTAGTCGAAATCTTTCCCATTCATGCAGGTGCTTACCCCTAATAATCCGGATGGTTTTTTGTTCATCATAGATAAAATTTTGGGTACTCTTCCTTCTTTGATAATCTTTTGCCAGAATAACGGTACTTTCGCAAATGCTTCATCAACATTCATTTCATAATGCTCTTTAAAACCTATTATTCTGAATTCCTCTTTTTCCACGATCCTGTAATTCATCTGTTCTTCTCCTTTGATAGAAATCGTGAAGCTTATTTTCGGATAAGCTTTTAGGTCTGAACCGGCTTTTCTCGCTTTAGATGGCGAAATACCATGAATACCCTGAAAAGCTCTGTTGAAAGCTGTGGGCGATTCATACCCGTATTTAAGTGACAAATCAATAACCAGCTCTTCTGTAGATTGAAGGTCGAATGCTGCTAAGGTCATTTTTCTTCTTCTTATATACTCGGATAACGATACTCCTGCTATATATGAGAACATCCTCTGAAAATGAAAAACCGAACAGCATGCTATCCTAGATGCTCTTTCATAACTGATTTCATCAGTCAGATTAGACTCAATGTATTCAATTGCCTTGTTCATATTATCCAGCCAATCCATATCTACCTCACGTTAATAAAAGTATAAATATATCCGTATGTGTATTCCTCTCTTTTCATGCACAAGAAAGCGAGCAGTTAGAGCACTTCATCCAGAATATTAGGATCAGGTATTTCAATTGTCTTACCTTTAATAACCAATAAACCTTCATTTTCCATATTCATTAGTTCTCTGGATAAAGAAGGTCTTGCAACATTTAAGTAATCAGCAAACATCTCCCTGTTCATTGTCATCCTGACGGTATTGCCATCCATATTTTCAATAAGATATCTTGTTATCTTCTGCCTTAAAGTCCCGCTTGCAAGTATCTGGAGTTTTAAGTTAAACAGGTAAGCTTTTCGTGCAAGTATTCTCATCATGTTCCGAATAAGCTTGACATGGTGGCCGCAGTTTTCTGAACATGTATAGTAGAAATAGTCCTGGGGTATCTCTATTACTTTTGATGGTTTTAGAGTTACAGAATAGTATTCATACCTTGCTTTCTTCATAAAAAGATAAACCTCACCGAAAACATCACCAGGTTTATCGACATGCATGAAAATATCCCTCTTCCCGGATAATGTCACCTTATATATAAGGATATCCCCTTCAAGAAGGATAAAAACAGATTTTGGCTCTGCATCTGCAGTAAATATCATTTCATCTTTCGAAAATTCAAGAACCTTAGCTTTTGAACAGCTAATACAGGAATCGATCTCCTCTTGAACCATATCATAAAACAATGGGCTATCCTTCAATCTGAAAGTCATTCATACTCCTTTGGATTTCACGCCATATGATGCAGTAATGTTCAGTGAAAATCCTTTATTTATAAAAATCTGTTTTACCCTCTCAACATCATTTCTGTCAGGTTCTGCTGTCTTTGATAGCGTATAATCAAGACCTAACTCTTTCCATTTATACTCACCCATCTTATGAAATGGAAGAAGCTCCAACATTTCAATGCATTTATACGGTTTCAGATAATCTGCTAAGTCATTTAACCTTTTCATATCCATTGTCCATCCTGGCAAGAGGACATGACGGATCCAGACTTTCTTATTTATTTTCTCACAGTAATCCAAAGTATCAAGTGTGTTGGTGTTGCTGCTGCCTGTAAGCTTTGCAGCCTGCTCATTATCTAAGCTCTTTATATCCAATAACACAAGATCAACTTCATCAATTACTGCTTTTGAACGTGTAACTGATATGCATCCTGAAGTGTCTATAGCCGTATGTATGCCGTTTTCTTTACACCTTTTTATTATATCCAGCACAAATTCAATCTGCATTAGAGGTTCTCCTCCTGAGATTGTAACACCGCCTGTTTTTATATACCCTTTATAGCTTAAGATATCATTGACAATCGTTTCTGAATCAGTCATTTCTCCTGATTTTTTTGCACAGGCTGTATCTTTCTTGTTATTGTCTCTATCCTCATAAACGCTCCATGTGTCGGGATTATGGCAGTAAAGGCATTTTAAAGGGCAGCCCTGAACAAACAGGACATATCTTATTCCCGGCCCATCCACAGTCCCGAATGATTCAATTGAATGTATCCAGCCTTTTACGCTCATTTCTATCCTTTCATTAAAACAAAACCAATCAGATTATATCACCAGAATGTTAGCGCTTCAGAGCTTTTCATGATATGTACGGTATATTACATCAAGCTGCTGCTCTCGTGTAAGCTTAATGAAATTTACAGCGTAACCGCTTACCCGGATTGTGAGCTGAGGATATTTCTCCGGATGATCCATTGCATCTAGCAATACTTCCTTATTCAACACATTCACATTTATGTGATGTCCCGAATCTGCAAAGTATCCGTCAAGTAAAGCTGCTAAGTTATTTTTTCTTATTTCTTCTGTCTTTCCAAGTGCATCTGGTATTATGCTGAATGTATATGAAATCCCGTCTTCAGCATGCTCATATGGAAGATATGCCACGCTTCTCATACTTGCTATACTTCCATGGCTGTCACGTCCATGCAAAGGATTTGCACCTGGTGCAAAAGGTTCGCCGGCTTTCCTTCCATCAGGAGTTGAACCAGTCTTCTTTCCATATACGACATTTGAAGTAATAGTCAGTACTGACATAGTCGGCCTCGCATTCCTGTATGTCTTATGGCCTCTTAGTTTATCCATGAAATCTCTCACAACACTAGCCGCTATCTCATCAACTGCCGGATTATTATTGCCAAACTTCGGATAATCCCCTTCTAATTCAAAATCTACCGCTAGTCCCTGTTCATTACGTATTACACGCACCTTTGTATGTTTAATAGCTGATAAACTGTCTGTGACAACACTTAATCCTGCTATTCCGCATGCCATAGTCCTTATAACTTCTTCATCATGAAGAGCCATTTCAATACGTTCATAGCAGTATTTGTCATGCATATAGTGTATGACATTAAGAGTATTTATATACAGTTTGGCAAGCCATTCACAAACATAGTCATACTTTTTCATTACTTCATTGTAATCAAGATATTCTGATGTTATCGGTTCAAATGCATCAGTTATCTGCGTCCCATATATCTCATCTTTTCCGCCGTTTATTGCATACAGAAGAGCTTTTCCCAAATTCACTCTTGCTCCGAAGAACTGCATCTGTTTTCCTATTCTCATTGCAGAAACGCAGCATGCTATACCGTAATCATCACCATAAATAGGCCTCATTATATCATCATTCTCATACTGGATTGATGATGTCTTTATAGAAATAGAAGCTACATAGTTCTTAAAATGCTGAGGAAGACCTTCACTCCACAAGATAGTAAGATTGGGTTCAGGTGCAGGACCGAGGTTTATGAGGGAATGCAGGAAACGGTAACTCATCTTTGTAACCATATGTCTTCCATTTTCACATACCCCTCCAATGGCTTCTGTTACCCATACCGGATCGCCACTAAACAGTTCGTCATATTCAGGAGTCCTCAAAAAGCGGACCATCCGTAGTTTTATAATAAAATTATCTACCAATTCCTGTATTTCTGACTCAGTATACTTTCCATTTTTCAAATCCTCTTCTGCATATATATCTAGGAATGTAGATACTCTTCCAAGACTCATAGCTGCTCCGTTCTGCTCTTTTATTGCCCCAAGATATCCGAAATACAGCCACTGTATTGCTTCTTTCGTATCAGTTGCTGGTTTTGTTATATTAAATCCGTATGAAGCTGCCATTTCTGTCAGTTCAGATAATGCACGTATCTGCTCACTTATCTCTTCTCTTTGCCTTATAACATTTTCATCCATCACATCAAAGACATACTCAGATCTAGCTTTCTTTTTCTGAGCAATAAGAAAGTCTGTACCATACAGAGCAACTCTTCTGTAGTCCCCTATTATTCTTCCTCGTCCGTAAGCATCGGGAAGCCCTGTTATGATACCGACATGACGCGCCTTTTTCATTTCTTCAGTATATGCGTCAAATACTCCATCATTATGGGTCTTACGGTACCTAAAAACATTACCGATATCCTCGGGTAGTTTTTTGCCATAAGCATCTAGCTGGTTATACACTAATCGAATTCCTCCAAATGGCATGATAGAACGTTTTAAAGGTTTATCAGTCTGCAAACCGACTATCTGTTCTAAATCTTTGTCTATATATCCAGGATTATGTGAAGTAATCGTAGAAATCACTGATTCATCTATATCATATATTCCTCCGCGAGAACGTTCCTCTTTTAGAAGGTTTTCTACTTTCTTCCATAACCTCTTTGTGTTATCTGTAGCAGGCTCAAGAAAACTTTCGTCACCATCATACGGACTATAGTTATTTACTATAAAGTCTCTTGTATCTATTTCGCTGTTCCATTTCCCATTCACAAAATCCATATCTATATCCTCCATAAGGTTAAAATCAATTAGTTCTCAGCAAACTGACATTACTGATGCAAATAGAATATACCATAAAAAGCATGTATAATCGGTAACATTTGTTACATATGTTTAAATAATTAACATTTTTGTGTTATCTTAGTAGCCCTTTCATTTATGAATATTTATTAAGTATGGTATTCTCAGATAAAAAACTATTTATTCTTAATGCCAGAAATGATATCCTAAATACAGATTTATCAGTTATACAATCAGTTATATCA
>MWDI01000041.1 GCA_002070475.1 Firmicutes bacterium ADurb.Bin146
TGGTTTTCCTTCTTTAACTATATATTCAAAGCTTTTTAAATATATTTCACGCATTGCACGTTCATCAGCTATGCTGTTGCCCATGAACCGGTAATTTTCACTATTGTTTAAAGCAAAATGTTTTACTGTTGCTCCTACACCATTATCCTGTATACCTTTTACTTCTTCTGCTCCCATCATGCCCGATAGAAGAGGGTCTTCGGAGTAATATTCGAAATTTCTTCCACATAATGGATTACGTTTAATATTTGCACCAGGACCTAAGAGAATGTCTACGCTATAGCGCATACATTCTTTAGCTATAGCTTCTCCCATCATATATGCATTATCAGGATTCCAGCTTGATGCAACTGCTACTGCTGTAGGAAACGCAGTAGCCAATTCGCTTTGCGATATTCCGTTGTCCTGATTACCTGTTTGCTTTCTTAATCCATGGGGACCATCAGCCATGCACAAAGATCGAATACCTAATCTGCTAACAGGATTGGTATACATAAAATCTGTACCAGAGACAAGTGCGATCTTTTCTTCAAGATTTAACTTATTTACAACTTCATTAATATCCAATACATTCCCCCAGATACTCTATACTACCCTAATTATATCTTCCCATATCATTAATGTATTACATATTTGTAATATTATTGATATAATTGTAATCACTTTAGAGGTTAATTATGGAAAATGTTGATTTAAAATATATATGCACAATAACTGGTAACTTAACAGGTATACCTATAAGGATATATGAAAAAGAGGAACTGGTCTTCTATCATTCAATAGTTGATCTGCCTAAAGACCCAATATGTCTTTCTTTAGATGAGATATTCAACATAACAGCTCATGTAGGTTATCACATTACTCCGTTTTTCTACTTTTATGGTGTTATAAATTCCTCTGATACGAAAATCGTAATAGGCCCTTCACGTCAGATCAAGCCTCCTGACAATATACTTAAGGAAATCGCTTTTAAATGCGATGTGGAGAAGGAAGATATAGAGCAGTTCATTTACGGTATGAAAAGCATCATACCAATGCCGTACGAAAGCATTTTACAGACGCTTTGCACGATAAACTACATACTGAACGGGGAAAAACTCGGGCTTGATGATATAACCATATATGATGATGAACAGAAGAAACTTACTCAGCAGATAACGACTAAACGTGTAAGTGACAGTTTATCAGAAGAAATGTATTCCTCTTTTGACCATAATACGTTATCAATAGAACAAGCCATTACTGACATAGTAAGAAACGGTGATACTGCAGCACTAAAAGCATGGGTAAGCACAGCTCCGGCAGTAAGAGCTGGAATTATAGCTCCTGACCAGCTTCGACAGTATAAAAACACTTTTATAGTGACAGCAACACTTGTTTCCCGTGCAGCTATTAAAGGAGGAATGGCCGCAGAGGATGCATTCACTCTTAGTGACCTTTTCATACAGAAATGCGAGCTATTAAGTGACCCAAGCAGGGTTATAAACCTGCAGTTCAATATGGTTGCAGACTATACTGAACAGGTAGCTAAAATACGAAGTAAGAGTTACCCTACCAAACTAATAGCAGATGTATCTAGTTATGTCCGCCATCACCTTTTCGAACCTATAACTGCTGAAAATATTGCAAAAGAGCTTTTTATCAGCCGCCCATATCTGTCTTCACGTTTTAAAAAAGATACCGGACTTACGCTCACTGATTTTATACTTAAAGAAAAAACAGACGAAGCGAAAAGATTGCTTCACTATACTGATAAGTCAATTTCAACTATCGGCCTTTATCTCGGGTTTTCCTCGCAAAGCCATTTCTTCCGCGTATTCAAGAAATACTGTGGCATGTCGCCAAAGGAATACAGAAAAAAGAACATATAGTTAGGGTCTTAGGTCCGAATCGTATGATATAATCTACTAAACAGAAACCTGCCAAGTATCATTAAGGGGGAATCATCACAAAATGCAGAAAATTTGGACAGAACAGAAGCTGAATGATCTTCTGACAACGCCTTCAGAAAGACTTATTGAAGACATCAAAAAGATCGAGGGCGATATTATGGTTTTAGGCGCAGGCGGCAAAATGGGCCCTACCTTGTGTTTACTTACTAAGAATGCCATTAGTGCAGCTGGAATAAACAAAAAGGTTATTGCTGTATCCCGTTTCAGTGATCCCATCGCAACTAAACTTCTTACAGATAATGGAGTTGAAATAGTAAGTGCTGACCTGTTAGAGGATAATATACTTGATACTCTTCCTGATGTGGAAAATGTCATATACATGGCTGGAAAGAAATTTGGTACTGATGGTCAGGAATCTTTAACCTGGGCTATGAATGCATGGCTTCCATCAAGAGTTGCTGCAAGATTCAGGAATTGCAGAATAACTGTTTTTTCTACTGGAAATGTATATCCTCAGGTTGAAGTGTCAAGCGGTGGGGCAGATGAAAAAACACCTCCAGCGCCTATTGGCGAATATGCCATGTCCTCCCTTGCAAGGGAAAGAATGTTCGAATATGCTGCAAAAGCATATGGAACTAAAATAGCTATATACAGACTGAATTATGCAGTAGACTTGCGGTATGGCATACTGTCTGACATAGCGCATAATATACTATCTAATGAGCCTATATCTATAGCAACACCAAGTTTCAACTGCATATGGCAGGGTGATGCCAATGAAATCGCTATACGCTGTCTGCTCTTTGCAAGCTCGGATGTTTTCAAGCTTAATGTAACAGGACCAGAAGCAGCTTCTGTAAAAGCTGTAGCAATGAAGATAGGCAGCCTTTTAGGCAAAAAACCTGTATTCAAAAGCGAAGAAGGGACAACCGGATTTCTCAGCAATGCAGGCAAGATGTTCCAGCTGTTCGGATATCCTTCTGTTTCGTTGGAAACTTTAATTGACTGGCAGGTGCAGTGGATTAAAGATGGTGGGCGTGATCTTGGCAAACGCACGCATTTTGAAGAAAAGAAAGGAAGCTATTAATGGACAGACATATTAAAGCATTAGAAATTTTACATGAAGGCACAGTTATACCAGCCATTCCATTGGTTTTAAATAAAGAACGCAAATTCAATGAACAAGGACAACGTACATTAATACGATACTACCTGCATGCAGGTGTAGGTGGACTGGCAATAGGCGTTCATACAACTCAGTTTGAAATACGAGATCCGAAAATAGGGTTGTTTGAACCTTTACTTAAAATTGCTGCTGAAGAAATAGATGCATTTGAGAAAAATAACGATAAGGTTATAGTCCGTATTGCAGGAGCATGCGGTCCTGTCGCACAGGCTGTTCTGGAATCTAAAACAGCACAGGATCTGGGATATGATGCAGTATTGTTAAGCCCAGGCGGGTTAAATAATTTGTCTGAAAATGAAATGATAGAAAGAACAAAATATGTTGCTGCATTAATGCCTGTAATCGGATTTTATCTTCAGCCAGCTGTTGGTGGCAGACGTTTTTCCTTTGATTACTGGAAAGCAATTGCAGACCTTGAGAATGTAGTTGCTTTCAAAGCTGCTCCGTTTGACAGATATATGACTCTCGATTTAGTAAGAGGCTGCGCTTTCTCAGACCGTTCTGACAAAGTGGCTCTTTATACTGGAAATGATGACAACATAGTAATAGACCTGTTAACCAAGTATGAGTTTACTGTGAATAACAAGCTTGTAAGCAAGCGGTTTGTTGGCGGGCTTTTAGGCCACTGGTCAGTATGGACACATAATGTTGTCAGTATGTTTGAAATTTTAAAATCCCATCGAGAAGAAATACATATCCCTTCATATCTGTTTACATTAGCAGAACAGGTTACAGACTGTAATGGTGCTTTCTTCGATGTTAGGAATAACTATAAAGGCTGCATAGCAGGTATTCATGAAGTATTAAGAAGACAGGGATTAATGGAAGGAATATGGTGCCTTAACCCAAGAGAGACTTTATCTCCTGGCCAGAAAGAAGAAATAGACAGAGTATGCAAAGCATATGCCCACTTAAATGATAATGACTTTGTAAGACGGAATATTGACAAATGGAAGCAGGAAAGGTAAATGATTTGAAAACCTACAAGCAAACGATATGTGATGTAATAGATAGAAACAGAGACAAGATAATATCCATAGGTGAGAAGATACTAAACAATCCGGAAATGGGATTTAAGGAATTCAAGACATCTAAGCTTGTTGATGAGTTGTTTAAAGAAATAGGGCTAAAGGATATTACTCATCACGCCATAACCGGCGTGAAAGGCTGGTTAAAAGGCAAATCAAATAAAATATGTATAGCAATTCTTGGAGAATTAGATGCTGTATTAAGCCCTAATCATCCATATGCAGATAAACAGACAGGTGCTGCCCATGCATGCGGCCACAATACGCAGATAGCAGCGTTAATCGGAACCGCTATAGGATTTAAAACATCACAAATTCTTGATAAGCTTGATGGACATATATGTTTCTTTGCTGTACCTGCAGAGGAGCATGTGGAAATAGAATACAGAAAAGAACTGCTTAAAGAAGGTAAGATATCTTATCTTAGCGGTAAGCAGGAATTAATCGTGTCAGGCGCGTTTGATGATATAGATATGGCATTAATGACACATAGCGAGACAAACTCACCAATACCAAGAGTAGTAGTTAATGGTACTGCTATGGGAACTATAGGGAAGACTGTACAGTTTATTGGGAAAGAAGCTCATGCAGGAGGAGCTCCTCATGAAGGCATAAATGCTCTTAATGCCGCATCAATAGCAATAATGTGTATAAATGCCCAAAGAGAGACATTCAAAGATCAGGATTCAGTACGTGTTCACCCGATTATAACTAAGGGGGGAGATCTGGTTAATACAGTACCTGCTGATGTGAGAATGGAAAGCTTTGTAAGAGCTAATAACATAGAAGCGTTACAGAATGCTAACAAGAAGGTAAACCGTGCCATAGAAGGCGCATCATACGCTGTAGGTACAGAAGTTAAGATTGATGACATGATAGGATATATGCCATTACAACAGAACAAACAGATGAGTAAGCTGTTTGCAGAAAATGCCGCTTACCTGTTAGGTAAGGATAAGGTATATACAGATATACCTTTTGCAGGTTCTACTGATATGGGAGATCTGGGGTATGTGATGCCTGTAATACAGCCGACTATTAGTGGGTTTACAGGTAATGCACACAGTAAGGATTTTACTGTATCAGACCCGGAATATGCATACATTATCCCAGCAAAACTAATGGCTATGACAATAATTGATCTGTTAACAAATAACGCAGAAGAAGCCGAAAAAGTAAAACAATCGCATCCAAGAAAAACAATACAGCAGTACAAAAATAAGTGGGACGATATATTAGAGATAAAAGAATAAGACTAAACAGTTAATCTACCTAATCATACTACCTGCTTTCTATTTGTTCGTATAAATGCGCTTTTCAACAAAAGGGATATCTTTAACAGATTCATATTTTAAAACCATTCATATATTCTGCTACAAGTTTTCTTGCCCGTTCGGTAAAGCTATAATTCGGGTGATATAGACACCATTCATAGGTTAATCCAACTAATATTGTTGTGATATTCATGGCTATTTCATCGGCATTGGCAGGTTTAAACTCACCGCGTGAAACACCGAGATTATATAAATTTGTAAAAATGTCAGGCATATTGAAGCATACTTGTGAAGTAGTGTTTGAAGCTTGGCTTCGTTCGATAAAAATTCTATAAACCGTCCGCATAATATCAATACCTGCGCTTTGTGTCAAATCAGATATATAACAAGCTATTTCTACTATCAAATCAGAAAAGGGTAGACTTCTATCTTAATTGTTCCTATGTTTGCGTTTATTCTGATTATGTGTGCTATATTGTTTGCGTATTTCCGGTAATATTGACATAATCAAAATGCGTGAATAGTGTATAAATGTTTAAAAGAAAAATTTATGACAAATCATTGGATTGGAAAAATACAAGTGAAAATTTATCAATTAAAGAAAATAGAATTATTTGTATTCCATCTTATATGACATTTTGCTTATAATAATAAACCATACTCTTGAGCTATTTGTTTTTAACTCGTTGAGTATGGTTTTTGTTTTGTCTTAAACGATATAATTAGAAAAATCCTTAATTGAACTTCCCTTTGCTTATTCTACATTTTTCTTACCGAATAATTCTTCAGCATTAGCACCAGATATCTGTTGAAAGAC
Organism: Firmicutes bacterium ADurb.Bin146; assembly: GCA_002070475.1. Classification (GTDB taxonomy): domain Bacteria; phylum Bacillota; class Clostridia; order DUPQ01; family DUPQ01; genus DUPQ01. The sequence continues at coordinate 6,198 of MWDI01000041.1, forward strand.
AACTGCTTCTTCATTGCTTATCTCAACTGAAACTCCTTCTTTTCTAAACTTATCCAAAGCCCTTTGCATAACAATAAACTGATCTTTCCCAAGCTTGTATTTTCGTAAAAACAACAGCATAGCCACAACGAATATGGCAGGAATAACACAGAATAACAGTTTAACACCGAATGTCGTTAATGGTTCAATATTACCTGCACTTACTGCTGTGTCGCTGTAATGGAAGACATCCAGCATAATACCAACAGCACCTACTGCTATACCGCCTGACAGTTTCCTTAAAAATGTAGATACGCCTGAATACAGTCCTTCTCTTCTTTTTCCTGTCATAAGCTCATCTACATCTGAAATATCCGGAAG
>MWDI01000042.1 GCA_002070475.1 Firmicutes bacterium ADurb.Bin146
AGATAAAAGCATACTCTCAAAATCCTCCTTGACAGTGAGAATTATTACAGTATCTGAATTATCTAAAGTGGTAATAACAAAGTCTTTCATATCGTGGAAAAGATTTTTCAGCACTTCGCTTACGGGATATTCCGGGATGCTCTGTGTCCTGATAGTCGCTACTGCTTTCTTTGTTCCATTATCAAACCTGAATACCTTATTGCGTTTGTCCAGTTCCTGACCGGATATATCATTTTGTAATATTTGCTTAAAAAAGTATTCCTTATCTGTTTTTTCAATATTGCTTCTAAGATAATCCTTTGTATAAAGAGCAACCAGATTCAGCACAAATTCTGTGTTTTCCCCTATCTGTTCAACAAACACATAATACTGCACATTTTTAATAGCTTTGATCTTTGTGAAGATAAGCCCGTCTATGGCCGGTTTGTCTTTAGTGTTTTTAACAAGCTCGTCGAATTTTTCAAAATCCTTTCCTTCTTGGGAAACATCGGAACAAAGAATTATCGTTCCTTTCATGCTGATGATTCCAAAAAGGCATTCTAATTGCTCATTCAACAGCTCTCTCAATTCCCTTAGCAAGTCAGATCCGCCTTTCTTACCCTATATTACCACAACATTAGTTAATGTGTAAACACATTAATTATACAGTAAAATTCTCTATACGCATTTGTTTTTATGCATTTTTTTTGATAATATAGTAATAATTCTATGTTTATGGAGAATGTTATGAAGCATCTTGCCTGGTTCAAGTCAGTATATGCCATTTTAAGAATCCCTTTCACAGTGTATTACAAGGTTTTCCACAATTACCGCTATAAGAAATACAAACCTGAAAACAAGCCTTTTATAGTTCTTGCAAACCACAACTCTGACGGGGATCAGTTTATGGTCGGGATGGCTATTAAAGGCCATATGTTCTTTGTAGCAAGCGAACATATAGTAAGAAGCGGATTTGGCGGAAAACTTGTCAGGTTTTTAGCGAATCCGATAATACGAAAAAAAGGTGCAGAAGCAAAAAGCACTATAAATGAAATACATAGAAGGCTTAAAGAAGGAACCAATGTCTGCATGTTTGTTGAAGGGAACAGGTCCTTTAACGGCCAGACAGGATGGATTTCACCAGCAAATGGCACATTAATTAAAAATTCAAATGCTTCCCTCATAACATTCAGACTGGATGGAGGATACTTCCGTACACCCAGATGGGCGGAGTATGCGAGAAAAGGACCGGAATTCGGTTATGTGGTTAATGAATATTCTCAAGATAAACTGAAATCAATGAGCGAGGATGAAATAACAAAAGTAATCCGTGAGGATCTCAATACTAATGCCTTCGAATGGCAGAAGAAACATCCGCACAGGTACAAAGGGAAAAATCTTGCAGAAAATCTTGAGACAGTTTTATTCATATGCCCTAAGTGTAAAGCAATAGACAAACTAAAAAGTAAAGGAGACATGTTCAGCTGTACATGCGGTTTTTGCGTCAGGATTAATGATTACTGCTGTTTTGAACCGCAGTCGGATGATTCTTTCGATTTCGTGAATGTATATGATTGGGATATGTGGCAAAGAGATTACATTAAAGAGAATCTGGAGAATTTTAGAACCGCATATGTTGATAAGCCGATATTAAAACATCCGGGGCAGACTCTTAACAGGATAAACATTACCAAAAGTGCGGATATGATAAACACAGGAGTTATGGAACTGTATTCTGACAGGTTAACCATTACCTCAACTGATCTTGCTAAACAGAATGTTTTTTTTCTTTCAGATATATCTGGATTTTCTGTTACAAAGAAGATGACTATATTCTTTTCCACAAAAGATGGCGGTTATTATGAAATAAAGTCTGATATGGTAAGAACAGGAGTCGGATACCTCATGCTTTACAGATATCTGACTGATCGTGACTATGTGTGATTGAAAATCACGCAATTAGATGGTATCATTCGGATAATGGGTATTTTACTTATAAGCCAGATGAGAAAAGCGATAAAAGATTACGATATGATTCAGAATAAGGATTGTATCGCGGTCGGACTGTCAGGAGGAAAAGACAGTCTTGCCATGCTTTATGGATTAAGTCTGATTCGAGGACATATAGAGCAGTCATTTGAAATAAAAGCGGTTACTTTAAAAATGAGCAGCATAAACCCGGACACAGATTATATAAAAACTTTCTGTGATCGTATTAATGTCGAATTAGTTATAAAGCAGACTGATATCGAACAGATCGTTTTTGAAGCAAGAGAAGAAAAGAGCCCTTGTTCCTTATGTGCAAACCTAAGAAGAGGAATACTGAATGATACTGCAAAGAGCTTAGGATGCAATAAAGTAGCTCTCGGGCATAATAAAGATGATGCAATAGAGACATTTCTTATGTGTATGTATTATGAAGGAAGGTTCCATACTTTTGCTCCTGTGACTTACCTTTCAAGAAAGGATATTACTGTCATAAGGCCGTTAATCTATTCATTTGAAAAAGATATCAAAGATTTCAATGAAAGAATGGATATTACACCTGTGAAAACACTGTGTCCTATGGCTGGTAAAACTAACCGTCAGAGAATTAAGGAATATATAGAAAATGAAAGTTTAATCAACCCTAACTTTAAGTACAATCTTTTCCGGTCTTTCACTCATGGTGGAATTTCAGGATGGAAGGAGGTAATCTGATGGTATTTTCAGGACTTTTCTTTATAACGGTTTTCCTGCCTGCAGTACTTATACTGTACTACATATCAAAAAACCGTACTTACAGGAACACTGTGTTAACCATAATGTCCTTGGTATTTTACTCATGGGGAGAACCTGTATTTGTACTCCTGCTGCTTTTAACATCAGCCTTTGTATATATAATAGCTCTTCTTATACAGAAAAATTCAGGGAAGCCTTTATCAAAAGTCTATCTTGTATCTGGCATTTCCATAATCATAGCAGTACTTGCCTTCTTTAAGTATTCCGGATTCATTGCAGAAAACTTATCCGCCTTATTCAAATTTGAGAACAGTTTTAACGACATAGCTCTGCCTCTTGGATTGTCCTTCTATACATTTACATGCATTAGCTATCTTGTTGATGTTTATAAAGAGAAGACTGCTGCACAGAGAAATTTCATGGATCTTTTAATGTATATATCCATATTCTTCACTGTGACCTCCGGACCCATCCAGAGATATCCGGACTGGCAAGCAGATATTAGGAGTGACAGGGAAACCTGGGATAAATTCAATTACGGAGTACACCGCTTTATTATAGGGCTTGCAAAAAAAGCAATACTTGCAAACACTGCAGGCTCTTTAATATCGTCATTTATGGGCACTGATTATTCTAAATTATCAGTTCAGGGCGCATGGATTGGAATTCTTCTCTTTTCATTACAGATATATTTCGATTTTGCTGGTTATTCCGATATGGCCATAGGCTTGGCGTCAATGTTCGGTTTTTCAATAAAAGAAAACTTCAATTACCCATACATATCAAGAAGCGCGACAGATTTCTGGAGAAGATGGCATATAACGCTTGGTCTATTCTTTAGAGATTATGTATATATTCCTTTAGGCGGTAACAGGAAATACAGGATCAGGAATCTTTTAATAGTCTGGTTTCTTACAGGTCTCTGGCATGGGGCAAGCTGGAACTATGTGATATGGGGACTGTATTTCTTCGTTTTACTATTGATCGAAAAAACTTTCCTTCAAAAGCTGTTCGATAGGATTCCAAAGATATTTTCCCACTTATATTTCCTTCTTGTCATGCTTATCGGATGGGTATTCTTTTACAATACGGATCTTTTGAAAGCTCTGCAATATATAGGCGTGATGTTTAATATAAATGCGGTGTCATTTTCCGATCCTATTTTAACCATATTATTCAATAACAATGTACTGTTTATAATCATAGCAATAATCTGTACTGTACCATTAGGAAGATTCTTGAAGGAACAAGCAGAAAAACTGGAGCATAGGATTTCGAAAGGGCATACGGATATAGTAAACATGATAGTGCTTCCTGTATTGAATATATTGTTATTTGCTGTTTCGATAATATTCCTTGTTGGAGACACATATACCCCATTCCTGTATTTTAATTTTTAAGATGAAAAGACTGAGGATAGATTCGCTAATATTCATAATAGTTATTGTCATAGCAGGCATTATAAACCTTATGAATCCAAATAAACCTTCCATATCAATTGCAGAGAACCGTAAGCTGCAGGAAAAACCGGTGTTTTCTGCTTTTTCTTATTTCGATAAATCATATGTAAATAACTATGCTCTTTACTATTCAGACACATTTACATTAAGGGACTCTCTTATACAGTCAAGAAGATATATAAATAAATATTTCGGATTTAAAAAAGACATGAAGATTGAGATAAACCAGCCAACAGACTCACCTTTGCCTACTAGTTCACCTATTAGTTCACCTGTTGAATCGCAGACGATAGCACCTCCTTCTCCAACAGAATCATTATTACCAACCCCTTCACAAATTTATGTACCCGAGCCTGAATACCAAAAGGCCCATACAGTTGAAGTGTTGAATACGCCTTTTTTCCTTATAGACAATTATGTTGTAGCTTCAATATGGGCTTTAGATGACAGCCTTAGAAAATATGCCCAGTTCATTAATGAGCTTCAAATTTCGATGGGAGAAGATGTAGGAATTTATTCCATGATTGTTCCTACTAGTATGGAATATTTTGATCTTGCGGATTTACAGTACATAACTGGTTCTCAAAAGAAGATGGTAGAGGATATTGCAGAATATACAAATGATTCTATACATGATGTTGATGTATATGATGCGCTTTTCACTCATTGCAATGAGTATATATACTACAGGACAGATCATCACTGGACGCATTTAGGCGCATACTATGCTTACTGCTCACTTATGGAATCAATGGGGAAGAAAGAGGATATTATTCCTCTTGAAAATTATGCAGAGAAGGAAGTAATAGAAGGATATATAGGAAGCGCATACCGAAAAACCAATCAGGATGATAGAGTACTGAATAATCCTGACATTCTTACTGCGTACTATCCTGTAACTGAATACAAGTATGTCATGCATAAAAAAACCGGATCAGTGGAAAAAAGGCTTAACGATTTAAGCTATATAACTTTCGATAACCAGTATTACAACATGTTCATGAGCGGAGGAAACGGTATATATCATGAATTCACAACAGATAATGAAAATGGACAAACACTGCTTGTAATATGTGATTCATATGGAGCAAGTTTTGTGCATTTCCTTTTACCGCATTATGAGAAGGTTTACATAATGGATACCAGATATTATGACAGGGAATATCTTAACAATATGACTATAGACGAGTTTGCCAAAAGCATAAGTGCTGATGAAATAGCGACGCTTCTATATATGGACAGCGTTGCATACACATTCAATACAGAAGCGCTTTATGGTTTATTGAAATAGTGGTACTAATTTATATATTATCTATATTATTAAAACTTCCCAGCAATATCTTTAAGATAAGCTTTAAGTTCCTGTTTAAGGTCTTCCCTTCTCAAGGCGTATTCTATTGTCGCCTCGACAAACCCAAGTTTATCTCCTAAATCATATCTTTTTCCTTCAAATTCAAATGAGTATATATCCTGTATGGCCAAAAGTGTCTTCAAAGCATCGGTAAGCTGTATTTCCCCGTTCTTACCTGGTTTCTGGTTTTCCAGTATGTCAAATATTTCAGGTTCCAGTATGTATCTGCCAAGAATAGCCACATTTGAAGGTGCATGCTCCTTATCAGGTTTTTCCACCATTTCCTTCACCTTCATGACTTTAGGTGCTATTTCATCTCCATCAATTATGCCGTACAGGTTTACCTTGTCTTTATCAACTCTCTGTACTCCTACTATGGATGACTGATACTTCTCATAAGCATCCATAAGCTGGCTTAAGCATGGTTTTTCTGAATATACAAGATCATCGCCTAAAAGAACCGCAAACGGCTCATTACCTATAAATGTCTTTGCGCAGTGAATGGCATGCCCTAATCCTCTGGCTTCCTTCTGCCTGACATAATATATATTTGCCATATTTGATATGCCTTTAATTTCTTCCAGCTCGGAAATCTTGTTATGCTTTAAAAGCACATCTTCAAGCTCGTAAGATTTATCAAAATGGTCCTCTATAGCTCTTTTTCCTCTTCCTGATATTATTACGATATCTTCAATACCTGACTTTGCAGCTTCTTCCACGATATACTGTATTGCAGGTGTGTCCACGACAGGAAGCATCTCTTTTGGTGTAGCTTTAGTTGCGGGCAGGAATCTGGTACCTAGTCCCGCTGCAGGTATTATCGCTTTTCTTATCCTTTTCATCTCACTCCTCTAATCAAATAAAGAAACCTGTTTTCTTTTCTTATCCTTATCAGATAATACTTTCCCTACTGCAGGGACATTTACAGGCCTGTATTTGTCAACATCCTTTAAGCGCGCATTTTCCAAAGGAAGCATTTCAGTTACCTTGGTACCGCTTTTAAGCTTTATTAAAGTTATTCCCTGAGTATCTCTCTTATCCTTTATCGTTATGTCAGTTGACTTGAATATCAAAGCTCTCTGGTCTGATGTTATCGCTACATATGAAGATTCATCTTTTTCATCTAAAAGAGCAAGGTAAAGCAGCTTGCTTCCCATAAAGTAAGCATTAAGCATCTTCTTTCTGTTCTGTTTGGTCCAGAATGTTTTAAATGGTACTTTCGCACCTTTCCCATTTTCAAACAGATATATCATATTCCCTTTGAAATCATCAGTTATGGCAATATATATTATGCGCTCATCCTTTTCCAGTTCACAGATATTCGGAAGATATTCTCCGAAATCCGCAGGCTTGCAGTCATTTATCTGGTACAGCTTGGATTTGTATACATTACCTTTATTGGAAAACATTACAAGCTCAGCACCGTTATGAGAAGTGGCTTCGTGCAGAAGTATGTCCTCATTTTTAAATTTATTGTCCACATCCTGCTTAAAGTCTATATCACGTATTTTCTTTAAGTAATTATCTTTCGTGAAGAATACTCTTACAGGATAATCCTCGAATGCAGGCTCTTCGAATTCTTCTTCCATCTGCTCTTCATAAATAATCTGGGTTTTTCTCGGCTGTCCGTATTTAGTCTTTATTTCCAATAACTGAGATGAGATAATATTCTCTATCCTTGTCCTGCTTTTTAATGTTTCTTCAGCTTCTTTTATGTTATTATTCAGATCTTTTATATCATCAAGCCTTTTTAATATATATTCCCTGTTAAGATGACGTAACTTAATCTCTGCGATGAATTCTGCCTGAAGATTGTCTATTCTGAATGCTTCCATTAAATTCGGGATAACTTCGCTTTCCATTTCGGTGTTACGGATTATCCGTATGGCTTCGTCGATATCAAGCAGTACTCTTTCCAGCCCCAGCAAAAGATGCAGTCTTTCCCTGTCTTTTGCTAAGTCATATCTTAACTGCCTTTTAATGCATTCAACCCTGAACACTATCCAGTAATCAATAATGTCCTTTACCCCTAAAAGAAGCGGTTTCCCTTCAATCAGTACATTATTATTACAGGAAAAATAGTCTTCCAATGGAGTTTTAGCAAACAGTTTTGCCATTAGTTTGTCTATATCGGTACCTTTTTTTACATCAATCGTAATCTTAAGCCCAGTTATATCTGTCTCATCACGGACATCAGTAATATCTTTAATCTTACTGCTTTTAACAAGCGCTATTATGCTTTCAATAATTGCTTCTGCAGATGTAGTATATGGTATTTCAGTTATCTCAACATGCGAACCTTTCTTGTCTGCATTGTATTTTGCTCTTAATCTTACACGACCCCGTCCATTTGCAAATATGCTTTCCAGCTCCGCCTTGTCGTATATAGCGTAACCGCCTGTCGAGAAATCCAGACATTTGAGATAATCTGCAATATTTATATCCCTGTCCTTTAAATACGCAATTATACAGTCACAAACCTCAACAAGATTAAATGAAGGCAGATTGCTTGCTATACCGACAGCAATACCCTGGCTTGCGTTTACAAGGATATTCGGAAATGCTGATGGCAGCATGACCGGTTCCATAATAGTCCCGTCATAGTTTGGAGTAAATGGCACACAGTCCTTATCAATGTCACGAAACATCTCTGCACATATTGCAGAAAGCTTGACTTCAGTATATCTGCTTGCAGCATAACTCATGTCTCTGGAGTACTGTTTTCCAAAGTTGCCTTTAGAATCCACGAAAGGATGAAGAAGCGCTTCATTTCCTCTTGTCATCCTTACCATTGTCTCATATATTGCCTGATCGCCATGTGGATTCAGTTTCATTGTCTGTCCTACTACATTAGCGGATTTTGTACGGTCTCCCTTTAAAAGACCCATTTTATACATAGTATAAAGAAGCTTCCTATGTGAAGGTTTTAACCCGTCTATTTCAGGAATGGCACGTGAAACTATTACGCTCATAGCATATGGCATGAAGTTGGTTTCTAAAATGTCAGTTATTGGCTGCAGCCTTGGTTCATTTTCTTTATGTATATTTTCTTTTTTTTCTTTTTTCATATATTAAGAAACATCAAGCATATCGGTATATTTATATCCGAATTCCTGAATGAAATCCTTCCTTCCCTGTAAATTATCCCCCAGAAGAAGATCAAACATGTCCTCCATCTGCAACATGTCCGTAGGCATTACTTTTATAAGCCTTCTTGTAGCTGGATTCATTGTTGTCAGCCACATCATATCAGGCTCATTTTCTCCTAATCCCTTTGACCTCTGTATAGATATCTTCGGCACTTGTCCGTTTTTCTGTTCTTTTGCTTTTATTTTATCCACTATCTCATTTTTTTCAGTCTCGCTGTATGCGAAGAATGTATCCTTCTTATACGATATCTCGAAAAGAGGCGATTCTGCAATATATACTTTACCTGCATCAATTAAGGAAGGCACAAGCCTGTATATCATAGTAAGTATAAGGGTTCTTATCTGGAAACCGTCTACATCAGCATCTGTACAGATTATTATCTTAGACCATCTTAACTTACTCATATCAAATGGGCTTATTTTTTTATTTGCTTTTGTCTTTATCTCTACTCCGCAACCCAAAACCTTAAGAAGATCGATAATAATCTCACTTTCGAATATCCTGTTGTATTCTGCTTTCAGACAGTTAAGTATTTTACCTCTCACAGGTATTATAGCCTGGAATTCCGCATCTCTCCCCATCTTAGTTGAACCAAGAGCGGAATCGCCTTCTACTATGTATATCTCTCTCTTATCCGCATCTTTGCTTCGACAGTCAACAAATTTCTTGACACGGTTATTCATGTCCAGTCCTTTTCCTAATTTCTTCTTAAGATTAAGTTTTGTCTTTTCAGCTTGTTCTGCACTTCTTTTATTTAAAAGAACCTGGTCTGCAATCTTGATGGCTTCAGACTTATTTTCAATAAAATAAATCTCCAGTTCATGTTTTAAAAACTCAGTCATGGCATCCTGAAATATTGCATTGACTATACTCTTCTTGGTCTGATTCTCAAATCCTCCAACTGAAGAAAAACTATTTGATACAAAAACTAAGCTGTCCTGTATATCAGCATAAGTGATTTTAACTTCACCTTTTGTATATTTGCCTTCTGAAGTAATAAACCGGTCTAAAGCATATGTGAAGGCAGCCCTCATTGCTCTTTCAGGAGAACCGCCATTTACAAGATAACTGGAATTATAGTAGTGTTCTGCAAGGCTTACATCAGAAGAAAAACAAAAGCATGCGGTTAGTTTCGCATCATGCTCTCTTGAACCATCCTTTTCCACAAGCTTTGTATCCCTGGATATGTATACAGGGGCAGTATAAGTTTTATCAGCAATAACTTCATCAACATACTGCTTTATGCCGTTCTCGTACAGATACTCAAAAGTCTGATTTGATTCTTCGTCTTTAAGAGTGAAACGAAGCCCGGCATTTGCAACAGCCTGCCTTTTCAGCATATCCTGGAAATATTCCAAAGGTATGTCTATGTCAGTAAAAACCTTGGGATCCGGCTTCCATCTTGTCGTCGTACCGGTTTTTCTGCTTTTATCCTCTTTTTTCTTAAGCCCGCCGATATTGTATCCTTCTTCAAAGTGAAGATTATACTTAAACCCATCGCGTATGACCTCAACATCCATATACTGTGATGCATACTGTGTAGCGCAGCATCCTAAACCGTTTAAGCCAATTGAAGCATTATAGTTGCCCGATAGGTTGCCGTCATATTTAGCTCCGGCATAAAGCTCGCAATATATAAGGTCCCAGTTATATCTCTGTTCATTCTTATTAAAATCGACAGGCATCCCTCTTCCATAATCCTTGACTGTTATGGATTTATCTGAATGCCTGATAACCTCAATGAGGTTTCCATTACCTGACCTTGCTTCATCAATTGAATTAGAGACTATTTCGAATACCGAATGCTGGCAGCCTTCTAAACCATCTGAACCAAATATTACAGGTGCGCATTTTCTGACTCTGTCTGGACCTTTGAGGGATTTTATGCTTTCATTGTTGTATGTGTTTTTTACAGCCATTAATAACCGCCTTTTCTTTTGTATATATATCATATAGATTATATGTTATTTAAAGGTCATTTTCAATATACTCATTTTATGTCTGGATTACAGAATGTACGCTTTATATCTTATCAGAGAAATTTATTATGTATTTGCTGCCTTCGTTAAATAAAATCCCTTCAGTCAGTCTTATACACAATATACATGTTTTCTGATCTTCTTCATTCACATGCCCATTATTATACCATGATGAGAAAACATTTCTAAGTTTATCTGCTATTTCCTTATTACATTCATCTTTATCCATCCCAGATTCTTGCCTATACCGTGTGCTGTAAACCATTCTTCACAGACTGCGACTGATGGATTAATACTTAACTGTTTCATTTAATTTTAAAGTGCATGTGTAATAGTATAGACACAACCATCCTCATAATAGATGTTCACTATACGCACATATGGGATATTATCAAATGTGGTTGCAACTGATAAAAGCGTGTCATGTCCAAACCGTTTTTCCATTATTTCTTTTATATCATCAAGTGGTTTTTAATCATTTAGTTTGATTTTTTATCTTAACAGGATAAAAAGTTTCAATTAGTTCTATATACTTTGGTATAACGTATAAATCGTGATTTGCAAAGTAGTAATTTTCTCCTGCACATTTCATATATATTATTCCATCAATTGTATATGTCTTCTTAAATGAACACTTACCTTTTTTACCTATACCGCCGCCACTCTTATCACATTGCTTGCATCTGCCTTTTTCATTTATAAAAGGATTTTTTATAAAATCCTCAGCTTTTTCTATGTATTCCCTGTGTCTGTCTATATCTGTAAAATAAAGCCGTAAAACAATTCCGTTGTCTCGAAAATAGAAGCGTGCTATTACCTTTTTTGTCTTGTTCTGTGCTTTGTAATATTCAATCTTGTATCTGCCTAAACACACATAAGGGGTAATTCCATCATTGACATATCCGATTTCCTGCATAGCTTTACTAAAAGCAGAGACGAACTGTTTTTCGTCTTTTGATATAAAATCATATTCCTGTTTCTTTAGTTGTTCTTCAATCATTGTTTTCTTATATTGGCTTATTTGTCAAATAGCTTACATCTGGTATAAGTTTGTTAAGGTCTTTCCCAATTCCCTTTTCCAGCATCTCGCTTATCTCATCAAGACATTTTACACATTCTGTACAGCCAACTTTCATTAAATCCTCTACAGATGAATCTGATTTCTCGTCATCGTTTTGAACATGATTCCATATTCTTTTGTTTAAGTTCAACACATCAATATCCTCTTTTGCTTTTTCCACATAGCATTTTCTTGGCATGGGTAAAAGATTTATCCACCATTTCTTCATATTCTTGGGATCGTATAATATCTTATGGATTTGTCTCATTTTGATACTGGCATTATATACCTCATTTTTTGTCACTGCATTAGGCTGCGTGAAGTTTATAAACTCGGTTATATATCTTACTATCTCATAAGGTAAAGGTTCAGTACCTATCAGCTGTAATATGTCCTGTTTATATGCTTCTGTACCTGTATGTTCTTTCCATAACCTTATATCCATCACATACTCGACCATATAGTGGGATAGGTATGCTTTTCCTCCGTTTTTATTAAAATAGCTTGCTCCTTTTTCCACAGTCGCTTCCACATAAGGATGAATCGTTTTGTCACAGTAGAAATGAGTTAGAAATCCGGCAAAATATGATAAGCTCTGTTCATATTCAGCTCCATTCAGATTTTCAAGCCACAATACGAAATCCTTAAAGAATTTAGATGTTTCAATCCTGTGCATCATTGCACCTGCTGCGGGCACTCTTCTGTCTACCAGAAGGGGGCTTATATGATAAAACAGGAAATCTGGCCCCTGTGCTCCAAAATTATATAGCTGCATATTATTATCAATAGCATCTTTCACATTAATATCACTGATAGCGTCTTTTACTTTCTGTGCAAAAAGGATATGTGTTAATACGTCAGGCATTTTCTCTCCTCAGATCCAATATCTGAATATGCTCATTAATATGCGTGAATCCCGTGTAATATATCGTAAAAGCACTCGTGCTTTTTGGTACCGAGCCTCTCATGATGTCATGATAGATATGGCTGTTATGCGTATTGGTTATCCTTAGTGTGTTATTGTCCTTCTCAATGTCAATGTCGCCTTCGTTGAAAGCCATATGTTTCCCTTGCTGGCCTTCAAACAATTCATTTTTATTTTTTACCATACAAGGTGCGGTAAAGCAGAATTCTACCTTGTATGGAACTTTGTCCATACCTTCAGATCTGATATCTATGGTTACACCAGCATCTTTAAGAGTCAGATCAACATGATAAATCAGCTGGACCTTGTTAATAACCGGCCTTTTGGAATGGTCCATTTCCTTCCAAACAGGTGTAGCTGGTTTTTCAGGTAACGGCCCGTGGTATTTACCTTGTGCAGTCATGGTGAAATAGTATTTATCGTCATCTATTTTCTCAATTTGCTTTGGGATAAGCTGGGCTACTGCAAAAAAGGAAGCGCATACCCTTACAAAACATCTTAAATTGCCTTTTTGTATAAAAAGAAAATTAGGTGATCTTGTAAGAAGCGTGACAGATAAATCCTTGTTCTTCTTTCTGACTATATCCTTATGGAATATATTGAAAGATATTGGGCGGTCAGTTAATACAGGTTCGTATTCCTTAAGTTCGTGATGAAGCAGGAAAGGCCACAAAATACCAGGACCTCTTCCTGCTCTGCTCTTTATGTTATTAAAAATATCATCAGCCATCCTGGCAAATACAGGATTTTTTAGCAGATAGGACATGTACATATATGCATGATAAAAACCATCAGGATAGAAGGAAGCGCTTACATCCCCTTCCTGTTTGTCTTTTCTATTTGAATTCTGAGTGAACATTGTAAAATCCGGCTCGATGTAGTAGAGCATAAGCTCCAGGTTTTTCCTTACGCATTCGAGATAGTAATCATTCCTTGTTTCTTCAGCGATGATCAGAAATGCATTATTGCACTCTCTGTTATACATTGGAGATCTTTCAGTATATTCCCCAAACTCATCTATATCCACACCCTCATTCAGATATGCATCTGCAAGCTTCTTAAGGCATTCCATTTTAACTTCACTGTATAAGATAAGCGCAGACGAAGCTGCCATCCATCTGTGATTCGGAGTGATTGTTCCGCCATTGCATACGCCTTTTGATACCGGAACAAGATATTCAAAAAGCTTGTCCCTAAGAGCAATCTCATCTTCTGATACTGCATATTTCTTCATTATCCTATATGCTCTTACAAGATAAATCGATATCAATATAGGACCGCATTTGTAATCGCTTTCCCTATTGTCGACTGTGTAGTCTTCCCGTTGAGCTGAATATAGATAATCTATAAGGCAGTTCATTATATATAGAAGGTTCTTGTCGTGGTAGAACTTGCTGTCACTACAGTAGTATCCAGAAGCCATTGTTTCGATAGGTACGGCGTTATTTGCATAATCAGGATAACCGTAAGCTCCGTACATGATATGTTCACTAGAACTAAACTGCTTTAAATTATACTCAATTGCTGCTTCGTTACCTCTTACTATGTCTAAATAGTGAGATTTCATTTTATGCTTCCTTTGTGCCTATTATATCAATAAATTCATCTATATGCGTGAAACTTGTATAATATACTGTGAATGCGCCTTTGCTTGGAGGGATAGACCCTCTCATATCTTTATGATATGTGTGTTTTGAAAAGCTGTTTGTCAGTGTAAGGCAGTCATCTTTTTTGCTCATTTTAATCTCTTTAGCATTTACAGATAAACACTCATCTGGCAGGCCTTTAAATTCCACTGAATCATATTTCACATCGACAGGAGCTCCAATGCAGAATTCTATCTTGCATGGAACATTATCACATTCCGATGTTTTTACATTCAAACTTACTCTGTCGTTTTTAATCTGCACTGTAACTGTATATTCCAGATCAATTTCATTATTTACAGGTCTTAGTGAATGGTCCATCTCTTTCCATTTCGGTGATGCTGGTTTTACTGGCATTGGTCCATAATATTCTCCGTGAGCTCTCATCTTCATCTGGTATTTATCCTTACCGACAAGTTCAATTGACAAAGGTTTGAATTGGGCTACAGCAAAGAAAGAAGCACATATCCTTACAAAGCATCTTAAATCACCTTTCTGCACAAACAGGAAATTCGGTGACCTTGTTATAAGGGTTGCAGAAAAATCTTCATTTCTGAATCTGACAATATCATTATGGAATATATTGAATGAAGTAGGATACTGTTCCATTTCAGGCTCATATTCCAAAAGTTCAGGATATGCCATATACATCCAAAGATAACCTGGCCCTCTTCCATATGCCTTTTCAACACTGTTGTATATGTCATCAGCAAATTTAGCGTACTGTGCGTTTTTAGTCAGATATGACATATGGACATAAAGGTAGTAAAGGTAATATGTTGGGGTAATAGCATTTATGTCTCCTTCATGTTTGTCCTGTCTGTTGGAGTTCTGGGTGAATACTGTGAAATTAGGTTCAATATAATTGAACATAAGATCCATATTCTTCTTTGCATATTCAAGATACTCCATATTGCCTGTTTCCATCGCTATTATCATGAATGATGTGTCACATACTTCATTATAGTGCGGTGATCTTTCTGTGAATTCCCCGTTTTCATCTATATCAATACCTTCATCCAGATATGCCTGTGCCAACTCCCTAAGTTCTGAACTTCCTGTAATATTTGCCATCATGAGCATTCCAGAAGCTCCGATCCATCTGTGATTAGGGGTATGTATTCCTCCGTTAAGCAGTGACTTTACGACTATCGGAAGGTATGAGGTAAATCTGTTTAACAAAGTTTTTTCCGGTTCCGTCTTTGCATATCGCTCCATTATCCTATAAGCTCTTGACATGTTTACTGCTTCAAACAGAGGAGAGCAGAAGAAATTGCTTTCCATCATATCTATTGTAAAATTAGGTCTGTGATGGCTTTCGATGTATGAAAGCGCATTATTCATCAGCTCTAAAAGTTTTTCGTTCTTATAATACCTGCTGTCTTTGCAGTAATAACCTGCTGCCAAAGTGTCTAAAGATGTACTGTTCAGCCCATGTGAGGCATATCCGTGAGCATTCTTGAATGCACGGATGGTTTCATCATACTGGCCAAAAAACCAGTCAATTGATGCTTCATTGCTTTTTACATTCCCTAAATAATGTCTCTTCATAAATTCCTTATTCGGTGAGCATTGCTGCGCCTACTACTCCTGCATCATTTCCCATTTGTGCTATGACTAATGTTGATGAAAGAGTTTCCTCCCTTGTGTATTTATATTTTTGTATGTAATCCCTTAACGGATGAAGCAGTCTGTCACCTTCATTGCATACTCCTCCGCCGATGGCTATAACCTCTGGCTGGAATATATTGATTATGTTTACCAGCCCTTCTCCAATGTACTTTATATATGTATCGCATACATCCTTAGCTGTTTTATCTCCCATTCTTTCTGCTTCAAAAGGTGTCCTTGCACTGATATTGTCCAGATTATTATTGCATGCCTGCCATATCTTTGAATCTTTGTTCAGAAGCGCTGCTCTTTTTGTCTGAGAAATAAGTGCAGTAGCTGATGCATATGCTTCATAACAGCCATTCCTTCCGCATGTGCAAGGCTCGCCGTCCATAACAAGTGTGTGATGACCCAGTTCGACTGCAGCAAAATTAAATCCGCTGTAAACCTTATTATCTATGACAACTCCGCTGCCTACGCCTGTGCCAAGAGTTATGGTTACAGAACAGTACGTTCCTTTGCTTGCTCCACATGTGCTTTCTGCAAGTGCGGCGACATTCGCATCGTTGTCAATATATACAGGAAGATCAAAATACTTCTGCAGTTCTTTCCTTATATTCACATTCCTCATCCCAAGGTTATTATTATAGATAAGTATGCCGTTGGTCTTGTCAGGTGTGCCTGGACATCCTACACCTATCCTGCATATCTCATTTTCACCAATACCAGCTTTTACAATAAGCTTTTTGCACAGGTCTGCCATGTCTTTTAATACAGCTTCATACCCTCTTTCACTTTTTGTCGGAACTTTGTCTTTTACTAATATATTTCCATTTTCATCTACTATCCCAGCTTTGATTGCTGTACCGCCAAGGTCTATTCCAATACTATACATGATTGCCTCCCTTGTATATTGTTTATGTAATCAGGTAAATGTCCTGATCAACACTATCTGTTATTCCCACAAACCATGTGGGAT
>MWDI01000043.1 GCA_002070475.1 Firmicutes bacterium ADurb.Bin146
CATCTGGCGCTTTAAGGCCGAACAACCCATCATTTCTTTGTAAAAGAAGTATCATGTCAGTCTGTCTTTTTCTAAATTCGTCTGGAATATGATGGTTTTCATAAGCATAAAGCCAAAGCTGATGAGCGCCTCCCATTATGGGAGCGGATATCCAGTAATATTCATCTGATGTCTTCGGTGTTAGAGTTTCAAAACCTGTATCCATTACATGGTGCCATATCTTTTCTTTATCGGCTTTTAAATCTCCATACCAGAAACCGGTTATTCCCATGTTCTCATCGTGCCATTTATACCATATTTCATCTAAAAGTTTTCGTGCTTTATCGCCTTCTTTAGTTCCTTCTTCCCATGTGGTTATCTGCCAGAGGATACAGCCTGCATTCCAGAATTCATTTCCCATCCACCACGGGTTATGCCTTCTAAAGTTAAGGTCGAATTTATAGTTGTTCCAGTCACGGTTATATAGGTAATCTTTAAGGAAATTCTCATCAAGATATCTTCCTGTCATAGCCCCTTTAGAAAGTTTGTATCTCGATTTTGCTCCTAAGAGCATCAAAGCAGGGCACAAGCATGCTATTAAGTGTTCGTGCATGTGATACAAAGGATGCGTGTTAACAGAGGCATCAGACCAGGAAGGGTCTGACTTATCAGGTATATATGGACCTAAGTAATAACCGGTTTCTTCATCCTGAAAGCTGTTTATATACTCAGCCCAGTTTTTTTTATCTTCTTCTGTAAGCTTATCCAGTTCCCCTAAAAGATACAGAGCTTCAATCGCACTGTGGTTCCCCTCAATGCTTTCGACTCCTCCGGGAGTGGAGGAAAAAGCCCAGTAGTTGTTTTTTGCACGCTCTTTTAGAGTTAGCGTTTTAACAACTCTTTTTTCTTTGGGGATTATAAACTTATCGGAACCGGATCCTCTGACGTTCTTCCCGCCGGAAGCTTTGAATGCTTCTTCATCAAATATACCATCAGACGGTACACAACGTTCAATAAATCTTAAAACGTTATTTTTGTAAGTTTCCAGTGATATTGTATTAACCATTTTATCCATATCAAACCCTATATTATCTTGCAAACGTCCTCAAAGTGCCTTTTCGGGACACACAGTGTTCCTTCTTCATCAAAGTAGTACTTTACGCCCATGTTGTAATTCATAGGTTCCGCTCTGGAGGTCATTGCAGGATAACCGAAAGATATGAGAGAGTGAAGAGACAGTTTTTTCTGGTCTATATCACAGATATTACATATATTATTCTTATCGATAGCCATCATCCAACAGGAACTGACTCCTTCATTCTGGGCTGTTAAAATCATGCTCATAGCTGCAGCTCCTGCAGCTGTATCATCCGACTTTCTGATACTTAAATCATTAAGTATAAGCACTATTGCAGTCGGGCCTTCCTCTATTGATGGAGAGCATTCGCCATTTGGCATATATCCGGCATATTTGGTATATGGGAATATCTTGTCTAAAAGATTGCTGTCGATAATAGCGTAAAATTTCAGAGGCTGCATGTTCATGCCGGTAGGTGAAAGCCTTGCAGCATTAAGCATCTTATCGATAAGGGGTCTTGGAATAGGTTTTTTTGTAAATTTACGGATGGATCTGCGTTTTAAAATCGTGTCATATGTGTCCATTTTTCCCTCCTGTTTATATAATTGTACCATAGTTGGATTGAACATATTCTCTTTGTTTGCTAATATATTAGTATAGGTGAATGATATGATTTATAAAGGTGAAAAAACAAGAGAAATATCCTTTCCATTAGGCGGAATAGGAAGCGGAAGTATTGGGATTGCCGGTAATGGTAGTTTTATGGACTGGGAAATTTTCAATAAACCTGATAAAGGTTCAACCAATGGGTATACACATATAGCAGTCAAGGCTGAGAATACTGATAACAGTCTTGTATCGGCAAAGATACTCAACTGCGATATGGATAAAGAGTATCTTGGTCGTTACAGCACAAGTGGAGGTTTCGGTTTTGGAATGCTGAAACAGACTATGGCAGGTTTTCCTCATTTTAAAGATGGTGTGTTTAAAGGGGAATTTCCCATTATGGAGTTAACCTTAAAGGACAAGTCTTTTCCTGCAAAAGCAAAGTTAACTGCTTTTAATCCTTTCATACCGCTAAATGAAGATGACTCATCCATTCCAGGGGCTTTCTTTGAAGTAGAACTTAAGAATGATACTGACAACCCAATATATTACACTGTCTGCTTTTCTGTAAAGAATCCATATATTAAAGGTATAAATAAATATATGCCTAATTCTAAAGCGGAAATGGTATTTATGAAGAATGCAGATAAACCAAAAGAGGATATCGAGTATGGAGATTTATGCGTGTCATTAGTTAAACAAAAAGACGCAGAGACCTCATACCAGACTAACTGGTTCAGAGGCGGCTGGCAGGACAGCATAGAGACATTCTGGAATGATTTTACAAAGAATACGATTTTACCAAAAAGAGAATATAACGATGCTGGCAAGTATGATACCTGTTCTGTATGCATAAGAGAGCTGGTGGAACCTAAAAAGAGAATGAAAACACGTCTTCTTCTTACATGGAATGTTCCTAATAACTACAATTACTGGAATCCGTATATAAAGGATGATAAACATGTTACATGGAAGAACTACTATGCGACACTTTTTAAGGATTCATGTGCATCAGCTAAGTATTCGATAAAAAACTGGAACAGGCTGTACAAATCAACTGATCTGTTCAGAAAAGCCATTTTTTCATCTACTTACCCTGACTATGTTAAAGATGCTATATCTTCGACACTGTCTGTTTTAAAATCTCCTACAGTTTTAAGACTGGAAAACGGTGAGTTTTACGGATGGGAAGGAGTAGATGAAAAACAGGGTTCCTGCTCAGGTACCTGCACTCATGTGTGGAATTACGCTTATGCTTTACCTTTTCTGTTTCCAAAACTGGAAAGGTCAATAAGGGATACTGACTATAAATACAATATGGATGAAAATGGAAAGATGCAGTTCAGAATGAATCTTCCCTTAGGCCGTGACAAGCATCAATGGAGAGCATGTGTGGATGGACAGATGGGTGGAGTTATAAAGACATACAGAGACTGGAAGATATCCGGAGACACGAAATGGCTTGAAGGTAACTGGGAATCAGTAAAAAAAGCTATTGCATATGCCTGGTCAGATAAAAACGAAGACGGCTGGGACCGTAATAAAGACGGGGTTTTGGAAGGACGCCAGCATCATACGCTGGATATGGAACTTTTCGGACCGTCAGCATGGTTAGAAGGATACTATCTTGGAGCATTGAAGGCCGCATCGGAAATGGCATTCGCTCTTGGAGAGCGGGAACAAGCCTGGGAATACGAGAAATTATATATGAGCGGTAGAGGCTGGAGTTTTGACAATCTGTACAACGGCGAGTATTTCATACAGAAGATTAACCTTAAAGACAAAAACTTGTTAGAAAAATATGATGCAGTGGACAGATACTGGAATGAGGATAAACAGCAGATTAAATATCAGATAGGCTTAGGCTGTGATATAGACCAGTTATGCGCTCAGTGGCATGCCAATATATGCGGTCTTGGTGAAATATTAAATAATAAAAGGACAAAGAAAGCTCTAAAGGCTATGTATAAGTATAACTTTAAAAAATCCATGAGGGATGTTGTAAATCCCTGGAGAATTTATGCAGTTAATGATGAAAGCGGAGCTGTTATATGCGATTATCCTGCCCATGTGGAAAAGCCAGCTCTGCCTGTGCCATATAACACTGAATGCATGCATGGGTTTGAGTATATGTTTGCAGGTCTTCTCATATCAGAAGGATTAATTGAAGAGGGTTTGAGTATAGTCAAATCAGTAAGAGACAGATATGACGGAAGAAAAAGAAATCCATGGAACGAGGTTGAATGCGGAAGCAATTATGCCCGTTCAATGGCTGCATATGCATTAGTCCCAATATTATCAGGAATGACATTTGACATGACGACATATACATTAGGGTTTGACCCTAAAACCTCCAAAGAAGCTTCAGCTTCTAGAGAAGTTATGACTTCTTTGGGTACTTTTAAAAGCATATTCAGTTTAGACTGCGCATGGGGTATGGTAAGTTTTAGTAATGGTTGCATGGAGTATGATATATATGCAGGCCAGCTTACAATTCAGAATATGCCATTACCAAAAGATATGGCGAAATCTTTGAAGGTATTTATAGACGGGGAAGAAATAAAAAGCTTCTCAGTCTCATCCAATAAGGTTGTTCTTGAGAAGCCTTTAGTTGTTAATAAGCGTTTAAGGATTATTCCTCAAATTTAGCTGTAGGCTCTATAGTGAAGCTGTGTTCGAACGGAGTCATATAGTTAAAGAATATATGATACTTATCCATAGCAAGCGGTGCGGAACCGAACAGTCCTTCTGTAATATATGTATCATTACGAGCAGGACCTATTTTAACCCCGCAGCTGCCAAGGTCAGCTTTTACATTACCTGATTCAGGCAGGAGTATTCCTCCTGCATTTGCTCTTATGGCATATCCGTCACCTTTTACAAATGCTTCTTTGTTTATTGCCATATCCAGCCTTATGGATACTTTTTCAATTCCAGCAGCTTTCAGATTAACTTTGAATCCTTTTTGGGTCGTTGTAATTTCAATTACAGCATCAACCGCAAGTATGTCTGTGGTTTTTCTTCTTGCTCTGTTCATTTTCCAGAAATCTGATGTTCCCTGATATTCTCCGAATGGCTGATAATATTTGCCTTCACCATGATAATCCATTGCAAAGCCGTTTTCTATAGGACGGATATTCTTTACTTTGATATGTCTTTCATTAAAGAAGAGTATTCCTCCCTGGATAAACATATCAAATGTTTTGTATTTAAGATATATAAAGGTCTCTTTGTCTTCAAGAATGGATAAGGTCATACCATTGTGATGCATTCTTACTATATTTGATTTTGGGAAATGCTTTACAAATGGCTTGAATTCGAATGGGTTAATATGTTCAGGTATTTTTAATACATCAGGTTCAGACATCATTGTAGGCAGTCCTATAGGGTATCTTCTGCCATTTGCGAAAAGATCATCCTGTATGGCTTTTGCTATACCCAAAAGCTGCTCATCATTAAGAAGATAACCAGTTTTAAGATACTGATAAAGATATTTGTCAAGATATATATCTTCTTTTCCTCTGTCCTGTCGTGTGGAGTTCTGAGTAAATATTAAAAAGTCCGTATGTACATAGTAAGTCATCATCAAGAGGTTTCTGCGTACGAATTCCAATAATTCAGGTTTGTTAAGCTCCTGTGAGATTACTAAAAGCGCTTCATTGTTAACGAAGTTATATCCGCCTGTGGATCTTTCCGAGTATTCGCCTTCTTCGTCGCAATCAATGCCTTCTGCTAAGAATTCGTTTATTCTTGCAAGATACTTTTTATCTCCTGTCATGTTCATGACCATGGATAATGCGGCTGATTCAACCCATCTGTGATTCGGTGTGTGGAAGCCTCCTGTTAAGACGCCGTCTGCCATTTTTACAATGAGATTGTAAAGTCTTTGTTTGAAGAATTCTGCTGTGTCATCAGCTGATTTATCTTTAATGATCCTGTACAGATCAACTAAAGGATGTATTGAAAAAGATGTATCAGGTGCAGACCTGTAGTTGCATTTATAGAAATCCATCAGTCCTTCAGGACTCATGTTTCTTTCAAAGAAGTCCATTGCAGAAAAAGCAAAATCCATTGCTCTTTGTGATTTGTAATACTTACTTTCTTCCATAAAATACAACAGTGCAGGGGCATATAAAAAACCTACAGTGTTAAAAGGCACCATACCTTCATCTATTAGTATGACGCCTCCGTTTTTCCAGTCTGTTGTCTGTGTTATCTGATTTCTAATCAGTCTTTCGAGGTAATCCTCGTATCCTTTAACTTGCTTCTTGTACAGATCGAATGTATATTCCATTACTTCGCTCCTTGCCGTTTTTTACATTATAGCCTATGGGTGATATAAATCAACATCAAATCAGGGAATATATGGATAATTAGTTATTTTGACTACAAACCCTATAAATCATTATGGATTATCACTAAAATGATAGTAAATAGTAACTGTTATTCTTTCTAAAACAACGAATCATCAAGTAGAAAATCAATAACACTTATATTCAGCACACCGTTATCATCATACCATCGTTTTCTCATATCATTCCGGATAAGCAGCTTTGGAAAAGAATCGTGAGTAAGAGATAATGATTTGGTTTCAGATATTTATAGCATTAATTTTTCAAACAGGAACTATTGAGAACTTGTATATATTATTGCACTACTTCTCAATCTGATATCATATCTACCATGAAATTGATTACATGACATACAGCCATTAAGACAAATAGACAGAAGAAAATTGAGAATGTGAAGTCCGTATAGAATATTTTGTATGAAAAGAATAATATTTTTAAAAAGTTGTCCACCCTTTGCTCCTTTTTTACGTTAAATATGGTGTAGAGGTAAAAGTATTTCAATAGTTCAGAAATATTACTGTAATTGTAAACTTTATGTGAACAAACTTGACATATTATATTAGCAGGAGTACATTGAGGTTACAGAAGTTATATTTAGAATTTTTTAGATAGATAATTGTATTATTTATGAAAGCAGAGGATTTATATGAAAAAGAGGAAATTTATAGTTTGTTTTACAATACTATTTATTATAATATCACTGTTGGCTTTATCATCTTGTGGTGCTGTTCCGACAGATACTAATGCACTGAATATACCAATTCAACCGACTCCTTCATTAATTGAGTCTGCAGCTGAAACAGCTGTTATACCTAGTCCTACAGATGCCGCATCAGCCACTGCATTACCGACTGAGACAGCTATCATTACGACCACTACAGCCACCCCTATTATTACACCTATTCCGACTGAGAATCCGGGTCCTCGGGATATCGAACTGGATTTCCTGAATGATAAATTCGATAAGGTTGAGGTTTTAGTTGATGGAAGTTATGTGGATGTAAGCGGGATATGGAAATCATTCAAGGGAATAATTGGAAAACCAATACTTCAAGAATTCAATTACGAGGGAATGTCTACGCTTAGCAATATACGCTTTACAAAAGATGGTAAGGATTTCATGTTCGGCTCATGGATAAAGACTAATAACGCATATACAGGTTCGGATAGATGTTTTGTGATGTATGAATGGGGTAATTATGTAATTACCACCTTATACAAGATCCCTAATTCATCACTTTTCGCGAGGATTTTTAATGTTGATTATTTGCATAAAGATGATCAAAACGGATTAGTACTTAATGAATATTTCAGTGGTAATGTATACCAGATGATGTATGACAGCCCAGTGTTAAAGTACGATAATGCATATATCTGGACACCGAAAAAAGCTGTCCCCATATTTAATATAGCAAAGTATATGAAGAACAGTATAGATGTGAAACCTGATGATATAGGGTCATGTACCAGCGTACGGAACTATACATATATATATTCTGCAGACATAAGTATATTTATGGATATTTACGGGAAAGACACAGCAAGCAAAGGCATATATGCTAATGTGAGATATGAGGATAATGATATCTGGTTGCTTCTTAACTGCTCCATACAGGATTTCGATAACGGTCTTAGTGTAGATGACGCATATCATGTACCTAGAGGTGCTGTGCCTGTAAGAGATGATGAATGGTTCAACGGATATGAAAAGATTGAGGCTGTATATGGCGATACAGTAGTTGATGTGACAGAATACTGGTATAAATATAGCGATTGTATAAAGATATGCGACTGGGAGACTTACTTAAACGGTCCTGCGATGCCTGTCGACTATGAATACAGGATGACAAAGAATGGCACTGTAAAGACGATGGGTGTCTCAGATATGTATGACTACTTTATATCAGAAGGTGACGGGCTTTACTATTGTGATTATCTTACATCATACAGGAATGCTTTTATTATGACAGAAGAAGAAGAGGTAATAGAGGGTTTCCTCAACAGGAGCATATATCAGAAGATGTTCAAATGTGCGGTTTTAGACATAAGTCAAGAGTATACGGAACACAGAAGCATCCTGATGAACCAGAAAGCATGTCAGCTTGCAACGTCTTTAGCTTATAGGATCACAGAGCGACTTAATGGTAAGCCTGACATTGAAATAGTAAAGAGGTCCGAATCCACCTGCTACTATAAAGGTGAAGCTATATCAGTCATAGCATGGGATATACCGGGAGATGGATATGATGCAGGGTATGTGAACATATTAAGCAGTGATACAGATGTATGGCTTAAGATACAGAATATACAATTTCTGCTTGGCTTTCTTGGTGTTAATGACTGGTGATAAGGGATAATGACATGAGCATTAAAAAATAAAATATTTTCATAAATCTGTCCACCCTTTGCTCCTTTTTTACGTTATATATAACATAAGAGTAAGTTTAGTAGAAAAATGTATATTTTTCCTGGATTTGTAAACTTCCTCACGACTGTTTTTTGCAAATGAAACTTTAATATGGTATTATTTAGAATATAAATGCAGATAGGAGGATAATTATGACTTATTACAGAAGAGGTTTCTATTCTGTACCAAACACTGGTAGAAGTGTCTATTACGAAGCTATTGAGACATACCACGATAATATATTTGTTGCAGACATTGGAGCAGCTAATTGTTGTAATGCTGCAGGTAACAGTCTATATGGCATCAATGGAACATTTTTCTATATGACATCGCAAACACCAAGTCCATATAATCAATATGATGTATATAGGATAGCAATAAATGATGGGCTAGTTGAAAGAGCTCGAGGATTTACAAACAGGATGAACAGTGTAAGTTATGGTGATTGCGGTACATTTGTAAATCTGATATCTCCAACTCCAGGAGGGACATATATTTTCGCAGATTCACTAACTAGTTTTACTGATTACTCATATCTTGGCGAATACATATCCCAATCACAAGTCAAGTATGCTATTGGTGGAGTGAATTTACATATGGGTCAAAATCTATCAAGTACACAATATAACGATTTAGTTGTGGCTGAAGCAGATGGAGTTCATCTTTCAATAACACATAGAAGTGCTATATTTAAACTCAATAATGCATATGATGATATTGTATTACTTTCAGTGTTCAGCACTAACTCTGATCTATCTCCCATAACATCCGGATTGAATCTTTATGAGCTGAGAGTAATGATCAATAATATTTGGGGTACTCAGATTTATCATGGGATTGCAGTAGACGGGGGTGGTTCAACGCAAATCGTGACAAAAGAGAATAATATCAGAAAATGTATTAGAACAGGCGACTGGCAGAGCACCCCAGGGGTATACCAACCACGAAATGTATATACAATGATTTGTGCGCAAATCTAAAGAGGAGTTGAAAAAGGGATATGAAAAAAGCTCTAGTAGTTTTCATGTTTATAACAGTTTTGTTGCTTACCGCTTGCAATAATGGAAGTGAGCTTACAAAAGATCTCAAGGAAGGATCCTTTACTTACACCATAAAGGACAATGAGATTACTATTACAAAATATGATGGTGTAGAAGAAAGCGTGATAATACCTGAGACAATTTTGGATATACCTGTGGTACATATCAAAGACAAGGCTTTTTCTGCATGTGTGCATGTCAAGGAAGTGTTCATACCAGAGAGTATAAAGAGCATAGGAGTTTGTGCTTTTAATGATACAAAATGGTACAAGGGTCTTAAGGATGAATTTGTTATCGTAGGTGACGGAATACTAATTAAGTGTAATCAAACTGAAACAGATATAGTGATTCCTGAAGGTGTAAAAAGTCTCTCTTCAACATTTTACGAAGCAGGGGTTGGAGGTTTTTTAAATGCCATCATATACCTGCCTTCCACATTAAAGAAGATAGACAGTTATGCATTCTATAAGGCATATGGAAATATTGTTATATGTAATACTGAACAGATCGAACAGATAGGTGAAAGTGCATTTGAAGACAGTACTATAGACCATATTGTAATATCTGACAAACTGAAGAAAATAGAAAACAGGGCTTTCGCAACAACAAATAAAAAAGAAAGACCTTTAATGAAAATTGAAATGGTAGGCAGCAACGGTTACTATGTAGGCACACGAAAAATGGTTCAGCTTCCATACTCAACATTGTTGGGAGAAGATATCTTTTATGGTCTCGAAGGGAATATGGAAACTGTTAAATTTAAAGAAGGAACCACTTCAATAACCAAAGACATGCTGAAGAATATGCAGCAGTTCACAAAATTCTTTATTTCTGAAGAAGTGTCACAGATTGAAAAAGATGTACTTCCTGAAGGAGCAATTATATATACCAAAACTGGAAGTACAGCTGAAAACTATGCTAATGATAATTCTCTTGAAATGGTCACCTTGCCGGAAGATTTTAAAGATAAGGAATTAGAAAGACTGCTGATTGCAGCATTTATTGCGGCAAATCTCGAATTTACATATGAAAATATGCAGAAAATCGTGTCAATTCGGATTGATGACCAGATTGAAGGCAATGTTTTTGCGTATGATCATGTTTATGTAAAGGTAAATACAGCATTTGATATTATGGGTATCGATCATGTACTTAAGCAAGGTAATGTAATGAATCTGGAAGATCTGAAATTCTTTATAAAACTTGAATCTTTATTTCTCAACTCTACAATTATTGATACATCCATTGATTACACTGTTCTAAAAAGCATGCCTGCTCTTATAAAAGTAGTGGTTAATAACGAATCGTTAATACAGTAATTGTTAATAGTTGTTATAGATTACTGACATTAAACAAAAACAGTCCCAGATTACCCTTTTTTACGTTATATATAATTTTAGATGTAATAGATATTGAAACACGTGAATATGGTAAAAACTATCAAAGTATTGACAAAGGAAAGGTAAGTGATAATATAAAACCAGAAAAAGAAATAAGAAATACATATGATACAAATCGACATGAGAGATTTTTTCATCTATCCAGCCGATTGTAATATAAGAAGGTGGTTCCATTGGGAAAGTTATAGTATAAAGACAAGTAAATAAATTCTATTTAATGGAGAAAGTAATGAAAAAATTTAAAAAAATACTTTCAGTAATTATATTAATATGTCTGATAGCTATGAAATCATTGGTATTTGCTGGAGGAACGGATTCATATCATGGATATATTTCAGCTGTTGCTGAGTGGGATGCAGATTTATCTATCACTCAATATGATGATTATGCTGAAGCTTCAATCTTTATTGATCTTTATTTGCCTACAAATGATTTATACTGTCAGATTGATCTCTACATTATCCAAAGAGATCCAGTTACACAGCAGATATCTGCAAAGGAAAGTCATATAGTAGCTGACTATGTAGTATATGGCAGTTCAGGATTAAGCTCGGATTCAGGGTACTATATAGTTTCAGCTGTATCATACCACGAAGCATATTGTAACGGTAACATTGATAATGCAAATTTGTCTGCAGGGTCATAATTATTTAAGTTATATTTTAATTATTTATTAGATTACAAGGGAAGGAATCATATGAAGTTATTATGA
Source organism: Firmicutes bacterium ADurb.Bin146 (assembly GCA_002070475.1). Taxonomy (GTDB): domain Bacteria; phylum Bacillota; class Clostridia; order DUPQ01; family DUPQ01; genus DUPQ01. The sequence continues at coordinate 11,575 of MWDI01000043.1, forward strand.
AAAATAGTGCATTAAAAATAATATTGGCAATACTAATTCTAAGTATGCTGTTAACTGGGTGTGGAAGGAACAAAGCAGATAATTCGAAGGATACATTGCTTATTAATGCCCGTAATGCGATATGTAAGGAAGGTATACTGGTATCCGATAAAGGGGTGATGACATATTATGATTATGAAACTGGGCAAGGAACAATTCTATGCACGCGTTTACAGTGTAATC
>MWDI01000044.1 GCA_002070475.1 Firmicutes bacterium ADurb.Bin146
TTCTATTCGAAATATTATTTTTTATTTTATGTTAGATGCCTTTACTTAATAAATCATATTGAGTATAATTACTAACATATATTTTGTAATATATAAAAGGAGGAAAAATTATGAAAAAAATGAAGCTGCTTAGTTTGGTACTTTGCCTGATTCTTGTTTGTTCTTTAATTTTTACAGCTTGTGATAACAAGCCTACAGAAACTGCAACAGAAACATCATCAGAAACAGCTACCGAAACAGCTACCGAAACAGCTACTGAAACTGCACCAGCAGTAGTAGAAAAACCAACAGAAATGAATATAACCAGTCTTTATTTCTATGGTGATGCAACAGAGAATGCTGCTCAAAAATTCGCATTCAAGAACTATATAACCAGACATTATGGTATTACATTCAATCTGAACACACCAGCTAGAGACACATACATTGAAACCATTAACCTTCAGGCCGTTTCTGGAGATCTTACCGGTATGGTAAGACTATTCGCAGGAACAGATGGAATCAAATGGTATCAAGAGGGTATCGTATTGGCACTTGATGAGTACCTAACAGATAACGAAACCTGGATAAATATCATTCCTGAACACTGGAAGGAAACTTTCTCATATGACGGTGTCGTATACGGCCTAGCATATGGCGGAGACGGAACACCATCATGGTTCTCAAGAACAATGAGAGGTGACTGGCTTGATGCTGTAGGAATGTCAAAACCTTCAACAGTTGAACAGTTCTATGAGGTATCAAAAGCTTTCACTTACAATGACCCTGACAGGAATGGACAGAATGACACATGGGGATTCGCATCAAGAAATATCTGGCTTATGCAGGATATATTCAAAGCATACGGATGTACTCCTAACTGGGAAGCTGATCTTGTCCCTGTATGGAATCCAAGAGAAGATATCTGGGAAGACTCAGTTATAAAACCAGTAATGGCTGATTGCTGCTTATTCTTAAGAAAATGTTACACAGAAGGCCTTGTTCATCCTGAATTATTCTCCATGAGCTCCACAAACGTTAGAAACCTTATCTCTAATGGACTTGCAGGATCCTGTTTCTATTGGGACACATGGTTAATATCCTGGGAAACCGGAGTTAAAAACACAGTCGGAACAAGCGCATACATGGTAGCTATTGGTGCACTTACAGGTAATGTGACTCAGAAGATCAATCCATGGAAGAGCGAGATTGGTTCTCCTTACGTTTTGATGGCTAACACTGCTCAACCTAAGGAAGTTATAAACTGGTTTATAACATTATGTTATGGAACTGCAGAAGATTTCTTCACATTCAGGTATGGCGTTCCTCAGGCTGACAAGACTGGAAAAACAGGATATTATCTTGATGGTATGAATGTATATCAGCTTCATTATCAAGCTGATGATCAAGGAAAAGTCACTAGTTCCGGTACCCCTGTCCTAGTAGGCGGGCATCCAGGATATGCGCTTGATATAGGCGAATACGGATATAAATCAGCATATAATTCCGGAAACCCAACATGGGATTCAGACCAGATTGCTATAAATGCTGCAAATCTACAGAGAAGATATGATGTATTCAATGAATACAATGATGGAAGATTGTACGTGCTTACAGGTGACTATGAGCAACCTACAAATCCAGAATATACTACAGTTATATCTGAATGGGCAAAAGCTGGTATGCTTTATGTTTCTAGCGTAATGGTAGACGGAGTAGAACCAAAAGTTGCTCTTAGAGCATATCTTGAAACAGTTATGGCATTTAATCCTCAAGTCACATTGGATTTCATGAATGCTAAATTAGGAAAAACTTCTACTCAGAATTATTCCGAAGTATGGAACAGCATTAACTAATCAGTAACAAACCAATAAAACTAAGAACCCGGTAATCCGGGTTCTTTTTTACTTTCAATTTGCACTTTTAGTTATTTGTTTGCACACAAATTTAGAAACCATATGATCTTCTTAGTTGCTGTAACTGTTCCAAAAATTGCGGGATTTTTGGCCCAAGAACAATTATAAGTACAACCCAGAATATTACTGAAGCGATTATAGAAGCAGCTATAAGTATAAGTTTAGCTTTGAAGTAGTTTTTTTTACTCTCCTTGTCACCAGTAAACGCATATACGAAAAGCATTATTACATTAACACAAGGTATAGACATAACTATAATAGTTAGGACCCAGTCAAGAACGGAAACAGTCGCAGATGTATCTGGTTTCTGCATATATGGCTGCTGATAATTGTATTGCTGATTGTTAGGCGCATTATCATTAACGATGTAAGTTTTTTCTACATTAGGAGTATCTTCTACCTTTTGATTATTTTGTTCATTATTTATTTCAGTCATTATTTAGTCCCCCATTCCATCTAAATTATATTATGAGATTAGATAATGTCAATAAAACAAATGAGCAATTTGGAATAATATAGATTTGTCATATAAAATCAAAGGTTCAGTACCAAAAGAAGTTAGTATACGAATGACGAAAATTATTATCAGAAGCGATAACGAAATAATTAGCAATAGTTTAATCCATTTGACATTAGTATTTAAAATATATCTCATTATCATGAAAATAATAAAGGTTATTAACATTACATATATACCTGGATGCATAATAAATGCTTCTTTAAATCTTAAAAGTAAAAGCAGAATGAAAGCTCTAACCATTCCACATCCAGCACATGGAACCCCTATTATTATTTTTGAAGGACATACCTCCCCAACAACAAGAGTCATTATGACTATATATGCTACACTTGCTGTAATGGGAATCCATGCTTTTTTAAGATCATTAAGCAGTCTGTCCCATGATTTTTTAAGCATTTCAGTATCCTAACTCCTCATTAACTATTATTACTGTTATTCTGCCTTTATCACGTTGCATTGCAGTTATGACATAATTACAGCATATCCTGTCAGGACTAGCACATCCTATATTAATATCATCTGATATGCATCTGCCTGTATGTGCGCATGGAGTTTTTCGATTTAGTCTTACGCAGTTTTTTGGAGCTGCTATGTGCTTTACTCTTAGAACAGCCTGTTCAATATTTTTAACAACTTTGTTAATGCCTGCAATTATAATTACCTTTTTTGGTCCATAACATAAACAAGCTACTCTATTACTTGCTCCATCGACGTTATACAGTATACCGTCCTCAGTAAGCGCATTCGTACTGCTTAATAAAAAATCCGCATTGAACATAGCTGATTTATCAGATCTATCCAAAATATTATATCCTTCATCTGACAGCATTTGAGTAATTCCGCATTCGCTGAGAGTAACTGAACCTCCAGTCACGATTGAAGCATTTTTAAATAGCATTTCTTTTACAAGCTCTATGGCTTGGCTCCTGTCTTCGACATAAACAGCCTGCATATTATTTTTGTTCAAATTACTTATTACATTATTAATATCCATATATATTGACACAATTGCTCCTTTCTTTTTTATTATATCATCAACAAGACAAAAAACGCCTAAGGAACTTTTAAATAGCGTACCCGTCTAAAAGCTGTAAGAACGAAAAAGGATGGTAACAAAATGAAAAAGCTGATATCAATTTTATTAATGCTCATACTATTATTAACAGGTTGTACAAACACCTCTACGCCAACTTCTGAACCGACTGCTGTTACGTTAGATAACAGTATAAAAAATATTTCCAGCTTAGCACAGTTAAAGAATCTTCTTAATGCTTCAAAAGACAATATTTTCTCAAGATGGTACAGATCAATAGATATGCCGATGATGTATAAAAGTGCTGAAGATGCAAATGAGCAATCCGTATCAGAAACTGGATCATATTCGCAGACTAACACGCAGGTATCCGGTGTAGATGAAGCTGATACTGTAAAGACTGATGGTAAATATGTATATTCTATTAATGATCAGGGTAGGGTTAATATCGTATCTGTCGATGCAGAAGGTTCTTTGGAACTTGTAACACAGATTACAAATTTCGGACAGAATTTCACTCCTAACGAGTTATATGTGGATGATTCATACCTTATTGTAATCGGATCCTCATACAATGAGGAAGGCTCATATTCAACTGCATATATATATGACAAGAGCAACATGCAAAATCTTAACCTGCTAAAGGATGTAATGATAAAAGGTTACTATTCAGATTCCAGAAAAATCGGTAACGCGTTATATCTTATCTGCAACTATACTCCATATTATTATTATATGAAAGATACTGACTTGCTACCCTGCTATATTGAAGATGGAAAGACCACATACCAGACACCTTCTGACATATACTATTTTGACCAGGCAGATTACTCATCATATCTGATACTTGGTGCTATAGATTTATCCGATCTTACTAAAGAGATAAATCTCAATACATATCTGGGAAGCGGACAGACAGTATATATGTCAAACGACAATCTTTATGTTACATACACACAATATCAGTACAGGACAGTGGGAATTATGTCAGATGAACCAGCAAATTACAAACAGGAAACTGTAGTGCATAAATTTAATGCAGCAGACGCCACACTAACCTATTTGGCTACAGCAAAACTAACAGGATATCCTATCAACCAGTTTGCTATGGATGAGTATAATGGCTTTTTCAGGATAGCTGTTACTGATTTTACAACTGGTGATTCTACTAACAACGTGTATATATTTGATTCGAACATGGTTCAGACCGGTTCAATCCTTAATATGGCACCAGGAGAAAAGATTTACTCGGTGCGTTTCAATGGGGATATCGGTTATATGGTTACATTCGTAACTGTTGATCCTCTTTTTGTTATGGATCTTTCAGACCCATACAATCCTAAAATTGACGGGGAACTGAAAATACCTGGATATTCATCTTATATGCACATGTACTCAGACACCCTTATACTTGGCTTTGGAATGGATACTTCTGAAGAAGATGGAAGAACATTGAACCAGGGTATAAAAATTGCTATGTTTGATGTATCGGACAGAGCAAATCCTAAACAGCTTTTTACCACTTCAATCGGCAGTCGTGGAACTTGGTCTGAACTGAACTATAATCATAAAGCATTCATGTTTGACCGTTCAAAAGACATATTTGCTTTTCCTGCTTCTATATCAGGAAACAACTATGAAATGAAGGATCAGGGTCTTGTCGTATGCAAGATAGACATGCAAAACAACCAGTTTGAAGTCCTTGATATATTGTCACAAGATTACTTTACAAACTGGTCTAATTACGTACAAAGAGGTCTTTATATAAATAATGTACTTTTGACGATTTCATCTAATGCGATTTATTCATATAACTATGATACTCTGCAACTTATTGATAACGTCATTTTCGACTGATAAGCGTTTCGCCCAATCTTTTTATACTCTCCCTGTAGATAGCGGCGCCTTCATATAGGCGCTGCTTCTTTATGCATTCATTCGCTTGATGGGCATTTTCAACATCATCAGGCATATTCATTCCGAATGCTACAAGATTAGGCATTGTTCTTGCATATGTCCCTCCTCCTATCGCAAGTGGTTGTCTATAATCCTTAGTCATACTCCTGTATACAGAAAGAAGTGTCGATACCAATATTGATTTCTTATCCACATAAAGAGCTGGATTATCTGTTATTTGCTTTACTTTCAAACCATATTTCACGCAAATTGTTTGAATTTTTTCTGAAATATGCATATGGTCAACAGTTACAGGATACCTAATATTTAATATGCAATATGATTTTTCATTATCAATAGACATAATACCTGGATTTACAGTGAGTCTTCCACTTTCATCACTAAGGTTGATATCAAGTCCTTCCCCATAATGCTTGTCTGCAAGACAATCTTTAAAAAATTCAATCATCGGATGCCCATTTATAACCATACTATTCTGTGCAGCTATTTTAATCGCATTAATCCCACTAAAAGGGGCAGCTCCGTGTGCAGGTTTTCCTTCATATACGATTGTTTTACCCTTATATTCCACAGTGCATTTGCCTGGAACGACATTAGGCCGATCTCCTGCTTTCAATAATATGCTTTCGCTTCCTTCTCCTTCTATTACAACAGTAAGAATACCTTTTTCAGCATAAATGACTGGAAAGTCAGCATCAGGTACAAATCCCATTGTCGGAAGCTCTTGTGTCTTAACATAATGAGCCATACATGATGAACCGCATTCTTCATCAAGACCAAATATTAAACGCACCCTATACCCTTTTATTTCATTCTTTTTTATAAGATCGACTAAAGAATAAAATACAGCTATTGCAGGGCCTTTGTCATCCGATGTCCCTCTGCCATATAAATAACCATCTCTCTCCGTCAGTACATACGGATCACTTATCCATCCGTCCTGCTCTGGAACTACATCTAGATGCAGAAGAACACCTATCATATGTTTGCCTTCCCCATACTCGAGATATCCAGCTCTTCCATCTACATTTACGGCTTTCATGCCATATTTTTTCCCAAGATCAAGCATATATTCTAAAGCTTTCAGTGTACCTTCCCCATAAGGAGCATTTGCAACCGGCTCATCCTTGACGCTTTTAATAGCGATAAGGCCTTTTAAATCCTCTATCATATCATTAAGATATTCCTTCATAAATGTACCTTCTTTTTTCTGATTTTATGACATCATTCCTATTATTATTTTATATCATTAAATAAAAAAAAGGAACCCTTTTGAAGGGGTTCCTTATGCTAGGATTTTTTTATTATACAAATTACTTGATTTCAGCTGTTGCACCGACTTCTTTGAACTTGGCAACGAGATCTTCAGCAGCTTGTTTTGATATAGCTTCTTTAATTGTGCTTGGAGCGTTATCTACAAGATCTTTTGCTTCTTTAAGTCCTAAACCTGTAGCTTCTCTGCATACTTTGATAACTTTAATCTTTTCTGCTCCGATTTCCTTAAGGATTACATTGAACTCTGTCTGTTCTTCAACTTCCTCAACTACTGCTGCAGGTCCAGCTGCTGCGCCGGCTACTGCAACAGGAGCTGCTGCTACAACACCGAATTCTGCTTCAAGTGCTTTAACCATATCAGCAAGTTCCAATACTGTTAATGTTTTGATTTCTTCTATTAATTTCGTTATTTTTTCACTCATGATTATTTATCCTCCAATTAGTTTTATTTATGCTTATGCAGCAGTTTCTTCTTTCTTTTCCATTATTGCCTTAAGAACGAGTGCCAATGAAGTGATAGGAGCCTTCATACCGCCCATCATCATTGCAAGCAAATCATTCTTAGCAGGAATCTTAGCATATGCTTCGATACCTTGCACATCGACTATCTGATCACCTATGACACCGGCTTTGAGCAGGAATTTGCTATAATCCTTCATGTTTGCATACTTTGACATAATCTTAGCTGCAGACAGCTCATCTTCACTCATTGCAACTGATGTTGGACCTTCTAGATGAGGCATCAGACCCTCAAACTTTGTTCCTTCAACAGCTTTAACAAGCAGCCTATTCTTGATGACCTTATACTCGATATTAGCTTTTCTCATTTCAGAACGCATTGCTGTATCTTGAGAAACTGTAAGTCCTCTGTAATCTGCAAGTATAACAGATCCCATGGATAACAGCTTTTCTCTTAATTCAGTCATTTGCTGCTTCTTAACTTCTAATATCTTTTCACTAGCCATTATTTCATTACCTCCTTATAAAAAATCCTCGCATACTGCACGCAATACGAGGATTTGATATCAATCAATCTTTGTATCTTCCTCGGCAGGACTTACGCTTTTCTTTCGAATTGCACCTGCTGTCTGCGGCAGATCACTTTATTTACTTATAAATACTATGCTATAAACCTTTATTAGTCAAGTATTTTCTGAGTATTTACTTTAATTCCAGGGCCCATCGTTGAAGCTAATGTAACACTCCTCAAATATTGGCCTTTTGCTGCTGCTGGTTTTGCTTTGACAACAGCACTCATAAGTGTCTTGAAGTTGTCCATTAATTTTTCGTGATCAAATGATGCTTTCCCGATTGGGCAATGGATAATGTTAGTCTTGTCCAATCTATACTCTATTTTACCAGCTTTTGCATCTGTAACAGCTTTTGCTACATCAGCAGTAACTGTGCCTGCTTTTGGATTGGGCATTAAGCCTTTAGGTCCCAAAATACGACCGATTTTTCCAACGACACCCATCATATCAGGGCTCGCAATAGCAACATCAAAGTCAAACCAGTTCTCATTCTTAATCTTATCTGCAAGATCGTCTGCACCTACATAATCCGCTCCTGCTTTTTGTGCGGCATCAGCATTAGCGCCTTTAGCGAATACCAACACTCTAACCTTTTTACCAGTTCCGTGCGGTAATACTACAGCACCTCTGACCTGCTGATCTGCGTGTCTTGAATCAACTCCCAGCTTGATGTGTAATTCTATAGTTTCATCAAACTTAGCTTTAGCTGTTGATTTGACAAGGCTAATAGCTTCTGAAGGATCATATGAGGCAGCTTTGTTAAATAGTTCTAAACTTGCTCTGTAATTCTTACTTCTTTTCATTTATGCTTCCTCCTATCATTCCTCTACCTTGATGCCCATACTGCGTGCAGTACCTGCAACCATGCTCATTGCAGCTTCAACGTCTGCTGCGTTGAGATCCTGCATTTTCTGTTCTGCAATTTTCCTTAAATCAGCTTTTGAAATAGTAGCGACCTTCGTCTTGTTAGGCGTAGCTGAGCCACTTTCCACATTACATGCCTTTTTAAGCAATACCGCTGCTGGCGGAGTCTTTGTTATGAAGGAAAAAGATCTGTCCGCATAGACTGTCAATACGATTGGTATAATTAGTCCTACGTCATTTCTTGTTCTTTCATTGAATTCTTTGCAAAATCCCATAATGTTTACACCGTGCTGTCCTAGTGCTGGTCCAACCGGCGGTGCTGGCGTTGCTTTGCCTGCGGGCAATTGCAGTTTTACGTATCCGATAATCTTCTTTGCCATTCATTCCACCTCCCAAATGTATTTTCTAGCTTAAAGAATAATCTGTATCTGATCATAATCCAGTTCAACAGGGGTCTCCCTGCCGAATATAGAAATATGAACTTTAACCTTTCTTTTGTCTTTATCGACTTCCTTGATAACGCCGACAAAGTTTTCGAAGGGACCTTCAATAACTCTGATATTGTCTCCGACATTAAAGTCAATGACTGTTTCCATCCCTTCAAGTCTCATCTGAATAACTTCATCATCAGTAAGTGGTACTGGTTTTGCAGTAGGTCCTACAAATCCTGTAACACCTCTAGTATTTCTTACAACATACCATGACTGATCATTCATAACCATCTTAATAATTACATAACCAGGGAAAATCTTCTTAAAGGTTATTTTTCTTTTTCCGTTCTTTTCCTCAATAACCTCTTCCAAAGGAACGACTATATCCTGTATGTATTCCTGCATTTCTCTGTTCTCGACTATTTTCTCAAGGTCAGCTTTAACCTTGTTCTCATATCCGGAATAAGTATGCACTACATACCATTTTGCCAAAACCTGATCTTCCCTCTTTTCGGTTATATCAGCATTTAATTTTTCATCCATTGAAATGTTCTCCCGTTTATCCGTTAACAAGCAGCTTGATCAGGGAAGATAAACCCCAGTCAAACAAGCTTATAATAACAGCGACAATGGCACATACTACTAAAACCGTCACTGTGCTTTTAAAAAGCTGTTTGCCTGTCGGCCATGTAACCTTCTTAAGCTCCTGGGCGATTCCCTTAAAGAATCCTATGAATTTTGATTTCTTAACACTTTTTTCTTTTTCTGCCATCGTCGTCACCTTATTATTTCGTTTCTTTATGAAGAGTATGCTTCTTGCAGAACTTGCAGTATTTGCTTAATTCAAGCCTGTCAGGAGTATTCTTCTTGTTCTTCTTTGTCGAGTAATTTCTCTGTTTGCACTCTGTGCATGCAAGTATAATCTTGTCTCTCATTTTCTCTTCCTGCCTTTATCTTATTGAAGACTTTTCTACAAAAAAAAAGAGCCTTCTAATAGCAAAATTTATCTTATCATGTATATATATACTATGTCAATATATTTTTTCATTCTGCTGTCAATAATAGTCGAACTGCTTGCTTTACATTATCTAGATTGGCCGACTCGTTAGATATACACAGTATCATGGGGTATTCCTCATTTACATATACTCGCTCTGATAACAGATTGTTATCCTGTACATTAATGCCATATATCACTTTCTCACCAGTTGACGGTTTTATACCGTAAACGATATTCTTTTGATTAACCTCGATCCCGTATTCCATTAAGATATCATCAAGTTCCAAAAGATAATTATATGACAGTATATATCTATATACTGCATCATCACAGACTATTATCTCCAAATCCCCTGACACTAACAATAAGCTAAGCTTTTCTACGCTGGATGCATCATATGAATCCTCTTTATATCTAGTGTCATTCCCAGCAGCTGTTGCATAAATGGTCTCCATAAGGATATTTTTTAAATTAGGCATCTTTTCATACAGATAATTCTCAATATCCTTAGTATTCTTTGCTGTATATGGACCTACATATGAAATGGTAAGATCAGGTTCCTTATTTGTAAACATAGGAATAGCTACAGCTAATACTGTTGCGAATATTATCAATATTATTGCGATGGTGCCAATATGCTTGAACCAAACTTTACGGTATTTTTCTACTATCGGTTTTACAGGTTTCGGATCCTCTATGTTCAGGTTAAGAAGATAGTTATATGCTTTAGTCGCTTCATCAATATCAATTGACTTGTCATTTCTTGCGCGCATACAGATATAATCATACTTAGTGTTTATCTCAGTTTCAGTACAGTCTTCTTCCAGTCCAAGTAATTCAAGATACTGTTTTCTTAAATCATCCATTAGACTCAGGTTTCATTGTGGGGATTTCATGACTTGTGCTATTTTTCACTAACATATCCCTCCGTAGTTCCTCATATCTCCCATCTCTATTCTCCCCGATAGTCATATATCGGCATATCTGCTCGTATATAATCGGCGTATTGGTGACGAAAATGGAGATGTTGGAGAGGACATCTATAAGAGCCGTCGATTTAACACTACACTTAAGTCAATAAATTATACCATATAAATCTCCAAATTTCAAGATGTTCGGCAGCATTGCCTCAACTCCACCGGAAATTATCTCTGCTTTCTCCATTGCTTGAACCGCCTTCGGGCGGTTTCTATATCAGCCATATTATCTGAGGTAATATAAATAT
>MWDI01000045.1 GCA_002070475.1 Firmicutes bacterium ADurb.Bin146
TGTATGCTTCTGTTTATAGTTGAACTTTTCCTCTTCTGCGAGTCTTCTGACATATCCAACCTTTATTTGACTTCCATAGTTTTGCAGTTAGCTAGCTAAGGACAATTGAAATTTATCCCATAAACAAGGCCTTTAACGGCTATTTTTTTGTCAAGTATTTAAAATATTTATGTTGCGTTATGTATGGGTTTGTGATATAATAGGGTCGGAGGTGTACTCTCATGTACCTGAAAAAATCAACAAACAGCAGAACAGGAAGAACGCAGATTTCAGCTGTCCACGGCTTCCGTGACCCCAAAACAAAGAAAGTCCGCACTAAGGTGATAAAGACATTCGGCTATCTTGATGTCCTGGAAAAGCAGTATGATGACCCGATCGCGCATTTCACAGAGGAAGTTAGCAGGATGAATATGCAGTACAGAGACGATAAGGAGATAACCATAACCCTTTCCTCCCTTGACAGGCTAGACACAAAAGAGAAGCCTATGTGCTTAGGGTACTTCCCGTTCTCAAGGCTGTTCCACATGATGGAGATAGACGCGTTCCTCAAGAACTGCCAGAGCGGGATGAGAATAGAGTACAGCCTCTCAAAGATATTGCAGCTATTGGTATACTGCAGGCTGCTGTTCCCTGACTCTAAGATTAAGGCTTTCGAGAAGAAGGACGTGTTCTTCGAGAAATTCGATTTCTCTCTTGATGACGTATACAGGTCGCTCTCAGTTTTCAGCGATATCAAGGACAGGCTGCAGGCGCATCTTTACGGGAAAGCGAGGGAAAAGCACGGCGCGAGCCCGCACATTCTGTATTACGACGTGACCAACTACTACTTCGAGCTCGACAGCGAGGACGATCTGAGGAAGAGAGGGGTGAGCAAGGAGCACCGGCCCGAGCCGATAGTCCAGATGGGCCTGATGATGGACCAGGACTCCATACCCATAGCATACCGGCTCTTCCCTGGGAACACCAATGACTGCGAGACTTTAAGGCCGATAGTTAACGGCTTCAGGGAAAGCCTCGGCGCAGAAAGAGCCGTCATCGTAGCCGACAGGGGCATCAACACATACAAGAACATAATATCCTGCATACTGAACAATATCGGATACGTGTTCTCTCAGAGCGTAAGGAAGGCGCATAAGGAGCTTAAGGATTATGTCTTCGACGAGCACGGGTACAAGGTGTTCGAGTCGGGATTCAAGATAAAGTCAAGGGTCTACCCTAAAGAGGTGACGCTTGCCGATATTCGCGGGAAGCAGAAGAAAGTGCGCATAGACGAGAAGCAGGTCGTGTTCTATGATCCGGAATACGCGAAAAGAGCGAGGGCCGAAAGGTCTGAGGCCGTAAGGAAGGCTTATGAGCTGATAGCTAATCCCTCAAAATACAACAAGAGCACATCCTTCGGCGCTGACAGGTTCATAGCCAACCTGTCATTCGACAAGGAGACCGGGGAGGTCTCCACAGGCCGGGCGCTGAGCTTCAACAAAGGGAAGCTCGCAGAAGAGGAAATGTATGACGGCTATTATTCGATAGTGACGAGCGAGCTTGACAAGAGCGCTGATGAGATAATAGGCATATACAGGGGGCTTTGGAAGATAGAGGAGACGTTCAAGGTCACAAAGACAAGCCTCGAGACGCGGCCGGTGTATGTGTCCAGGGAAGACCACATAGAGGGGCATTTCCTCACCTGCTTCATATCCCTTCTCTTCATAAGGCTGCTCGAGAAGCAGATAGGCGGCAGCCACAGCGTGTCCTCCATCCTCGAATCGCTCAGGAAGTACGAGGTCAGCCATCTGGATTCCAACTTCTACAAGACAATATATTATGACGAGGTGCTTGAGGATATCGGCAGATCATTAGGGCTTACCCTCAACCAGAAGATAATTGCCAGAGGCCAGATAAAAAAATTTCTTGCGAATCAGAAGAAGAGGAAAAACACAACACATTTTTAAAACTGCAAAATCAATATTTAATGCTTAAATATGGGATGTATTTTAAATTTTTCCGTTTTTAACTGCAAAACTCAGGATGTATACAAATTACCTCATTAAGTCAACATCAAAGTTGGCTTATATAAAGGTGATCTGCATGTTTTACTTAAGCAGAAGAAAAGATAATAGGATAAATCCTGTATGCTTCTGTTTATAGTTGAACTTTTCCTCTTCTGCGAGTCTTCTGACATATCCAACCTTTATTTGACTTCCCATATACCCAAATATATACTTAACCAATATATTAATATATTTCAGAATTTTGAGGACAACAGGCATGAGAGTTAAAATCAGATTAGAAGAACCGACAATAGTGTCATTAGGGCCGACAGTTGAAGAAGCAGGCTGGGGTACCCATCAATTTCCTTCCATCAATTATGACGATGACGGGAACATAGGCATCTCTTTTCATAGCGCAAAAGACCAGATAGAAGCATATGGCACAGAGCCTTATCTGTATATTTCAAATGATAAAGGTAAAACATGGAACATGGTCGATTCAAAGGATGTGCATAATGTAAAAACACGTTTTGGCACAAAACTTCCTAATGGTGAAAGGTACTTAGTGGAAACAAGAACACCGGTACAGACTGATACATCAAGACTTAATGAACCTTTACCTTTTCATCATGATACACTAAAGTATTACTCTGCTGAAAGCATTCCTGATGATATGCTGGATAAAAGGTGGCGATATCTTATTTTAAAAAAAGGACAAACAGTTCCTGGTTATTCATACTTTAATTATGATGATAAAGGATTATGCATTGTCAGTTCAAATGGTTCACTGGTCCCGCCATTTCCTTTTGGAAGGTTACGCATAGATAATGAAGGAACTGTCTGGCAGACAACATATAACAGATCGAGAAATCCTGACAATCTGGGATTTTCCCCATATTATAATTCACAGTACTTCACATTCAAGGATGATTATACTTATATTTACCAGAGAAGCTGGATTCCATATACACCTGATACAAGGCTTTTTAAAAATGCGTTTCAAACTGAAGGTTTCTGTGAAGCAGACATAGCTTTTCTTGACGATGGTTCCTGTATCACATTAATGAGAACAGGCTCGAATACTCCCAGTTTTCTTTCGCGATCAACTGATAAAGGATACACATGGTCAAAACCTGTATTGTTTGATGATAAAGGAGTATGGCCATGTTTATGTAAACTGCAGTGTGGCGTATTACTGGCATCTTATGGAAGACCAGGATTCTATGTAAGAGCAACAGCTGATCCGACTGGCCTTTACTGGGATGCCCCTGTCGAGCTAATCACTTCAAATGACCGAACTTCAGAGAGGAATACACCGATAAGCATATATAACTGGACATCCAGAGTAGGAACCTGTTCATACTCAGACATGATGGTTCTTGATGAGAATACTGCTATGGTAGTATATTCGGATTTCTTCTACCCTGATGAGAAGGGTATTAAGAGAAAAGCTATACTGGCCAGAAAGATACATGTTGATGTCTGATTACCACATTCTGGAATCAGGCACATCAACCCATTCACTGTTGTTTTGTATTGATATAGTACTCATCATGCCAGGCAGTGACATATCAAGCCCTCTGTGTATATCTATATAAGGATCTGTTTCATTTATAATGGAGTTTATCACGCTTATGAACATGAATGCATCTGCACCTTCATGTCCCCCATATGTTTTTGCATACCATACCCACTCCTTGTACATCTGTGGAAGGTATCTGGATTCGAAGATGCTAAGCGGAAGCCATGTATCTGAATTGTCATGAAAGCTTCTCGGCCTTTCTTCTGTAGATCCGACTATATCCTGTATCCATATATAGTCTTTGGAGTCCGGAATACCCCGCCTTGACTCAAATGCACCTTTCGTCCCGGATAAAACATACTGGTTTATCGATGGTCTTGGGCTGGAAAGATCATTTTTTATTTTTATAAGCCTTTCTTTTTCGGTTTTACACATCATTACGACAGTACTTTCCATTGTAAAAGGTCTTCCATCTGCATAGGAAAATCTGCTTTTGCTGCCAGTACACATTACCTTCTTTACTCTGTCCCAATCAAACCAGCTTAATATTGGGCCTAAACTGTGAGTCCCGTATGTCACACCATTTGTTCCGAAAAGAGTGTCAAATCTCCATGGAGTAAATTCAGCAAGCTTTTTTAAATCATGCAGATACTCGCCTTCTGCATAATGGAGCTCTCCTAACATCCCTAAATGTGCCATCTGCTTTACTATCAGTATATGCTTGGCAAAACACATATTCTCCCCGAAAAAATACTTGGCTTTTGACTTTTTTACAGCCTGTACCATCTGTCTGGCCTGTTCGATATTGGCTGCTACCGGAACCTCGCCTAAGACATGTACTCCTTTTTCCAAAGCCATAATAGTATGTTCGCAGTGATATTCAATAGGAGTGCATACAAATACAATATCAAGATTTTCTTCATTAAGCATTGTTAAATAATCAGTATACTGAGGTATATCATGAAGTTTTTTTTCTTCAACAGATCTTGCCATGGCCTCTTTGCTTATATCACATACTGCAGCCAGTTCTGTTTTCGGATACTGCCTTACAAGGTCCGCAAAATGCCTTGCTCTTCCACCGATACCCAACAAGCCCACTCTTATCTTCTTTTCCATATTCTCTGTTTTTTCCATATAACACCTCAAATAGATAGTATCTCAGAATATCTTACATTGGGTAAGGCTACTAATCAACATCAATCTTTGTTAACCACATGAGTTATGTTACAACCACAATCTGGAATCAGGTACGTCTACCCATTCGCCGTTATTTTCCATAGAGGTCTTACTCATTATTCCAGGAAGAGTCATGTCCAGGCCTCTGTGTATGTCAACATAAGGTTCTACATCATTTAGGATTGAATTTACTATGCTTATGAACTCAAATGCATCAGCTCCGTCATGCGCTCCGTAATTCTTTGCATACCATACCCACTCTTTAAACAACTGAGGCAGATACCTTGCTTCAAATACGCTAAGCGGCAGCCATGTATCTGCATTATCATGAAAGCTCCTCGGCCTTTCTTCTGTGGATCCGACTATATCCTGAATCCAGATATAGTCCTTTGAGTCAGGTATTCCTCTTTTTGACTCAAAAGCTCCTTTTGTGCCTTGAAGCACGAACTGCATTATGGAAGGTCTGGGACTGACAAAATCATTCTTAATTTTTATAAGGACATCCTTTTCAGTTTTACATAACATTACTGTTGTGCTGTCCATAACATACGGTGTCTTGTCAGGTTTTACAAATCTGCTTCCTCCCCCGGCACACATTACTTTTTTTACCCTGTCCCAATCAAGCCAGCTAAGTATAGGGCCCAAACTGTGAGTCCCGTATGTAATCCCCTTAATACCTAATAGAGTCTCATATCTCCATGGAGTATATTCTCCAAGTTTTTTTGAATCATGAAGATACTCTCCTTCAGCATAATGGATATCTCCCAAAAGCCCTGCTTTTATCATTTCCTTTACAATAAGGACCGGTTTGGCAAAGCATTCATTCTCTCCAAAGAAATACTTTGCTTTTGCTTTTCTCACAGCCTGTACCATCTGCCTTGCTTGGTCCATATTTGCAGCGACAGGAACCTCTCCCATGACATTCACTCCTTTTTCCAATGCCATTATCGTATGTTCGCAGTGATATTCCACAGGAGTGCAGGCCAGCACCAGATCCAACCCTGCATCATCAAGCATATCTTTAAAGTCTGTATACTGGGCAACATCATGTATGTTTTTCTCCTCAACTGACCGTGCCATTGCCTGTGGATTATTATCGCAGACAGCTGCCAGCTCTGTATGTGGATAATTCTTTACCACATCAGTGAAAAACCTTGCTCTTCCGCCTATACCCAGAAGACCGACTCTTAATTTTCTATTCATTTTTTCCTCTACTTTCATAAACGAGCTTATTGTTATCATATTATATTACTTCAATGAGGTAAGCAATTTAATTCATCCATACATCTGTTCGTAATCTAGTATTGGTGTATAATACGGTTATATGACAAGGATTTGTTATTGGAAAGGGATATATGAAACAGTTATTTTTTAACGAAGATTTAAATCACTTTATACACACAAGAGCAATTAACGATATTGATGTAGGAGAAGCAGAGATACTTGCATTTATAGATCAGTATAAAGATAGCGGCATAACTGACTTTGTTATAAACACATCAGCTTCAATGGCCTGGTACCCTTCAAAAAGAGGTGAAAACATACTGGACCATTATGAAAAACTTGTAAAACAAGGCCGTGTCAGGAAAGATGATTCCGGTATTGCGAAATCTTTAAAACTTATTCACAGAATATATCGGGAAAAGAATCTTGACATGTATCAGATGTGGATAGAAAGACTGAGAATGATAGGAATTCATCCATGGATATCCATAAGAATGAATGATATACATTATTACAATGATAAAGATAACATCCTGCATTCAGATTTTTTCCATTCAGGAAAGAATATAAGGAGAGGGGACCACAGGCCTTATTCAAATCAGTATGACATGGCCTTTGATTTTATGAATGAAGAAGTCCGTTATCAGTGCATGGAAATTATAAAAGATGCTCTTGAAACATTTGATATGTATGGGCTGGAACTGGACTGGATGCGTGAAATCTACAGTATACGTATCGGTAAAGAATATGAAGGACAGAAAGTTATAAACAATTTTATGGAAGAGATTAATTCTGAAGTAAAGAAAGCTGAAATAAGATATGGTCATACCATAAAGATAGGGGTACGCCTTCCGTCTACGCCTCAGAAATGTTTGGCTTTAGGATTTGATTTCTTTGACTGGGTAGAAAACGGTTATGTGGACCTCATCACCGTCACGCCTAGATGGTCAAGCAGTGATAACCTCATGCCGCTGGATTTATGGAAGAAGATTCTAAAAAATACATCGGTTACATTAGCTGCCGGACTGGAAATCCTTATAGACTCATATAACAGGCCTGGAAGGAAATACATGTATAATTCCTTTGAGACAGCTGTCGGCACTGCCACAGGATATTATGGACTAGGAGCAGACGCTGTATATCTTTTTAATTACATGGATGGTGTTAAAGGAAAATATTATACTAATGACCTGGAGTTATGCACCAACCCTGATCTATATTTAAGATTCTTAAATACTGTAGCTGATAATGAAGCTTGTTATAAATCAAAAAGAAGACATTTGGTGACATTCAATGATGTTTTCGCTCCCGGAATAAATGAATATGCTCCTTTGCCATTAAAACTGCCTGCCAATCAAGACAAATCCTCAATTGAATACAAGTATCTTCGGCTTCCCACAGGTGAAATTGATCAATCACTAACTCCTTACTTTGTAATAGGTACTGAAAAAGGAATAGCTGTTGATGATCTTTTAGTTTATATTAATGCAGTAAGGCTAGAAAGTTTTTTTAAGACTGAACTTCCAATGCCCTGCAATCCAGATCTGGAATATTATGCATACAAAATACAGAACAACAAAAAAATACCAGCAGTCTCGGTTATTGAAATGGGTACTGCCGGTAATGATATTGTCATTCACTGGGCTGAGAT
Source organism: Firmicutes bacterium ADurb.Bin146 (assembly GCA_002070475.1). GTDB lineage: Bacteria > Bacillota > Clostridia > DUPQ01 > DUPQ01 > DUPQ01. The sequence goes on from MWDI01000045.1 coordinate 7,559, forward strand.
TCGTTTAATCTAACTCTTTTATAACTTTATACCACTTAAGTATCGTATCTGTTTCAAAACTCGGATACCCTGCCATATAGTGGTTTCTGTATTTTCTATCATCGAAAGTCCATTCAATAATATACAGCTTTTTGCTTCCGGGTATTTCAAAGAATTCTCCTATTTTCTTGTTTTTTCCTCTTTCAATATTTATGTCTCCTTGTACCAGTAATTTGCTGTCTTCATATTCAAATACTTTGAATTTTACATATTTATCAGAATTCGTGTCATTAGCAACATATACTGCTCTTTCCCATCCTTTTATCTCATCCAGCATTACACACACAGGTTCCTGAACTCTTCTAATTACATCAAAAACCAGTTTCTTGTTGAAATAATAATCAACAGTAGCATCAGATATTCCTGGCCAGCCATCCAAAAGATTCCACCACAGGATTCCTGTCATATCCCATTTCTTTATTCTTGTTCTTTCTATGAAAAATTTGAATGCTTCGGCTTGCGAAACCTGCGAAACTTTAATGAATGTCTCTAAATCATCAGGAATTCTGCCAACAAGTATACGCACCTGATTTGCCATTAATGTATTCCTTCTGCCTATAATGTCTTCAATGAGATAATCCTCAGTGCTATGATGCGCCCATGTTTTATTCCCTTCTATTGGCCACAAGTCTTTTTCTGGTATATATTTTTTTAAGCTTTCCATGCCTGGGCAACCATGATATCCTGCTTCTGCAACAAATTTCGCTGTCACATGCTTATAGAAATCATCCTTGAAGTATGCTCTGGGACCCCATATGTGCTGTTCTGGTACGTTATATGAATCAAAACCTTCAGGTATTTCAGGAGACGATTTCAAATATACTCTGAACGGATCATTTTGCTGTACTGCTTTTTCCAGTACTTCCCTGGATATCCTGTTATATTTGCTTTTGCCATCGGGATACCAGTATCCGTCAACTGTAGTATCTATCTCATTATCGCCACACCACAATACAAGACTTGCGTGGTTCCTGAATTTTTTTATTACTTTCTCTGCTTCATCATAAACAGTGTCAAAAAACCCTTCTGTCTGTGGATAGTTGGAATTACCGAATGTAAAATCCTGCCAGACAAGAATCCCATGTTCATCACACAGGTCATAAAATTCTGTCTCTGGGTAAACATTACCTCCCCAGCATCTTATCATGTTACAGTTGCATTCAACTGCCAATTCAATCTCTTTTTGCTGTCTTAAGTAATCTTTGCTGTGTAATATGTCTAAAGCTATATGGTTAGTTCCATTTATAAATACAGGAACCTCATTGACATACAATTTAAATTCCTGATTTCGTTTTTCAAATCTTCTTTCCAATCTGAATGTCCTCAAACCAATTTTTTCCGTTCTGCTGTCTACTATTTCATCGTTATACAGCAAATCCATGGTTACAGTATAAAGTTTCTGTTCACCATAACCTCTCGGCCACCATA
>MWDI01000046.1 GCA_002070475.1 Firmicutes bacterium ADurb.Bin146
ATAAAGACATCGTGTCCTCTGACTGACTGCAGTATAACGCCTTTGCCTTCTCCAGTTCCGAATCTGGGGCAGATAGCATCAATAATGAATGTATGGTCGGAATCCTTATCACATGTCCATTGTTTCAGATACCAATCAATTTTTTTAGTAATTTCCTCACAACCATGCATTCCGATTATAGACAGTTCCCCTAAAGGAAGCACGGTTTCAAATGGCTGGCTCATATCAGTCACTCCCTCCGTTTGTGCTTTATTAATGTTATCATTTGTCCAGATATTTATCAATAGCAGCTGCAGCTTTCTTACCCGCTCCCATAGCAAGTATTACAGTTGCTGCTCCAGTGACAACGTCTCCTCCTGCAAATATATATGGAATGGAAGTCTGGCCAGTTTCCGTATCTGCAATTATACATCCCCATTTATTTGTATCCAGACCATAAGTAGTACTTTTAATCAGAGGATTAGGGCTGGTACCGATCGCAATAATAACTGAAGTGGTATCCAGTATATATTCAGAACCAGGTATTACTACAGGACGTCTTCTTCCATCAGTTCCAGGATCTGAAAGCTGCATCTTTACGCATTCCATTCCTTTTACCCATCCTTTTTCCCCTAATATCTGTGTTGGATTTGTAAGAAGATGGAAATTGATTCCTTCTTCTTTTGCATGATGTACTTCCTCGACTCTTGCAGGCATCTCCTGCTCGCTTCTCCTGTACACAATGCTCACATGCTCAGCTCCTAAACGTTTTGCAGCTCTTGCAGCATCCATTGCAACATTACCTCCTCCAACGACTGCTACATGACTGCCAAAATATATAGGGGTATCATAAGAAGGATCATACGCTTTCATAAGATTAACTCTTGTCAAGAATTCATTGGCTGAATATACGCCATTAAGGTTTTCACCAGGTATGTTCATAAAATTCGGTAATCCTGCTCCTGTGCCTACAAAAACTGCTTCAAATCCTTCATTGTCATGCAGTTCCTCTATGGAGATTGTCTTTCCTATTACCATATTCAATTCTATATTTACACCTTTTGTCTTAAGGCGCTCGATTTCTTTCTCAACTATGGATTTGGGCAAACGGAATTCTGGTATGCCATAGACAAGTACACCGCCGGCTTTATGCAGCGCTTCGAAAATCGTCACATCATATCCCATGTCGCATAAGTCGGATGCAGCGGCCAGTCCTGAAGGTCCGCTTCCTACTATTGCTATTTTTTTATTTTTTTTTGTTGCAGGTTTTGTTACATCGGTTGTGAAGTTGTCTTTTGCAAGCATGTAGTCCGCGACATATCTTTCCAATCTTCCGATTGCTACCGGCTCGCCCTTAATACCACGTACGCAGGGCAGTTCGCATTGTGATTCCTGAGGGCAAACCCTGCCGCAAATAGCGGGAAGAGAATTGGTCCTGGTTATAATTTCATAAGCTTCTTCAATGTTTCCCTGAGTTACCGACTGTATGAAATTTGGGATATCTATGTTTACAGGGCATCCTGCAACACAGGGTTTATGCTTACAGTTCAAACAGCGCATGGCCTCATCATATGCCATCTGAGGAGTATATCCAGTTGTTACCTCAAGAAAATTACCGTTTCGGATATTCGGATCCTGCTCCGGCATCTTTGTTTTTACAGGAGTCATATTTACTTTTGCCATTATTCAATACCTCTAAACAGGTTGCATTTGTGATTTTCTTTTTCCTTATACATGGAAAGCCTTTGCAGAACCCCGTCGAAATCGACTTTATGTCCGTCAAAGTCAGGACCGTCAACACATGCGAATTTTGTCTGCCCGTCAACAGTAAGCCTGCATCCTCCACACATTCCTGTACCATCTATCATAATCGGATTCATGCTTACTATTGTCTTAATACCATATTCTTTAGTGAGCAGGGATACGAATTTCATCATTATTACAGGTCCTACTGCTATTACTGTGTCATAATTTGATCCGCCTTCAATAAGCTCCTTCAATTTTGCTGTAACAAGACCTTTTTCTCCAGCGGAACCATCATCTGTCATGAGGTAATAGTTTGTGCTGTTACTTTTCATTTCTTCCTCAAGTATTACTAAAGACTTATTTCTAAAGCCTGCAATTATATCGACATGAGCACCTTTTCTGAAGAGTTTTTTTGCCTGCGGAAAAGCTATTGCACAGCCTAGACCTCCACCTATGACGCAGACTCTGTTCATGTTTTCAGTGTGTGATGCTATTCCCAAAGGGCCTACAAAATCCAGTATGTAATCTCCTTGCTCAAGCGTGCCCAAAAGATAGGTGGATTTTCCGACTTTCTGAAATATTATACTTACCCAGCCTTCATTACGGTCGTAATCCTCTATAGTTAACGGAATTCTTTCTCCTGTCTCATTTACTCGAAGTATGATGAACTGTCCTGGCTCGCACTTTTTTGCAACAGCAGGAGCATCAACTTTCATATAGACTACTTCATTATTTAAATCTTTCTTTTCTAATATTCTATACATTAAAAATACCGCCATTCCTTTTACTGTGTAAATGATATCACGACACATATTTATTTACAATGAACCTTGATTTTATGTAAGTGCTTAATCAAGAGAGAAAGCGATTTTTATATTGGAATCAGCAGCTTTTATATAAATTTTCTTATCAAGTGTGTCAACGATATTCTGCCCGAGATTAATTTCAGATTTTTCAGATTTTTCAATCTCCACCGAATATTGAACACTGTATGCAGATATACCTATACGTATCTGTGATGATACTGATTCTATTCTGATATCATCTGATATTATATTGGTTGCTTCTACAGAACTCTTATTAATCAAAAATTCTGTTTTATCAGAAGAAAGATAATCCAGCCTCACGTCAGCATTTGTGGATATGACTGTAATATCATTAAAATCCATATCAGAGCAATCTATTCTCCCGCCTGTATTCTTCAAATTCAGAATATTACCGGAAACGGAATTCATCTTTATATCAGCATAGGAATTTTTAAAATCAATCTTTTTTATCTTAGAAAAAGCAAGAGGATTTACAACAGATATATCCCTCAGGGTAGTGCTGATCAACAGTTCCCCCATGTAAGAGGAAGGGATATAAATTGTGACTCCGTTATCTTCCTTATTCTTGATTAATAATGACCTTAAATTCGATGACACATTCTCCTCGAAAAACCCCAGGTCGATTTTCTTTAAATATAGTTTTCCATTTGATTCTGTAATCTCAAAAGATTGGTCCTGGTTCTCGTAGTATGCTAGTCTGATGTATCCCTCATCGTGGGACTCTATTGTGACAGGCATTCTCTTTGTCATTATGCTTATCATTGTAATACTGTCAGGATACAGTGCATCATATGATTTTAATGACAGAGGATCTTTTTCTTCCACTTCATATTCGAATATATTATCGAGTCTATAGCTGTTGAAATAGTAACCCACGAGAAATGTGAGAAGTCCAAGAACTATAAAAATTCCTCCAATTACAAGGGCCTTAAGTGTTCTGCTCATCTTTTTGACCCTCCAGTTTTTTCAATAATAACATGTTTTTAATTTTCAAATAACCGGATTTCAACAACTTGAAAAACCCCTTTATACCTTTGAATGATCCCGCAACTGCAATTATTATTATTCCTGAAGCAAAAAGGCAGACTCCCATCTTTATCACTGAAGGCCATAAGTCATCAATCAATGTAAAAGCGGAATAAACAAAGAGCATCACAGCACCAAAGCCTATAAGAGTAAAAGCAACGACAAATGCGGCAAATAAAACTGATACAGCAATAACAGCTGCTAAAAGCAAAGGCAGCCATACCGGGAATGAAGAGATAAGTATAATCAGCCAGTCTCTATACTTGAGCTTCTTTTTATTAACAGGTTTGTCATCATATCCTAAAAGGGTTCTTCCCTTTAACATCATTCAGCCTCCAGTATAATGTTGTCGCAATGACCTACAAATTCTCTTGTGTTAAGCATGTTTTCACCTACTGTCCACCCCAGGACTATAAGGCCGTTCTTTCTTAATTCGGAAAAATCAGTTTTAACAAGGTTCTCATATTTGTATGCTATGAAATTAGGATTGGAATATAGCATATATAGATTATCAACAAATTTGTTTCCAAGATCAAATCCAAGATTACCCCTTAAAAGCATACCTCTGGTTATATCTGGAGCATTTTTTGCAAACCATCTTATACTTGAAGGATTAAAGGACTGCACTGCTATGCTTCCATCATAATCTTTTATCAGAGAATATGTTAGTTCATCCAGATCATGAGATAGCCCAGTGGATTTAATTTCCAGTAATATAGGCACTTTCCCGTTAATAAGCTGCAAGGTCTCAGCCAGTGTAGGTATAGTGCTTGAGGTTTCTAATAATGTAAGAGTTTTAATCTGTTCCAGAGTCATCTTGTCAATATCCGAATCAGTACCTGCAAGTCTTTTAAGATTGTTGTCATGAATAACTACGACATGACCATCCTTGGTCAGTAATACATCAAGCTCAATGGCATATCCTTTTCTGATTGCTGCCTGAAAAGCTTCCAGCGAATTCTCAGGTGCTGTCATTTCGTTATGATACCCTCTGTGAGCGATTGGCTGGTTAATGAGCCATTTCGCATCGGTACCGGCAGGGTCTAAAGCTTCAAAGTTATGCAAACGTTCTGCTGAAAATATCAAAAAAACTGTTATTAAAGAGACTATAATAAAGGCAACAATATATATCCATCTATATTTTGATTTTTTCATTCATTTCACCCCTTCAGCAGCAGATTACTCTTGTATGATTATACCATAGGCCGGGCAATATGGAATACTGGTAAATTTATAGGGCTACTGTTTGAAATATCATATATATATGCTACAATATAGTTTGGTAACAACGAAGTTATTAATTTATATACATCTTAAAAGGAGAAACAAATGGGTAAAAAACTTAAAACGATGGATGGGAACCAGGCTGCGGCATATGTATCGTATGCATTTACTGATGTAGCTGCCATATATCCCATAACCCCTTCGTCACCTATGGCAGAAAATGTCGATGAATGGGCGGCTCATGGGCAGAAAAACATGTTCGGTCAGGAAGTCAAGGTTGTTGAACTTCAATCAGAAGCAGGAGCAGCCGGTACAGTTCACGGTTCATTACAAGCAGGAGCCTTAACAACAACATATACGGCATCACAGGGCTTATTGCTCATGATACCTAATATGTATAAAATCGCCGGTGAACTGCTGCCATCAGTATTCCATGTAAGTGCAAGAGCTGTTGCAGGCCATGCGCTTTCAATATTCGGAGATCACTCAGACATATATGCTACAAGACAGACAGGTTTTGCAATGCTTGCATCAGGCAGTGTTCAGGAAGTAATGGATCTTGCCGGTGTAGCTCATCTTGCAACAATTAAGAGCAGAGTGCCTTTTGTACATTTCTTTGATGGATTCAGGACAAGCCACGAACTCCAGAAAATTGAAGTTATCGATTACTCGGATTTTGACAAACTTGTGGACAAGGAATCAATTAATGCATTCAGAAACAGAGCATTGAATCCTACTCGTCCGGTCCTTAGAGGGACAGCTCAGAATCCTGATGTATTCTTCCAGGCAAAGGAATCTGCAAACAGATTTTACGATGCGGTACCGGCTATTGTTGAAAACTACATGAAGGAAATCTCCAAAGTTACAGGAAGAGAATATAACCTGTTTGATTATTACGGAGCTTTGGATGCTGACAGGGTTATAATCGCAATGGGCAGCGTCACAGATACCGCTGAAGAAGTTGTAGATTATCTTATTGAAAAAGGCGAGAAAGTCGGTTTATTAAAAGTCAGATTATACAGACCTTTCTCCATCAAGCATTTTCTGAATGCTTTACCAAAAACAGTTAAGAGAATAGCAGTTCTTGACAGAGCAAAAGAGCCAGGCGCAACTGGCGAACCTCTGTATCTTGATGTTGTAGCTGCATATAAAGGAGATAAGAATGCTCCAATTATAGTCGGCGGAAGATACGGATTAGGTTCAAAAGATACTGTACCTTCACAGATAGCTGCTGTTTTTTCTAATCTTTCAATGAATGAGCCAAAGAATAATTTCACAATAGGAATTAATGACGATGTTACATATCTTTCGCTTCCATTCACAGAGAGGATAAACACTACACCTAAGAGTACGGTAAGCTGTAAATTCTGGGGCCTTGGTTCTGACGGAACAGTCGGAGCAAACAAAAATGCGATAAAAATAATCGGAGACCACACCGATATGTATGCTCAGGCATATTTCGCATATGACTCAAAGAAATCCGGTGGTATAACAGTATCCCACTTAAGATTCGGCAAGAACCCCATCAAGTCAACGTATCTCGTTTCTGATGCAGATTTCGTTGCATGCCACAACCAGAGTTATGTTGACAAATACGATATAGTATCAGATGTAAAGAAAGGCGGAACATTCCTTCTGAATACAGGTTGGACCGTTGAGGAGATGGAAGAACGTCTTCCAGGACATATGAAGAGATACATAGCAAAAAACAATGTCAAATTTTATACCATTGATGCGGTTAAAATTGCACAGGATTTAGGACTTGGCGGTAGAACAAATATGATACTCATGTCTGCATTCTTCAAAATTTCCAATATAATCCCTATTGAAGACGCAGTTAAATACATGAAGGATGCTGTTATGAAATCCTATGGAAAGAAAGGCGAAAAAGTTGTTAATATGAACAACGCCGCTGTTGACCAGGGTATAGATAACATAGTCGAAGTAAAAGTTCCTTCATCATGGAAAGATGCAGCGGATCTTCCAAAAGAAGATAAGAAATATCCTGCATTTATAACTGATGTAGTGGAAGTAATGAATGCCCAGCAGGGTGATACTTTGCCGGTATCTACATTTGTAGGAATAGAAGACGGAACATGGCAGCAGGGCACATCAAGATATGAGAAGAGGGGTATAGCAGTTGAAGTTCCTGAATGGAACATAGATAACTGCATACAGTGCAATCAGTGCTCATATGTATGTCCTCATGCAGCAATAAGGCCTTTCCTTGTGAGTGAGGAAGAGATGAAAAATGCTCCTCAGGGTTTTGAAACAAAGAAAGCTGTTGGAAAAGGACTTGACGGCATGACCTTCAGAATCCAGGTTTCACCATATGACTGCGCTGGATGCGGAAACTGCGCTCAGGTATGTCCTTCAAAGGAAAAAGCTCTTGTTATGAAGCCTATTGATACACAGATGAATCAGGCTCCAAACTGGGAGTTTACAACAAAGCTTTCAAAGAAAGAGACACCATTCAATAAATACAGCGTAAAGGGCAGCCAGTTTAACATGCCTTATCTTGAATTTTCAGGAGCATGTCCTGGATGCGGAGAGACCCCTTACATGAAGCTCATCACTCAGTTGTTCGGAGACAGGATGATGATAGCTAATGCTACAGGATGCAGTTCCATCTGGGGCGGTTCAGCACCTGCAACACCATACTGCATGGATTGTAAAGGATATGGTCCTGCTTGGGCTAATTCCCTGTTCGAGGATAATGCTGAGTTTGGATTTGGTATGTATATAGCAACAAGGCATATGCGTGAGAGAATAGAGGAATTATTAAAGCAGCTATTAGCATCTGATGTATGTGACTGTGTAAAAGAAGCAGCTCAGAACTGGCTGGATAACAAGAACAATGGTGAGAAGACAAGAGAAGTAAGCGATGCTCTGATTGAAAAACTCGGATGCTGCGATAGCAATGGTATAGTAAAAGAGCTTCTTGAAAAGAAGGACTACTTCGTAAAGACATCACAGTGGATATCCGGTGGAGACGGGTGGGCATATGATATCGGTTATGGCGGACTTGACCATGTTCTTGCTTCAGGTGAAGATATAAATGTTATAGTTTACGATACCGAAGTATATTCAAATACAGGCGGACAGGCAAGCAAAGCAACTCCTACTGCAGCAGTAGCAAAATTTGCAGCTGCAGGTAAAAAGGTAAAGAAAAAAGACTTGGGAATGATGGCAATGTCCTATGGATATGTGTATGTAGCGCAGGTTGCTATGGGTGCAGACCAGAATCAGTTCATTAAAGCTGTAAAAGAAGCTGAGGAATATGACGGACCATCTCTCATAATAGCATATGCCCCATGTATTAACCATGGTATCAGAACAGGAATGGGAACAACACAGTTACAGGAAAAGAAAGCTGTTGAAGCAGGATACTGGCACCTGTACAGATACAATCCGATGCTTGCAGAAGAAGGAAAGAACCCGTTCATACTGGATTCCAAGGAACCAGCAGGAGACTTTAAGGAATTCCTGGCAAGCGAAACAAGATATACGTCATTAAAGGTTACATTCCCAGAACTGGCAGATGACTTATTTGAAAAGACAGAAAAAGATGCCAAAGCACGATATGAGATTTACAAGAAGAAAGCTGAATAAGCAAGGTTAATATCACCAGATTAAAATCTTAAATTAACACCGGGACTATACATTTAGTATAGTCCTGTTTTTATGCTATAATATCTACATTGGTATTCAAGCCTAATGTAAAGCGAGAGCAGATGTTAGATAAGAAAATAACCGATTCATTTGTATTCAGACAAGGAGAACCTCAATATATCTCGAGAATTTCAAGATATGGAGCAAGGGGTATTTTGCTTAATGCTAAAAAACAGGTTGCACTGATGTATATGAGGAATAAAGGCTTGTACAAGCTTCCTGGGGGTGGAATAGATGAAAACGAGACAAAGGAAGAGGCTTTTACAAGAGAAGTAAAAGAAGAAACAGGATACCATTGCCATATAATATCTTACTTAGGATCTATTGAGGAACATAAACTAGAAAAGAATTTTCTTCATATTTCATACTGTTTCCTGGCTGAGACAGTTGGGAAGAAAGGGTCTCTGCATCTGACTAAAAAAGAAAAGAGCTTGGGATTTAAGCATCAGTGGTTCAGCATAGATGAAGCAATAAAAATGATGGAAAAAAGCATATCTTCATGCAATCAGTATGGCATGCTTTTTACACTGACAAGAGACAAGACTATATTAGAGTATTACAAAGAGGAGATGGATAGAGATGGAGATATTGCTTAACGGGAAATGGCAGCTTTATTATGTTGAAGAAAAAAAAGCTAATATAAACAGGCCTTCGCAATTAGAAGAAAGCGGATATGAGTACATTGATGCTTCTGTTCCGGGTAATGTTGAAGCGGATCTTGTCAGAGCTGGTATAGAAAAGGATCCATATATAAATGAAAACTCTTTTGACTATATGAAATATGAATATTACCAGTGGTGGTATACAAGAATTATATATATACCTGAGGACTTTATTGGCGACAGATATGTTCTTTGCTTTAACGGATTAGACACAATAGCCGATATATACCTTGATGACATACTGATAGGGCATACAGAAAACATGCTTGTGGAACATGAATTTGATGTTTCTGATTTTATATCTGCCGGTAAATCATATGCTCTTTCTATACGAATATATTCAGTTATGAACTACATAAGAAACAAGGAATATACAGTATGGATGAGAGGATGCCGCCATTGTTCTGAACTTCCGTATATACGGAAAGCTCCGCATATGATGGGATGGGATATACTTCCAAGACTTGTTTCAGCGGGAATATGGAAAGATGCAAGTCTTGTAGCATTAAAAAATACCAGAATTACACAGGCATATTATGCTACTCCTGTTTTCAGCATGGATAAGATAAGAATAAGGTTCGCATACAGATTTACAACCGACTATGATGATTTATTAGGGTTTATGATAAGAGTCAGAGGGAAGTGTGAAGAATCAGAATTTGAATACTCAGTTCCTGCATGGTTCGTAAGCGGGAATGATGGGTTTTTGATTGACAAACCAAAACTATGGTGGCCGAGAGGTTATGGTGAACAGAAACTTTATACTGTAACCATGGATTTGCTGTATAACGATGAAATAG
>MWDI01000047.1 GCA_002070475.1 Firmicutes bacterium ADurb.Bin146
AGTAATGCAGGTAATAGAAGCTGCATTTGAATCAGATAAATTGCATCAAAGCATAAAATGCTTGATATAAAGGAGGGGTGATATGAGTCAGAAAGCAGATATCTATTTCATGACAAATCAGAAATTCTTTCCAGCTGAAAAATTGTATGCTGTGAAAGAGAGATTGGATTCCATGACAGATGATCAGATTCAGAGACTAATGTATGTCCAGCTTAAAGAACCTACAACATATCTTTTAATCTCTATTTTTATAGGGCAATTAGGTATAGACAGATTCCTTTTAGGCGATGTCGGTATGGGAATACTCAAGTTATTGACTGGTGGCCTTTGCGGTATACTATGGATATATGACATGGTAACCATACAGGACAAAGTCAGAAACCTGAATTTTGAGGAATTAATGAGGATAATGTAATATCCTGTGAGTTTTAAATTTGCGTTATTCATTATATTAGCACTAAGCATATTGTGCTTTGTATTAGTTTTTGTTGACAAGAAAAGAGCAATAGACGGGAAATATCGAATAAAAGAATCCCGTCTATTTTTAATTTCATTTTTTGGTGGAGCTTTAGGATGTCTTGTTGGAATGTACATTTTCAGACATAAAACGAAGAAGCAATCATTTACAGTGATAATACCTATCTTCTTGTTTGTGCATATTGTTTTATTGATATTTCTTTTTTTAAAAGATTATGTGAATATACTATGAGGTATTATTCTGCTATAACCTTTATTGCTCCATTTTTTATCCAGTAATCTTGCACTTTTTACCTGCATAGGACCTTTTACATATTCAGCTTTTCCAGGACAAATCGGGTATAGTCCTAACATACTGAATATATACCATGAAGCAGTTGCACCATTATCTTCATCACCAGGAAAACCGGATTCATCAAATCCGAATGCTTCAGCACATATTCTCCTAACCCAGTAGTCTGTTTTATACTGCATACCCATATATGCAAATATATATGGAAGATGAAAGGAGGGCTGGTTTGATATGGCACACTGTCCAAAATCAGCAGAAGCCATTTCTGTCATTTCATGAATTTCTCTTTTATAATACTCAGCGTAATATAAAGGAGGTGTCTCAAATATTTCATTTATTTTCCTTATAAAATCAGCTTCACCACCGTATAAGGCTGCTAATCCTTCAAAATCATGGTAAACTGAGAAAGAATTCTGATATGCTGAGCCTTCAGTATAATCTAATCCCCATCGGAATTTATTGAAATCCGATCGGAAGTTACCATTTCTGTCCTTTGCTCTCATAAATCCTGTTTCTTTGTCGAAAAGGTTTATATAATTTTTAGATCTTTTAAGATATTCTTCTTTAATATCATTCTTGCCTAGTTTTTCTGCTACAACAGCTATACAAAAATCTCCATATGCGGCATCTAAAGTTAGGTTTACATTTTCATTCTCGCTTTCATAAGAAACATAACCTATTTTTATGTAATCTTCAACTCCATTTCTGCCATGTCTTTTGTCTGATGAAGCTACATTGGCATGCTTAATCATTCCTTCTAGTGCTTTTTCTAAAAGTTTTTCATCAGCTATTCCTTTTACAGCTGCATCAGCAATAACTGCATCAATCAAAGTTGAAGGCATACAGCCTATCTCAACCATAGATGTCCATCTTGGTAGCCAACCCCAATGCGTATAATCGTTAATAAACCCTTCTAGCATACTTTTATATTCTTCTTTTGCTATAATTGAGAATAGCGGGAATAAGGTACGATAAGTATCCCAAAATCCAGTATCTGTGTATCTCACGCCTTCATAAACATTACCATCCTTCGGACAGTAATGAACAGGTTTTCCTGATTTGTCGTATTCATAGCATTTATGTGGAAAAAGAAAACATCTGTATAGGCATGAGTAAAAGGTCTTCTGATGTTTTAATGATGAAGTTTTAACTTTAACACGTGATAAAACTTCAGTCCAAATTTCTTCTGCTGTATCGTTAATTATTTTTATATTTTTGTCTTTAAGCTCTTGTAAATGATTGTATATAGCTTGTTCGACTGAGATATATGATGTACACATAGTTACAGATGTTTCGTTGTTTTTAAGGGCAATATGGATTGATGAATCTTCACCAGATATTTCTGTACTATTAAATAAATGCTTCTCCTTATTGCTCACGAGGATATTTGGCAGGTCGACATGATCTTTATTGAATTTGAATACAAAATACATTTTAAATCCTGCATCAGGCATTTTGTGAATATGCTCAGTATATCCAGTAAGTATGGCATTTTGTGGATCATATTCAAATTTAGTATTCCCACCTACAGACATCAAAGAGAAATATGGGATTCTGTAATCATCATAGGATAATTGAATAGCTGCCCCTCTTTCAGTCGGTGATAATGAAAATGTCGCATTGTATTTTATGAATCTGACTGACAGCAAGTTCGGAGTCATTATTGCTTTAGAAGGATCATAACCAGACCATATGGATCTAAGATCAGTTCCAGGCGTTCCGCTTTGTACAAGCATCAATAAGGCGCCATAATCACCAATCCATGGGCTAGGCTGATGTGTGAGCCTTATGCCTTCTACGCTTCTGTCATCCGGATGGAAAAACCATGATTCGCTTTCTCCTCTTGTCTGTGCAGAAAATGACGCCATCCCGAAAGGAAGTTGTGTTAATGGCAAAGTGTTGCCATTTGAAAATCTAGGTACAGATTTTGTTCCTTGCCTAACATTGACATAATTAAGATAATTCATGTTGTCACCTCACATATGAATATTATAACTTATAAAACATATGATATGAAAAGCAATTAGAAAGATATTAATTCTAAATGGTTTAATAGGATTTTAAATCCCATCAGCACTAATATAATGCCTCCTGCCATTTCTGCTTTAGACTTGAATCTGCTTCCAAAAAAACTACCGATATATACACCGAAAAAAGATATTAACAAAGTTACACTTCCTATAAGACTGATAGCAGGAAGTATTCGGACTGACAAAAATGCAAAAGACACTCCAACAGCAAGAGCATCAATAGATGTTCCTATAGCAAGAGGAAGCATTTTATTAAAACTTAAAGTATTCTCATTATTTGTTCCTGACATCTCGCAGGATTCATTTTTTCTGCTTTCAATAATCATTTTTATGCCTATTATCACTAAAAGGATAAAAGCTATCCAATGATCCCATTTTTCTATATATCCTGCGAAACCTGTCCCTATAAGGAAACCTATAAGAGGCATCATGGCCTGAAATATGCCAAAATATAGTCCCACTACAAAAGAATCTTTCCAAGTCGGTTTTTGTAATGATAATCCTTTACATATAGATACTGCAAAAGCATCCATTGAAAGTCCTACAGAAATTAAAAGCAATTCCCAAAGAGTCATAACCGCTCTCCTCACATTCATATTATTATACAATTGAGAAACAGTAGTGGCAATATAAAATTATCCTGCATTTTTCTTAATCGCATTGTTTTTAAACTGTCTGTATGATAAAGTAATAATACCAAGACTGAGAAGGAGAACAATATGGACGCATTCTTCCCACTAAATAAAAATGTGAAAAAGAATAACATCAGCTCATTGATAATAGCTATTTTGCTTTATGTAGTATTATCAATTGTTGTAGGGTTACTACAAAAGTTATTAGGCGCAATTCCTGTTGTAAACTGGGTTATGAGCTTAATCGGATGGCTCGTATGGGTTTATAGTGTAATTGGTGTTATTCTGGCAATAATTAAATTTATAAAGTAAGGATCAAGATTAAGAAAGCATAGAAATTTCTTAATGTGCTTTTTATGCATAACTATACTTTGATACGCTCCAAAAGAAGAACAATATCCTTAAGAATCGCACAAAATTGCGATGTAATTGTACGTGCGCCTTTATTTTGTTCTAAAATAACTATAGACAAGTTTGTAGCAGATCACGAGAGTTGGATTGAAAAACACATTAAAATTAAGAAAAATGAACCTTCTATTGAAGAATTAACCAAAGAACAGATAAAGTGCTTGAAAATTAAAGCAAAGAAAGAGCTGACTGAAAAAACGAGGATTTATTCCGAAAAAATTGGACTGTATCCTGCATATGTAAAAATCACATCTGCTTCAAGAAGATTTGGCAGCTGTACCCAAAAAAATGGTATTTGCTATTCATATAGGCTTATGTTATATCCTGAAAAAGCGATTGACTATGTCGTAGTTCATGAACTTTGTCATTTAAAACACAAAAATCATCAGAAACCTTTTTATGATTTGGTTAAGATGCACATGCCAGATTACAAACAGAGGGATAAGCTTTTAAAAACAGCTACCCGTATACCTTGACAAGGCAATATCCATAAAATGTGTTTTTTGGTATGGAGAAATGGATACGGTTGTTTATTTCTATAAAATGTATTACTTTTTCTTCATTAGATTCAGGAATGCATGCTATAATAGCTTTTGGTAAAAAATCCAGTTTTACAGATAAATCAACTGCAGCGGCTTTTTGGGAATTCAGCGTATAACCTTCAATAGGTGTCGAAAGAGATACTTGCTCGTTATTTTTTGAGACTGCCTTATCAACATTCATTATATTTATTGCAGCATTGTCACCATGTTTATACAAAGAATAAATAATCTGCATAGAAGATGAAGCTTCAATATTCTTCTGCTGGATAATGGAATAAAGGGCTTTGCCTCCGGTTTGTTTCAAAGCATCTATTACATAATCAGGAGTAGGATTTGTTAGAGCATATTCATCCATATAGTTTGGCACTCTTACAGAATTCTGATAGTGGTCAATGCATTCGCTATCTTCAATAACAAAAATGCTGCCTTTATTAATTTTTTTAATCCCTGGAGTGGAAGGAAGTTTAGTGAATACTCTTTCTACACGTTGCGGGTCAGATTGTCCCTTATCATCATACACAGCAAATGGGCCGATTATTATGAGATTACCTCCGTTCTCCACATATTTATATAGTTTGGAAAGCATAGAATCAGAAAGCATTTTTGTGTTGCATAAGACTATATATTTGAACTTAGAGTATATATCAATATCTTCATTCTCGAAAACCATATCTGTCATAAATCCATAAGCATAACTAGCTTGCAGCCATGTTGCGAATCTTCTCATAGTTACTTTATTTCCTATACTGAAATCTCTAGTATCAGCTGATAGTAAAAATGCAAGATCAGATATTTTTTGGGGAGCTTCATAAAATTGCTTATGTTTTATTTCAAAATTTCTATATATATATTCCTTCATCTGTCCTTTTAGATTTCTCGAGCATTGAGTGAAAAGCTGTCCCCATATTTTACATAATCCCCAAGCAAAATAAAGCGAATCATCTGTTCTAGGATAAAACATAGACATAGAAGGTATGCTTTTATGTCTTGCCATAGCGAATCTGTGTATTGCCTCTGTAGCTACATCATAAAAGGATTCCTTAATGACAATTAAAGAAATATTTTCCTGAAAAACAAAATCCCATAAGTCAGTACAATTTTCAAATGGGTAGGAAGTAGGATTCTCTCTAACTATACTTGATATGTAATTAGGCCTTAAAAGCTTGTATCCTAAAGATTCAAAATGCCTATTTACATCATGAGCGAATCTGGTTGTCGAAGCATGCTTGAATTTTTTCCATGCAATATAAACTGGATTAGAGTAATTCTCATAAAAATCATTCCATTGTTCAGGTTGTGGTATATCATATCCAGTCTGTTCTTTGAAAAGTTTTCTGCAATGGATGCAGGTACATGCTGACCAGTCGCCCCACCATCCTTGTCCAAAGTATTGGACATCGTCTGTCATTATTCCGTCAATATCCTGGTCATACACAGATTCTAGATATTTAAAATATTCCTTTCTGTAGTCAGGATTGTTGAAACACATGCAGTATCCTCTGTAGTTACTTCTTGCGAATTTACCAGTAGCACCGCTTATCTGGCGAAAAGTAGATATGTTTTTACCATTTATTACAGGGTCACCTTGTGAATATTCCAAAAATCCTGCCCATGACTTAGTGCTGGAACCATGAAATGCGAAAGCTTTTTCAACAGCATCAATTTGTTCCTGGCCTATAGGATTATATGTCAGATGTGAGCTGTGATGCTCTACATATCTTATACCGTATTTGTGGCATGCTTTGACATACCTTCCTATACATTCATTAATTTCTCTCCAGTTTAATACATGATTCCATCTGAAATGAGTACAGCTAAATCCTATTAATATTGTAATGCCATCATCCGCATAATTTTTCACCAAATCATCTATCTGCTTTTGATTTGAATGGAAAATCTCATTTTCATTATAGTAGATCCATCCAAATCTTTCCTGCCATTGTTGATTTTTGAGATTATTCATTTTTTCCTCCAGGTATCTAAGATGCTGTACTATTCAATTATATTAAATTAAAGCTTATTATCAAGTATTAACTCCTAATGGATAGTATTATATTTGGTTGAATTACTCATTACTCGCTTTATGGTATAATATCATTAAATAGGGGGGATTTAAGGCATATGAAAAGTAATAGTTGGATTAGTTTTGCAATTATTGCGATAATTTATGGTATAGCAGCTTTCTTTGGTATATTTGTATACAATCAGACAGATTCTTCAATATTCATAAAAGTCCTTGCGGGTGATGCTGCAGCGACAGTTACTGTATATTTATTCAGTCTACTTTTCAAAAATACATCGATATATGATCCTTACTGGTCAGTTGCTCCAATCATAATTCTTCCATTGCTTGCTTTGCAATCTTCAGACTCAGGACTAGGAACGGTTCTTATGCTTACTGCTGTTACTACATGGGGAGTAAGGCTTACGTATAACTGGGCTAAAACTTTTAAAAATTTAAATATTCAGGATTGGCGTTATGACATGTTGGAACAAAAATCCGGAAAACTTTTCCCTCTTGTTAGTTTTTTGGGGATCCAAATTTTTCCAACAGTTGTGGTATTTCTATGCATGCTTCCTGCAATATCTTTTTTACAGGATGATGCTTTTAATTATTTAACTTTAGTTGGATTCGCAATATGCTTTCTAGCTATTCTTCTTCAAGGGATTTCTGACTTTGAAATGCATGAGTTCAGAAAAAGGACACATGATAAGACAATGATTATGCGCGAAGGTTTATGGAAAAATTGCAGGCACCCTAACTATCTAGGTGAGATACTCATGTGGTGGGGAGTTTTCATTATTATGATGTCCAGCCAACCATCCAAATATTATCTAGCTGCTGGTCCTTTAGTGAATACATTAATGTTTCTTTTCATATCTATACCTATGGCTGAAAAAAGGCTAGCATCGTATAAGAAGAATTTTGATGAGTATGTAAAAGAAACAAGGAAGCTTATACCTTTACCAAAATCCTTGTTCAAGTAAGATTTTATTCTAAGGTGGCATATGCCTTTGCCATAAAATCGTCAATATAGGTTATTTCTGTTATCCAGTAGTTTACAATTATATCATCTACTTTTTTAGATTTAGCAAAGTCTATGATATTTAAGTTATCGCAATATGCTTTATTATATGTACGCGAGTCTACTACATATATTGTTTTGTAATGTGGAAGCAAAAAGGATATTAATGAGTCACCAAAAGAATCCTTAATAACCATACATGAAAGCTCAGAATCAGTTTCTGTGGATATAACACTGTATGTACCGAATCCGCCATCGGAAAACAAAAGATAGTAATCCTTATCAGGAGCGACCCGGTCCTTGTTTATAAGTCTTTTCTCATATGAATTATCCTGCCAGTAGTATGTGTATGTATAGTCAACAATAGGATAATATGCGATTATAGTGTCTGGGTTATCGTAATCAGCTTGAGTGAGATATGGTTTGTTGTAAAAGCCAAGATAACCTTCCACAGTCAGTTTTTCAGTATATTTGCTCAATGGGACTATATCCGACTCTTTTCCCATAGATTTCATAAGTTCAGTATATCCATAGTATGCGCCTAAATGCGTCCAGTGGTGATCAGTACGGTAATATATGTATTCGTCAACATGTTCCACTATTGATCTAAGAACATTGACATTTTTAACAGCAGGATCAATCTTACTGTTTATTTGTCCGACATTTGCCGCACGTGAACTTAAAAACTCATACTTAGTTAGTGCTAGATATGTGGAGCGGGATGGTGCAAGCATGCTGTAAACATTAATATCGTCGCCTGCCATCTGTTTAATCTTATTAATATAGGCAGCATAGTTGTCATATGCTTCTTCAGAGTATGAGTCAAGCTTAAAAGTTTCGTCTCCCACTGTGATATACATTCCTGTGGCAGCACCTGAACCTGTTGGTTCTTCTTCAATTGGGCTAGTAGAAGGAGAAGGTGATGAGGATGGCTGCTCAGAAGAACCTGGATTAGTACCTGGTATAGCCGATTCAGATTGGCTAGGTGTGGGTTCGGTAGTTTGAGAAGGCTTGGGTGTCTTCGTAGGAGTAGGATCATTTCCTACTACAACAATGGAAATCTGATTATTGCCAAGCCCGAAGCTCTTCTTTATATCTACATTAATCTGAATCATATCTTCTCTAAAAAATATAGTGTCTGCATAATAATTGTTCCAGGATTTTGTATAATTTTTATCGAATAAAGATTGGATAGAGAAAATCGGTTTTTTTGCAAGGACTCTGTTTTCCTGTAAAGATATGTCAGGTTTATCTGGGTTAAGCAGGTTTGCAATACCGAAAACTGTTATTAAAATCACGAATATTAATGCATCAAGTCTTATTTTTTTCATTAGAATACTCTACCTCTACTGTTTAATAAAATATATCATAAATAAGCTATAAAAACCAATACATAAACAGTTTACTAATGTATAATAATGCTCATAAACAAAGAAAGGTTGTATCATTATGGCAAAACCACATCTATTCACTAATCCTGAAGCAATTGCAAGAATTAAAGCAAACATAAAAAAATATGAATGGTACAAAAAGTCATTCTATAACATACAAAGCATGTGTGATGTTATGCTGGAAAAAGGATTTGAGGTACCTACTCAAAAGGGATATGTTTTCAATGAAACATGCAGAGCCCACAATGCAGCACTGTTATTTGATCCATATAACAGGGAACTATATATTTGTCCTGTATGTAAGGTAAATTATAAAGATGAACCATATAAACGAGCGTGGATAACTACATATCATGCATGGCTGTCACAGATGTCCATATATCTTGGGATATGCTTTTTTGCGACAGAAGATGCGAAATATGCTAAGGCTATTAAAAAGATACTCGATGGTTACATAAAATATTACCCTACTTATCCTAATGAGGATAACGAAATAGGTACAGCAAAGGTATTCCAATCCACATTCATGGATTCTGTATGGCTTAGTTATCTTTGTGCAGGGTACGATATGGTAAATGACTGTGATGTATTTAGCGATGAAGATAGAAAGGCTAGTCTGTCATTATTTCTAGATGTGGCAAAAGTAATAAGGGATTACGATGAAAAATGGAATAATCGACAAGCCTTCAATAATTCTGGAATGTGTGCTGCTGCGTTTTTGAGTGAGGATAAGGAACTGCTAGATTATGTTTTAAATGGAGAACATGGTTTTATCGCACAGATGGGGCATTCCATTTTAGAAGATGGTCTTTGGTATGAAGGAGATAACTATCATTTCGCAACGGTTCCTTCAATGGTTAATATTGCTGAAATGTGTTATTTTAACGGTATTGACCTGTACAACAAAAGCTTTAGCGGTCATTCCATAAAAGATATGTTTTATGCACCATTAAAATCACTTCTTCCAGATGGTACATTTCCTTCCAGAAAAGATTCCCCATATGCTAATTCTATGATAAATAGATGGTACTGCGGGTTGTATGAACTGGCTTATGCAAGATATAAAGATAAAGAACTTGCAGATTTTTTAAATCTTGTTTATGCATCTGTTCCGGACAAGAGCATGGCTTTATCTTCAGCAGCAGGTATAATGGATATTTTAAAACCAGCATATGCATCAAAAGAGGAAATGGACTGGAGAGCTTTTTTATCAGTACAGCCTAGAGAAAATTCAGATAAAGGTTTACCAGTCACTACGTCAATAAACATGACAGGAACAGGTTTAGCAGTTCTTAGAAGAAAAAATTCATACATAAATTTGGATTATGGTAATTATGGAGGAGGTCATGGACATCCGGACAGACTTAATATAACGTGCTTTCTCAATAATAGAAGATGGTTTACAGATTATGGTACTGGTAATTATTATCTCGACCATTTAAGATATTACAGAAGTACTTTAGGTCATAATACTGTCAATCAAGATGGCAAAAGACAGTCAGCAGTTTCTGGTGAATATGATCTTTTTTATTCAGGCAGGATGTTTGATGCCGCCAGTGGGAAAGTAGCGGATATATACCCAAAAACATTTGGCAGAAGGACAGTGGTGCTATTCGATAACGGAATTGCTTTTGACTATATTAATATAAAGTCTGATGAATCACATACTTATCATAATGTATATCATAGTTTTGGAAAGCTTAATGACGAATCATATCATAATACAAACGAGATATTTGAAGAAGAAGGATATGATTTTTTACATGATATAAAAAGAAATGTCGTCAAAGATGGGCAAGTTAACATTTTCGAGACAGATAAAGCATCACTTATCATGCATGGGGCGGTTCTCGGCACAATGGTCCAGTATAGCGCAAGGGCATATGGACCTCCAAAGAATATACCAGACCTGTTTCCTATACTTATACAGGAAAAAACCGGTGAAGAAGTATTTTTCGCTAACATATATGAGGATGTAAAAAGTGGTCAAAAGAACAGGATTAAGAGCCTGACTACCATAGATTCTCATAGATTTGAAATTTGCTTTAACGATGACAAAAAAATGATTATTGATGTTTCACAGGGCGTTGAGATTATTTATGATGGAATTGAGGAAAAAGCTATATACGAAAATAAACCTGAAATTGATACGGATATTACATATGAGTGTTGGATTGATTTTAAAGCAACAAATAATAAGCTCTTTTGTGTCGCGATGAGGAATAATAACAGCTATGAGAAAAAAGGCGATCTGTTTGATAAGGATATAGTGCTAGATGCATTCGGTTACGAAGTATTCAGATTCCCAATAACCCAAAAAGGTATTGTAATAGAAGATGGATATTTAAAAGCATATTATTCAAAAAATAGGAAACCATTTATAAAAAAGATAATCTGTACTTTTGAATATGATAGGAGTATGCCTATAAATGAAGCGGTTCTTCAAAAAAACATATTTATTAATGACATATCGGCAATATCTAGAGCTGAAAGAAAATGGAAAGGTGAAGAAGACTTAAGCGCATCAGGCAGTATATTCGTCAGTTCAGGCAGATCACTGTCAATCGTGCTTAATGTTAAAGATGACAAGGTTTTATTTTCAGGTGGTAAATATGAATATGATAATGATAACATACAGCTATACTTCAACAAAAGAAAAGAAGAATTTAGGAATGTGGATGTGTTGACTGATGAAGTATATTCTCTGATGCTAAAAGGAGGAAGTAGCGGTAATGTTTCAAAAGCAATTGCAATGACTAAATGCGTAAAAGATATAAACGGTATATCCTTAAGTATTAGCAATACAGATTGCGGATATGATGTTTGTGTGGATATCCCATTCCATTGTTTAGGAGGGAAGCCATCCAAAGGTGATATATGGGGATTTGACTTAACTATATCAGACCGTGACAGCGGTGTCAGAAGAGAACTTATCGCTTACTGGTCAGGAGCTCTTCCAAATGAAAGGACATATATGTGCGGAGAAGATGACCATGATCCGAGAAGATTCGGATTGTTAATGTTTTAGCATAAATCCGCAATACGTTTATAAATAAAAGTGGATGCTTTCCATTTAAATATTTAAGATAATAGGGTATAATTCTATTAGGTGGTATTTTTATGAATCTTATTCACAAACTAAATCAAAAGCTGGATAAGATGTTCAACGGGGCTGTTCACGCAAGAGAAGAAAACGGATGCGTTGTTTTGACAGGCTCTCTTGATTCATGGGAAGATATAGTTAAAGCGGGATATCTTGCTGTCAACAAAAAGAGATATTATGGTGTAATTAATGATATTGAATATACAAAAGAACCAATACCAGGAATAAGGCTGCCTGATTTTGAAGACTCTGTATATGATGATACACATTGCGATATTGCAATTATCGGAGCGGGAATTATAGGTTGTTCGATAGCAAGAGAACTTGCAAGATATAAACTTAAGATATTATTAATTGATAAGGAACATGATGTAGGTATGCACGCCTCATCAAGAAATGATGGCGAAATACATCCAGGAATCGATCTTATAAAAGGCCAGGTCAAGCAGAAGTTTAACATTAAAGGTAACGAAATGTATGACAGGGTATCTAAAGAGCTGGATTTTAAATTTTATAAGCCCGGTCAATACTTATGCTTTGACGATAAAAGACTGAAGTTTATAAGCAGTATTGCAAGGCTTTACTGGAGATTTATGAAGATACCCACAATATATTTGAATAAAAATCAGCTTAAAGAAAGGATTGACGGCATCTCTGAGAAGATGGAATATGCTGTTTTTTTTCCAACTGCAGGTGTAGTCTCTCCTTATGAGGTTACTATAGCGTACGCAGAGAATGCATGCGATAACGGGGTAAGAATCGCGCTGGATACGGCAGTTACCAATATGGAGGTTTCTCAAAACAATATAATAAGCTTAAAAACAAATAGAGGAACCATATATCCCAAGCTAGTGATAAATGCAGCGGGAGCATATGCTGACAAAATAGCTGGTATGGCACAAGATAGGTTCTATACTATACATGCTAGAAAAGGTACTAACGCGATATTTGACAAAAAAACTGTAAAAGATAAAAGATATATAGTATCTACATATGGAATGAGTAAAGTGAAAACTGTACACAGTAAGGGCGGTGGTATAATAACAACGGCAGATGACAATATGCTAATCGGTCCTGATGCTTATGAAACATTTGATAGAGAGGATTTCAGTACTGATGGAAAAAACATTGACCAGATTTTACAAAAACATAGAAGGACTCTTCCAAACCTTAAAAAATCTGATATTATAGCATATTATTCAGGTATAAGGGCAGCAACATATGAAGAGGATTTTGTCATTACAGAAGGAAAAAGAACAAAAAATATTATTCATGTTGCAGGCATACAGTCTCCTGGTCTTACAGCTGCTCCAGCAATAGCCGAGTATGTATCTAGAATGGCTTATAAAATGCTAAGCAAAAGTATATTAGTTGAACTTAATAATGATTTCAATCCCATAAGGAAAGCCATTCCTGATCTGTCTAAATTAAATGAAGAAGAAAGAGATAGATTAATAAAAATGAATCCGGATTATGGAGTCATAGTATGTAGATGTGAGGAGATCAGTCTTGGTCAGATAAAAGATGCATTAACAAGAAGCGTTCCTTGTGACACATTAGATGGAGTGAAAAGGAGAGTTAGAGCAGGAATGGGAAGATGTCAGGGTGGTTTTTGTGGACCCCTAGTTTTAAAAACAATAGCGCAAGTAAAAAAAATGGATTACGACCAGGTTGCAAAAAAAGATGATCAGAGTAGGATTCTGTTCGGAAAGACCAAAAAACATGATACCAAAGTCTGAAAACACATATGATGTAACGATTATTGGAGGCGGGCCTGCAGGTCTGTCTGCCGCATTGAGCTCAGCGAAGAATAATGCGAAAACGCTTCTTATTGAAAGAGAAGCAAAGCTGGGAGGAATCCTAAAACAATGCATACATGACGGATTCGGTTTAATTATGTTCAAACAAAAACTCACTGGTCCTGAATATGCTCAATATTATATTAACATGCTGGAAAAAACTGATGTTGAGGTTACTTGTTCTACATTCGTAACGGAAATGAAGAGAAAAGAAGATGGTACATTTCATTTGGTGCTAGTAACTTGTGATGGTATAAGGCACATTTGTTCAAAAACAATAGTGCTTGCTACTGGTTGCAGGGAAAGATCTGCAAAACAGATTTTTATACATGGGACTAGACCTGCAGGAATTCTTACTGCTGGAACAGCGCAGTATTATACGAATATATTAGGCCAGATGCCTGCAAAAAAGTGTGTGATACTGGGTTCAGGTGATATAGGGCTTATCATGGCAAGAAGGCTTACACTTGAAGGAGCAGTTGTGGAAGGAGTTTATGAGGCAAAGAAAGATCTGGGAGGTTTGTTGAGAAACTATTCGCAGTGTCTTATGGATTTTAATATACCGCTTCATACGCAGACTACCTGCACACGTGTTTTCGGGGAGAAAAGATTATCAGCTGTAGAGGTATGCGCTGTTGATGATGATATGAACCCATTAGAAGGAAGTGAAAGAATAATAGAATGCGATTCTTTGATTTTATCAGTTGGTTTGATTCCGGAAAACGAGCTTGCTGAGAAACTTGGAATTGTAACAGATAAAGAGACAAATGGTCCTGCAGCTGATCATTGTCATCAGACAATGGTAGATGGGGTTTTTGTCTGCGGAAATGCTTTTCATGTGAATGATCTGGTGGATTATGTTTCTTTAGGTGCAAAAACTGCAGGAAAATGCGCTGCCTTATACTCGAAGAAAATTCGCAAGCTGATACCGATACTGCATGATGGTTACTTTGCTTACTGTGTTCCTCAGTTTATTGATATGTCTGCTAATGAAAAGAAGGTTGATATATATTTTCGAAGCAGAAAAAAAGAAGATAAAATACAAGTGACATTATCAGCAGGGGATGAAGTTATAATATCCAAAAAATATGTACAGATAAGGCCGTCAGAAATGGAACTTTTGCAGATTGATATAGGGGAAATAGAGAAAATTAATAACTGGAAAAATGGTGTGAGTATAAAAATGGAAAAGGTGGAATAAATGCAAAAAGAGATAATTTGCATAGTGTGTCCAAGAGGATGTCATATGAATGTCCAAATACTGGATAATGCAATCACAGTTGAAGGGAATGCATGTAAAAGAGGAAGAGAGTTTGCTATTTTGGAAATGACAGCTCCGAAAAGATCACTAACAACAACTGTGAGAACGGTATATTCTCATTTTCCAGTACTTCCAGTAAGAACAGATACGCAGTTACCGAAGGATTTGCTTTTAGAAGCAATGAAGGTCATAGATGATACAATAGTGGATTATATGGTAAAAATGCACGATGTTATAATCAAAGACATATTAGGGACAGGATGTAATATTATTGCATCCTGTGACCTTCCTAGAATACCTGAAGAAAGGGCAGACATATGAAAAGACCGCTTGTTTTAGCATTTGATATCGGAACTCAAAGCACAAGAGTAATGCTTATAGATCAATTCGGTAATATACTGAACAAAATCCAAAAGCAGTATGAACAGCCATATTATTCACAGCATCCAGGTTGGGCTGAGCAAAAACCTTATGTATATTGGGAGACTATGAAACAAACATGTCAGGAGTTAGCAAAAACATCAAAAGATGACTGGAAGGATATAATATGCGTCACCTGTACGACTATCAGGGACACATGCGTATGTTTGGACGAGTTTTATATGCCATTAAGAGATGTTATAGTATGGCTTGATAAGAGGAAAGCATCATGCTGCAAAGATATTCCTCTAATCAACAGGATTCTTTTTAAACTAGTCGGAATGCAGGAAGCTGTCCAGCTTCAAAAAGAAGTATCATACTGTAACTGGATTGAGGAAAATCAGAAAGATATTTGGAAAAAAACCCATAAATTCGTGCTGCTTTCTGCATTTCTTAATTATCTGATGACTGGTAATCTTAAAGATTCAAAAGCTTCGTCAATAGGCCATATTCCATTTGATAATAAAAGAGGAGACTGGATGAAAAAAAATGACCTTACAAGATGTATATTTAATGTAAGGGATGAACAGATGTGTGAACTTACAGATCCTGGAGATATAATTGGTTACATAACAAAGGAGGCATCACAATGCCTCTGTGTTCCTGAAAATACTCCATTAATAGCAACAGGTTCAGACAAGGGTTGTGAGACATTAGGGCTTTCTGTCGTATCAGAAGATAAAGCTGCATTAAGTTTCGGGACTACTGCAACGATACAATTCATGACACGAAAGTATATGGAGCCGCTACCTTTCCTTCCCGCATATTCCGCAGTGCTTAAAGGTTTTTATAATCCTGAAATACAGATTTACAGAGGATTTTGGCTAATCTCATGGTTCAAAGATCAATTTTGTGAGAAAGAAAAAAATGAAGCGATGTGTAAATCATTAATTGCTGAAGATGTATTAAACGAAAAAATGAAGGATGTCCCCATAGGTTGTGATGGATTGTTATGTAATCCATATTTTACTGCAGGAGTGTCAATGCCTGTCGCTAAAGGTGCGTTTATCGGTTTATCTGACATGACTACTAAATATCATATTTACCGATCTATTATAGAAGGAATTAATTTTGCTTTGTATGAAGGAAAGCTTGTAATGGAGAAAAGAGGTAGGAAAAAAATAAATAGCTTATACCTTGCAGGAGGAGGATCAAAAAGTCCTGAAATATGTCAGATTACTGCTGACATTTTCGGACTTCCTGTCCATACTATACAGACAAATGAAGCTGGTGCATTAGGATCAGCAATAGTGGCATTTACTTCACAGAAGGTCTTCAATAGCATACAAGAAGCAATTGATGCAATGGTCCATGTTAAACACGTTTATATGCCAGATGCTTCAAATCACAAGAAGTATATGAAAATTTACCATACACAGTTTATAAAAATTTTCAGTAAACTTCTACCATTATACAGAAAAAATTTATAGGAGGGTACAATGTCGCATAAATACAAAGGTTTTGAACCAAAATGGCTAGAGGAGGAATTTCCTAAGGATTCATACAGATCCATTTTTAAATGGGGAGACCCATTGCATATTAAGGCTCCCAATGAAAACCTATACAAACTCATCAAACAGGTATTCCATATTGATGACGAATTTTTTAAAGATTACAAGGAAAATCTAGGTTTAGATAGAGTAAAATATGATATTCCTTCAACTATGGATGAAAAACATATAAAAATCTTTAAAGAAATAGTTGGAAATCAATACGTGCGCAATGATGATTATTCACGTCTTTCAGTAGCATATGGTAAGACGATGTATGATGTATTAAGGTTAAGAAATAAAAAAATCGAGAATCTGCCTGATGTCGTAATATATCCTGACACAAAAGAGCAGATTGAGAAAATTGTTGAGTATTGTACAATTCATAAGATACCAGTGTATGTATATGGAGGAGGATCGTCTGTTACAAGAGGAGTAGAATGTGTAAAGGGCGGTATTTCTCTAGATATGAGATTAAGATTCAATAAGGTTGTTTTTTTCAATGAAACAGACCAGACAATTACTGTTGAAGCTGGCATGAGCGGACCGAAACTTGAACAGGTATTGAATGATGCGGTAAAACTTTTCGGAGCAAAAAGAGCATATACATGTGGACATTTTCCTCAAAGTTTCGAATATTCCTCGGTAGGAGGCTGGACAGTCACAAGGGGAGCAGGCCAAAATTCTACATATTACGGTACAATATCTGATTTAGTAATACATCAGTCATATGCGACTCCTATTGGCATCGTCGAAACAGACAAATATCCGAGAAAAGCAGTAGGTCCTGATTTAGGGCAAATAATGATGGGTTCAGAAGGGGCATTCGGTGTTCTTACACATGTGACTTTAAGAGTGTTCCGTCACATGCCAAAAACTATAAAGAGATTTTCATATATGTTCAAAGACTGGGAAACTGCACAGCAAGCTGCAAGAGAGATAATGCAGTCAGAAGCGGGATATCCTTCAGTATTTAGGTTATCTGATCCTGAAGAGACTGAAATCATGTTAAGGCTGTATGGAGTAATAGAAAGCCCGCTAAAGCATCTTTTCAGTATAAATGGATTCAAGGAAGGAAAGATGTGCTTGTTTTTAGGATTTACTAATGGAGAAAAGGGATTTTCCAGAAATTGCGCTAAGAATGTCAGAAGAGTAGCAAGAAAGTTCAATGGCATGAATCTTACAGGAGCGGTAACAAAAGCATGGGAAAAGGGCAGGTTTACAGATCCATATCTTAGAGATACCCTCCAGGATTTCGGAATAGTGACAGACACTATGGAATGTAGCGTAAACTGGAGCAACATGTCATATGTTCATGAACAGGTTAGAAAATACTGCAAATCAAGACCAGATACTGTATGCATGACACATATGTCCCATGTCTATCCGCAAGGAGCTAATTTGTATTTCATATTTATTGCCAAGATGAGTGATCTGGATGAATACAAGGCTTATCATTCAGGTATACTTGATGCTATACAGAAATCTAAAGCTTCTATGAGCCATCACCATGGTATAGGTAAAATGTTCGGTCCATGGTTGGAAGGATCTATAGGAAAGAATGAGTATTCAGTGTTCCGAGCCTTAAAAAACCATTTTGATAAAGATAATATAATGAATCCTGGTGGAACTCTTGGGTTCGATATACCTAAAGAGGAATTAAGATTCTTAAAAGAAGATAATAAAGTTAATCTGTAAATAAAACTAATATAAGGAAAAAATTACTTTTTGTATTTTTTACCTATCATATCCTGAATAATCAAGTAACTACTATACCAGTCAATTATCGGCTTTAAATTATCGGCATCAACATAGTTAACACCTTTAAAAAAGGCATCCATAAGCTTTTTATCTTCATCAGACATATTTTTATTCTCTTTACTTTTTGTTTTTTTAGTCATATTCGCAATAGTATTAAAGAGCAGTTTATCAAAACCTTGAAGTTTTTCAGGAGCAGTACCGCCACGTAAATAGAAAAAAGGGATCTGCTTTAAATCATTGTTTTCAATAATTTCTAATTTATATTGTTCTGATGGAGAGTTCATTCCGACTCCGATTACTGCTTCAATATTATATCTGTTTTTTGCTTTTTTTATATCATAAAGCTTTGATGCCCTTATACCCGCCATATATAATATGGATTCTCCAGGTAATATTTTATCCTTCGCATCATCTAAGGATAAGCAAGGGAGACGGAATTTTGCAGAAAGCAGTTCAGCATACTTCTTTGTAAAATCTGTTTTAGTTTTGTAGACTATATATTTTAGCATATTTTACTCCATTTTTAGTTAATCTTTACTAATTGCCGCTTTTACAAATGCATTTTCCCAGTCTTCATCATATATTATCTTAGCGCCTTTTTCTATGGATTCTTTATAGATATCATTGTGAATATCTTTGTTAATTGTTTTCATATATGAATCAATTGGATTTATGCAAATAGCTTTTTTACCAAGATACACAAGTAATTCCGGTATATCTGTAAAAGTCAGTATGTTTGGTACTAAAATGCTTTCTGGCCATTCAAAACTTGGTTCAGTCGCTATTGACTCATAGGAGCATAAAGGTTTTACAGCGATAACTTTCTTAATATCATCCTTTGCAATAAAAGCAGCAAATAATGCGCTTATTGCACCGATTCCATACCCGGCGATTGTAATGTCAGAAGAATATTGTTTAGCATAATTTAATGCAATTAGTATATCCCTTACTCTGTAGCTCATTACCGGTCTGTTGTTATAAACAGAAATGTATGTCAGTATTCTTTCAATTCTGTTCCATGATGCAGCATCATAAGTGGAATGTTGCATTTCTAGTTCTCCAAGACCAGATATATCAAAAGACATTATGGAATGCTCATTTGCCAAAGGAACTCTTTCCAAAAACCCCGTAATTTTTGATAAAGGACCTTTTTTATTAAATTGCTCCCATGCACCTTGCTCTCCAAACCATAATAAAAGAGGTCTTCCTATCATATCTTCTCTAAAAGCATGTATCAAAGGAATCTCACATCCGGATGAATGATTTATAACAATATTTCTAAACTTATGACACCATCTGGAAGGTATTTCAGATATTGGCTGTTCATAAATGTTTTCTGGTTGAGTTGCCATTCTACCTATATCCAATATGTCTAGCAATTTTAGCTTTAAAAGCTCATAAGGCAAAATTTTTCTGCTATTTTTGAGATTGCATGCTATTTCTTTGTTAATGGTATGCATATTGACTTTTTGAGAAGGATAACAAGATAACTGCTCTCTTTTCAAATCTATAATTTTATCTTTACAATAAACTAAAGCTTTTGTTTCAGTATATTGTATCTTGTTCATTCTTTTAATTGCTTCAAGAGCCATAGTCGGACTGTATTTATGTCCTGTATTTTTTTCTATATATATCTCTATATTATCTTCTTTACCGTATAGTGAATAAATATGCTTGACTCTTTCATATATTTTTTGAGTGACACGATAATCAAAAACCTCATCTTTTTCACCTCCTACTATAAAAAGCTTATCGGGAGCAAAACAAGCAAGTATTGAAGTTGTGTCTATTCCATTAAAAGCGAAACCTTTTCCAAAAGTTTCTGGACATGCAGTATATAGATCGTTGAATCTGTCGTCCTGATTATTGTTTATGCAACATACAGGAGCTAAAAATGAAATTCTATCATCTAGAATAGCTGTGTACATTGATGTTGTCCCTCCGCCTGATACACCGCTTATAGATACTTTTTTTGAGGTATCACAGTAATCAAGGCTATAAACATAATCTACACAAGCCATCGCATCCGCGATAAAATAAGTTTGGCTCCACATTCCAACAATCCAACCAGAGTAACCGTTCACAAAATGATCATTTCTATAAGCGAGTTCACCTGAACATCCTGGTGGGCAGAAGGAAACTGCTATATAACCATTTGAAGCAAACATCTGAGCAGGAATATAATAATTCTCCGTAAATTTCGAACTATGACCGGTTGGGCATATAACAGCGGGAAAAGGACCTATCCCTTTAGGAATGTAAACAGAAGCATTTACCTGCCATCCCATAATAGAATTGAAAAGCACATTTTCAATACGGAAATTGTCGAATTCAAATGATGAAACTAAAGTAACATTTAATTTTCTTTTTTCAAAAAGAATTTTTGGAAAAGCATTTTTAACTATTTCTTTAATTCTTTTTTTTTCATTTTCCCAGTCTTGTTTTGTTTTTATTAAATAAAAATCCGTCTGTTTCTGGTTGAAAAGCTGTAAACTATAGCTGACTATCTCATTTTCCAGCTGTTTTGCAGCTTTGATGGAATCCTTAAGAATTCTGTATTGTGCCATATGTCTCTCCTATTTCAATTATTCGACTGATGAATACAAATCAGCAAGCCTTCTTGGTATATGTCCGCCTTTTTTACTTAATGAGTAATGTGTCCATTTTCCTTGTCGTAATTTGTCAATTAAACCTGCTTCAAACAGAATTTTCATATGATGTGAAAGAGTAGGTTGGGTAATATCGAGTTTTTCCAGAATAATGCAGGCGCATTTTTGTCCATCAGAAAGCAAGTCCAGAATTTTAAGTCTGTTTTCATCACTTAATGCTTTAAAGACAGCTATTTCCTGCTTGTATTTATCTTTCATGATTTTACTCCTATATCATTAATATCATAATTTTATGATTTGTATTGATACATGTCAATGTAAAATAGTTATAAAAAACCGGCCTTTAAGCCGTTCTAACAAAAATTACTATTTATTTATCGGAAGCTTCGCCACCACTTCACCAATATCGTTTATCATACCTGTCTCGGTGAATCCGTAGGAAGCATACAATCGTCGAGCAGTATCGTTCTTAGGGTCATATGACAGACATATTGCTTTAGCTTTACCTTCAGGAAACGTTTTAATAAGATCAATTACTCTGGCAAACGCTTCTTTTCCATACCCCTTTCCTTGATACTGTCGTCCTATCATAAAACTTACGACTTCATAACAGTTCTCATGATAAAATTTATTATCCTTAGCATATTTATGGACTAATATAACTATTCCTACAACAGTCTGATCGTTATATACCGCATATGCGATAGGGGGGAATTTGTCATTTGTCGCAGCTACATAAGCTTGTGCTAATGCATATACATTGCTATCTATAAAATTTTGCTGATTTTCTGTCACATCCAGTGACAAGCATTCATTAAAGTTTTCCCATGTTATCTTCTTTAATTCAACCATTAAAGGTCCCTATCCTCCAAAGCATTACGCTTAATGAATTGTACTTCTATATTTTAACTATATCAATATCAATTTTTAAGGCTTTTTTAAGCAAATTAAGCCAAAATATCGATTTGCTATAGATTATCAAAACATATTATTGATTTATGGTAATTATGTTTAAAACTGCGCATAAACCTTACATGTTATCCGCCGATGATTCCTGTCTGCTGCACTTAAACATAAGAACCTGCAGATAAAGACCATAAGTAATATTGTTTATACTATATGAACAATTAAAATACAAGATTGTTTTTCATATTTTTATTTTTATTTTTCATTTACAGTTTTTTTCCATTACATATTGAAAATATGTATAATGATAATGTGTGAGGTTGAAATGGGAACACTAGATGAACAAGTGATGCTTGCATCTACAGATGAATTGGAATTTGAAAAATTACTTACCGAGAATAAGGGCTTCATAATAAAATGCGCTTTTGAAGTATCAAATAAATATATTAGTGAACATGATGATGAATGGTCAATTTCCATTATCGCCTTTCACGAAGCTGTAAAAACATATGATATCAATAAAGGATACTTCATGTCGTATGCTTCCCTCATAATTAAGAGAAAACTAATTGACTATTATAGATCTGAGAATAAATATAAACAGGAAATATCAGTGGATCCGAGTATTTATGATATGGAACCAGTAGAAGATGATGAGAACGTGGTACTTAAAACACAGCTTTCTGAAAAGCTTGCTGTTAGCAGGGAAGATGCTTTGAAATATGAAATTGAAGCAGCAAATAATGTATTTACCGAATTCGGATTTTCATTTTACAGTTTAGCGGAAAGTTCTCCAAAATCTAAAAAAACAAAAAATGCATGCGCTTCAGCTGTAAACTATATTCTTGAAAACAGCGAAGTACTAACTGAGATAAATCAAAAAAAAATGTTACCTATAAAAAAAATCATAGAAAATACCAAGCTACCCCGAAAAATACTGGAACGGCATCGTATATATATAATAGCAGCGGTGCAGCTGTTGACTAGAGATTTTCCATGGCTGGCTGAGTATGTATCATATATCAGGAAGGGAGGTAAATGATATGAAAGCTGTTATAGTCGGAGTCAAAAGAAAAACTGCTGCAATGCTATGTGAAGATGGAAGCATCGTAAAAGTTGTAAATAAGAACTATTCGATCGGTAAGGAGGTTGATGCAGGAATGACAACGAAATTAATGACAATAAGAACAGCAATAACAGTTGCAGCTGCAAGCCTGTTATTTGCATTAGGCCTAGGTACTTCTTCATATTATGTACCTGCCAGATATGTAAGTGTGGATATTAATCCATCTATAGAATATTCTGTAAATATGTACAACAGAGTAGTTGATGCAAAAGGCGTCAATGAGGATGGAGAACACATATTACAGGAATTGAATATTAAAGAATTAAAAAACAAAAAGATTGAAGATGTAGTATCTATGACTGTTGCAGAAGCAGCTAAAGAAGGATATTTAAAAAATGAGGGTTCCGGAATAATGATAGCTACGGCAGCTAGAAACAATAATAACGCAGAAGAACTTGCTGCAAAGTTAAAAGAAGCTGTAACAGCAGTAGTCGAAGCAAGCAATTCTAATGCATTGGTTATGGGTGAAGCTGTAGGTCTTGAAAGAGTGGAAGAAGCAAAAGAACTGGGAATTACACCAGGTAAGTTAAATCTGATAGAAAAATTAATTGAAAGCTCTGAAAATCCTGAAAGTATAAATAAGGAAGACTGGCTGGATAAATCCGTTAAAGAGATAATGAAGCAAACCAAGGAAAATAAAGATATAGGCCAGGAAAATAGGCCATCTGAAACACCAGGCCAGGAAAATAGGCCATCTGAAACACCAGGCCAGGAGAACATGCCATCTGAGACACCAGGCCAGGAAAATAGGCCATCTGAAACACCAGGCCAGGAGAACATGCCATCTGAGACACCAGACCAGGAAAATAGGCCATCTGAGACACCAGGTCAGGAGAACAGGCCATCTGAGACACCAGGTCAGGAAAACAGGCCATCTGAGACACCAGGCCAGGAGAACAGACCGTCTGAAACTCCGGGACAAAATAAGATACCGGACAGTAACAATGGTAATGGACGAGGATAAAACCAATATTCAATCTCAAAACCTCGTTTGTTATAGACAGAACAGATTTTCTCTGTTCTGTTTCTTTTTATAGAATTCACAAACTCTGTGTAAGTTAATCCTGAAGAGCGTGGACTTTTTAAGGCTTTCTGAAGATAAATGATGATGAGGCTGAATAAAATCCGTTAAAACTGGTCCAAGAGTAGAATACTCTGTAGTAAATAAGGTTTTCTGTACCGAAATCTACATTAAAGGATACTTTACCGTTGGAATACAGGCTTGTTTCAATCATTATTGGAAGTCTGACATCAACCATGCTTTCATATGTACAGTCATCTCTGTAAATTGTGACATTATCGGGATAAGGCTCACCAAAGTCAATGTTTATAAGTGTACCTTGCGGTACTACTTCACCCCACATTTCGTAACCATAGGGATTATCATACCTGAAATAATCATAATATTGCGTGCCGCTGTAAGTTTCTTCATATAGCTGGTCAGTTTCAGGAATAGAGTATGATTTCTTTTCCCAGACAAAAAAACCTGCTCCCAGTTCATGATCTTCCTTTAGTTGGTTGTCATAGTAGTATGTTCTCATATTTGTCTCGATCCACCAGAATTGTGTATCAGCTAAGGAATCATTATCACTGGAATTTTCCTGATTTGATGTGTCAGACGGACTTATAGAAAATGGGTCGCCATATTCGTCAAATCCGTTATTTGGTGGATTTTCATCATTACATCCAGTTGTAAATGACAACAAAATTATTAATACGCACAATAACAGCATGAATTTCTTCATTTTAATACCTCCGATACATTTCTTTTAAATTTATATAATATATTTTTTTTATATGAGGTTATATTACAGGAAGTATTATTATACATAACAAATAGATTAGAGCATTTTACCATGTCGAAATCCAATGATATCCCACATATCTTTGCACAATACGAATCCATATTGCTTCCTTTTCCTATAAATAGAATTCTACTACTTGTATAATACTTGTCAATAAGTAAAATTTATTACTTTACGGAGGGAATTATTAAAAAAGTATCTTTGCTACCCCAAAATTTATGAATGATGTTTCGTATATATATAGTAGTTGGAAAATTTAGGTTAAGCTGAAGATAACAGGAGATTGATTAAATGAGTAAGGAGAAAATGATAAGCATTAAAACAACAGGCATAATATTAGGAGTGATAATGCTGTTTGTGCTTGTATTCATGATAGTATCAATTTTCATTTAATAAGTACTAATGATGGAGCTTAATTCCCATATAAACTGCCCCGTTTATATGTCCAGAAGAACAGATTATATCTGTTCTTCTATCTTTATACGAGTTTTGTTATTACTATGAAATTTGATTCAGAAATTGATATTGACATAGTTATACATATAATGATATATTTACTTCGGTTTCTGAGTCGTGTTTAACAGGCTACATGAACTTCTTGACCGCTTCTCTTGGGGGAGCTAAGGCCAGACGGACAGCCGGGTCAACTGCCGATTGCAGCGCAAGCTGCTTATTGACTGAGTTAAGAGCTCAGATTTTGTAAGATGGCCTACAGGCCAAAAGTGTATAAGATACACACTTGTAAAACGGTCAATAAGAGTAGTAAAAGTAGTTCTTGCTATATAGACTCTGAAACAAAGCTGCTATGCACGCGCTCCCAAAAGGAAGAAGACTGTTTTAGGTGGATGTATCAGGAATGTAGGTATATCCAATTTTTTTTTGGAGGTTGATGTGGACGAAAAGATGAAACTATATGGATTCAATAACCTGACAAAGACTTTAAGCTTTAACATATATGATGTATGTTACGCAAAGTCGGAACGTGAGCAAAGAGACTATATTGCATATATTAATGAGCAATATAACTCTGAAAGGCTTACAAATATCCTAACAAAAGTCACTCAGATGATTGGAGCCACTATTTTGAATATAGCGAAACAGGATTATGAACCACAAGGCGCAAGTGCTACATTTTTAATAGCTGAAGAAGCTATGATACCACACAAGAATAATGAAATAGTAGGACACCTTGATAAAAGCCATGTTACTGTGCATACATATCCAGAGTATCACCCAGATACTTCAATCGCTACTTTCAGGGTAGATATCGATGTAGCGACATGCGGAGAGATCACACCTCTTTCTACATTGGACTTTCTTATAGGTAACTTTGATTCTGATATAATTACTATGGACTACAGGATTAGGGGATTTACCAGGGATATTACTGGGAGAAAACTTTTCATAGATCATGCTATTACATCAATACAAGACTATATAGACCCAAAGACATTAGAAAGGTATGATGCTGTTGATGTAAATGTCTACCAATCGAACATATTTCATACTAAAATGTTAATAAAAGAGGTGGATCTCCAGAATTACTTATTTAATACTGATGTATATGAGATTGCCCCAAAAACAAGACTGACGATAACTAACAGCCTTCGCCGCGAAATGATTGAGATTTTCAGCGGTATTAATGTTTATTAAGATGGAGGAAAAATGACGCTGACAGATCAAAACCGCGCCCCTTTGTATGAGGCGCTTGAAGAACTTAAATCAATGCATATTGTTCCTTTTGATGTACCAGGCCATAAAAGAGGTAAGGGTAATAAGGATCTTGCAGATTTTTTAGGTGCCAAATGCCTTGCAGTAGATATTAATTCTATGAAATATTTGGATAATATATGCCATCCTACAGGTGTAATAAAGGAAGCTGAAGATCTTGCTGCTCAAGCTTTTGGTGCTAAGTGTGCATATTTTATGGTAAATGGAACTACATCTGCTGTGCAATCAATGGTTCTTTATGTAGTAAAAAGAGGCGATAAGATAATACTGCCAAGGAATGTTCATAGAAGCGTTATAAATGCTTTTGTTTTATGTGGTGCAGTTCCTGTGTATATTAATCCTCAGATTAATAGTGATTTAGGTATATCTTTAGGAATGTCGTATAATGATGTAGTACGTGCAATAGAACAGAATCCTGATGCTAAAGCAGTTTTTGTTAACAATCCTACTTATTATGGGATATGTTCTAATCTGAAAAAAATAACTGAACTTGCTCATAAGCATAATATGCTTGTACTGGTTGATGAAGCACATGGCACTCATCTGTATTTTGGAGAGGATCTTCCCATTTCCGCTATGGCTGCAGGTGCAGATATGGCTTCAGTCAGTATGCACAAATCTGGCGGATCTTTAACACAAAGCTCTCTACTGCTTGGTGGAGAGAATATAAATACAGATTATTTAAGACAGGTCATTAATCTAACACAAACTACATCTGGTTCTTATCTTCTTATGTCAAGCTTAGATATATCACGAAGAAGGCTATATCTTCACGGAAAAGATATCTTCGGAAGAGTTGTAAAATTAGCACAGTATGCAAGAGATGAAATAAATGAAATTGGAGATTATTACGCATATTCAAGGGAATTAGTAAATGGTGATACGGTATTTGATTTTGATGTTACAAAGCTGTCTATTAACACATCAGGAGTAGGGCTTGCTGGTATTGAGGTTTTTGATCTTTTAAGAGATGAATATGATATACAGATTGAGTTTGGAGATTTAGAAAATATCCTGGCATACATATCTGTGGGAGATAGCGATAAAAATATAGAACAGCTTATTGGATCACTGTCAGAAATACGCAGAAGATACAAAAAGCCAAGAACATCGGCACTAAAACATGAGTATATAAATCCAGTTGTGGAAATGTCACCTCAGGATGCTTTCTATGCGAAAAAGGTCAGTATGGACATTAAAAAGACTGCAGGCGAGATATGCGGTGAATTTGTTATGGCATATCCTCCAGGAATACCTATATTAGCTCCAGGAGAGCGGATAACCGAGCAGATTATAGAATATATAATATATGCTAAAGAAAAGGGATCTCTTATAACAGGCCCGGAAGATATGCATATACAAAGGCTAAATATTTTACAAGGAGGCCGTTAAGATGGAATTTTGGTACAGTGAAAAGCATACTGAGAATGTATATCTTTCTATTAAGGTAGATAAACAGCTATATAGCTCAAACAGCAGTTTTCAAAGGATAGATGTATTTGAGTCACTGGAATTCGGAAGATTTCTGGCTCTAGACGGATTTATGATGCTGACAGAAAAAGATGAATTCATATATCATGAAATGATTACCCATGTACCCATGGCTGTAAATCCGGAAATTAAAACAATCCTTGTAATTGGAGCAGGGGATGGGGGAGTATTAAGAGAGCTTATTAAATATCCTTCTATTGAAAGAATAGATGTTTCTGAAATTGATGAAGAAGTAGTGAATGTATGTAAGCAATATCTACCTAAAACAGCATGTGGTTTTAATGATGATAGAGTGAATATTTACTATCAGGATGGAATGAGATATATAAGAAGGCATACTGGTGTTTATGACCTTATTATCGTTGATTCCACTGACCCATTCGGCCCTGGAGAAGGCTTATTCACAAAGGAATTTTACGGAAATTGTTATAATGCTTTAAAAGAAGATGGAATAATGGTTAACCAGCATGAAAGCCCATTTTATGATGAAGATGCAGCTGCTATGAAAAGAGCTCATAAGAGAATTCACGATTCTTTTCCTATAAGTAAATTATATCAGGCTTTCATTCCGACCTATCCATCCGGACATTGGCTTTTCGGTTTCGCATCTAAAAAATTTCATCCTGTCCGTGATGTGAACGAAACAAAATGGGAGTCTTTCAATATAAAAACGCGATACTACAACTCAAACCTTCACAAGGGAGCTTTCTATCTGCCAAATTATGTAGAGGAGATGCTTAAAAATGTCGAATAACATGAATTGTTTTATAGGATGTGAAAGCAGTTACAAAGATGCAAAAATTGTATTATACGGTGTCCCATTTGATAATACGACTTCATTCAGGCCTGGAGCACGGTTCGGAAGCCAAGCTATAAGGAATGAATCTTATGGGTTGGAAGAGTATTCAATATATCAGGATACAAGGCTTAGTGATTATGCGATTCATGATGCATTTGATTTAGAATGCCCATTTGGAGATACAAAAGGATCTTTAGCAATAATTGAGAAATTTTCCAGTAAAGTTGTTAAGGACAACAAGATACCAGTGGCTCTAGGAGGAGAGCATTTAATATCATATGCCTGCATCAAACCTTTAATACATAAATATCCTGATCTTACTGTAATACATTTTGATGCTCATACCGATCTTAGAGAGGAATATCTTAAACAAAAACTTTCTCATGCGACAGTTATGAGAAGAATTTCAGAGATAGTTAAAGATAAGCACATATACCAGTTCGGTATAAGGAGTGGAGAAAAGGATGAATTTATATTTGCTGATACCCATACAAATATGTATAAATATGATTTAAATGCTTTAACCAAAGCCATAGCTATTTTAAGAGGAACACCTATTTATTTAAGTCTGGATCTCGATGTACTCGATCCATCAGTATTCTGTGGGACAGGAACTCCAGAACCAGGAGGAATAAGCTTTAAAGAGCTTCACAATGCTATTTTAGCATTAAAAGGATTAAACATAGTTGGAGCCGATATAGTAGAGCTATCGCCTCATTATGACACGTCAGGAGCTTCTACAGCTGTTGCTTGTAAAATAACCAGAGAAATCTTATTAACCATAGGAGGTAACATCAATGAGTAGAGTAATGGTAATCGGATGCGGGGGAGTAGCTAATGTAGCAATAAGGAAATGCTGTCAGAATTATGAGGTTTTTCCTGAATTGATGATAGCTAGCAGGACAAAATCAAAGTGCGATGATTTGCAAAAGAAACTAGCAAACCAGAAAACAAAAATACATACAGCTGCTGTTGATGCTGATAATGTAAAACAACTTATTTCATTGATTAATTCATATAAACCCGATACAGTACTGAATCTTGCATTGCCATATCAGGATCTTACTATTATGGATGCATGTCTTGCCACAAAGACCAACTACGTGGATACAGCAAATTATGAACCGGTTGATACAGCTAAATTTGAATATAAATGGCAGTGGGAATACCATGAAAGGTTTAAAAACGCTAATATAACAGCATTGTTAGGAAGTGGATTTGACCCAGGAGTAACTTCAGTTTTCTCGACTTACGCTCAGAAGCATTTTTTTGACGAAATCCACTATATTGATATACTGGATGCAAATGCAGGTGATCATGGTTATCCTTTTGCGACAAATTTTAATCCTGAGATTAATATAAGGGAGGTTACTGCCAAAGGCTCGTATTGGGAAAATGGTAAATGGATTGAAACAGAACCTATGGAGATAAAAAGAATTTATGATTTCCCACAGATAGGGCCTAAAGATATGTATCTTCTGCATCATGAAGAGATAGAGAGTCTTGCAACCCATATTAAAAATTTAAAAAGAATTAGGTTTTTCATGACTTTCGGTCAGAGTTATCTGACGCACTTGAAATGTCTGGAAAATGTAGGCATGACGTCAATAAAACCTATTGAATATAATGGTATGCAGATTGTTCCATTGCAATTTTTGAAAGCTTTGCTTCCTGATCCAGCTTCACTAGGTCCAAGAACTAAAGGGAAAACTAATATAGGGTGTATATTCCAAGGCATTAAGGATGGAAAACAAAAGAATCTGTATATTTACAATGTATGTGATCATGAACAGTCTTACAAAGAGGTTGAAAGCCAAGCAATATCCTACACTACTGGAGTTCCTGCAATGATAGGAACAATGATGGTCGTGAATGGTACATGGAGAAAACCTGGAGTATTCAATATGGAACAGTTTGATCCGGATCCTTTCATGGATGCTCTTAATAAATGGGGTTTGCCATGGGAAGTAGATCATAATCCTGTTTTGGTAGACTAAATGGTACTCGATTTAAAAAAAATAAATACGCCTTGTTATATTGTTAATGAAAGAAAGCTTATTCAGAATCTTGAAATTCTAAAGAAAGTAGAAAAAGAAGCAGGATGCAGCATCCTGCTCGCACAGAAAGCTTTTTCCATGTTTTCTGTATATCCGCTGATAAGCAGATATATATCAGGAACTGCAGCTTCTGGTTTATATGAAGCAAAACTAGGTTATGAGTATATGAAAAAAGAGAATCATATATATTCGCCAGCTTACAAAGAAGAAGAATTTGATGAGATTCTGAAAATTTGTGATCACATAATATTCAACTCCTTTTCTCAATGGGATAAATTTAAAAATAAAGCATTAAAATGCTCAAGACAGTTCGGCATGAGAATTAACCCTGAATATTCTACGCAGGACCATGCGATATATGATCCATGCTCTCCATATTCACGACTTGGAGTAACAAAAAAAAATTTCAGGGAGGACATGCTAGAAGGAATTTCGGGACTTCATTTTCACACACTTTGCGAACAAAATTCTGATGCTCTAATTGATACTATTAAAGCAGTTGAAGAAAAGTTTGGAAAATATCTGAAACACATGAAGTGGGTAAATTTCGGTGGGGGTCATCATATAACAAAGCAAGGCTATAATATTGATGCTTTAATATCCTGCATAAAGGATTTTAAACAAAGATATGATTTAAAAGTGTATTTGGAACCTGGAGAAGCAATAGCTTTGGATGCAGGTTATCTTGCAGCAAAGGTTATGGATATAATACAAAACGATATGGATATAGCGATACTTGATACTTCAGCTGCATGTCATATGCCAGATGTTCTTGAAATGCCATACAGGCCAATAGTAATTAAGTCAGGTAAACCATATGAAAAAAAGTATACATACAGATTTGCCGGGCCTACCTGTCTAGCAGGTGATGTGATAGGGGATTATTCCTTTGATAGTGAATTAAAGATAAATGATACTGTGCTTTTTAATGATATGGCAATATATACTATGGTTAAGAACAATACATTCAATGGTATAGCTCTACCTTCGATTTATCTTCTTAAAACAGATTCTTCGTTTGAACTGATTAAGAAATTTAGTTATGATGATTTTAAAAACAGGTTGTCATAAAACATACTCATGTAAATACAAGTTAATTTACTTAATAAATAAATAGAATGACTGCATACACCTATGCATAGATGTTTATGGATATGATATTTTAAGATTAGACAGGAGTATAATAGGTTCCTGTTT
The DNA here is from genome assembly GCA_002070475.1 of Firmicutes bacterium ADurb.Bin146. Classification (GTDB taxonomy): domain Bacteria; phylum Bacillota; class Clostridia; order DUPQ01; family DUPQ01; genus DUPQ01. Next base: position 32,354 of record MWDI01000047.1, read on the forward strand.
GGTTTGAATTTTATTTGCATTTATCAGTATTTTACAATATAGTATAAGTATACACTAGAATACCAGGCTTTTGGAGAAAAATATGAATAAATACAGAACTTCACAGATTGCAAAAATAATGAATATACATACCAATACAGTACGACTATATGAAGAGATAGGATTAGTCGAACCAGCTGAAAGACTCATTAATGGCTATCGTATGTTTAATGATAACCATGTTTTACAGTACAATCTTGCAAGACTTGCTTTAAGTATGGATAAAAGACAAAAAAGCATTAGAAAGAATGCAATTTTGATATCAAAACATATCGCAAAGAAGGAAAATGATGATGCTTTATTGCTATCAGCTAAGCTTATTAATAATATAAAGACAGAAAAAGAAAATATAATGAAGATACAAAATAAGTACTCTCATGTAATTACAGGCAAGGAGCAACAAGAAAAAAGGATATATCTTACGCGGAAGAAAGCTGCAGAATATGTTAATGCTTCATCAGATGCTATTAGAAACTGGGAGAGTAAAGGATTATTACAAATTAGAAGAAGACTTAACGGATATAGAATATATATAGAAGATGATATTGAAAAAATGAGAATTATCAAAGTATTTAAAGGATTAGGATTTTCACTAAATAAAATAAAAGAACGAATTGATAAATTGGACGAGGAGCTTCAAAATGAAGAAATTTATTTATATGAACAAAGCAAACAGTATAAAAAGCTGATGAAAGATTGTGATGAATATTTAGTGGAATTAAATAAAGCTGAAGAAACATCATTTAAAATGTATCAAATTGTACAAAAAATTATTAGCGGATAAGAACCATATAAAATGGTATAATGAAAAAGTAGAGGGGGAGAATATGGTTTTCAAAATTATTGAAAAGACTGATAAATATCTTAAGTACAAAGACTATTTCATACTGGGACCATCAGTAGCATATTGTTTGAATTCTGATGATATGTTAATGAATTTCGATTTATTTAATGCATCAGACAGCAACACAGGCAGTTTGTTGTTAAGATCATCAGATGGTGGGGAAACATGGGTTGAACAAGGTTTGATTGAGAAGTCATATGTATATGATTTTAAAAACAGTTGGGTAAAAAGCGGTTATGGAGCGATTTATGCTGATACACAAGCTAAAGTTATGTTATATGTTGCTAATGATACATACTGGGAAGAAAACAAGCTAGCTTCTTTATGGAGGATGAGAACTCTATATTACAGGCTTTCATTTGATGATGGTCATACTTGGACGGACAAGAAATATATTATTCAAAAAGGTTCCTCATATACTTCAAAGCATTTCATAAAAGATGTGGAATTCGGAGTAAATATGGCTGCATCAGTATCACCGCTTATCATACGTGCTGATGATTTTAGTCTTCTTGTTTCAGTACAGGTGCAGATGCTTAATGAAGACAGAACTGTTTTAAATCCAACAGGAATGGGATATATGAAAGCAGGCGCTATGAAAGCGGTATGGAACCAAGAAAAATCAGAATACGAGTGGGATATAAAGGAATATGTTACTATAGGTCTGGACAAATCTGTAAGAGGGTTGTATGAACCTGCGTTTGGCTTACTTGGTAATAGTAATGTTATGATGGTAATGAGAAACAGCAATCATCGTCAATCTGATAAAATCATAGGAACAAAGTATGTTAGCTTTTCGAAGGATAATGGATATACATGGACATCTCCTGAAATGCTGTTGTATGATGATGGAAGTGTCATGTACTCGTCTTCCTGTATACCGAAAATATTAAATCACAGCAATGGTAATTTATATTATATAGGTGTAATCAATGATGAAAACCCAAAAGGCAATCTGCCAAGGTATCCATTATGTATTGCAAAAATAGATAAAAAAACAAAAAGAGTAATTAAAAATACTGTAACTGTTTTAGATACAAAAAGATCAAATCATGATTCTGCTATTAATACAGCAAATGTAGTAGATTACTCAAATCATGGTGTTTATGAGGATAAAAAAACAGGTAATATTGTGATATTAGCTCCATATAGGGAGGATTTAACACAATATTCCTGTTATCTTAACAGATATGTAGTTAAAGCAGATTAATGCTATAATTCGCAGTTATTCTTTCATTCAACAATCCTGTAGTAAGTACGTGCTGTTAGTGAATACACAACAGTATAAAATATTGCAAAAATAATTAATGTGGCTAATGTGCATATCACGAATAAAGAAACATTTGTAAGATTTAGGACTTCAAGCATTTTTGTAATCATTTTGAATGCGAAAGCGATATGAATAATAGATGTAATTAATGGGAGGAAAAAAACTGTTAACACTTGAGAACGTATAGACTTTCTTACTTCTGCTTTACTCATGCCGACCTGCTGCATTATATAAAACCGGTGTTTGTCTTCGTATCCTTCAGAAATCTGCTTGTAGTATATAATTAGGACAGTTGCCATTATAAACAATGCTCCAAGGAAAATTCCTAAGAAGAATAATCCCCCATAAAGAGCATAAAAATCAAATTTCTCTTCAGCTTTTGAATATATTTGAAATGTAAGGTTCTTATACTTTTCTGAGCCTCTAAGCGTTTCACGTATTATTGATACTAATTCAGTCTGCTTTTCCTCGTTTCCCATGACATTGAAACCGATAACATGAGAAAAATTTAAATAATCGCCAAAATAGTCACCAAACTGCTTATGCACACTGCTTATTATATCCTCATTGCTCACGAATATATAAATCAGTTTCATATATGAACCACTGCTCTGAATGGTAAATCCAGGATTTTCAACTATACTCTTTACATTGAAGCTCATATCTTTAATTAAGAATTCATCTTTTATATCAATATTATCAGGACTATATATTAGTACTTCTTCATTGTTAAGAAAAACATCAGAGCCTGTTTGCATGTTGTATGATTCAATTGGGAAAAAGTAAATAAGATACATCTTGTCGATATTTATTGAGATGTTTTCGCTTGAAGTAAAAGTTTTTTTCTCCTTATCGTATTCCAGTGTGTATGTTTTATACCGGAATTCATTGTATGTATCTATTTTATATCCACCGTCTCGAATTGCTTTTTTAACTGTATTGCTTACTGATTCTGAATCTTCCTTATTTGAAAAGATGGTTTTTATTTCTATTTCTGTAGGGAACCTGTTATTAAGCACATTATCTTGACCAATATATAGGCAAACTGTTGATGATAACATTACAAGAACCATTGTTGACAGAATACAAATATTTGCAAGGCCGACAGCATTCTGTTTCATCCTGTAAATCATACCTGAAACAGATGTGAAATGATTAGTCTTGTAGTAGTATTTCTTATTCTTTCTAAGTATTTTGAGTAAAGCGATACTTCCTGAAGTGAAAAGACAATAAGTACCGATTATTACTAAAATTACAGCGATGAAGAAATAATTCAATGCTGACAGTGCATTGTCAACTGTAATTGCCATAAAGTAACCTGTGCCCATGGTCATAATACCAACAACTGCTATGAACCATTTCGTTTTTGGTTCTTTTTCTCCGATATTTCCTCCCTTAAGAAGCTCGATAGGTTTAGATAAGTGTATCTGGCGTATATTATTTAAAAGAATCAATATTGAAATGACTGTAAAGAATATAAAGGTTATATACAAACCCTGAAAAGATATGTTAAATACGAAGCCTGTTCCTGCTTTAAGAATTTTAAGTAGCAGAAGCAGCATTAATTTGGAAAATAGTATTCCAAAGAAAAGACCCAATATCATATTTATCAGGTATGAGTATATATTCTCTATAGTCATCATTTTGGCAATATGTTTTTTCTCCATACCAAGAATGTTGTACAAGCCAATCTCTTTCTTTCTTCTTTTAAGCAGAAAGCTGTTTGTATAGAACAGGAAGATTACAGCAAAGATACCTATTACATATATGCCCAAAGATAATACAACCCTCAAAGAATCATTGCCTTTCATTGTGTCAAGCCCAGGATTAAAGGCCAAAAAGATCATTATATAAAACATCATAATAGTGATAACCGAAGTGATTATATAGGGGACATACATTTTCGCATTCTTTTTAATGTTTATAGCGGCAAGCTTGAAATACATAAGGCTATGCATTGAAACCACCACCTGTAGCTAAAATTGTAAGCGTATCAGATATTTTCTGATATAATACCTCATTTGTAGTTTCGCCTCTGTATATCTGATGAAAAACTGTACCATCTCGAAGGAAGAGGACTCTTGAGGCATGGCTTGCTGCCTTTATAGAATGGGTAACCATTAATACAGTCTGGCCATCTTGGTTAATTTTACGAAATAGTTTCAAAAGAGAATCTGTAGCCTTGGAATCCAAAGCTCCAGTCGGTTCATCAGCAAGCAAGAGCTTGGGATTAGTGATTATGGCACGTGCTATAGCAACACGCTGCTTTTGTCCTCCTGATATTTCGTATGGATACTTTTCAATTATATCCTCGATTCCCAATTTTGATAACACAGGACTTAATGCCGTAGACATCTTATCATATGTATGACCTGACAAGACCAGCGGTAATAGGATATTATCTTTGACCGAGAAGTTATCCAATAAATTAAAATCTTGAAACACAAATCCCAAATTATCACGTCTGAATGATGAAATTTCTTTTTCAGATATACCTATAAGAGCTTTTCCATCAAGAAATACCTCGCCTGATGTAGGTTTATCCAGTGCAGCAAGAATATTAAGCAGTGTTGTCTTACCAGAACCGGATTCTCCCATAATCGCTATAAATTCACCTTCTTCAACTGAAAATGTCACATTAGTTAAAGCTTGAACCTGGTGTCCACCAAATCGTGTGGTATATATTTTTTTTAGATTCTTTACATCCAGAATCATTGCACCCTCCTTAAAATATAAATTACATTAATTATTACAGTAAAAATGATTAGCATCCATAGCATATGCTTACAAACAAACATGTTAACCTTACATTTTTGTAAGTTATTCGGATATCTGGTCATTATATGACAAATCTATATATACTTTTGTGCCTTTATCAGGTACAGACTGTATATTCATCTTGTGTGATAATTTGTTTAATACCTTCTTGCTGAGGTAAAGACCTATACCAGTTGACTTTTTGTCAATTCTGCCGTTGTATCCAGTATAACCTTTTTCGCATATTCTGGGTAAATCTTCAGGTTCAATACCTATACCAGTATCTTCAATTACTAAAATAAGATCATCTTTTTTTTTCATATAGATGGAAATCTGGCCTTGCAAAGAATATTTCAAGGAGTTTGACAGAATCTGTTCAATTACAAATAAAAGCCATTTTTCATCTGTCAGCACAATAGCTTCGGTTGGAGTATAATTCAATGAGATTTTTTTTAGAATAAATGATTTGGAATACTTTCTTATTGCTTGACGTATGATTGCATCTAGCGGATATTTACGGATTACGAAATCAGCAGCATCTGACTCAGCTCTTATATACTGCAAAGCCATTTCAGCATACTGTTCAATCTTGAAAAGCTGTTGTTCTATTTCGATATCATGTATCTTTTTAGACTGGAATAAAAGTTTGATTGCGGAAATTGGTGATTTTATCTGATGTACCCATAAAGTGTAGTAATCATTCAATTCTGATATCGTAAGAGACTTCTGTGAATCTATTTTGCATTTTTCCTGATAAAGCACATCTATCAGGTTCATGTAGTCCTCTTCAATGATATTTTTCGGATGTGGCAGATTATCTTTACTAACAGTTATTGTGTTTATCATCTCAAGCAATGCTTTATGTTTTGATCTGAATCGGAAAAAGCTGATTAATGTCAGTATTACAGCTATAACTCCGCATAAAGATGCTGCATAAAGTGCAGGTTCAATGGGAACTGAATATAGGCTGAAGACCAGTATGAAAATGCCTGCAAAGAAAGTAAAAAGAATGATACTTTTTATATGGTATTTTAAGTACTCAAAGAACAATTTCATGATATAAGATATCCTACTCCTTTTTTTGTCGTGATAACATTAATCAAGCCTAAACTTTCCAGTTTTTTTCTTAGCCTATTTATATTTACAGTAAGGGTATTATCATCAATATAGCTGTCTGTTTCCCATAATTTTGACATAAGGACATCCCTTGATACAGCTTTACCGTTATTACTCATAAGAACCTGTAATATACGGAATTCATTTTTTGTAAGGTCGCTTTTAATTCCGTCATATTCGATTGTCATATTTTTCGTATTAAGCATCAGTCCTTTCACTGTAATAAAATCATCATCAGGCTTGAAATCATAGGATCGTCTTAATAGCGCATTAACTTTAGCAGTCAGAACATCCAGGTCAAATGGTTTTGATATAAAATCATCAGCACCCATATTCATTGCCATTATTATATTCATGTTGTCAGAAAAAGACGAAAGAAACAGGATAGGCGCTTTAGATACTTTTCTTATCATTTCGCACCAGTGATAGCCATTGAAATAGGGAAGGGAGATATCTATTAATACCAAATGCGGTTTATAGTCCATGAAATAGTCAAATACATTTTTAAAATCAGTAATAAATCGGGTTTCATAACCCCATGTCTCAATATGGTTCTTCAATGAAGAAGCTATCACCAGATCATCCTCAATAATAAGTATCTTATACATATTTTAGCCCTTTTCCTGTATTTTATAATATTTTATCATAAAATATGCTTAAGACTTCTTGCGATTTTCCTTAATTTCATACATATTTTTATCAGCCATATGAAGTAATGAATCAATTGTTGATTCTTTGTCACAAACCGCAACACCCAAACTTATCGAAATAGTTATATAGTTTTCAAACTTGTAATTTGAAATATTTGTTTCTATGGTTTTTGCTATACTTTTTATACCTGAATAATCTGTATCAGGGCATATGATTAAAAATTCCTCGCCACCCCATCTGCCTACTATATCAATAGTTTTGACAGAAGAGGATATGAGATTGGATATTGAGATAAGTACTTTATCGCCAACTTGATGTCCATATGTATCATTTACATATTTAAAATGGTCTATATCAGCAATAATGATGGAAAAGGATTTTTCGCAATTTTTGCTTTTCTGGTGCAACTCATATAGAGTTTCATCTAATTTGTATCTGTTATAAAGGCCTGTAAGCCTGTCTGTTATAGACATTACATGAAGCTGATTGTTTTTAATCACAAGAGCTTCCTCGGCTTGTTTCTTGCTTTTTTCGTAAAAAACGATAAGTAGTATGAGGATTATGCTTGCACCAAATATATTAATTATTGAAATATAGTCAAAGGTAGCGGGTTTCCACTCTTTATAAGTTAAGATAATGTAGAAAAAAACTAATATTCCCAATGACATTGTAGCAATTCTACCTTTCTTTCTTCCTAACATAAAATATGTGAAAGGCGGATATGCTGCAAACCAAAATAGTCCGAAATGGTCATTTTTGACAAAATAAATAAATGCTGCAATAAGGAAAGTTGCGAGTATTACTAATAATGTTGAAGCAATACGAATATTATTAGTTCTATGGAAGTATATGATTGTAAGTATCGATAATAACATTATTAGAATATGGAACAAAATGAAAAGAGGATAATTAGTCTTAATGATATTCAATATACCGAACACTGCACATATAGCAGATATTGTAATAAGGAAAGTATTCAAAAGATATACTTTTCCATAGTCTGGATCATCCTTTTCGTACTTATTGTTGTTTGTAAGGAATTTATTTAATATTCCATTATTCTTAACCAAAACAACCATCCTAACCTATAAATGATATTTATATAATTATACTCTATTTGTGGAAATATCAAGAGAAAAATAATAAAATTAAAATTCTGACCTCATTAAAGGACAATAAGTTATAGTATACTGTAAATCAAAATCTATCCTTACACATAATTATACATTACATAATATCTACAAAAAGATCAGCAATATATGGATCAAGTGATATGCCTGAAGCATCTTTTATCTCTTTTAAAGCTTCCTCTTTTGACAAATCGAAATCATTCTTTCTATTTACCAAAGCATCATATGCTTCAGCTACAGCAATAATCCGAGCGATTAGGGGTATTTCAGTTTCCTTCAATCCTTTTGGATATCCTGTACCATCCCATTTCTCATGATGACAATATACCCCTTCAGCGATATCTAATGTATCATCAAATAAATTTAAAATTCTATATCCGTGAACAGGGTGAAGATGAAATTGCTCTCTTTCCTCATCAGAATAATAATCTTTTTTTAGTATAGCTTCATTTAAAACTATTTTCCCAATATCATGCATGTAACCTGCTAATTTTATTCTCTTTACCATAGGTTCTGAAAGCTTCATCGCTATCGCAATTTTTTCTGATAAAGCAGATACATTTTCAGAATGAGTGATTTCTCTGGGGCTTCTTTCATGCAAGGTATTTATTAAATCTTTCAACAGGTTAGTATTATTACTTTTCCTGTTCATGACTTTCTCGCGATACATCTTGTTTTCGGCATTGCTTATTGCTTGCTCAATAGTGGTTTTATCATCTGTTATTGTTTCTGCTCCTATAGATATACTGCACATTATAGCTGCGATTTTAGTATTATGTATTTCCTCTTTAATATTATTCAATATGCTTAAAGCTTGATTATAGTCAGTTTTTGAAAGGAGAATAAAAAATTCATCACCTCCTATGCGAGCTATGAATGCATCTTCATTTACATTGTTTTTAATTATTTGCGCAGCTTTTACTATTAGGTTATCACCTGTGTCATGTCCAAATATATCGTTTGTCATTTTCAAATTATTAATATCTGCGTATATTACTGAATATGGAATATTATTAGAAATATCAATTTGTTCAGTTATCACTTCAAATTTTCTTCTGTTCGGAAGGCCAGTGAGTACATCATGATAGCTTAAATATCGTATTTGTTCAATATTCGATTTTTTCTGTGATATATCCAGAAAAGTCACTACAGCCCCGATTACTTTATTGTTTTTGTATTGAGGATAAGAATGAAATTCAACGTATATGCTACTGCCATCAGCTTTTAAAAATTCACCATTATCCTCGTGAAGAATATGACCTTTTTTAATATATTCAACAATTCTGCAACTGCTATGAGGATTTTTACTTGTATCAAATAATAAATCGTGCATCCTTTTTCCTAGTAGCTTATCTTCCGATTCATAACCTAATATCTTAAGACAGCTGATATTACAAAATGTGCATATACCATCCAAATCTACTCCATAAATAGCTTCTGCAGTGGAATTAAGTATAATTTGAAGCTGTTCCTTGCTTTCTTTAAGCTGTTCATTAGCAAAAGTAAGCTTGTCAGTTCTCTCATCAACGGTTTTTTCAAGATTACTTACAAGATTCTTTAATCTCTTCGTCATTTGATTAAATGCATATGATAGTTTTCCGATTTCATTATCCTGAAAAACAGGTACTCTTACATCAAGATTGCCATTTGATATATCTGATGCATAATCAACAAGATTTCCTAATGGTTTTATTAGCTTATCTGATAATAAGTGATATAGTACCAAGGATATAGTAAAAGAAAGAACAGTAAATAGCATTAAAATACTCATATTCTCCCTAAAAGAATCAAGATAAAACCTGTGAGGAACTGATGTTGCAATAACCCAATTTATCATATCATGCGAATATTCTTTGAAAGTATAGTAATTACCACGTATGAGCCCTCCTGATGAGAAGGCATTTTCAGAAGTCGTAATATAAGTTAAATATTGTTTATTTATTTTATATTCTTTAATAGAAGCATCAGATAATGGCAATCCGGAATTAACACTAAAAATTACTTTATCTGTATCTTTATCTATTATGTAAATTACATCAGTGTTAGAAACAACAGAGCTAGATATTTTTTCATAAACGCTCATCAAATCTATTTCTATGTATAGAATACCGACAAATAAACCATTACTATCACTAATGGGATAGAAGCTTTTAATAGTCGGCGCTGGTGACCAATAAGAAGCAGATACAGGAAGTATCATAGCTTTATTGGTCGCTCTAGCAAGTATTAACCAATTAAAAAACTCTGTTTTTTGAGAAATAACCATTTCATTTTCTGATATGACTTGTATATCCATATTATTTTGATATAAAGCAGCATAAAGATTATTTTTTGCATCAATATAAGCGAATGCTGAAATGTAATCACTGTGGTTTTTAAGAAAGTTAATAAGAAGAGCATCTCTTGATAACTTATCGTTAATAGAAATTATTCTGCTTGATATCATATCTCCATAAACTTTATTAATATGATTTGTTGTATCAATACTGCTTTGTATAATATTTAAAATATCATTATTAAGGTTTGAACATGCAACATCCGCTTCTTTACGTGCAGCATACATTGAAGTATTAAACAGAGCATAAATAATGACAGTAAAAGCTATTATTACAAGTATAGAATAAATTATAACTACAACACTTTTAATGGATATTGCTTTTTTTCTTTTTATTTCATTTGTCAAATCAGCCCTCTTTAATACATATTAACAAATCTAAGTTGAAAAGTATATACATAAACCGTCAGCAAATCATTCGGTAAGGTAACAAATATACAGGCGGTACTCGACTTTACAGTGCTGTTATACCTTTTAATCATAGCTGATATCCAATTTATTATACCACACAAGTGTTTGAAGAAATATCGAAAATATTTCAAGAATACTTGTTTTTATTAAAAAGTAAGTAAATTATAAACTCATTTTGCTATATATATAATAATTTGTAAGAAATAAAAAAACTCACTATCATATGGATAGTGAGCTTTTTTGCTTTGGGCTCCTACATTCGGTTTAATTACCTATACAAGAGCCATTTCTAAGATTCTGTCTCTGACCTGATCCTCTGTTCATACCGCCATTACCGTCCATCCTATGCGTATTGTTTTGTCTGCTTCTAGTACCAAGGCCAAGTCCTATACCTGTTCCTTGCATTCCTGTTCCGTCGCAGTTTGCCATGTTTGCTTCAAGTTTTGCAAGAAGTGCATCAGCTTCTTCCTGAGTGATTTCTCCACTGACAACTGATTCATTAATCTTGTCTTTTTTCATTTGAAGTATAATAGACTTGAATTCTTCAGATTTTCCTGCTTCCAGAGCGAGCATGCCAAATGTTTTTCCTGTTGACTTTCTGAGCGCATACGCTTCTTCAGTTGTAACACCGTTCAGTGCAGAGTAAGCTTCAGCAGGGGTTTTATATTCAGTTGCTGCGACTCCTGCTATTGCGACTGCTCCTAGTGAGAGTATTACTAGTCCGATTACCATAATTCTTTTTATCTTAGTCATTTTAAAGACCTCCTTTTATATTATGCGGCATCTGTGCCTGCAACTATATGATATCGGATAGATGTGTCAAAAGTATGGCTTTTTATTGCATATTTTATGAAATATACTTGTGTAGTGTCACAGATATTTCACATAGTTATATGTATACAATGATATAATCTTAATATGAGGTGACAAATGACAAAGATATTAATTGCTGATGACAACAAACAGATAACTTCAATACTTGAAGAATATTCAAAAAAAGAGGGATATGATGTTTCTATAGCTTATGATGGAATTCAAGCAATAGAAAAGATAAAAAAGGAAACTTACGATATCATTTTAATGGATGTTATGATGCCTAAAATGGATGGTTTTGAAGTTGTTAGGGAAATCAGGAAGGATTCAGATGTACCTGTTATCATGATAACAGCCAGGGGAGAGGATTTTGAAAAAATTATGGGTTTAGATATTGGAGCAGATGATTATATAGTAAAGCCATTTTCACCTCAGGAAGTTATGGCGAGAATAAGAGCTGTATTAAGAAGACTGTCCAAGGATGCAATATCGCAGAAAAAATCATTACTTAAAATTGATAATCTAATTATCGATATTGATGAATATATAGTGACTATAGATAAAAATAAAGTTATGCTAACTAAAAAAGAATTAGAACTTTTATGGACTTTAGCATCAGCAAGCGGAAAAGTATTCACACGAGATAATCTTTTAAATATGCTATGGGGATATGATTATTATGGTGATACAAGGACAGTTGATACTCATATCAAGAGATTAAGAGCAAAACTAAATGAGTATCCTCATGAAAACTGGGAAGTTAAGACAATATGGGCTATCGGCTACAAATTTGAGGAGACTAAAAATGAAGAATAAGATGGTTGTAAAGCTTATTTCCTATTTCTTTATTACATTACTCGTTTTCTGTCTGGTAATAAGTGTTCTTTTTATTACTCTTTTCAGAAAATATATTGTTGATTTTTATAAAGCTGATATGCTCAAACAAGCTGAAGCTATGTCTGATAGTCTTACAGAATATATGGGGCAGACAGGAGGCTGGAACAGGCAGGGAGGCTTGAAGGGATACATGCGCATACTTGATGAATTGTCAAATGGAAACATTTGGATAGTTGATGAGAATATGGACTTTCTTGTTTCTGGTCGAGGTATGTCGGGACAGATTACATATTCAGATCTTCCCTCCAACGCAGAGATACTTGTACAAAATGCCTTTAAAGGTGAAGCTTCATTTAGTGAAGAATTCTCAGGATTTCTTGATGAACCGACACTGACTGTAGGAGTGCCCATAATGGAGGGTGATATTATTAAAGGCGCATTGTTGCTGCATACATCTATTAGCGGCATGACTGGTAGCGTAAGACAAGGAATATCAATAATGTTCCTTAGTACTGTTTTAGCGCTTATGATATCAGTTATTATTGGAATTATATTATCCTTATCATTTACAAGACCTCTTAAAAAAATGAAAAATACAGCTTTAGCTCTTGCAAGAAAAGATTATTCTGCTAAGACGGGAGTTGTACAAAATGATGAGATAGGACAGCTTGCATATACGATTGATGAACTAAGCATACAGCTTGATGCGGCAAGTAAGGAAAGCGAAAGACTTGCTAAGATGAAACAAGATTTTATGACTAATATATCTCATGAACTCAAGACTCCTGTAACAGTAATAAGAGGTTCTGCAGAAGCATTGGTCGATAAAGTAGTGAATGATCCTGTACAAATCGAACAATACCACAAGCAAATTCTGAATGATAGCATCATGCTTCAAAGATTAGTTGAAGATTTATTAGAATTATCAAGGTTGCAGAATATGGATTTCTCAATGAGTAAGCAGAGAATTCTTATAAACGACATAATATCCGATGCTGTGCATTCATCAAGTCATATAGCAAAACCAAAGAACATTAATATTAACCTTTTCATGGAAGATTTTAATGTGGAAATGGAAGGTGATTATGCACGGTTACGCCAGATGTTCGTGATTGTATTAGATAATGCTGTCAAATTCTCAAATCAAGGAAGTAAGATTGAGGTTATGTGTTCTAAAAACACAATTGTTATAAAGGATTATGGATGCGGAATATCACGAAAGGATATACCTTATATTTTTGAGAGATTTTATAAAATGAACAATGAAGCAAACAGAACCGGTACAGGTCTTGGATTAGCAATCGCAAAACAGATAGCAAATAGGCATAATATAGAAATCTTAGTAAATAGTAATGAAGGTATAGGTACTGAATTTACATTTGTTTTTAATAAATAAAATGCGAAAATGTAAATTTCCGCATTTTATAGTAAAATGTTTGAATTATCCAAGCAGACTTATTCAAAATCAATCAATACTGTAGATATACAGCATGGATTTACTGTTATTGTAATGAGATCTTTATCAATAATCAGTTTAGATCCTAAAACTTCAGTAATTTCATCTACGAGCACATGTTTGGCACCCTTAATTTTTCTATTGAAACATATAGTTGTATTGGATATCTTGTTTTCCGTTTCATATAACCTCACAACAGCCTTGTCCGGATTCAGATCAGACATTTTAATTGCTGATATTACACAGGTACCTGGTTTTGTTACTTTCAAAAAGCTTCCTTCTTTTGGTAAAGTACCTTTTTGTGGTTTTACTGACATAGATATCAGTGGATGCAAGATACATGAAGCATTTTCAATAAGTGATTTATTGCTGTTTAAATCTGTTAGTCCAATAACTATCATAAACTTGTGCATACCAATTTCAGGATATGGATCTGGATCATATGAGCCTCTTATCAATGTCAGGGATAAGCTGTTTTCTTGCGTCCTGTATCCGTATTTACTGTCAGAATAAAGCATGAAGGACTTATCTTTTACATTATTATTCATTGCAAGAACAAACCCAATTGAAGGCCTGTCATCATCTGCTTGCTCTCTTATGCATGTTCCAAAGGGCACTTCATATTTATACTTATCACAGTCATATAAAAATGGCACATGGAAATTTAACTGAGGTATATATTGATCCTGTTGTCCGAATTCCTTCCATTCACATGAAACATCATAAACTAAATCACATGAATTTTTATCAAGATATACAGTTACATTCAGTTCCGAACTCTTGAATTTTGCTGTATATGTAATTGACTGCCGTAAAAGCTCCTCTCCATGCTTGTATCCAGTAATTTTTACATCTTTGGTAATTTCCTCTATATTCATATATCTTCCGACAATCCATGAGGTCATCTTTTTTAATGTATTCTCCTCAATGTACCTAAAAATGCCTGCTGGCTTTTCAGGATTAATATATTCTGTATCTGTGGATTTATCTATATATGATGTGATTGATGCATTTACTGGATTGAAGCATACTTTTACTTTATCATTTTCTAATACATAGTCAGGAAATTGGATTATCCTGTTTTGTGGTTCATAACTATAGGAAATACCTTTATTAGGATCTGATTTCAATATGCAGGTAGCGTATCCTAATGATTGGACTTCTATTTCTACAAGCACAGTATAATAATATTGTCCACCCCAACCTCTACTAATGTTATCATTTAATATCTGAAAATTAAGCTTTCTTCCATTTCCATCTGTGAAGTACATTGTTTTTATGTCATAATCCCAATTCCACACATCAATGCGTACGTTTTCATTTCTAGAAAAATATGATGGATTAAAAACAGTAAATACACGAGTAGGACCTCTGCCTCTGCAAACCTGGCTTATTTTCAGATCTTGAATCCCATAACCAACACCCGCACCTTCTGATACTGTCATAAGTTCATCATCTTTAGCAATAATGTAATCAGATAAATCGATATTTTTTGATATTTCCCTGATTGCTATGCTTCTTTGAACATTTGCTGTTGCGAATACTTTTTGGTATTCCCCCATGGCATATTCTCTAGTATCAGCCTTGCCAGACCCGGTAAGAATATCATGAAACTGATTGAATAACAGTTTCTCCCAAGCAGACTCATATTTTTTTGCTGGATATTCCATAATATTATTTATGGATGATGCAGCTGATAAGGCTTCTGCCTCATTAAGCAAAGCTTCAGAATATTTATTACCTTTCTTAATTTTAGACTGGCTTGAGTAACAGCCTGTAAATATAAAGTTTAACTCTCCCTTAACGACGGGTAAATTCTCTCTTGTTTTTTCCAATGTTTGGAAAAAACTTCTATATGTCCCAAACCGGATATTGGGCCAAATAGGCCATTTATCCATATCCAGTATCCTTTCCAAATCTCTTCTTGAAGGTCCACCGCCATGATCGCCTACGCCATACACATACATCATGGTGTCATGTTTGGTATCATAAGTAAAAGAAGGAACAAGCAAAACTGGAGTAGTCGAAATTTTACCATTATAGTGAGTCGGATCATTGTATATCAATACTTCTGCTCCGGAGGGAGACTGCCATATGTATGCTGCAATCTTATTTAATGCTCTAGCATGGTAATAATATTTTATGCCTGCATTTGCCAGCACTTCAGGATCATTTAGTGAATGGCCGAAAGTGTCAGGTTCATAATCTAAGTCAAATGAACTGTAAGGTATATCCAATAACTTGGAAAGATATTTTTTGGTGTATAGGATATGTTTTGCTTTACTTTCACCTGATGGCATATTCTTGTCTGCTTCAACCCAGGTTGATGCAGTGACTTCCCAACGCCCTTCTTTTATTCTTTTTTTTATCTGCTTGAGCATTTGAGGGTCATGTTCTTCTACAATTCTGTAGACAGATGCCTGAGATTGAGAAAATGTAAATTCAGGGTACTCATCCATAAGATCCAGCATTGTTCTGAATGTGTCAATAGTAATTGATACAGTCTCATCAAATCTCCACATCCAGTTCATATCTATATGTGCATGGGCTACACATATTAAGGTGAAACGCTTCATATATTCTGAAAGAGGGAGAAGGTCTTTCTCGCATTTTATAACGGTTTTTTTAGTTATTGCTCCTTCAGTTTTGTTCACTTCGTAAACAGTAGTTATTGCTTTATCAATAATTTCCTTAAATCCGAAGCTATATAATCTTTCTGATTCGTTCGCATATTCAAGTTGAGAAATTATTCTATCAGCCCAATAGCCTTGTTCTTTTATCTGTATAAGGCTTTTTAATAAATTTTTCGATTTTTCCATGGTAAACCTCCTAAAATGAACAATAATAGACAAAAATCTATTTTAATTGTATAATCACATAAGTAATACAGCAATTATGAAATCAGACAAATTATTAAGAAAAAATGACATTATGTAAATGAAAAAACCAATAATAGCATTACAAGGCCTGGATATGGAAATTACATTAGGATGCTTGAGGATAAAGGTAGTATCTTTAGTAGATGTACCAGCAGAACCTTCCTGGCATGTTACAAATCATTCGCATACTGATTTTGAGTTGCATGTAATACCTAGCGGACAGGGAATAGTTGAAATTGAAGGTAACTGTGTGAATCTGAAACCTAATGATGTCTATATAACGGGTCCTTTTGTGAATCATATGCAAAAATCATTTCCAACCGATCCTATGAGAGAATATTGCCTGGAGTGTGAGATTTCTATTGATGAAAAGAAAGATACTTTATCACTTACAAAAGAAGAGTCAGTTATTCTTCTAGAAAGCCTTTCAAAAACATATGAAAAAGCATACAACAATTCGGAAATAGTATCTCTTTTTGAAGAAGTTTTCGAAGAAGATAAAACAAGGGATACAGGTTTTTATATAAAAATACAACTTCTTATCCTCAATATCTTAATGACTGTATTTAGACAATTCGCATTTGAGTATAAAACGAGATTTGATTATACCTCAAGTAAAAAGACTAATGAAGAGCTAAGGATAACAAAGCTTATTAATTTTATAAAAGCTAATTACAGAAAAGACATTCTTCTTAAGGATGTTGAAAAAACTTTATTTCTCACAACAAGACAAATAAACAGGCTTATGATGAAAAAATTCAATTGTACTTTTCATGAATATCTGTCAAAATACAGGATAGGGAAAGCAAAAAAACTTCTTGAAAAGACAGACATGCCTATTGAGCAAGTAGCATTTGAATCAGGATTCTCATCACATTACTACATGTATCAGGTTTTTAAAAAGGAAAATATTGGGACTCCATTGAATTATAGAAAAAGCAGCACCTCCAAGTAGATGCTGCTGATTTTGATTAATTATTAAAATTAGTAAATCGAAAATTCTAAGGTTTTTTGTAAAACCTCATCGACATAAATTTCCACTACAAAATCTCCGGTAGGGAAATTGCTTCCAGTCCTGTCAATGCTGAAGTTTACCCAAGCATCATAGTTAATATAAAGTGGATCTGAAACCACAGTCTCTTCAGAATCAAGATGATACCAAACTGCTACGATATTCGCTCCTTCGTCAACATTTCTGACAAGGGCTGCAACATAAACAGTTGGAGTCGTACTTGGCACCCTTTTTACATGATCGAGCGGTTCTGATGTTGTAGGATCTACAGCAGTTGCGATATATGCCTGTTTTACATTTAACAAAGAAAATCCCCCATTGAGCCATACAGCAGCAAGCACTCCAATAATCACTATTATAATAATAATCGCTATTATCACGCCTGCTTTACTCTTTTTCGGTTGCATATACATAGGCTGGCCGTAAGGAGCTTGCTGCAGTGGTGGCCTTTGCTGGAACTGATTAGGTTGCTGTAACGGTGGCATTTGTTGGAACTGGTTCGGCTGTTGTGGTGTGGAAAGTACTGAGCCACAATTTATGCAAAATCTAACATTATCATCATTTCTTGCACCGCATTTTGGACAAAACATTTTTACTACCCCCTTTGTCTCTCTATTTAAGTATTACGGTATCATTACCACAATTTAACCGTATTACTCTGTGAGATAATTTTATCACGAATAATAACAAATCAATATAAATATTATATTGATTTGCTGATTTTTCTTAATATTCGTTTATCCAGCTTTTCAGTCTTCAAATTTTTTATACATGGCAGAATAATCCATTATATGCTGGTATGTCTTATTCAAAAGATAGTCAATATCAACAGTGCCAATTCCGAAAATTGAAGTATCCAATCTGTTTCTAATTGGAGCGGTCCAGTACGATGAGATGTGTTCAAAACCTTTCTGCATTCCAATAATCGAGCCGACTGTTGCGCCATTACAATCAGTATCAAATCCGGCTTGGACAGCAAGACATATCGATTTTGAATAGTCATTATTCCCATATAAAAGGGAAGCTACGACTACGCAGGTATTAGATATTGCATGACACCAGTCATGGCCTAAATGTTCATCATAATCAATATGGATATTTTCAAAACACTTTTCTAAAGTCATACCTGTTTCATGCTGTTTTATTATTTTTGTTACTGCTTTATACAATCTGGATGTGTATGGTATCTGATGCAAACCATAATCTATTGCTTGTTTTACATTATCACAACAAGCAGCAGCGGCTATAATTGCTGCTATGAGCATTGAGGAATATATGCCATTTTTTACATGGGAGACTCTTGCATCTTTCCATGCCATATATGCTGCTTTCTTAGGATCTCCTGGATTTATATAACCGTAATAATCTACTCTTATTTGAGCTCCTATCCATTCTCTGAAAGGATTCTTATAAATTGCTGTTTCCGGAGGCAAAAAACCTTTGACAATATTCAAAAATGCTACTCTTTCTGCTGTGCAGTATGCATTTTTGGGTTGTTTTTCCAACCATGATTTAGCTATATCATAGGATGTGAATTCATCCGTATACTTATCTATAATAACTGATGAGAGCACAGTGTAGTTTGTATCATCGTCTGAGGGAGCATAATCAATGGCATCTGCATAACATCTGTTTCTAAGATTGAATTTATATTTAGCATAAATTTCTTCATTCATATCAGATTTCAGTATATATCTATGCATAGGAAAATTACCTGTTTCTTTTAAAAGAGGGATAAGTTCATCGGTACGAATGCCTTCTACTGTTTTCCCAAGCAAACATCCGCATATGCGTCCCATCCATGCTCCTTTAACTTTGCTTTTTATAGCATGTTGTGATAGTTTAATAAAGGAATATTGAAAATCATGTTTAGTTAGAGGATAAATCATATTAATATCGTCAGGTTCATTAAATTGGTAGTCTAGCTGTTTTGGAGCATTCTGAATCATGGTATGAATAGTATCAGCCAATTGTTCTTTGTATGAAGATGTCTCTAATGCATGAACGCTTTCAATGAGATTCTTTAATTTTATTATGTCTTTACCTTCATCTATGCATTGCAGATACTCGACACCAAGTTGTGATGAATATACTTCCCACCAGTGAAGAGCTTGATAACTAGGCTGTATTTCTTTTTTTACCCTAAATTCCTGGTTAGAATCAGATGCTTCAATGCCAAGTATATAGTCTACCGATACATTGAACACCCTGCTTATGGAGATTAACTTATCGCTATCAGGTAAAGAAATATTCTTTTCCCATTTCTGTACAGCTTGTCTGCTTACATTTAATAATTCGGCAAAGCATTCCTGTGTGAGATTGTGTTTTTTTCGTAATTCCAGAATTTTATCACTAAGCATGTAAATACCTCCTTATATAATGATATATCATACAAAAGTAGGTCTCAACATACTTCAGTATATATTTATGCAACTACAGGTAGCGTTTGTAGTTAGATTAACTCAATATTTATTGTACATGAATCTTTAAGACGTATTAAGTAGTATTCATTATTTAAATTTCTAACAGGCCAACTCTCATTATCAATATATATTTTAAAGCTTTTTGTAGCCATAATGACAAGATCAGCAGTAGCAGCGCATTCTGCGTTGAAAGAAATCAAAAATTCAGATTCTTTGTAATTTTTTATACAACCACCTGTAAAACTGCATATCATAAAATCATATGATTCAGAGGTGTTGAAAATTTGCAATAAATGATTATCTTTTGTCATGAATTCATCTGGAATAACACAAGTTTTAAAAAGCTTTATGCCGTCAACAACAATATATGAAAATTCCTCAGTTCCAAAAGATGACACAGCCCAACGGCCTTTTCTGACAGTAAGATTGGAAATATTTACATTACTGCAACCATCTGGCAGTATCCTTATATTACCGAAATCAGTTATTATTCCAGCAGCTGATTCTATTATAGTTCTAAAAATACCTGTTGCACAGTTACAGTTCCATGCTTGTCCATGCTGTTTCCATCCCTCCATATAGTCTGCTGTGTCAAGTTCCAACAATTCCATTACAGCTTTATATCCTTCCCACATTCTTTCAGTTAAGTTTAAGTAATGTAAGATTGCTGAGGTAGTCCTGTACCTGTCTTTTCCAATCATAAAACCTTTTCGTAGCAGCTTCATAGCATATATATCCCAGTGTGGATACCAAGAATGGTGTACGCTTTCATTGTTCCTATTCTTATCATAAAGAGGCATTACCCTTATCCCCATGGGATGAACGTAATTTTGATTTATAAAAGTTGCAATTTGGTTGATTTTTTTATAAAAAAGCGAATATCCGAAGCTGGTGTATGCACCCATGTAAGCATAAAGCGGAAATGTGATATTCTGACTGTTATCGTCGTAAATGCTGTCTATTAATGTTCCATATTCTTCATTAAAAAAGTCTTTTATGTAATTATCTTCAATTTTTGTAAAAATATCAAAAGCAAGTTCTTTTGTAGGTATATCATTTAAGATAGATGCGGTTATTTCCATAATCCTGCATGCTGTATAGAAAGTTCCGGTTTCCATTGCAGTTCTAGAGTTCTCATTTCGTCCTAAAGCCTTTAGATTATCAGGATAAAATCCAGGGCCTTTTATATATCCCTTTGCATCTGTTTTATTTACTAAACCCATCCAAATCTGTTTTAAATCTGCATAAATTTCTTTTAGATAAGCGTAATCTTCAGCATCTATGCAATACTGATATGCAAGAATTATGAACAAAGAATCTTCTGCACAGAAATGCATCGTCTGCATTACATTATATTCCCTGTCATATCTATGAGGTACTGATCCGTCTATCCATCGGTGGGAAAGTATAAAAGATATTATATCCTTTTGCCCTTTGTAGTCGTTCCACTTAGACATTTCCATAGCTGTTACTATATTGTCCCATCCCCATACCCAGTAATAACTACTGGATGAAGCACGTGTCATTCCACTTTGGCTTTGTTTGGCTGACTCGACATACATGGGTATGCTCGAAAATAATATCTTTGTACTATTAAATTTTTCCATGCTGATTGCGGGACTGTTTGCAATTATTTCCTCATACCTTTTATCTTGTATTATTTCTAGGTTTTCCTTATCCTTAATCATATTTAAGGCTTTAGATTGAGCTTCATGAGCTGTATCACCAAAACATATACATAGATCAATACTGCTACTTATATTTTTAAAACTCAAAATTATTTTTTTACCTTCTTTATCTCGTTCAGTAGTGAATTTATTAAAAGAATGTATAACCATACAACATTGCGAATCAATAAAGAGTTCGTTACTTCTTAAAATATCTTCATCTGCAATAGGTAAGACATCCAGATTATTTACATCAATCCATTCTTCAGTGTTGAATATTCTTTTATGCTCTTTAACAGGTACCAGATATGCACCTTTTTGTTTTATCCAATCGGAAAGCAGATATCTGTTTATGCCTTTGAATGTGATAGAATTTTTCCGGATAATACCTGAATCCCATGTCATATTCCCATGAACATTCGTGTAAAATGATTTCATGTTGAAAGAGATATCAAAAGATGAGCAAGGTTCAGTTTCGAAATGCAGAAAAAGAACAGAGTCAAACGTAAAACAGGTTGCTTCTGCAAATATACTATTGTCATTCTTTAATAAAAACTTACATTTATATGGCAAGGCTTTGTAATCGGACAGTTCAAGTTCTTTATTTGTTAAGAATCTGAATGCAGGATCTTCTAATCCGCTTTTGATCATTTTTGCATTTCTGGATACTGGCTGGGAACCATGATAATCTACTGCTGATATCCCATATTTACCGAAACAGACAGCAATTTTTGAATCAGTTATCCAATTGCATGGTAAAAGCATACCATTGAAACTATTTTCATACTCGATTGCATATCTTAAAAAAAGTTCGTTCTCACTATTTATTTTTTTATTTTTAAAATTACTCATGTCAGTATTCCTTTACTATATGGGAGAAAGGTTTTTCATTAAAAGATTTAAGGTTTATTTCTATCTTTTTCCCATTTTTAATCCATATCAAAGTATTATTATTATAAAACATCTCAACATTTTGTTTATCTTCAGAATCTGAAGAATAAGCAGAAATAAAAGTAATAGCTTTTGAGCAAGGAAAAAATTTATTTCTTAATATCTGTACTCTTTCCTCCATATTTGTTATCGGTTTATCCCACATCCATGTAAAATCCTTCCAATCCATAGAAAAAGCTTTTTTAAATAAAGGCTCATCGAGCCCTTTATAGCTCCAATCCATTACTTCGCTGTTTATATTATTAAAGGTCCATATATGCATATTCATACCTGTCTGGCCATTAAACCCATAATAATTGTTCTGGTGTTCATACGAATTTGTTGTCAATAGGAAATTTTGCTCAAAAGGCAAGCTGCCTTTAACTTCATCAATAATAAGCAAAGCTTTATGAGCCATTAGATATATAATACTTCTTTTCCATATATGTTTATCAATTTTTATTGGATCTTGAGCATATCTGAAATTCCAGGTCGGATCAGTTATCGGCCATAAAGGCCATTCTTGTATTTCTGATATTTCAGTTTTTGTAACAAACAAAAACATATCTTTATCATGTTTCGCGCATATTAGTGAACCTCTTGCTTGATCTGTCTTCATATCAATACTGATTCTGTTATGCATGAATGATGCATCACATGGAGGAAAATACTGGCTTCCAATATCTATCAGTAAAGGGGTATTATTTTCATACCAGATAATTGTGGATTCATCATGATCATAATGCATGGAAATATCACCGCTTTTAAGACATAGATAACTATTGTTCATTCTCGCTATTGCGCCAAAACCTTCATATTCATATAACAGTTTATATTTTTCTTTTTCATATGGCAGAGTGTTATCTGTTAAAAGGAGCATTTTGAATGTTGAATTCAATTCCCCTCCACTGGAAAAAACCGGAGATCCAGCATATTTCCATGCTCTGATCATTTTTTTAGAGAATGATGTTCCTTGAGTCATTTTTCCTGCCCAGGCGAATATATTGGAAAAAGACTGAGACCAGTAGTTAGCTGCAGTATCACCAAGAGTTGGTATCATGTGAGCTCCATATCTGATGTCATAAGGTGTCTGAATATCGCTCAAAAATTCCAAAGTTTTTCTGAATCTTGCGTTTTTAAAATAGTTTTTATGTCCATTATTTTTCAGTGCAGTAAAAAGGATTATCAAGTAATTCATGGAATATGCTTGATAATTTGGAGCTTCTATCCATGCACCGGAATCTTTTATGCAAAATTTTAATTCTTTTTCTATCTGTTTCTGTACATATTTTATAATCTGTCTTGATAAAGGATAATCTTTAAGAAGGCATGCAAGAATACCTAAAGCAGAGAAGCGGTCGCTATGGAAATTTCTGTTTCCCATCCTGAATCCATTTTTTTTATCCGGCCAGTAATCCTCAGCTTCTATAACACGCATTATAAATACAAATGCTGAATATATGAATTGTTTGTCGTAATTTGAATAATGTCTGGAACTGCATGTAAGGTCGAAATCAATCGCTATTAATCGTATTGGTCTGCTCAATCTGATACAGACGATTTCATGCAAGGAATAACCGAATGTAGTTATAAGCTGTATGCGTGACAAAAGCCATATGGAAATTTTTTGTTTTGTTATTAATGCATATTTTTCATCATCAAGGGCACAGTATACTCCAGCTGGATCAAAACCGGCTTTATCATCTTTGTGTTGTTGAATGGTATTTTTTATCCATGGCCAATTGCTAATACGTTCTTGTGTAGCTTTTATCTGTTTATTATCTGCTAAGACATGAGGAGTATAAGTAATGTTTTGCTGTATTATGTTTAGCCATTCTAGTGTTTTGGAAAAGTTTATTCCTCCGTACGCAGCGCATAGACGATCAGAAAGGTATATTCTTTCGATTGGGTTATCAAGCATATTCTCCCAGTTCTGGTAATCAGTTCTTAGATTTATGTAATTGTTTTTTTCATAAGACAAACCGCTGTATAAAGACAAGAGCCAGCTTCTTTTTCCTTTATTTACAGGGGCTTCGATTATAAAGGAATCATCCATATATGTCTTGATATTTTGTGCTTGGGCATTTTCCCATTTCCCTGCATTTATCGGGACTATGCAGATACCAAGTCTGTCGTCATAATATTGTATGAGTGTTGCTGTATCTTTATCCCATGAATAGAAAGGTTGTAAGAATATAGGATTTTTTTGATTACTTGTGTTAAAGGTAATTCTTTTCCATTGATCAGGAACACCTAATTCTTTTGATGGAGTATGCATCCTTGCATATGTTTTTTTAGGAATAAAGGACGATTTTATTATGAAACTGTTGGAAAATCCCACATCGGAAGTTTCTGTGATTACAATTTCATTCATTTCTTTATGCATATCTATAACGGCTTTATACTTGCCTTGCTCAAAAAAATCATACTTTATCGTTATCCTAGCATGTAAAGTTTTGTTTTCAATCCTTACCTTGATATGAGCTTTGTCAAATTCCTTTTTCCAAATGCCATGTGTGGATATATGCTTGCTTGATACCAACATTACCGGAGCAGGAATTTCGTTTCCGTAATATGTGCCGCTTGAAGGTATATGTAAAATAAGACTGCTATTGCTGATGGATTTATAACCATTTGTTTTTTTTATCGAAATACATTTATTTTCTTTATAATCCTGTGGCGTATCTGCTATGTACATTTTTTTTGTTTCAAAAGGATAAAGCGACAGCATGAATCCTATTTTTAACTTATTATTCTTAAAAGATATGAAATCCGCTTCAGTCATAATATCTAGTGAATTATATAAACAAAGATTCTTGATGTCTAGCGAGCCATTATAACTAACATCGATTATTGTATACTGTTTTGGCCATTGTATGCCGAATGGTTCTTTTACACTGATACTTATATGTGTCATAAACCCTCCTGTACATCAATTTCAAAATCCAATGTATCAGCTTCATTATTCTGGTTTTTAAGAGTGATAATAAATTTATTTAATCCGATATCGGATTTATTTGGAATACCTGACAGATATCCGTCATAATCTCTAACCTTGAGCCAAGAAGGTCCTTCAATTGAGAAAAACAGCTTATCTGCTAGTGTGAAATCTGTGAACATTGGATTTTCAGGAGTCCTATTATACCTCATCATGCCTGTTGAATACACATATTCAATATATGACGAATACATACATCCTGAATATGCGTATGTGCATATAGAATCCTTATGTATCCATGGGTGGGGAAGACTGATATAATCCGAGCAGATGCTGCTGTTTCCTTTTTTGTCGACAGCTATTATCCTGTAATGATATTTCAAAGAATTTTTAATGTCTTCATCGCTTAGATTGATATAAGATGTCTTTACGTCCTTAATATGGTTCATTGGATATAGTATCTTTGTCGCCTCAGTATCTTTACGTTTAATGTTTGTTGAATACTCCTTGTCTGAAGGAGTAAATGCGGCTTCACTAGAACCATACACCTTGTAATATAATGCCTGTTTATCTTTTGTCCAGCTAATTAATACATCCCGCTCTTTAATCGTAAGTACCAGTTCTTCAGGTTTTTTAGGAGCTGTATGCTTAAAATCAGATATATGGCTCCATGGGCCCCATACTCCATGCCGGTTTTTTGATCGTATTTTCCAAAAATATTGCACATTGGGTTCCAAAATGGCATTACAGTCAATTTCTATAAATGGGTTTGATATGATTCTATGAAAAATAGGTAAATAAGGTATCTCGCATACTGGTTCATCACTTAATATAAACTCATAAGACTGAGCATCGTCTGAAGACCATTCAAATTTGTTCAGATTTTTTTTCTTAAGTATAGGAGGTTTTGGTTTTTTCATTGTAGAATGAATATAGTCATGATTCACTTTTAGTTTCCCTTTATCCGCTTCTATGCAAAGATTGTTTATTCCGCTATTTAAAGAGCAGAGTGCGACCCTGTTGGCTTGGAAGAATAGGGTTATGGTATATATTCTGAACTCAGCTTTAAATGCCTTAAATTCAAGATAAATGTTGTTTTGGATTGAGTTTAATGCTTTTGAATTAAAATTACCGAAGTATGCGCAGAATTCCTGTCTTGATGCATACTCAGCTTTTTCCTCTGAGTAATCCGAGGTTATTGAAAGTGAACCTTTATACAATCTGCCTTCAATTTGAATACCGGTAATAGGGTATGGACATTGTGAAAAATACCAAGCTTTTGCTAGTGTTTCACAAGAGAAGATATTCTTTTCAAGTTGCATTTTATTTAGTTCAAAAAATCTTTTTATATGATTATTTCTTTCAAGATTAAGTATTTTTCTTCCAGTAACAATATTTGCATGAGGTCGTGCTGTGCCAACAAAAGTGCCATTGAAGGAATAGGAAAATTCCATCCGTTCTTTAGGTCTTAGAAAGTAACCCATTGTATATGGATCTGAATATCTGTCAGACCATCTATCAATCCACCCATCCTTATAACCTATCATACTTGCAAGTTCATACATTGACTCATCAGAAGAACGTCTTAATAGATATGTGTCTTTTGATAACTTGTCGTAAGTTTCAATTGATTTTCGGTCTTTTCTTATTATACTTCCATAAAAAGGAGAGCATCCCCCATAAAGAGCATCAACATAAATATCTGACATATCTAAAAAAAGCCTTAATGCTGCATGACTTCCATTGCTTAGACTGCCTGTTTTTGAAGATATACCTGCAGATTGAGCCATTAATGCTAACAGACCATTAAAACTGCCGCAGGCTCCCGAACCCATTGAGTTTAAGAATCTTATTACTGAAAATTTTCCATCATCTTTAAAATTACTATTAGGCCATGTAATGCCTTTTAACATATATTTTCTTACAAAATCCCATAAAGCCAATACTTTTTTTAAATCGGTATCACAGTTATAAAGAATTGACTCAAGCAAAGAGGGCATATTGGAAAAATTCAGATTATTATTTCTAATTCCATACACATATATATCTTTTTCATCATTGTTTTCTATGGAATACCCGATGTTATTTTGGAATGCAGGTTCTTCGCTTGGCTGCAAGGATGTATTAATATAATCGAGTGTTGATAAGTTATCTATAGTATATTCGAACATTGATTTTTTTGTTCTAACGCTTCTTGAACTATGTAAGACATATCGAAATCCTATACTTGAAAGCATTGCATTTTCTGGATGGATGGCATCAAAAGATTTGGTTTCACCATTTGTGTAACTGATTATTATATTATTGCTATCAGTTGAGATAGATTTTACTGCT
Source organism: Firmicutes bacterium ADurb.Bin146 (assembly GCA_002070475.1). Lineage (GTDB taxonomy): Bacteria > Bacillota > Clostridia > DUPQ01 > DUPQ01 > DUPQ01. Next base: position 60,196 of record MWDI01000047.1, read on the forward strand.
AGCTTAACAGGTTTAGGCTTTTCAGTATCTTTTCTCTGAACATCAGGATCTTTTGAGTACAGCAAGTTCTGTTGTTTTTTTGCAACATGCCGGTCTAGATATAACTGTCCGTAGTAATTACCTGTATCATCCAGAATGGCTATTACGGCAGGTTCAATTATGCCATCTGGATAAGTTGCAACATAAATTAATCCTTTTGCGTGAGTAATTGAGTATGGAGCATTTAAAACTGGACCGAAGGGCTTAATAAAGTCCTTTTTAATAAGAAGCAATCTATTATTATACATATCACAAGCAAGGTAGGTGTGATTTTTAAACTCAGTAAGGCTTGGTACAAATGATAATGTATTAGGTGCTCCACAGACTAAAGAATATTCGGTATTGTCAGGAAGTATTACCATTTTTCTGATTTCATCCCAATATGCTATTTCTCCATTGTTTGAGTAGATGCATTGAAGTGTCATAATCATACCCCCTCATACATGAATCTTACCACGAACAGTTTGCTATATCAATTTATCAGTAAATGTTTAGGGAGTAAGTATAGTTTTTGTCACTAAAATAATCTTGTCACCATATATACACGTCTTTTACATAAAGTATGTTTTTATCAACAGTCATGAATATATTATATCAGTAACATCAGAAATAATATAGGGTACAGATTCTTACCTGTTTATGTAATAAATACTAAAATATAACAGGTATATTGCAAATTTTAACTGAATCACATCTATCCTGATTAATGTACATAAGCTATGTGATAATTGATATAAAGAGGTAAAAGTGACAGGTCTGATATTTAAGAACGAATACTCATATAGTGAGAAAATCCAACAGATGCAAAATGATGCTATATATGACATAGGCTTTGATTCAGATACTCAGAATGCTGGTTTGAAGGCTGCGAACAAAATATTATGTACCAATAAAAGAATGACATCTCATAAACTGTTTTTATCAAATAATTGTGTTTTTAATTGTGCATACTGCGGATGCAGATGTCAGAAAGAAAAAGATTATGCATATACTTTTACACCAAAAGAATTGGCGAAGTTAGCAGTAGAACAAGCAAAAATCCATAAACAAGGCATTTTTATATCTTCAGCAATTTACAAGAATGCAGATTATACTCAGGAACTCATATCAAAGACATTAAAAATAATGAGAAATGATTTAGGATATAAAGGATTTATCCATGCAAAGGTAATGCCTGGTGCAGATCCCATTGTGATACATGAAACTGGCCTTTATGCAAATAGACTGAGCGTAAATATTGAAGTTGCTAAAAGTTCAGGTTATGAGAAAATTGCAAAACAAAAGAATAAGAATAATATTATTAACCCTATGACAGAGATTTATGAGCAGATTCAAGAGCATTCAAAGAACAATAACATATTTGCTACCTCTCAGACAACACAGTTAATGGCAGGAAGTACTAATGAAGATGACAGGACTATAATGAGGCTTTCGACTGCATTATATAAAAAGTTCAATTTAAAACGGATATATTATACTGCATTTACATATAAAGAACAGGCAAAAGGGTATGAAGAAGAACAGCTTCCAATAATAAGAGTTCCTCATTGGAGGATGGTAAGACTGTATCAGGCGGATAGGCTGACCCAATTATATGGTTTTTGTTTTAATGATGTGACACCTGAATCTAATCCTTTTTTGAATGAAGATATTGATCCGAAAGCAGCATGGGCTTTAAGAAATATGGATATTTTCCCTATAGAAGTGAATAAAGTAGATTTTAATACTTTAATCAGGGTACCAGGAATAGGGTTAGTGTATGCGAAAAAAATAATAGAAGCAAGGCGGTACTGCAAAATTACTCATAACATGATGAGAAGGATGAAAATCCCAATGGATAAATGTTCATATTTCATAACTTGTAATGGAAAATTTGAAAAAGATAGAAAAGTGAGTGAAGAGAATATTAAAAGCGTGCTTGTTCCCAAGCACACCCAAATTTCAATATATGATTTACTCATGCAAGAATAAATAGCTATTTTACACGATTAAGCTCTTCAAGCTTTCTTATTCTTATGTTTTTAGCATCTTTTTTAACAAAAAATGCTGGTATCATTACAACAAGAGTTATCAATCCTGCCCATAGGAATAGTTCATGCGGATACAGATAACTGTTTATATAAGTAGGGTGAGTGATTAAAAACTCTGCAGTAGGTTTAAGGGCTACAGTATTAATAATTATCGGAGCGATAAGACTTGCCAAAACCATAGGCATCATAATTACCAAAATCATTTTAATACCCTGAAAACATCCAGCTCTGCCTTCAGGAATATAGTCTCTTGCAGTTGCATTGAAAAGACCAGCCATCATTAATGAGCTTGCCATTATGAATGTCCCGCCTATTATAAGCAGTAAGGTGGTAGTAGTACTCTGTCTCTGTGTGTATTTTGTAAAAAAAGCAATTATACCGCCAACAGCGCCTAACAATGCAACAGGGTAATAGAATTTATCTTTTCCGTACTTATCCATCAGTTTACCCGCCACTAAAGATATTCCAGCTGATGCAAGGATTACAGTGACAACCGATACAACATAATCAACCTGAAGGGTGTCAATTATTATGCTTATCATATATGGCATCCATATCTGCATTCCGATACTGGAAAACATCATTCCTAGAAAGCATATATAAATCATCTTGTTTTCTTTTACATTCTTCCATTTGAAGCCATACGCAATCTGATTTATATATGTCTTGTCACGTGAAGGTTTTAAATTCGGACTGTCCTGAAAAATAAAAAGGCCTATTATCCCGCTGACTGCAGGTATAGCTCCTAGTATAGCGAAAAACTGAGTCCACTGTCCGCTATTTGCGAAACCTGAAAAACCTACTAGTATTATGACCATTGCTATAAGAGGGAATATAGAACCTATTGTATCTACAAAAGCTCTGTTTGTTATATCAGTTACATCGGTTACCCATGCACTGAAAGCAGCATCATTGGCCATGCTTCCTACAAAGCTCATAATTGAATCCATTGCCACAAATGCGATAACGATTAATGTTATTGTCTTTGCATCATTTGTATAAGCTTCATTCCCGAAAAAGGCAAAAGCCATTGTTATAATTCCCCATAATATATAACCATAACAAACAAAAGGTCTTCTTTTTCCCAAACGATCCATTAAAGCTCCGCTTAATATTGTTGCTGTAGCTGCGAATATCGCGGAAAATATCACTGTCAAAGATGTCGCCCAACTTTCAGCAGTAATAGTCTGTTGGATATATGTTGAGAAATAGGAATTCTCAACTGCCCAGGTAAGTTGTCCGACTAGACCGAATAAAATGAAAGAAAACCATATCTTTCCTCCTAAAGGATTTGACTTGCTAATTACCAGATTGCTTTTTCCCATAAACCCTCCATATTATTTGTTATTTTGTTCAATAATTCTTTTTGCAAGTAAATGTGAAGAACGTATCTGAGTAGATACTCCTCCTCCTGATTCGCTTTGAGCACCAATGAAGAAAAGATTCTTTACTGGTGTCACATGCGGAATTCTTTTTTTATTTATATGAGGAACTAACCCTCCGAAGCTGACCCGGTCAAGATGCGTGAGCTTCCTGTAATCGAGAGCAGTCATAATTAACTTTTCTGTTATATGGTTTGATAATCCTGGTATATACTTTTCAGCTAAAGATATAAGTTTGTCTGCATATTCATCTTTTTTACTTTCCCAATCACCATTTTTCAAAGTATCAGGCGCGACTGTATAAATAGTTAAGGCATGTTTTCCTTCCGGTGCCATATTCTTACCATGAGCGGACGGGACATATATTAAAAATCCTCCATCACCTTCATGATAAATACCATTTCTCATCTGCTCGACTGCATAGTCAATGTCATATGTGAGATAATAGTAGCAAAGGGAGGATTTCTGATACTGCAATGGATTAACATCAAGACCTAAATGAACCATAAATACCGCTTCCATAGGTAGTATATCATCAATAATATTAAGAAAATCCTCATCCAAATGCTCTCTTTTTATAAGTTTATTAAATAATTCCTTCGCTCCACCGCTTGATATTATGATATCCGCTTCCTCTTTCGTCCCATCTTTCAGTTCAATACCTACAGCTCTGCCATAATTGATAAGCACTTTAGTTACTTCCTGGTTTGTATGTATTTTACCTCCATGATTCAATACTGTTTTTGATAATCCCTCGGTTATTTTTTCTGTTCCCCCTATAATGTATGTGAAACATTGGTCTTTCAAAAAAAGTCCTCTTTTTTGAGGTATTCTTTTATCAAATGCCTGTTCAATGTTTAAAGAGGGGATACCGAGAGCTGTGAATTCTGACGGCTTCATGCATAAATCCGCAAGTATCGCAGTAAATACTGTTTTCAGTTTCGGATCCTTGAAAAAAGAGTCCATAAGCTCGGATGCATTTAGTTTTGAGTATTTCTTTATAGATAAGAAATTAATCAAAAGAAGTATCTTAAGAAAAAAGTAATCCCTCTGTTCAAGTGCTTCCTGTATATCATATATTGTGACCATTCTGTCATAGAAGCGGTAGTATTTATTTAATCCTTGTTTCTCATTAGGAAAGATTTCCAAAAGCCTTTTTTTCCGCCATCTAGGTCCTTTATATATATCCGGTTTCCATAACTCAAAATCATTGAAGACAGAACCCCTGTCACATAAAACTGATTCATATTCAACTTGCAAGTACTTTAAAATTTTATTGCATATGCCATTTTCTTCGAAACCGGTAAGCATCAGAGGGCCTTGTTCCCACTCATATCCATTCTTCTTGGCATGGCTCATTATACCACCGACAAAGCTATTCTGTTCATATACTATAACTGAATAGCCTTTAATGGAAAGTTCTGCTGCTATTGTAAGACCTGCTAGTCCCGCCCCTATAACTACAGCTTTCATATGATAACACCTTTCATAGAACATAATATATCTTAAAAGCCTGTTAATCCTTGATATATCTATTCTATAACTTTAACCTGTCTAAATCAATACAGTCGCTTTTATGGTCAGACTGCCATATTTGGCATCACTTCTTATCACCTGAAGTGAATTATGATGTATAATGGTTTTTTAGAAAGTCATATATAAGAAAGGAACCGGATGAATGCCATTTCAAATCATTTTAGGCGATATTACTAAAATTAAAGCTGATGCAATAGTAAATGCTGCAAATACTGACTTGGTAAGAGGAGGGGGAGTATGCGGATCGATTTTTGCTGCAGCAAATGATAAAAGATTAGAGCATGAATGCAGGAATATAGGCTATTGTGAGCCAGGTAATGCAGTTTACACAAAAGCTTATGGATTAAATGCTAAATATATAATCCATGCATGCGGACCTGTATATGACGCAAATAATGCTGATAATAGTGAAAAATTACTTCGTAGCGCATACATTAACAGTTTGGAATTGGCAAAAAAACTTCAAGTAGAGAGTATAGCTTTTCCTCTTATTTCGTCAGGTATATATGGCTACCCTAAGAATGATGCATTAAAAGTCGCTATGGAAGAAATTATAGGCTTTGTGAAATCCACAGAAATGTCAGTTTATCTCGTGCTCTATAATAAAAATGAATATGTTCTGGACTCATCAAGATTAAATCAGATTGATTCATACATATCTATGAATATGCCAGATAATCAAATCAGAAATTCCAGTGATAAGGTGTATGTCAATAAATCTTATGTAACTAATGAAAAATCTGTTATTCCGCCTCGTAGAAAATATAGCCCTAGAGAATATTATGATTATAAATATAAACTATATATTCCGCCTAATAAAGAAAATAAACATACAGGTGTAATAAAACCACAAATATCCGCTTTTGTTATGAATGAGCTTGAAGAAACATTTTCTGAGATGCTGATCAGATTAATAAATGAAAAGAACAAATCACATGCTGAGATATATAAAAAAGCCAACATTGACAGGCGTTTATTTTCTAAAATTAAAAATGATAGAGAATATACACCAAAAAAGCAGACAGCGATAGCTTTTGCTATAGCGCTTGAGCTTTCACTTGATGAAGCTAAAAAGCTTTTGCACAAAGCTGGTTATGCATTAAGTATGAGTAACAAATTCGATATCATAATAATGTATTTTCTAAAAATGGAGATGTACGATATATTTGAAATCAATGAAATCCTATTTGAATATGATCAGCCTTTATTAGGTGTTTAAAAATTTTTAATTGTCGCTTTTGGAGCGACCAATCTTGTATTTTTTTCATCTATACTCTGTTTATAAATAAAAAACGGAGGATTTATGATGAAAAAAGATTTAACAGAGCTAGTATTTATTTTAGACAGAAGCGGTTCAATGGCAGGATTGGAAAGTGATACGATTGGCGGTTTTAATAGCTTACTTACAAAACAGAAGCTTGTTGAAGGCGAAGCATTCGTCACGACAGTATTGTTTGATGATAAATATGAACTTTTGCATGACAGAATTAGTATTAAAGGCATTAATACTATTAGTGATAAGGAATATTTCGTAAGAGGCAGCACTGCGCTTTTAGATGCTATAGGCAGAACAATATCAAAAATTTCTAATGCACTTACTCACACTGCTGAAGAGCAAAGAGCGGAAAAAGTAATTGTAGTAATAATCACTGATGGATATGAAAATGCCAGTAGGGAATTTTCTTATCCTATGATTAAAGAACTTATTGAATCAAAGAAAAGTCAAGGCTGGGAATTTATGTTCTTAGGAGCTAATATTGATGCTGCCGAAGAAGGAATGAAAATAGGCATATCCCGTGACAGGTCAGCTAAATATAGGGCTGATGCACATGGAGTTAGAACGAATTACCGTACAATGGACTACATAATTAGAGATTTTCGAGTTAAAGGCTCAATTGATGGTGATTTACAGAAAAAGATGAATGAAGTTATAGAAGATAAGAAAACAACATAAAAAATTCTTCATAAGCATCATCATTTTCTATATAATTAACATATGATTTGATGAGGTGCATTTGAAGAAGGTATTGTTCACAATATTAGGATTTTTATCGTTTGTGTTAGCTGCTATAGGATGTATAGTTCCTATACTTCCAACAGTTCCTTTTTTATTAATATCCTCATTCTGCTTTGTTAAGACATCAGATAAGATAAATAAGTGGTTTCAAAACTCCAAGTTATATAAGAAACATGTCATACCTTTTAAAGAAAAAAAAGGTATGACATTGAAAGCTAAGTTAATGATATTGTTACCGGTATATGCTGTTTTGGTTGTTCTTTTCATATGGAAGGAGATTCTAGCCATGAGAATAGTTATAGCTCTAGTCCTTATAGCCAAAACAATAGTGTTTATAAAGATTAAGACAATAAAAAAAGAGATTCCCAAAACAGAAAAAACTGCATACAGTGAGTGGTAGCCGATTTATAGCAATTTATCAAGGCATGCATACCCAGAAAATCCTGTAATAGTCATTTTTTCTTTAAGATAAAATTGTAAAGCATTAATATTTGTTGCTATGCAATAAAGGTATGGTTCTTTCTGCTTGATATTGAAAACATAATTTCTTGCATGTGATAAGAGCAGTTTGCCAAGTCCTTTATTTTGATAAGCTACATCAATTGCCATAATATCAATTTCTGCATCTTTGAGAATGTACATGCCTACTAATTTCCTATCCATAAGCATAATAAAACAATCTTCAGTTAGCATGCGTTTTTGTATAAGATTTTTATTTTTTTCATAAATCCGGTCATCTGGATTTAAAAATGTGTGAGCTAAAGCCTTATCCAGCATTATAACAGCTTGATCAAGATAATTAGATTCATACTTCAATATTTCGATATTTGAAGGTATTGCGTATTCTGCATACTGATTGTTTTTTGTATATTTAAGTTCATATGTCTTGTGCCCTATTGCCTGCCATGGAAGATTATTAAACAGCAAGTTCTCTAAATTGAAGTTTTCCGGTTTATACCAAATGTGTGTAAAGGAATTATATGTATTCCTTGCTTTAACTATCAGCTGGGTTACTTCGTCTGCCAAATCAAAAGGCATATCTTCATTAAATGCTACTATTATCCTTAGACAATCGTTGAAAATGCAAGAACAGAAAGTACCATACTTATCATTTTTTTCATAGTAAAGTTTGTCTATAAATCCAGCAAAGTCTTCACTGCCAGAAGCTCCCTTAAAAATCCATAATTCTCCACAATCGATTTTCTCTATCAGTGTTTCAGCCTTTTCTTCCTCTTTTTTTGATTTAAATTTTCTTAATTTCATATTATTACCTGTTATCTATCTGTAAATTTTCACAAACCCATTAATAAGCTTCAAAAGAGAATATGTTGCAGACTTCAATACCACCCCATGTTATTATGTTCTCTATCTTTATACCCTCTATATCGTCAGAAATGTCAAGATACATAAGTCTTTGATGATTATCCTTTATCTGATGGATAGCTGTCCATGTGTCATTTTTTTTGACTGATATAGTGCAATGCTTTAATAATCTGTTTGGCATCTTCCTGTCATACATATCTATATCATAGTAAAAAGGCATATTCTTTTCAGTTCTTTCCAGTTCGCTGTCCAGTACAATCCTCAGTTTATCTATATGAACAGTTTTAGGCCATTCAATTGCAAGAACTGAACCATTCCATTGATTAGTTTCACCGACAAGATTTCGTTCTTTTCCGTTATAAAGATTTTCAAACCCTATTCCTTCACCAAGATATTTTCCTTTACGTGTTTTTACTGAAATATTCTTTGAAAAAGGAGGAATAAAGCAGTCATCCTCCATAAGAGTATCCTGCAACTGTTTCATGTGTTTTTCATAAACCCCTCTTGGAGAAGTGTTGTTTTTTATAGCAATAGAGCATGCAGTTCCAACCGCCTGGCCAAGAATGGCGCATGTTCCCATAACTCGGGTGGAGGACATTGCAGCATGGGATGCGCTTATATTTCTTCCTGCAAACATAAGGTTCTCTATATTTCTACTGTAAAGGCATCTGTAAGGTATCTCATATGGCTGTGGGGCAGGATGATAAATAGTAGGTTTTCCTTCATATAGGAAACCTTCAGGATTATGGTCATCCATGCTCCATCCACCATAACCTATTGCATCATCAAAATGGACATTATTCTGAATGTCATTTTGGGTAAGTATATAATGACCGGTATATCTTCTGCTTTCCCTTTTCCCTGGAAGAAATCCCATCCATTCTAAAGAGTAGTTGTCAGCTTTGTAGTCTGCTTTGTTTTTTATAAAATTCCATACTGCGGCTGCCAAGCCTACAAGATCATCTCTTATCTTGTCAGTATCATGTATTGAATCCTGAACCCCTCCTAGCTCTAACCACCAAAAATTAGTACATGCTTCTATGCTTCCTCTTCCCCTGTAAGGAATCAATTTTGTAAATTCAAACATGTTTTCATACTTTTTTACATATTCTGAAGGGATGTATTTAATTTTTTTGTCGTGTTTCTTAACCTGTATAAGGCAGCTTAATCCCATTGTTTTCAAATCTGCAATCGCAGGTTCAATAGACTCATTGAACTGATTTGATGATTCTCTTCCTATCATATACTCAGCTTTAACTAGGTCAGCAAGTATACTGTCTCCTGAACAGTCAGCAAAAATATCAGCATATACTTCATGATATGTTTCTGAAGTACCCTGCCAACCCTTCACTTTAACAATCCTGTTATTTTCAGTGATCGCATCGTTACATGAACAGTTTAATAAGCAGGTTATATTCTTATGTTCCTTTACTTTTGAAAACAGGACCATATCCCACATACTGTAATTATTTTGTGGATTGTGATATATATTTTCCAGTTCGATTTCTTCTAGTATCCCGCTCTCTCTCAATCCTTTGCCATCAGCCCTGTCTGCTCCACATATATGCATTCTTATCTCTGAGGATGCATTGCCTCCAAGAACGGGCCTGTCATGCATTAAAATAACGCTCATTCCATGTCTTGCAGCACTGATACTTGCGCAAATACCTGCAAGGCCTCCGCCTATCACGCAAAAATCCGCTTTATGAGTTATATGTTTCATGGTTACCTCTATATATCTTTTGTTAATTATATAATCAAACTTAGTGTGTGACAACTTTTAATGCAATTTAGTAAGTATTAAGAAAGAAGTAGTTTTTATCCTATTTAGTTTTGATAATATATATATGTCAGTCATAAAGGCATATATCTGGACAATAATAAACCAGAAAACATGAAAGTTGACTGGCCTTAATTAGCGGAGTGGGCGGGATTCGAACACTCTTTTCAAATTTCAGCACCCTATGATTATTCATTCAAGACCTGATATCTCAATGATGCATTAATTTTTATACACTTATCAATGTAGAGATCAATGAAATATTGGTTCATTATTTAGCTGTTATACAATTCCTTTCGTGGCATTCTTGTGAAAACTCCTTTCCAGGAGCACATATTTATGGCTGTAACTTACACAACAATGTGGGACAAATTTATAGGTATAACATTCATTAATACAACCATATCTTCTATTATTTAAGGGTTTCTATTAGGCATTACATATGCCTGTAGATGAATTTGGTGAGTTTATTAAATATGATAATGGAATATAATGACTTAAGGCATCAGTGACTGCATATTATAATACAGTATATTTTTATATTCTTTTCTACTATCATCAGTATAATGATTTACCGTTAGAAAGAGTGTTGAAATATGGCAAAAAGCACAATCAATCTTGATAAATACCTGAGCGACGGTATTGAAGCTCTTGTTAAGGATGCTGTCAGAGTCACTCTCAAAGAACCTAAGGAAAGCATTTTCATGATGTCCTTCATGAATGCATTAACAAAAACCTTAAGAATGACCGTTACAGAAGTTTCAGGGTGATTATACAAAATATATGGAATGATCAGTTGCTTAATCAACCGCAAAGCATTAAAATCACTTATATGTGATCCGGAAATTCAGTTTACATGAAAGGTTCGTGCATTATGGAAAAGCAAAATGTACAACAGACACCAAAAGAAAAATTCATTCAGTTCATTAAATTCACACTGTTCTCTATATCAGCCGGGATGATACAGTTTGGAAGCGATGCGCTATTTTTTCAGTTATTCCGCTTCAGCGAATGGCTGAGTTATCTTTTAGCCCTTATATTGAGCGTTGTATGGAATTTCACCCTTAACAGAAGATTCACATTCAAATCTGCTGAAAATGTACCAAAAGCAATGGCTCTGGTCCTTGCTTATTATGCGATGTTTACTCCGGTAAGCACATGGTGGACAAACGAACTGACCGGACCAAGTGTAGGCTGGAACAATTATCTTGTACTTATCATAACAATGGTTACTAATTTTATTACTGAATTCCTGTTTCAAAGATTCGTCGTATTCCGCAAATCGATAAATACAAACGATATCGCAAGAAGGGAAGCCGAAAAGGGAAAATAACTTTATAAAAAAAACGAAAATCACTTGCTTATTTTCTTTGAAATGTTCAAGTACACAAACCAATAACCGAACCCTATAACAGCTCCGCCTATAATATTCCCTATTGTGACCGGGATCAGATTGCAGGTAAAAAACGAGCCCCAGTCAAGACTGCCTGTGGTAATGCCGTATTCATACGAACACATAATCCCTGCAGGGATATAGTACATATTTGCCACGCTGTGCTCAAATCCAAGGAGGACAAAAAGCATCACAGGGAAGAACAATGCCGCTATCTTTCCGCCGGTAGTTTTTGATGAATAAGCCATCCATACCGAAATGCACACAAGTATATTGCATAATGTGCCGCGTATGAGAGCATCAGTGAAAGACATGGATATCTTCGCCTCAGCGATTGCGACTGTTGCCGATGTAAAATCGTTTACAAACAGTGAAAAAGCATGACCGTAAACTGCAAGAGTGGCAATTAACATTGAACCTATGAAATTACCAATATATACGAAGCATAAATTTCTTATCACTTCAGTAATTCTTATTTCTTTCTGAAGAAGCGGGATTATAAGCAGGCAGTTACCTGTGAAAAGCTCACTTCCAGCAATAAGTGCCATGGCAAGGCCCGAAGGAAATATGCATGCGCTTATAAGTTTGGCGACCGATGCGTTTTCAATCGTTGAAGCAGCTGCTGTAGCACCCATGCTTGCAAAGGCGATGAACATCCCTGCAAATATACTTAAAACCAGCATTTTCATGACAGGCATCCTTACTTTTTTTTTACCTACTGAAATATAGTTATCTGCGATATCAAATGGCGAATACATAGATCCTCCTGATTGAATAAGGAATTTTATGATATAGAAAGTGTACCACAATATCACGCTAAAATGAAGTTATGCGTGATATTGGTTGTAATATAATCAATAATATATTGATCCAAAGCTGAAATATAAGTAATTACGTAAATGAGATTAGAAACAGTAAATTTTTACACGAGAAAAACGTTGAAAAAAGACGAAATGTCAAATTCGGAAATACCCTTATAAAGAACTAAAGAGATATATCTGAGTGCATCGCTCATGCAAACCCCAGTATCACAAACAACAAAATCTGATTAAGTAAAAAGCGAGAGTTATGAAATCCATGACTTTCGTGTATATTTATTTGGCGGAGAGGGCGGGATTCGAACCCGCGTGCCGTTTCCGGCAAACTGATTTCGAGTCAGCCCCGTTATGACCTCTTCGATACCTCTCCATGTTCATATATATTACTTAAATTTAATATTTAAATCAATAGCCAAAATGAAGGGTATTCATACTGTATAGTGTTTCAACAAAAAAAAACTATAAATAGCTTTTTTAGTTTTGACATTAGATGATAGTTTATGTACAATATGTTTTACGGGCACTCATAGCTCAGCAGGATAGAGCGTCGGTTTCCTAAACCGCAGGCCGGAGGTTCGAGTCCTCTTGAGTGCACCAGTTTTATAGGAGGCTACATCCATGGTTAAAAAAACTATATATACTACTGTTGTAAGACGGCTCGACCCATTGGGAAGAATTGTCTTACCTAAGAAGTACAGGAAGAAATGTGAAATGGACATCAAAGATGATGTCGAGATGTTTCTTGAAGGTTCCGCTATATGCGTTAAGAAGTACAATACACGCTGTAAATTATGCGGCGAGACTGATAACCTTATAGTCTTCAAGGGAACAAATCTTTGTCCTGCATGTGTTGCAGGTATAAAGAGACTCAATGTCTAATGCTTAAAGAAATGATGACCAAAGCATTGGATGAAGCATCCAAAGCTTTGGATCATGATGACGTACCAGTCGGTGCGATTATCGTTAAAGACGGAAAAATAATCGCAAAAGCTCATAATAGAAGGTTTTGCGATAAGGATTCAACCTCGCATGCGGAAATCTTAGCAATAAGAGAAGCATGCTCTTTTTTTAATACACAGTTTCTGGACGAATGTGATATTTATGTTACCTGTGAGCCTTGTATAATGTGTGCAGGTGCGATTATACAGGCAAGAATAAAAAATCTGTATTTTGGAGCATATGACAAAAAAGCTGGTTGTGCAGGATCTGTATTAAATGTTTTTGATACACCTTTTAACCATAAAGTAAATGTGAATGGTGGCATAATGGAAGAGGATTGCTCTAGACAGTTAAGCGGATTCTTTAAAACCAAAAGGAAGCAAGCAAATGAGTAAACTTGACAGAAGTTTTTACTTAATGCCAACACTTGAAGTAGCAAAAAATCTATTGGGTAAGTTTTTGGTTATCAATGGTAAAAAAGCAGTTATAATTGAAACTGAAGCATACATAGGCCCGATTGATAAAGCGTGTCATGCATACGGCTATAAAAGGACTAAGAGAACAGAAACCATGTTTATGCCCGGAGGCCACCTCTATATATACATGATTTACGGCATGCATTACTGCATGAATATAGTTACAGAGAAGGAAGGTGAACCTTGTGCAGTGCTGATAAGAGGTATTGAAGGAGCATCGGGACCTGGAAGAGTGTGCAAAGCTTTAGGTATAACAAAAGAATACGACAGAAAAGACCTTTTGTCAGATGATATATATATTGAGGAAGGTATTGCTGTAAAAGAAGAAGAAATATCAATAGCGAAAAGAATCAATATAGATTATGCTGAGGAAGCAAAGGATTTTCTTTGGAGATTCAGTATTAAGTAAATTTGTTGTCTTGACTGACAAGTCATAAGTGATAATATATACTTGCAAGTTTATTTGGAGGCATAGCTCAGCTGGTTAGAGTGCGCGCTTCACATGCGCGAGGTCATGGGTTCGAGCCCCCTTGCCTCTACCATAATAAAACTTCTTTTGCCTATTAGGATAAAAGGGGTTTTCTTTTATTAGGAATGAATAATGAATATAGTATAATTGTATGTATAGCAAATAACACACTCATAGTAAAGTTTAGAAAGGATAATGTCATGATTCGGAATTTCAGCAAATGCGAAACACTGCCGCTTGGATCAATCAGAGCACAGGGTTTTCTGAAAGCGCAACTTGAACGCAGCAAGAATGGGATGGGAGGACATCTTCCTGAAATTGAACCAGGCATGATTGCGAATCCTTTTATACATAAAACCTATGTAAAACAATGGGGAGAAGGCGACCAGTCAGGCTGGGGTGCTGAGATTTCAGGTAACTATTATGCCGGACTTATCCAGCTTGCTTTTACACTGGATGATGACGAACTAAAAGCAATGGCGGAAAACTGGGTCAATGGGTTTATAAAGAATCAGCGTGAAGACGGGTATCTCGGAACTTATTTCGAACCAGAAGCATTAATTCATGATGATTACAATGCATGGGGTACTGCATGCGGAATGAGAGCTTTGTTGTTTTATTACCAGGCTACCGGTAGAGAAGATGTATTCAATGCAGTTTACCGCTGCATGCTGTGGTTTACCGAAAACTGGGCAGGGGACAAAAAGACCTGTTATGCTGGAGAACTGATTATTGAACCAATGATTACCTGCTATCACAAAACAAAAGATGAGCGGCTTTTACAGTTTGCAAAGGATTATACCGAATATTTAGTTGAACATACTATATTCCGTAATTCATACAAGGATTTTCTGGACCCGAAGCTACACTATAACTGCAACCATACCGCAGCTTACGGTCAGGCTGTACGTCTTCCCGCAATCCTATATACTGCAACCGATGATGAAAAACTTTTACATTCATCTGAGATTGGGATTGAAAAGATGAGGGAAAAGGGTGTTCAGTTAACGGGCGCTCCAGTTTCTGTAACAGAGTATGTCGGTCCGATAGGTCCTGTACAGGAGTCGGAGTTTTGCAGTTTCACTTTTTTCAATATCACGTATATATTCATGAATGCAATTACAGGTAAAAGCATGTATGGTGATTATATGGAAGAGCTGGTATATAACGCAGTGCAGGGCGCTAAGAAGAAAGATGAACGTGCTATTGCATATCTGACAGCTCCTAATCAGATTTTTGCAACACAGAATTCCTCAAACACATACCATAATATGCAGGTATATTCTCCTTGCTTTCCGGTTTCCTGCTGCCCTGTTAACTCTGTTGCTGTAGTACCGGAATTTATCCGAGGAATAGCAATGACTGATAACAAGGATAATCTGTATATATGCGCATATGGTCCATGCAGTATTAAATACAAAGGATGGGACATAGAAGAAAAAACAATGTATCCATTCCGAAATGACATAACACTTGAGGTTAAATCCACCGGTTCAAGTAGCCTATTTTGTAAAATTCCGCAATGGGCAAAAGGATATACGGTTTTGGTTAATGGCAAGACAATAGAGGCTGAGAAGAATGATAATGGTTATATCCGGATTAATGGAGCAGGTATAATTCAGCTTTCATTCCATACGGAAGTCGAAGTAATTTCTGTTAATGACAGCGACTGTGCAAATAAACGGCCTCTTGCATTTCGTTATGGCGCGCTGTTGTTTTCACTGAAAATCGAAGCATCGTGGAATAAGTTTTATCCGAATACTGAAACACCGCTTGCTTCCGAATGGCCATGGTTCAATGTGGAACCGGTTTATCCAAAAGTGGAATGTATTGATGCACATGAACGATTGGGTATGAGACGCGATAAATTCCCATGGAGTGTTGCAGTGAAAGAGGATATTAGTGTTAAGGATGTAAAAGTTGAATTGTGTAATACTGACGGATATCCATGGGACGAGCCATTTATAAAGCTGCATGTCAGCGGGTATAAAGCTCCGCTTCTAAATGCTCCTTACGCTCAAAGAACATTCGATCCTTTCGGTGATAAGGCAGAGGTCACAGAATCGACAGAACTGACACTGGTGCCATATGGAATGACCAATCTCAGAATTACATATTTTCTGAGAGCGGATGTATGATAATAGTTTAATTCACATGTAAATTATGAGAGGTTATACGAGCAAGATTGAAGAAGTTAGCAAAGAACGCTTTTTACTATTTTGGACTTAATAGAATGGTTGCATAAAAGGTGTTGATAGAATGCGGTTGAGTATAGATATACTTACAGGAAACCAGAACAGTATCCACATTGATGTCGATATGGATTTCTCCAAAAAAAATAAAATACATATTATTTGTTATAAAAGTATTATAATATCAAATAATGATATCAGAAATTTGATAAGTA
>MWDI01000048.1 GCA_002070475.1 Firmicutes bacterium ADurb.Bin146
CGTATCCATAAAGAATAAGGAGTTTGACGCAGGTACCTATAATTATGTCAAGACCCTGTCCGATATTATGTCTGCAGCATTGAGAACAGAATAGCAGACAAAAGTCAAATAACGGCATGTATGACAAACGATTCATACGTGCTGTTATTTATCATTTGATTATGATAGAATATTATATACATATTTTTCTTCTCATATTTAACATTAGTATTGTGACTATCTATAGTTCATGCGGGTTTGCTCTGCCTGGGGGAATGGGAAATGCGTCTTATAAATGCCAAATACAAGGTTATAGATATCAGCAATGAGGATGATTACGGGAGTACGGTAGTTGTCGAAGATACCCGAAGAGGTCATATGCTCAAAAGTCTTAGGATAATAAACCACCAGAAGGAAACGCAGAAATTTATCAATTATATGAAGTTTAATATGTCTGAATATAGGAATTTGAACCATCCTAACCTTATAGATTTCTATTTTTTCAATAGGGTATTGGAAATAGATACCAAGCCGGTAGTTGCAGATAAATATTATTATACTTATGAACATTTTAATGGAGTAAGTATTTTTGATTATGTCAAAAATCAGGATTTTGACATATTATTGGATATTGTTGTGCAATTATGCTCCTTAGTGAAGTATCTGCATACGAAAGGCTTTTTGCTTTGCAGTGTAAAGGTTAATGAACTTTTTATTGTGCATGGTGAGGAGAAGGCTTCATTAAAGGTTTCAAGACTGCCCTATATTCAAGGTACCGAGCGTTCTGTGATGTTTGACAGAGAAAGCAATTGCTTTATGTCTCCGGAGGTTTTTCAATTTGGGGATTATACGAAAGCCTCGGATATATACGTTGTTGGTGCTTTAATGTTTTACATTTTCAGCAAAATCAATATTGAAGGGTCTAACTTCAAAGATGACCTTAAGAGGTTTGGAATCACGAAAGACAATAGAATAGTACAGATAACTGAAATAATCAAAAGATGTACCGCTCTGAAGCCCGGCGACAGATATGAATCAGTGGGGAAAATAGTAGGAGACATTAACAAAAAGCTGAACAGAAATTTTAATATTATAGATAAAAAGTATTATCAAAGGCTCCCCCGGTACAATACAAGACTCGTATCAAGAGAGCATCATCTTGTAAGGGTTTTGGAATCTGCAAAAGAATACCTTTATGGGAACAGATTCCAACCGAAGGCTATAGTAATAAAAGGTCTAATAGGAACAGGCAAGTCGGTTTTTATAAAAGCGGCGGATTATAGACTGGAACAGGAAGGTTTTTCAGTAGTATTCAGCACCCTGAAGGAGGAAGAATCATATAGCTTTCATTATATAGTAATGGCTATCAAAGAGATAATGAGGAATACCGAAAAGGAGATTATCGACAGATATATAGCAGATATATCCTATATTATTCCTGAGATAACAAACATATCCTCCGACCCGATATCCAGCAGCGTGATAAGGCAGGAAGATAAAGTAAGACTTACGTACAGGCTGGGCAATTTTATTCTGGAGGCATCCTCCAAGCGTCCTTTCATTATGGCTGTAGGTGGGTTTGACTATATTGATGAGGACTCCCTTTCTGTTATGAATTATATTATGAGAAGTGAGGGCAAAGGCAAAGTATTTTTTCTTTTTGGAATAGGAACACAGAGCATAGAAGAAAATGCCAGGCTAAAGGAGTTTTACGATTCGCTGAGGGAAATAGGCTATATAGAAAGCATTGAGCTTGGCAACCTTAACATAAAAGAAACAGAAGAATATCTAAGGCTTTTGCTTGGAATGGATAAGCCGTTTCTTGATTTTGCCGCCAGGATATATAAAGAAACTGAAGGTAACCCGAAGCTTATATATGAAATAATATACTTCCTTTTCATGAACAATCATATATATATAGATGATAACGGGGAGTGGGTTTTAAGTAAAATTGACCTGAGCAGCTTTAACCTGTCCTTTAACATAAGCGATATGATCCTGAACAAAATTAGTAAGCTGAGCCCTACGCAAAAAGAGATCGTAAGGATGGTTTCAATATTCAATACTGCCGTATCCTCCGATACACTAAGGAAAATGCTTGGTATAGGCATGGATAAACTTGAAGCACAGCTTTCCTATCTGGATTCCATCAACATATTATCAAAAAAAGTGGATGACTGGGGAATATCCTTCGACTTTAGCTCTATTAATCTGAAAAAATCTATTTATGAAAGAATCCCGCAGGAGGCAAAGCTAAAATCTCATTTGACTGCTTCATATATACTTGAGGACAAATTCAACAAGGAAAACAGGGAAAACAGGGATGAGCTTATTTTCCATATGACAAAGGCAATGAGATATAAAGAGGCTATTGAATACCTTATGAATTCTGCCGAAAAGATGATATCCAGCAATCTGACAAGTCAGGCTATTCAATTTCTTTTGCAATCTTATAATATGTTTACGGCCGAAGATGTGAGCAACGAAAAGATGATTGTGTGCAGCAAGCTTGGCAAATTGTACGAGCATATGGGAGAATACGGCAAATCAATGCGTTTTTACAATGAGGCGGAAAGTCTGGCAGGCAAGGCCAATAATTTAATAATGCTGATAGATATATATATCAAGAGGTTCTCACTTTCATACAGAACAGATGACAAAAGGGGAGCAATTGCATATGCAGTTAAGGCAAAGAGGCTTCTGAAGAGTATTCCATATACAGAGGGATTGTATGAACTGATTATCAGCCTTAATGACATAATGCTGAACAAACATAAGTATAATTCATATATTAGAATACTGGAAAATTTAATGAGAACTATCGATATAGAGAAGCATGGGTGCTTTTACGCAAGGGCGATGGTGACTTACGGTAAAATAATATGCAGCAGGAATAGATATAAAGAAGGTCTTGCAATGCTTATGAAGGGTATGGATATGCTCGAAAAGCTTTCTGAATATAGATACATACCCAATGTTCTTAATTCTATAGGTAATATTTATACTGATTACTATAATGACATTCCTAAAGCCAGGGAATACTACGAAAAGTGTTTAAATGTGAGCCAGAAGCTAAACGATTTAAGTGGGATAGAAAAAAGCTATAACAACCTTGCGGAGCTTAACAGGATTGAGGATCAATACGGCCAGGCCATTGAATACTACAACAGAGCAATGGAAACTGTTCGTATATCCCAGAATACGATGATGGAAGCATTGCTCAATATAAACCTTATAATTGCCGGCATAGAAATGGAGGACTTCAAGAAAGCAGCTGCATATATCGGTTCCTCTGAGGAAATGCTCAACAACCTTAAGGACTCAGGGAATTTTTCGATGTATTTACATCATCACAGGGCGGAATTCTTCTATGCTGTGGGGGAATACGAAAAAGCACAGGAATATGCACAAAAATCTGTGGATATGTG
>MWDI01000049.1 GCA_002070475.1 Firmicutes bacterium ADurb.Bin146
GTCGTAATACACTAGGCTGGTATCCCTGCTGTATTTTTTCAGGACGCGCTCATGCATCCATAACTGCAGGGCTTCCTTATGCTCGCTGAAGAAAGAGAGGCTCCGATAAACTTCTTCAAGCTTGAAATCGAAACGCTCGAAAAAAGCCTCCTTGCAATTGAACGCGAAAAGTTTGGAGCCGGGATAAATGATCCTTGCAAACACAAGCAGCTGCATGATGCTGTTCGTGTTATATCTGAATTTAGCCGAGCGCTGCCTGCTGAGCAGGTACTTATCGATTTCCAGCTCATGGTATATCTTGCTAAGAATGATGTAGCCGAGGTTCTTGACGTTGTCCTCATTTTTATCCATATGCGTAGCAGTATCTATTTTCAAGGTCATAATGTTCTGGGATTCGTTTTCTTCGGTCATCTTTACTGCAAGAGCCTTAAAATGCGCTACAGGGTCATCATACTTGCCTGCAAGGTCATCAAGATATCCTATCTTCATAACGGACCTGTTCTTATTCGTTTTGGATACTGGATCCCTATAACTCTCATTTATCGACAAAAAGGTCCTGCCGTTCTTATATTTAGACTTCTTCAAATACATTTCTAATCCTCGTTTCGAAAGCATATAGCTATATTATACCATATTACTTCGTATTACGCTATAGTAAATTTCAATAATTAGATAAAAAAATATATTCGAAACCCTATTGTTTATGGGCGTTTTTGCTTATTAGATTACTTTAGCAGGTGTAAAAGAAGCGTAGAAATACAATACTGTCATATCCATTCTTTTTGGTTTTTCGACCTCTTTTGGTTCTTCAGTCTGAGTTTCAGTTTCTGTAGCTGTTTCTGTTGCTGTCTCTGTTGCTGTTTCTGTTGCTGTTTCAGTTGACTTGTTGTCACAAGCTGTAAACACTAAAGAGCATACAAGGATTAAGCATAAAACTAAACTCAATACTTTAAATTTCTTCATAATCTTCCTCCTTTTAAAATAATTAAATATTTTTACTTGACATGTAAATAATATAACATTAATTTTATAATTGCAACTCCTTTATTACAATTTTTATATCAATATATAATACTCTAAATTCTATATTACATTATATATAATAATAATTATTTATAAATAATGTAGTTATTAAAAAAAAGACCCGGTCTCCCGGATCTTTTTTATTTTTGTCTAGTTTCTTATCTTAGTTCATTGTTGACCAGATAGCAGCGTAGTTCTGTTCTGAGGTCTTTCCTAATTTAGCATTCATTGTATCCAGTGTTAACTGTGGATTGAATGCCATTACAACTGTTAAATATGCTTTCAAAGCTTCTGCTGGTGCTATGCCTTCGACCATGCAGTCAGAAACATATTTAAGACCAGCTGTTGCCCATTCGCCTTTAACAGATGTGAATTCAATGTTGTCAGGCTCTTTCATGCTCTCTGCAAGAAGATAAAGTCTACCATCATTATACTCATTAAGTATGTCATATCTTCTTCTAAGATTTGCTGATGAAATATTAACTTGATCAGCATCCCATGAAGGTTTTCCGGAATTGTATGCTGATACATATCCGAATGAGCCTACATCAAGAGCATAGTCAGGATGTCCGTTTGTTAATCCAGGTGTAGCTCCGCCAACAACTGTATCTGTTTCAGTATTTAACTGATAATACAGAAGGTAAACAGTCTTTCCATCAAGATAATATCCTTCTTTGCCGTTTTTATCAGCTTGTGGAATACCATACTTAAAGGTGAAGAATGTCTCTGGAGATCCCCACATCAAAGTTACATACCAGTTGATAACTTCTTTAGGTTGAGCTGTATTAGCCATCAATACATTTGGAGCTCCCATGTCTTTTCCGTATTGGTTAATCTTTGTTGTAATTGTTTTTGAAATTGCTCCAATACCTACCATGTAAGCATTAGTAACGTTTTTCTTAACAGCATTTTCCCATGAAATTAGCCATGTATCCCAATAGTAGCAGGATCCTGCCTGTCCATTGGAAACAAGGTTTCTGACGTTAGTTGAGCTCATTGAGAATAATTCAGGATGAACAAGTCCTTCTGAATAGCATTTACGTAAGAATGTAACTGCTTCTGCCATTTCAGGTTTGATAACTGAATCTTCCCAGATATCCTTGTTAGGATTCCATATTGGAAGAACGTCTGCAACGTGGTTAAGACGTGCATCGTGAGCTTGGAACATATCCTGCATTAACCAAACGTTTCTTGAGCAGAATCCCCAAGTATCATTCTGGCCGTTCTTGTCAGGATCGTTATAGGTGAAAGCTTTTACAACTTCATAGAATGTGTCAATTGTTTCTGGTTTTGACATTCCGACTGCTTCAAGCCAGTCACCTCTCATAGTTCTAATGAAGTATGATGGTGTGCCATCAGCACCTTTAGGAATACCCCAAACCTGGCCATCCCATGTGTAAAGCTCTTTCCATTCTTCAGGAACTACATTTATCCATGTCTCGTTATCTTTAAGAAATTCATCGAGTGCAAGAATAATTCCTTCCTGTGCCCAAGCAATCATTTCATATCCGGTGAACAGATATACAAGACCTGTCAAGTCTCCGGATACTGCCTGAAGGTTGATTGTTTCGATGTATGTATCTCTTGCAGGTGTATTGAGATAAAATTCAATACCATATGTTCTAGATACATAGTTTTTGAATGCGAACTTTTGTGCAGCATTGTCTGTAGCATCGCCAAAATAGTACAATGTTGTCATGTCTATTCTAGCTGGCTTCTCTACTTCTTTTGGTTCTTCAGTCTGGGTTTCTGTTGCTGTTTCTGTTGCTGTCTCTGTAGGCTGTTCTGTAGCTGTTTCAGTTGGCTTGTTGTCACAAGCTGTGAATACTAAAGAGCATACAAGGACTAAACATAATACCAAACTTAATACCTTAGCTTTTTTCATAAATTTTCCTCCTCCTTGAAAATATAAATTTCTGACTAGACAACAACATTATATTCTTTCTTTTTTTAAGATGCAATACCCTTTATACATTTTTTTTTGTCAATATATGTCTTATTTTATAATAAATAAATAGTATTATTGATGAAAATAAATTATTTTGGGTAAAATAAAAAGACCCGGGTGTACCGGATCTTTTATTTTTGTCTAGTTTGTAATTTAGTTCATTGTTGACCAGATAGCAGCGTAGTTCTGTTCTGTAGTCTTTCCTAATTTAGCATTCATTGTGTCTAGTGTTAATTGTGGATTGAATGCCATTACAACTGATAAATAAGCTTTAAGAGCTTCTGCTGGTGCTATTCCTTCTACCATGCAATCAGAAATATATTTAAGACCAGCTGAACCCCATTCACCTTTTATTGAAGTGAATTCGATGTTATCAGGTTCTTTCATGCTTTCTGCAAGAAGATAAAGTCTTCCATCATTGTACTCATTAAGTACATCATATCTTCTTTTCAGATTTGTAGCTGAGATATTAACTTGGTCAGCATCCCATGAAGCTTTACCAGAGTTATATGCAGAAACATATCCGAATGAACCTACATCAAGAGCATAATCAGGATGTCCGTTTGTAACACCAGGTGTTCCTCCTGCTGTAACTGTGTCAGTTTCAGTATTTAACTGCTGATACAGAAGATAAACAGTCTTTCCATCAAGATAAAATCCTTCTTTGCCATTTTTGTCAGGCTGTGGAATTCCATACTTAAATGTGAAGAAACTCTCAGGTGTTCCGTACAGAAGTGTTATGAACCAGTTAATTACTTCTTTAGGTTGTGCTGTATTAGCCATTAAAACTAGTGGTGCTCCGATGTCCTTGCCCCATTGGTTTATCTTGGTTGTGATATTTTTAGAAATAGCTCCAATACCTACCATATAAGCAGTAGGTGTAATTTTCTTAACAGCTTGTTCCCATGCGATTAACCATGTATCCCAATAGTAGCAGGATCCTGCCTGTCCATTGGAAACAAGGTTTCTGACGTTAGTTGAGCTCATTGA
>MWDI01000050.1 GCA_002070475.1 Firmicutes bacterium ADurb.Bin146
ATAATGGGAATAGAGTCAGTATCAAGTGCTTTCTTTATAAGGGTTTCTTTGCTTTCTACCAATCCTTTTAGGTTACCAAGTGCAGTTTCGCTAAAACCCTCCCTCGGCATTTGAATAATCAAACTAATAGCTTCTTCGGTTTCATTTGATTCGCTGTATACGGGAGGTTCTTCGTAATCACTATTTGGACTTTCCATACCCCCAAGAGCCGCTTCATTGGGAACTTGAATATTTTCAGGAACAGGCGCTGCTTCTGGAAGTGGTGTGTCATATTCTGCTGTAACCGCATTGAAGTCATAAAGGCCTAATAGATCATTAACCAGTTCAGAATTATCTGGTCCTCTGACTACCCCGTTTTTGTCAATGTTGTAGTCTGCCACTTCATATGCAAATGTAGGCGCTCCAAGATATCTTGCAGGAGCATTCAGTTTTTGGCTGATTGCGTTGACTAACTCTTTTCTTTTTGCTCCTGTGACATTATAGTTTATCTGCATTTTTTATACCGCCTTTCTATTTTCGGTACATACATATATCACTCTAAAGGCTGTTAATATCAAGTCATTTAGAGCATCTTTCTGTAGAAAATACTGTTCCATTAATCGGCGGTAGCAACGTCTGGCAGGTCACAATATCTTATTTTCGAACCATCTCTTAAAAGAAACACACCGTCTGAGTTTCCAACTTGCTCAATATACCTTTTCACAATGACATCACAGTACTTTTCATCCAGTTCAATGGTGTAGCAGATTCTATCTGTCTGCTCACAAGCAATCAGTGTACTTCCTGAACCTCCAAAAGGATCAAGCACGATACAATTAGAAAGGCTTGAATTCAAAATAGGGTAGGCCACAAGTGCAACTGGCTTCATCGTAGGATGATCACTGTTTTTCTTCGGTTTCTCAAATTCCCAGATGGTGGTCTGCTTTCTATCGGAATACCAGTTATGCTTGCCTTTCTTTTTCCACCCAAAGAGAATAGGTTCATGCTGCCACTGATAAGGGGAGCGACCGAGAACAAGGGACTGCTTTTTCCAAATACAAGTACCGGAAAGATAAAATCCTGCATCGGAGAATGCTCTTCTAAAATTGAGTCCTTCGGTATCCGCATGGAATACATAAATAGAAGCGTCCTTTGCCATCGCTGCTTCGGTGTTCTGAAATGCTGCAAGCAGGAAATCGTAGAACGCTTCGTTAGCCATATTGTCATTTTTGATTTTTCCAGCAGTGCCTTCATAGTTAACATTATATGGAGGGTCCGTAACTACCAAATTAGCAGTTTTCCCATCCATCAAGACATTAAAGGTGTCTTTCTTTGTACTGTCTCCGCAGACTAATCGATGCTGTCCAAGTAGCCAAATATCCCCTAAATGCGAAACAGCGGGCTTTTTCAGCTCGCTGTCTACATCGAAATCATCTTCTTTTATATTATCCTTAAGGGAATCCTTGAAAAGATCGTCCAACTCTCCTGGGTCAAAACCTGTCAAAGACACATCAAAGTCTGAAGCATTTAAGTCCGTGATGAGAAGTGCTAATTTGTCTTTATCCCAATCACCACTTATTTTATTTAGTGCAATGTTCAGCGCCTTCTCCTTTTGCTCATCCATTTCAACAACTACGCATTCTATCTCATCCATGCCCATACTCAGCAGGATTTTCAAACGCTGATGACCTCCGATGACTCTGCCTGTGGTCTTATTCCATATTACGGGTTCTACATATCCAAACTCCTCAAGGGAGCGTTTAAGTTTCTCATATTCCGGATCACCCGGTTTTAAATCCTTCCTTGGGTTATATTCAGCGGGGATGAGTTGTTTAGTTTTTATCTTCTCTATCAACATACTTTTCCACCGCCTTTCTAAATTCACTGTACTTATTTACATCCTCCCACGGGAATAGACAACTATTAAAGTGACCATAAACAGCTGTATCAGAGTAAATCACATTCCTTAGACGCAACTTCTCTATGATTGCCGCAGGTCTTAAATTGAAAATCTCCTGTGCAGCAAGAGTTAATATTTCGTCAGAAACAATACCTGTGCCAAGGGTATTTACAGAAAAGGCTACAGGATTTGCCTTACCAATGGCATAGGATATACTAACTTCACATCTCTTTGCATAACCACACCAGACGATATGCTTTGCAATGTACCGAGCCATATAGGCACCGCTTCGGTCAACTTTGGTGGGGTCTTTACCACTAAGTGCGCCACCTCCATGGGATGCAAGTCCTCCATAGGTATCAACCATAATTTTTCTACCAGTTAAGCCTGTATCGGCAGCGGGACCACCTTCGACAAATCTACCAGAGGGGTTAATGAGAATTTCTGTTTCATCATCAAATGGGAAGTCCTCAAAGCACTGCCATAGGACATTGTTAAGGATATCTGTCTTAAGTTCTTCCTGTGTTTTATTCTTATCATGCTGTACCGATATCACAATAGTCTTTATTCGCACTGGAGTGTCCCCTTCATATTCCACCGTCACCTGTGCTTTACCATCTGGGTGTATACCTTTTATCAGTTTCCCTTTTCGGCAATCATCCAGTCTCTTTACAATCCTGTGAGATAGTACAAGGGGTAGGGGAAGCATTTCTCCCGTTTCCTTTGTAGCATAGCCATACACAGTTCCTTGGTCTCCAGCACCTATCGAACCATACTGTTCATTTATTCCATTTCTTACTTCCAGTGCAGTATCCACGCCAGTTGCAATATCTACACTTTGTTTGTGTACAAATACATAAATCAAGAATTTAAGAGGGTTGTATCCAATCTCTTTAAGGACATTCCTAACAATGTATCGGATGTCTATTTTCTCGCTGCAGGAGATTTCGCCCGCCACGATAATTTTCCCTTTGGTTGCCATTACCTCACAAGCGACACGTGATGCTTTGTCTTTACGTAAACATGCTTCTAAAATGCTATCTGCTATGATGTCGCATAGTTTATCAGGATGTCCAGCACATACACTTTCAGCTGTTAAATATCTTTTACTCATTATATATCTCCTCATCTTTATTTTCCTCTGCGGGCAGATAGCAGTCGCTCCATCACATCGTCCTGTGGGTTTAAACCAGAATACTCTGTAGCACAATTCTCTTTAACGATTTGATAAATCTCCATCCACAATCTGTTTGTCTGACTCATAAAGTTCTGACTCATAGCTACATAAGGACTTTGAATAGCATTGCCGGTAGTTGGATGCTTGGCAAGAAAGCCAAACTCAGTTACCGCCTCCTCACACTGTATCCATCTGGCCGCACTCATGGCATATCGTTCTAGAAGCTGTGGGAGCACCAAATGGGCACAGCCTCGCTCCTCAAGCCATTTCCAAGTAATTTCATAAATCTCGCTGGCTACTAGGGTTTTCCCGTCCTTTTGCACCGCTGAGAGCATGGCCCTTGGCTTTGGCATTTCCTGCCCCTTTAAATCAGCGGTATTTTGGAAGTCGATAATTTCTAGCTTTCTCTTACCTGGATTACCCTGTGCAATTTTATCAGCAAGTGGTTTCTTTTTTTGACCAGAGCCTATACGGGCACCGCCACGATTTGTTCCATCTTTGGCCATTCACTCACCTCTTTTCGTTGATGGGTCTATTACCCTGTTTGAAACCGCGAATTTTCACGCGTTACCCCACGCCGCTGTCCATTTTAAAAAGTTTCAGAGATTTGATTACCCCCATCGGTCACCATCTCTTGCAGTTATA